>MPNL01000091.1 GCA_002239005.1 Truepera sp. bin119
TCGATCCCTGCCGCCGGGGTGTTGCAAGATGCCGGGATCGTCATGATCTCGACCAGCTCGACCAACCCGGCGACGACCCAGATCGGAGATTACATCTTCCGTGTGGCCTACACCGATGACTTCCAGGCCAAGGTCACAGCGCGCCACGTCGTGAATGATCTCGGTGCCGGTAGCGCTATCGTTTTCCGACAGCAAGACGACGACTATAGTTTCGGTCTTGCGGGTTTCTTCGTTGAGGCATTCGCAGCCCTTGGCGGTGAGTCTGTGGTGGTCGACTACGTGGCCAACACTATGGACTTTAACGCGCAGATCAATGACATCTTTGGGACTCAAGCAGATATCATTTACTTCTCCGGCTTCTGTGCCGAGGGTGCCATACTCGTCCCTCAACTCAAAGATGCGGGCATCGAGGGGCAGATATTTGGCTCCGCCGCCAGTGATGACTCTCAATGCCCAGTTGCAGGCGGAGAGGCGTTCAACGGCTACCTGTTCACAGGCTACGCCGGACCCGAAATCCTCAGTGGCGAGACAGCCAAGCGTGCCCGGGATTTCAGGGCGTTCTTCGAGACCATCTTCCCAGATGCAGCGGATTTCAACGGTTTCACCCTGGCGGGCGCTGACAGTCTCAATGTAATCGTTGAGGTGATAGACCGGGCTGGCGATATGGCTTCGGCTGCTGACATTCGCGATCAACTCGCTGCGCTAGTGGGGTTCCCCGGCGTCTCCGGTGAGATCACCTATGCAGGGACGGATGGAACTCCCTCCGACCGCACCATCGGATTCTTCGAGTATGTTGTTCCTGCCGACAATGATCAGGGATGGGACAAGATTGTGAAGTTCGGTGTCGGCACCGGAGAGTAGTTCTCCTGGTTGGTTCGGGCCACCAGTCTTACTAGGTTGTGACCGGAACCAAGGGGATTAGGTGGAGATATTGTGGTGGCTAATCACACTACCCTTTAGAGTCGCCTGGTGGCTAATCAGATGCCCTTTAAGATCGTGGCGGGCCTCGCAAGGGTCGCTCTATATCGTTGTGATCATCCTGTTTATCGCTTATCTCGTTATCTAGCCCATATTCACCCTCCAACACATCCTGACCCAAGTGGACGTTGCCCGAGAGAATGTTGTGTGAGGGTACTTGTACTAATGTAAATGTGACGGTTGCTAAGCAGCCAGTTGGAATGCATGTACTTCCTCTAGCAGGTGTCTAAAGGCTGGATCTGGTACTAGGCATATAGTGTCCTCTCAACCTTCTTCCCGTGCCCCTTTGCACCAAAAGGAGGAGGTCATGGGACCAACAGCAACGAAGGTTGGAAGCGGTGGCAAGCGCGATGCGGCGAGCGAGTCAGCTGAGCATCGCCCGAGTGTTCTCGAGTTGGCCCGCGAGTCAGGCAACGTCGCTGAGGCCTGCCGTCAACGAGGGTTGGATCGGACCAGCTTCTACCAGTGGAAGCGACGCTCAAGGCTGGGGTCCCCCGAGGGCGGCGGGGTCCCCCCTTGGGGGGTACAAGGACGGCTTCGAAGGACGAGTTCTTCGGACCGGAGCTTCGGGTCTGGGGGTACGGATTCGCTGGATCAGACTCAGGGC
>MPNL01000039.1 GCA_002239005.1 Truepera sp. bin119
GGTACGCATCCATCATCGATGCCCCGCTCAGGTCTACGCCCCGCAGGTCGGCGCACGACCAGAACACGTTGAGGTGTGGACGCTTCCAGTCCACCGTTCTGAGTTCTTCGCAGGGTCCCATGTCCATCGGCTCATCCTCTATCAAGCTTTCCTGAGCCATCGTCGTGCCGAAGAGCAGTATCAGGCTTGCGGGCAGAGTGAGGAAGATCGGGGAAAATCGAGGAGATTGCAGCTTCAGCATGCTTGCCTCCATCTACGAAGGTGGGGACTTTGAGAACCGACGGGGGTTTACACCGCAGGATCCCTCTCTTAAACCTGTAACAGAATCATAGCTCACCATACGCAATGTCCCGTGGTCGTTACACGGAGGGGGAGGATGCTCCCGCCATCTGCGATACTCTACGGAAAGGGAGCCCTATGAAGAACGTTTCGATCTCGGACGTACGAGCCTTTGTTCTGGACCAGAAGGGTTCCGGCGGGGACTACCACAACCGCGAGAAGGGACACTGGCTAGTCGATACCCTGATCGCCACTCCGATGTCGGCGTACCCTGAGTACAGGCAGTCCCGTACCAGCTTCGGCCTCGACGTTATGAACAGTATCGTGGTCGAGGTCGAAGCCTCCGACGGCACCGTCGGCGTCAGCGCCGGGCAAGGGGGTGCCCCGGCATGCTACATGATCGAGAAGCACTTCAAGCGCTTCCTCCTTGGCCAGGACCCTCGCAATCTGAACAAGATATGGGACCAGATGTTCCGGGCGAGTCTCTTCTACGGTCGTAAGGGAGTACCGCTGTGGGCTCTCAGCGCGGTGGATCTGGCGCTCTGGGATCTCCTCGGACTGCTCCGGAAGGAGCCCGTCTACCAGCTGATCGGTGGAGCCATCCGGGACGAGATCGAACTCTACTGCACCGGGATCCGTCCCGACGTAGCCAAGGAGGCCGGGTTTATCGGTGGCAAGATGCCGCTACCCCACGGTCCCGCAGACCGTAGAAAGGGTCTAAGTGCCAATGTCGAGCGATTCTCGGAAATGCGCAAGAGGGTCGGTCCCGACTTCCTGCTGATGGCGGATTGCTGGATGGCTCTCGATGTTTCCTACGCCGTCGAACTCGCCTACGCTATGAGGGCCCTCGACCTCTACTGGTTCGAAGAGGTGCTGCCACCTGACGACTTCGACGGGCATAAGCTGCTCAAGGAGCGTGCCCCCTGGATGCGCTGGACCACCGGTGAGCACGAGTACACCCGCTACGGCTTCCGCAAGCTCATTGAGACCCGATCGGTCGACATCCTTCAGC
Organism: Truepera sp. bin119; assembly: GCA_002239005.1. Taxonomy (GTDB): domain Bacteria; phylum Deinococcota; class Deinococci; order Deinococcales; family Trueperaceae; genus MPNL01. Next base: position 1,292 of record MPNL01000039.1, read on the forward strand.
CCGACGTGATGTGGTGCGGCGGCCTGACCGAACTGCTACGCATCTCCGCGATGGCTGCTGCCTACGACATCCCCGTAGTGCCCCACGGCAGCGGCGTCTACAGCTACCACTTCGTCATTAGCCAGCCCCACTGTCCCTTCTGTGAGTACCTTAACACCAGCCCCGACTGCCTGAGTTTCCCCCCGGTCTTTGGGGATATGTTCGTCGACGAGCAGGCGCCTGATGGTGGCCGCGTCCGGCTCACCGACGCCTCCGGTTGGGGCCTGACCCTGAATCGGGAGGATCTTAAGCTGATCAGGATCTCCATCTAGGCTTCTGCCTCCCGCGGAGAGAGAAGATGATTCTGGTTGCCCAGAGACTCAGCTGATGTCTGAGGTGTGATAGCTGGCCTATAATGGTTGTCGGGGGTTGCCGGTGTCGGATCAGCGGACGGCGTTGCCGATTGAGAAGTAGAGGGACAGTTCAGTGCTGGATCGAAGCACATCAGTCGTTTGACAAGACCGAGGACGCACGCCTGCCAGTTGATCGATCATTGGGCGATCCTTCCCAAACCCTAAAGGCAACGGCGATGCTCGACATGTTGCGAGTTCTCACCCCCGGTCGCGCGCCGTGTGCTCGTTGACGCCCGTCACGTTCCCGTCAGAGTCGATCCACAGGCTGTGCGGGTACTTGATCGTTGTGGGGCAGACGTGCCCGGGTGCGGCCAAGAGGTAGCTGCCGACCTTCGGGACCTCGCCTGTGATCTTGAACACGCCATGCTCTTCGTTCTGGGCCCGCAACTGGGCGTTTGGAAGCTTGGGCAGGACAGCTCTCTCCGGGATGGGACGGTCGGGGGCAACAGCCTTGTTGCCCAGATCCGTTGTGAAGAGCCCCCGCTCGGGGTAGCTGTCGACCACTTGGGTGAGCACGAAGGCGGCCCAACGGAAGGGCATGTCGGGCATGAGATCGGCGTAGGTAGCGTCCCAGTAGATGAAGTTGCCAGGTGAGCCGAACATGCCCGCTTCTCGGGCGTAGTAGGGGAACGAGAACGTTCCGCCGCCGACGATGAGGTCCACGGACCATCCCTGCCCACGGGCGAGATCGCGAAAACGCTTCACCTCCTCAATATGGGCCGCAGCGAGGATCTCCCGCTTTGCGGGGTTGGGCTCGTGGTCATGGCCGTCGTAGGCGTGCAGGCCGGTCGCCTCTACGTGCTCACCCTCATGAAGCGAGCGGTAGATCTCCTCAGCCCCCTGCCCAGGCGCGACCCCCGTTCGAGACATGCCGACATCTAAGTCGAGCAGGGCCCTGAGGGATTGACCGTGGCGCGCCCCTGCTCCCTTGAGAAGCTCGACGTGGAGGGGCTTGCTGACGATGGCGTGCACCGCCGCATCCGGATGGGCGGCGCACAACTCGGCAAGTCGCTCGGCCTTCCGCGCTTGCGCGAGCGGGTAGGCCAGCACCGCCACCTTCGCTCCTGCTTCGAGCACCATCTCGAGCTCGCGCAGCGTCGACGCCTTGAATCCGGCGACCCCTGCCTCGAGTTGAGTCCGGGTCACCTCGAGAGACTTGTGGGTCTTGACGTGGACCATCAGATTCTCAGCCCCGCCGATCCGGTTGCACAGAGCGATGTTGCTCTCCATCACCTCCCGAAAGACCAGCATTGCCGGGGTGGAGATATTGTCCGGGTCGCGCAGCTTGTAGCCATTCCATCCGATCACTGTGCACCTCTCTTTGCAACCGACCTGCCCTGTCCGGCGTTGGGATGTCAGGCGATAGTACTGTGAGTCGCGCCATGGTATGAAGCGTCCACCACGATCCTGACTCTGGTATCAGGAGCGGAGACATGAGCGCGTGGGGTGAGCGCGGTATGGGTGCGGTGTTGGAGACGTGGGCGGCGCGACCCCTATCCTGCAGTCCCGTCACCCTCCCGGGGATGGGTGGGACTGGAGGGACAGGGTGAGACCCTGGCTATGCCGACCACCGAACCCGCTGGCACTGCCTGCTCCGGTGTGGAGACCGGTCCACCCTGTACGCTACCGATGGGGCTTGGCCACCCCAAGAGGTGGGCCCGGTCAGTCCATTTGGGCCGTAAGCGTGAGATCACACCCGCGGGGAGGAGGTACGGGGTGGTGCAGGTTGTATACCACGAACAGCTCACCCGGTGAGCCTACTCTGGGCAATGATCCTTAATCGGACCGGTTAGCGCTGCGCCTCCGGATCTTCCCCCCTCCGTCCACTTCGCAGTCGTAGGCCGCAAGGCCCTCCTCGGTCAGGTACCCCTCGTCGTAGTCGACTTGGACCCGCTCGACGGGCCGCTCGGTCGGGTCGCCGTAGCCGCTCCCCCCGGGGAGGTCGAAGGTGGCGAACTGCTCGGGCCGCCGCAACTCGATGAGAGTCCCCAGGTCCCAACCCTCGGTGATGGTGTCACCCTCCTTGATCGAGAGCATGCTGAGGCGGCCAGCCTGTCCGCCTGCGAGCCCTGACATGGCCTCGGTGAGGTTGTAGGCCACCACAGTTACCTGGACGGGGAGGCCATCGTCGTAGAGCTTGCGGAACTCGATACGCTGGCCCAGGCCACCTCGGTTACGCCCGGCCCCGCCGCTGTTGGGGATCAGGGCCTTGGTCTCGACTAGGAGCGGGGTGCGGATCTCGAACAGTTCGATGGGAGTGTTGGCCGCGCTGGTTGGGAAGAGTAGGGCGCTAACGCCGTCGCTGGGTGCGCCCGCGCCTTGGCCGCCCCCCTGGAACAGGTGGTCGTTATACATCGCACTGTCAGCGTCGCGACCGTAAGCGCTCGCGCTAATGGGGAGGCCGGTGAAGGCTTGGACGCGGTCCGGCATGGCCTCGGCGAGGGCCCCGAAGAGTGCCGGTGCGCAGTACCAGCCGCTGATGGTGCGGATGTTCACCCCGGCAGGGTAGGTGCAGTTGAGGATGCTCCCCTCGGGAGCGCGCACCTGGATCGGGCGGAAGCAGCCGGCGTTGGAGGGGATCTCGGGGGTGAGCAGGCACTTCAGGGCGTAGACGGTATGGGCCGCAGTGTAGTTGAGGGTGCTGTTGATGGCGCCCTTTTCGAGCTGTGGTGGGGCGTCCCAGTCGACGATGAGTTCATCTCCTGAGACTTCGATGTCGACCGCCAGACTCAAGGGGTTGCCGACGCCGTCGAAGCGAACCCGGTGAGAGTAGTGGCCGTCGGGGACAGCCGCGATCGCCTCGCGCATAGCCAGCTCGGAACGTCCCTGGATGACAGTGGCGAGGCCGCTCAGGTCGTCGAGACCGTACTCGTCCATGAATCGCAGCAGCCCGCTGGCGCCTACCGCGTTGGCGCTGTACTGGGCCTGAAGGTCGCCGATCACCATGTCACCCTTGCGGACATTGCGGTGGATCAGCGCGATCAGGTCGGAGTTCGGCTCGCCCGCCCGGTAATACTTCATGGGCGGGATCTGCAGGCCCTCCTCGTAGATCTCGCGCACCGCGCGCGAGTCGCGAGTCCCTCCGATGTCGGAGCAGTGGGCTACGGAGCCGACCAGGCTGACGAGCCTCCCCTCCCGGAAGACGGGGGTCACCAGCGCGACATCGAACAGATGCCCGGCACAGAGCCAGGGGTCGTTGGTGATCAGAACGTCACCCTCCTGTAAGGTCTCCGGAGGAAAGGCCTCGAGGAGCGCCTTGACGGCGCGAGGCAGCGCCAGGTTGAATACTGGCATCGACCGGGGCGAGTGGGCCAGCGACTCGCCGGTTGCGTCGAGCAGTTCGCAGGCGAAGTCTTGGACCTCGCCGATGATGAGGCTGAACGCGGTGCGGTTGATCGTGATCCAGCACTCCTCGGTGATGTTGATCAGCCGGCTCCACATGATCTCGAGCGAGACCGGGTCGGATAGGATGCCGTGTTCGGTGGATCGACTCATGCCTGGTTCACCTGGATGCGCAGGTTGCCACCTCTGTCGACAGAGAGCGAGTCGCCCGGATTGGCGATCGTGGTGCTCTCCGGTTCCTCCACCATGACGGGGCCCGCGAGAGCGCTTCCGCTCGGCAGCGTTGCTCGGTCGTACACCTTCACCTCCAGGTGGCCGGTCTCGGGAAAGTAGGCGCGGCGCGTCCCCTTGAGTGCGCGCGCCAGGTCGTCGGTCCGCCCTTCGTCACCACCATAGTGGAAGGCGGAACGCAGGTCGGGTGTAGGGCCGATGCCGCGCAGGCGCCAGTTGAGCACCATCGGTTCGTAACCGGGTAGGGCGGTGTGGTAGAGCCGGGCATACTCCGCCTCGAATGCCTTCACCATGGTGGCACTCGACTCGGCCGAGAGGATCCCGCCGGGGACAGCCACCTCGATCTCGTGGAACTGGCCCACGAAGCGCATGTCGGCGAGGCGCTCGAACCGCATCTGCTCCTCACCGAGGCCCGACCTGCCCAGGATGTCCCGTGCCTGAGTTTCGAGTTCCTCGAAGAGGCTATTGATCTCGTTCCAGTCGAGCGACCGTTCGGCGGCGGGAATGGAGCGGGAGAATTCGAAGCTCGCCGGTGCCACCAGGAATCCGAGGGTGGCGGCCACCCCGGGGCGCTGCGGCACGATCACCTCGGGGGCGCCGAGGAGGCGGGCGACCCGTGCAGCGTGCGCCGGCCCGGCCCCGCCAAAGGCCATCAGCGGGAAGCGGCGCGGATCCTGACTCTTCTCGATGATATGCACCCGGGCTGCCTGCGCCATATTCTCGCACACGATCCGGTAGATACCCCAGGCGACCTCGTCGGAGTTGAGATCGAGGTTCTCGCCCAGGCGGGTGAGGGCCGCAGCGGAGCCCCTGGCGTCGAGGGCCATACGCCCGCCCAGGAAGAAGTCGGGGTCGAAGTAGCCCAGGTGCAGGCAGGCATCGGTCACGGTCGGCTCGGTCCCGCCGAGGCCGTAGCAGGCGGGTCCGGGGTCGGCGCCGGCGCTCTGCGGGCCGACCTTGAGGAGGCCCAGGCTGTCGGCACGGGCGATCGAGCCGCCCCCTGCGCCGATCTCGATCATGTCGACCACCGGGGCCTTGATCGGCAGGCCGGAGCCGCTCTTGAAGCGGTGGATCCGCCCCGCCTCCATGACCGAGGCGGTATCTGGCCGCCCCCCCTGGATGAGGCAGGCCTTGGCGGTGGTGCCGCCCATGTCGAACGACAGCAGATCGGGGGCGCCTAAGGCGACGCCGAGGTGGGCGGAGATGAGGGCGCCCCCTGCGGGCCCCGACTCGAGGAACCGGATCGGGAACCTGCGGGCCGTCTCCGGGGTGGCGAGTCCCCCGCTCGACTGCATGAGATAAAAGCGACCCCGGAATCCGCCTGCCACCAGCCCCTGCTCTAATTGCCTCAGGTAGTGGTCCATCAGCGGCTGGACGTAGGCGTTGCAGACGGTGGTGGCGGTCCGTTCGAACTCGCGGACCTCGGGGATGATCTCGCTCGACACCGACACCGCGAGCGCCGGAAACTCGGCGCGGATGCGCTCAGCCACGAGCCGCTCATGCTCGGGGTTGCGATAGGCGTGCAGGAAGCAGATGGCGAGGGCCTCGACGCCAGCCGCGGTGAGCTGCTCGACCTGGGCGCATACCTCGTCCAGGTTGGGCCGTTGTCGGGGCTCGCCGTCGCGGGTCATGCGCTCGTTCACCTCGAGCCGGTGCCGCCGTGGGACCAGGGGGGTGGGGAAGCGCAGGAACAGATCGTAGATATCGTAGCGCTGCTCGTTGCCCATCTCCAGGATGTCGCGGAAGCCGCGGGTGGTCAGGAGGGCGGTGTCGCTCCCGCGCTGCTCGATAATGGCGTTGGTGATCAGGGTGGTGCCGTGGATAAGCTCTGCTACCTGCATCAGCTCCAGTTGATGGGTGGCGAGGAGTTGCTTGAGGCCCAGGAGGGCCCCGTCGGCCGGGTTGGCCGGGGTGGTGAGCTGTTTGTGCAGGTGCAGCCTGCCTGAATCCGGCTCGACTAGGACGAGGTCGGTGAAGGTACCACCGATATCCAGGCCAGCGCGGTATGTCTGCGTCTTCATCTAGGGTGAGTCCTCCCGATCTACCCAGACCGCCGTGGTGCCAGCCGGGTTGCCTTCGGAGGCGCCGTGCCTGGGATCTTCTGAAGGATATCCGCTCCACCGCTCCGGTGTGCTACCCATCCTCGGGCTCCCCGTAGCCGCCACCACCACCGGTCTCGACCCGAACCCTCGCTCCGCGCGGCAGCGGGAACAGGTTTGTCTTGAGGGTGAGCGGGCGCCACTCACCACCCTCCATGGCCGCCGCTGCCGGACCTAGGCCGTCCCCGCCCCCGGCGAGCCCCCAGCCGGGGGTTAGGGAGCGGTCGAGGTGGAGCGTGACAGCGACCGAGTCCTCGAGGACCTCGTATTCGCGAACCACTCCGAGGCCGCCCCGGTTTCTGCCTGCCCCGCCGCTGCCCGAGCGCAGGCTGAAGCGGCGGATGCGAATGGGGAACTTGGCCTCGGCGACCTCGACAGGCATATTCCTGAAGCCACCGTTGACGTTGTTGATCAGCGCACTCTCGCCCTCCTGGCTGGCGCTCGCTCCCCAGCCGCCCGCGAGCGCCTCGGCCATCAGGAAGAATCCACCTGCGGGGGTCGGTCTGCGGCGGACGAAGTCGACCACCATCGAATCGCCGAAGTGGGCGGCCGCCACCCTCTCCGGCAGCACCGGCGCCAGTGCCTTGATGAATAGGTCGATTAAGAGCCCCAAGGGGGTGAAGTAGAACTGACAGGCGGCAGGCTCCCTCGCGTCGAAGATCGAGCCCTCGGGGATGCTGACGTGGAGCGGGCGGAAGCTGCCCCCCGTTACCGGGGCGTCTGGGTGGAAGAGCATCTTGAAAGCGACTCTGCAACCGGAGATGGTCTGGGCCCGCCCGCAGTTGATGTTCCCCGTCACCTGTGGGCTCGAACCGCTTAGGTCGACGAACATCTCGTCGCCGCAAATCTCCACTGCGAGGGCTATCCGCACCGGTTCGCTGCCGAGGCCGTCGTCATCGAGCAGCCCCTCGGCATGGTAGCGACCGTCGGGGACTGCCGCCACCGCCTCGCGGTCGAGCACCTCGCTGTGGGTGAAGATCTCCTCGGCCGCCGCCTGGAGCGTCTCGAGGGGGTAGCGGGTCAGCAGTTCGGCGAGTCCGCGCTCGCCGACGCTCGCTGCGGAGAGTTGGGCATGGAGGTCTCCTCGTAGCAGTTCGGGTGTGCGACTGTTGCGCTGCAGGATGTCGAGGATCTCTTCGACAACCTCTCCCCCTCGGACAATCCTGGTCGGCCCTAGACGGAGACCCTCCTGGTAGATATCCTCGGTCTTCACGGCGCCCGGGTCCTTGCCACCGACATCGCGCCAGTGGGCCCGGGAGACGCTGAAGCCGACCAGCTTCCCGGCGACAAAGATGGGGGCTACCACCGTCATGTCCGAAAGGTGGGTGCCTAGCAGGTAGGAATCGTTGAGGATGAATACGTCGCCGGGTTCGAGACCTGCCTCGCCGCTCTGTCTGAGCACTACATGGATGCCCTCCTCAAGGTTGCCGAGGAAGATCGGCAGGCCCGAAGATTGCCCGAGGAGGAGTCCACTCCGGTCGAAGAGCCCTACGCTGCAATCGTGCATCTCGTAAATGACGGGACTGTGGGCGGTGCGGATGAGCGTCCGGTTCATCTGCTCGGCGATGGAGGCGAAGGCGTTGCGGAGGACCTCGGTGAGCACCGGGTCGGGGCCCGGGCCGCTCATGCCCCCCCCCTTTGGAGGATCAGGCTCCGGCTGTCGGTGTCGACTTCCAGAGTCCAGTTGTCGGGGACGAAGGTGGTAGCTGTCCGCTCCTCGACGATGCAGGGCCCCACTATTCCGCCAGTAGCAAGGTGATCGCGATGGAAGATGGGCACCGCTACCTCGCGTCCCTGCCAGCGAACCCTGCACTCCTTGGGGTGGGCTCGCTCCGCCTGGGCTTGTGCCGGGGCCACCTCAGGGGTCGAGGCAGGGCCCAGGACGCTCAGTCGCAGGGTTACGAACTCGACGACCTGACGGGGATGGGAGTGCCCGTAGCTGCGCTGGTGCAGTTCGTGGAAGAGCGCCAGGACCTCCTCTAGGTACCGGGTCGAGGCCGGGGGGGCGGGAAGGGGTACCTCTACAGTGTGCTCCTGCCCCTGATAACGCATGGCTGCCCGCCACTGATAGGCCGCCTCCCCGGGGTCCAGTTCGGCCTCCACGAGAAACCTGGTGGCCTGCTCATCGAGCTGCTGCAACAGTCCCTCCAAATCATCGGGTCGGATGTCGGAGCTGCTCTGTAAGGAGGTCAGGCTCAGATCCTTGCGCACCTCGGAGAAGAGCATTCCCCAGGCCGAGAAGGCCCCCGGGGAGGCCGGGATCACAACCCGTACGATCCCTAGCTCTTCGGCCAGAGCCGCTGCGTGTAGCGGCCCGTTGCCTCCATAGGCCACTAGGCTGTAGGTGCGCGCGTCGAGGCCCTGTTCGATCGTGAGCGCTCGAATGGCCCCGACCATCCGGGCGTTGACGATCTCGATCACCCCCTCTTGGAGGCGGGCCGGATCCATCTCCAGAGCCGCCGCAGTAAGGGTAAAGGCAGCGCCTGCAGCCTCGATATCGAGGGGGAGGTCGCCGTCGACGAAGGTGCCGGAGCGGATAAGACCGAGGCAGGCGTTTGCGTCGGTCGCGGTCAGCTCGGTGCCGCCGCGCCGGAAGCAGATCGGGCCCGGGACCGAGCCCGCGCTGCGCGGGCCGACTCGAAGGCCGCGGCCTTCGAGCCACACCACCCCGCCGCCGCCGGCGCCGATGGTGTGGACCGGGACTCCGGAGACTAGCAGTGGGAAGCCCTCGACCTCGGTTTCGCTGCCGATGGGGAGCTCCCCACCGGTGAGCAGGGTGACGTCGAAGCTGGTGCCGCCCATATCGATCGCTAGAGCGTCGTCGAGCCCGAGTTCGCGGATAAGCGCGCGGGTGGCGATGGCGCCACCCACAGGTCCGGAGAGCAGCACCGTGACTGGCTCGAGGGTCCGTTTAGAGGCAGGCATCAGGCCTCCCGAGGAGCGCATCACGAGGATCTCAGGGCTGTGGCCAGCGGCCTTCAGGCCGCTGGCGAGTTCGGCTAGGTGCCGCTCCAGGATCGGTCGGACGTAGGCGTCTACGACGGTGGTGCTGGTCCGTTCGTACTCGCGCCACTCCCGGGCCACCTGATGGGATAGCGAGAGACTGCAGCCGGGTGCGTACCGGCGCAACAGCGCAGCTAGCTCGAGTTCGTGGGCAGGGTTGCAGTAGCTGTGGAGGAGGCAGACCGCTACGCTTTCGAAGCCGCCGCTGTCGATCTCGCGCGCGATTAGAGCGGCCCGTTCGATGTCGAGGGGCTCGATGATGTCGGCATCGGCGCCCACGCGCCCGGGCAGTTCGAAGATCCAGTCCCTAGGCACCAGCGGCTTGGGGCGGTGGTAGTGCAGGTTGTACATTTCGGGCCGGTCTCCGCGCCCCATCCGGTAGATATCTCCGAAGCCGGCGTTAGTGATGAGAGCCGTCTTCGCGCCGCGCCGCTCGAGTACGGCGTTGAGCCCCGCGGTCGTTCCCAAGATGGTGCAGACCACCCGGTCCCCGGTATCGCAGAGTGTATGGACGCCTTGGAGGATCCCTTCAGCCGGGTCTGGATAGGTGGTGACAACCTTGGTTACCCGCACCCTACCCGACTCGCCGAGAGCGCAGAGGTCGGTGAAGGTCCCGCCGACATCGACGCCGAGTCTGAGGTTCACGGCAGGATCACCAGTTCACGGCTGCAGTGGTTCAGCCGCTCCCCTCCCTCCCTGGTGACGAGGACGGTATCCTCAATGCGGACGCCAAAGCGGCCCGGCAGGTAGATCCCCGGCTCGACGCTGAATGTCATCCCAGGTTCGAGCGGCTGGTCACTGTCACCTCTAAGGTAGGGCGGTTCGTGGATTTCCAGGCCGACACCGTGGCCGACCCGGTGGCTGAAGTGCTCGCCGTAGCCGGCCCCGGCGATGACCTCTCGCGCGGCGGCGTCGACCTCTCCGGCGGGGACCCCCGGCTCCACCCGTTCGACCGCGGCCTGTTGGGCCTCGCGGACGATCCCATAGACCTCCTCGAACCCTTCCGGCAGCCCCCCTACTGCCACCGTCCTGGTGACGTCGGCGTAGTAGCCACCGATGCGCCCCCCGAAGTCGAACAGGAGGGCGTCACCTTTACTGATCCGGCGGTTGCCCATGGTGTGGTGTGGAGATGCGGAGTGAGGGCCGGAGGCGACGGTGGCGAAGCCGACCGTCTCGCTGCCCGACTCGAGCAGCAAGTCGGCGAGCCTGCGCGAGACTTCGAGTTCGCTCAGGCCGACCAGTTCCGAGCTGATCAGCCTGGTGAAGGCCTCATCGGCTGAGCGACTGACCGCCCGCAGGCGGTCGAGCTCCTCAGGGCGCTTGCGCTCACGCAGCGGATGGAGCACAGCCCCGGCCGTGATGAAACGGGACATCGGCAACACCTCTTGAAGACCGAGCAGGAACCGTGCCCAGCAGGTGTCCTCCACGCCGACCGTGGTAGGAGGGGCGGGGTCGAAGATGGCCTTCAGAGCCTTGTAGGGATCGTCCGTCTCCTCCCAGACCCGCAGGTCGAATAGCTCTTGGTGGTTCGCGAATCGCGCTGCTTCGAAGGCCGGCAGCAGAAAGGTGGATTTCCCGGAAGCCGGGATGGCGAGGAGAGTGAGTCGTTCGGTGATCTGTTCCTCGATACCGGTAAGGTAGAGCAGGTTCGCTGAGGGCGCAATGAGGAGGTAGTCGATCCCCTCACCGCGCATCCTTAGCTGCACCTCCTCTAGGCGATTGCGATAGCTGTCCAAACTCGACCTCTTTCTCGCTAGGCGGGCGATTCTTTTGCCCGGGGCAACAGGTGACCGGCGGATCTGGGGTAGGCAGGGCGCGGTCGCGTTACCCGGCGAAGACCCGCCGAAAGTGGTCCACCGAGGCCGCGAACCCGGAGCCCGGAGCGCCTCCGGGGGGATGGTAGTTGGCCTCCAGGGAGACCACCCCATCGTACCGGTCGCGGCGCAGAGCGGCGGCGATATCCACCAGATAGGGTGCCAGGTCACCGGTGCCGAGGGCGCGGAACTGCACGGTCGCGCGGGGGATGTCGATCTGCGCGTCCTTGATATGAATGTGGCGGATGTAGCGGCGACCGCACTCGTAGCCGGTGGGGAACGGCTCCTCGGTACAGTACAGGGAGTTGGTGGGGTCCCAGAGGATCCCCAGTCGCGGCGAGTCCAGCTCCTCGATCAGCTTGGCGGCTAGGAGGTTGGAGGTGATCATACCGCCGTTCTCGGTCTCGGTCACCAGATCGATTTCGGCTCGCTCGGCCAGGCGCACCGCGACCTCCATGATTCTGACCTGCGCTTGCCAGGCACCGTTCCTCACCACCCAGTTCTCGGCGCCTTGGTCGCCGAACAGGATCATCTCCTTGCGGCAGCTCATGACCCGCACCAGCGGACTGGCTAGTTCGGCGGCCAGTGCGAAGCTGCGTTCCAGACCGGCGCGGTGACGGACGATCAGTTCGTCGTCGAGCGGCGTGTCCCACGGGATGCCATTGAAATTGTGACGGGTGATGCACGCCACCTTGATCCCGTGCTCTGACAAAGCCCGCTTGATCGCGGCGACCTCATCGGCGGAGTGCTCGCCCACCTCCTTGCCGAACACGTACTGCAGCTCCGCGTACTCGATTCCGTGCCGCGCAAGCTCCCGACAGGCGACCTGAGGATCCTGGCTGATACCGTCGGTGATCGCCCCCAGCCTCATGACCCCTCCTGCTCCGCGCTCACCTCGATCCCGGCAAGCTCCTCCAGGATCTTGACGACCGCCCAGTTGTCCTCCTGCGGGAAGCGGGCGATCCCGGCCTGGAACAGCTCCTTGGCCGCTGCCGTGGTGAACATCGGCACGCCGTTGGCGCGCGCCACCTCCAGGGAGATGCACAGGTCCTTGTACATGGTGCTGATGTGACTACCGGTCCCCCAGAAGCGCCGCTGCATGATCAGTGATGCGCTGTTACAGAACAGCGGACCGCCCGCTGCGGTGTTGCTGATAACGTCGTACAGGGTCTGCGCCGAAATTCCCGCCTTCACTCCCAGCACCAGTGCCTCGAAGATGGCGGCGAAGTGGGCCCCGATCACCGCCTGCAGTGTGGCCTTCACGGTCTGCCCGTCGCCGACCCGCTCGCCGACGTGGCACAGATTGCTGCCGATCGCCTCCAGCAGGCCGCGGTTGGCCTCCACCAGCGCCGTCGGCGCCGCCACCATCAGGGTCAGGGTGCCGGCGTCGGCGCCCGGCTTGCCGCCGCTCACCGGACAGTCGATCAGGTTGACCTGCTTCGCCTCGACCAGGGGGAGCAAGCCGCGCACTTCCGCCGGGGTGATGGTGGCGGTCACCACCATGGTGGCACCGGCGGGCAACTCCTCCAGCAACTCCACCACCACCGCCTGCACCTGGGCGCCACTGAGTACCATGATGAATACTGCCTCGCACCGCGCCGCCACCTCCCGCACCGAAGTGGCGGCAGTGCCGCCCAGCTCCTCCAGCCGCGCGCGCCGTTCCGGCCGCAGGTCGAAGCCGGTCACCTGATACCCGGCTCCGATCAGATTCGCGGCCAAGCCGATGCCCATCTCGCCGATGCCGACCACTCCTACCCGTTGCATGGTGCCGACTCTACCTGTTCTGGAGGGCTGCGGTCACGTCGTCGGTCGGGATGATGGTCGTTACGGTCGGCCGCGCGGGTGATCCCCCGACTCCGAGGTCAGGCCGACGAGTGTGAGGCTCGCCTCCTTAGCCACTTCCGTCAGAGCGATCGCCCAACCAAGTTACCGGCTTACCTCTCTGATCAGGGCGATCTTAACCTTGGGGTTCACGGGGTCTTCCCACCAGCAAATGCTTGTGGGTAGTGCTTGCGGGCGTGCGCCTCGCTGAGGTAGCCTTCTCGGATGTCGGCATGGACCCGTTCGGGGTCGCGCTCGTTGGGGTCTCCGTAGCCACCACCACCACCGGTGTAGTACTCGAGGGTCGCTCCCCGGGGGATGTTGAGGCGGGTTTCCTTCCTAATCGGTCGAGTGGAGCCGTCAGGGAGGCGCAACAGGGCGCTGTTAGGCCGCGCCTCACCCCCACCCTCGAGACCCCAGGGGGCGTTGCGGGTTCGCTCTACCGTGGTGGTCGCCTGCATGTCCTCGAGTGCGTGGAAGAAGAAGTCGATGCCCAGACCGCCCCTATGCGTGCCAGCGCCACAGGAGTCCGGTGCCAACTCGACCTTCTCCATCAGGACGGGGTACCGAGACTCCCATACTTCGGTCGGCGGGAAGCGGGTGGCCGCCTCCGAGATGTGCATCATGGTGCCGCCGTCCCCCAGATGGTGGCCGCCCTGACCCACCGGGTGGGGTGAGCCGGCGGTCCAGGGTTGACCCGATGGCCTGGCGCCGTAGAAGTTGACGCCGCAGATGTCGCCTCCGCTGCAGGCCGGCACGGTCCTGGGCATGGCCTTGGCGATCGCGCCGTAGATGACCTCGATGGCCTGGATGGCGGGCCAGCCGCAGAGGAAGCAGGGGGCGGGGGAGACAGGGTGGAAGAGCGTCCCTGGCCGCGTGATGATCTCGATGGGGCGCATGTGCCCTTCGTTCGGAGCTTCACCACCACCTGCCAGCATGGTGATCGCCACCCGGCTGGCCGAGACGGTCGAAGGTAGGGGACAATTGATCGGACCTCGCTGCTGGCTCGGGGCCTGGGTATAGTCGATGCGGGCTGTTGAGCCGTCGATCTCGACGGCCACCTCGAACGGCACAGGATCATCCTCTACACCGTTGCTGTCCATCTCGCCAGACCCTACGTAGCGCCCGTCAGGGAGTCTCTCAAAATACTTGCGCACGGTGGACTCTCCGTGGTTAAACATCTGCTCGACCGAGGTTTCGAAGGTCTCCAGCCCGAAACGGCGGATCGTTCGCAGGAGCGCCGCAGCCCCGGTGCGGACCCCGGTGATCTCCGCCTTGATGTCGCCTTCGACCTCCCGTGGCATCCGGGAGTTGGCGAGCACGGTGCGGTACATCTCCTCGGCGCGCTCGCCACGCCGGTAGAGCTTGACGCCGGGGAAGATAGTCCCCTCCTGGAAGACGTCGACGGTATCGGTGGCGTAGGGGTCCTTGGCGCCGATGTCGAGCCAATGGGCCTTGATGGTGGTGTAGCCCACCAGTGTCTCGTCCCCTTGCTCCTCCAGGAATACCGGCATGACGATCGCAGCGTCCTGTGGGTGGGAGCCGGTCCCGTAGGGTTCGTTGAACAGAATGATATCGCCAGGGTCGAGCGCCCCCTCGCCGCCTACAGCTGCAATGGCTGCCTCGACGCAGAAGCTCATGGTGCCCATAAAGAAGGGTAGGCTGGGGGCCTGGGCTAGCAGCCGGAGCTGGCGGTCGTAGATGGCCACAGCAAAGTCGAGCACCTCGTAGATGACGGGCGAGAAGGCCGTCCGTATCAGAGCCTGCTTCATCTGATTGGCAGCCGAATTAAGGCTGTGACGAACGATCTCGGTGGTGATCGGGTCGGCCGTGGCGTGGACCTTGGGCCCGCTCACGCCCCCCCGGGTGACGACGGTGTCGGCAATTGACTTCATAAGGGTGCCTCCGAAGGGCTGATAAAGAGTGCGCCCGAGGGGTCGACTTGGGCCCTAAAGTCGGCATCGAGGTAGGTGGTGGCCGTCTCCTCTTCGAGGATGGCGGGCCCCTCGATGGACTCGCCGGTCGCTAGGGTTGCTCGCGCAATCACCCGAAAGGTCAGGGTGCGGTTCTTCGAGAAGGAGTACGCCGGGAGCGAACGCTCCCGGTCACCTCCGCTGCTCGTCGAGATCTGGGTCAGGGCTAGGTTCGGCAGAGGAGTTCGCAGCGTGGCCCGCACCGAGACGATCTCGACCGCGTCGTCCATGACGTACGAGAAGGTCCGCTCATACTCTCTGGTGAAGGTCTCGAGGATGGCCTGGGATGTGATCTCGACCCGGCCCCCTTCGCTCGTTACAGCGATCGTGAGGGTGTACTCCTGACCCACATAGCGCAGGTCGAACTTCACCTCGCGGAGCCGGTCGGCTTGGCTAGCCACCCTGCCTGTCTGCCGCGCCTCGAGATCGGTAAAGAGTTCGCCGAGGATCCGGTTGGCCTCGGCTAGGCCGCCCCTGTCGAGGGGCATGATCCGGGTCCGGGCTGCCGCCTGCGTCAGGTCTGAGCTGAGAAGGCCCAGAGCGGAGAAATTGCCAGGGTGAGGGGGGATGACTACGCTACCGATCTCGAGTTCCCGCGCCAGCAGTGTAGCCATCATCGGGCCGGCGCCGCCGAATGCGAACAGGTGCATCTCACGTGGGTCGATCCCCCGCTCGACGGTTATCTCCCGGATGGCGTTAGCCATGTTGGCGCTGGCGATATTCATGATCCCCCTAGCCGCGTCGCCGACACCTAACTCTAAGGCGCCAGCCACCTTTCGGAGGGCCGCTTCAGCCCGGTCTCGGTCGAGTTCCGTTCCTGAGGCGAACGTGCCACTACCGAACATGCCGAGGTGGAGCGCCGCGTCGGTCACGGTCGGTTCGACCCCGCCGAGGCCGTAGCAGGCGGGGCCGGGATCGGCACCGGCACTCTGTGGCCCGACTCGTAAGAGTCCCCCGACATCTATGTGGGCGATGGAGCCCCCGCCAGCACCGATCGAGCGGACATCGACCCAGGCGCTCTGCACTGGCAGACCTACGATGCGACCCTCGTAGGTCACCTGGGGTCGTCCCTCGAGTACCAGACAGGTGTCGAAGCTGGTTCCGCCCACATCGGCGGTGATGACGCTGTCGAGGTCCAACTGGCGAGCTAGGGCTCCAGCCCCTTCGGCGCCGGCGACGGGACCCGACATAATCGTCTCGAAGGGCCGCTCGCGCGCCTCGCCGAAGGTCATCGACCCACTCCCTGAGCGGGTAACCAGTGGGTTGCCGCTGAAGCCGAGTTCCGCCAATTCGGCCTCCAGTCGGGTCAGGTAGCTGGTCATCCGCCCGCGCACGTAGGCGTCGATCACGGTCGTGCAGACGCGCTCGTACTCCCGGTACTCGCCCGAGATACGGTGCGAGAGCGAGATATCTCCCTCGAATCCGCACTCTCGCAGGAGCGCCTCGGCCTGGAGTTCGTGATCGGGGCGGGCGTAGGCGTGCAGGAACGCCACGGCTACACTCGATACTCCTTCGTGCCGGAACACCTCGGCGGCTCGCCTCACATCCTGTTCCCGAAGCGGAGTTCGCACCGAGCCGCTGAACATCACCCGCTCGCGTACCGGGAGGCGCAGCCGCCGCGGGACCAGGGGCGGAGGCGGCTGCCAGAACAGGTTGTACATCTCGTCGCGATCGCCACGACGGATTTCGAGGGCGTCGCGGAAGCCTTCTGTCGTCAGGAGGCCGACCAGCGCGCCGCTCCGCTCGAGCAGGGCGTTAAGTCCTACCGTGGTCCCGTGCAGGAAATAGGCCGTGCGGGCGACGACATCGCTGGGGACCGCAGAGCCTACGGCAGCGACCACCCCGACCTCGGGGCGGTCGGGGGTGGTAGGGACCTTGGCGACGACGAGCCTCCTGCTCTCGTCATCGAAAAAGATCAGGTCGGTGAATGTCCCGCCGATATCTACCCCGATTCGCGTCGCCATGTAGCCTTCAATCCACCCTGCCAGCTATAGTGACTTCGAAGCCCACACGCTCCGACCAAGATCACGATCCTACATCTCCTCGAAGTCGAACTCATCGTTTAGCTTCCCACCTCCGCTCATCTCCTTGCCGTCTAGGTAGGTCGTCGGGGTGGCGAGCATGATGTCCATGTGGTAGGGGCTCAGGCCCACATTCCCGCCGAGACCTGGATCCTGGTAGCCGAAGCCGAAGTCGATGGCCGCCAGCATCCGCTCGTCCTCAATCATGTTGCCCGATATCCCCGCCTGCCGGTTTAAGCCGATACTGAAGTGGCACAACTGGTAGATCTTGGAGTCCCCGCGGGTCTCAAGCCAGTTGCTCATCACCGCAGCCTCCTTGCCTCCCTCAATATCGGTGATCACGCCGCCCTCGAGGGTGAAGCTGTAGGGGGAATTTACCACCCCCTGCACGCTATCGCTAGCGTCGATCACGATGGTGCCGTTGATGGTCTCCTCGATCGGTGCTATAGAGACCTGTGCCCCGGGGAAGAAGTCGACCTCGCCGTCCTCGGAGAGGGCCCCATCACCGACGACGCCGGGACGGCCTCTAAGCTTGAAGCTGATATCGGTACCTTGGGGCGAGGTGACCCGGCAGATGTCGGTCTCCTCCCACAGCTTGGCGATCCGCTCAGCATTACGGACCATGGCTTCATAGTCGATATCGAGGAGGGCCCGAACCACATAGTTCTCGACCCCTTCGACATTGGTTGACAGGAGCCGGGTCCCTTTGCTGCGGGCCTCGATCGTCGCCGGTGCCCTCACCACCCCGTCGGCGAGGGTCAGGATGAGCTTGCTCGACAAGATGGCATTGGAGACGATGGGACCGGGCTCGCTGGCGGTGCCGCGGGCGCAGCGCTGTTTGATCATGAGTTGGGCGTCGGCGCCCGCGCGGATTGCGGCGGCGAGGCAGGCCTCGGCCAGGACAAGATCGTTGGAGGTGTCGACGAGGATCAGCAGCGGGTCCCCCCGCTCAGGCCTCACTAGCTTGTTAATGGTGGCGTCAGCGAACTCGTCCCAGTAGAGTGCCTTCGGTATCATGTGATGTCCCCTTTCCACGTTGGGTAGCTGCAGTGTCGCTAGGCGACCGGCCTCCGAACACGGAGGTGAATGGTTCGTTCACCGATCAGCGTCCCACCGAACTCGGGTCGAGCCAATCGCGGAGGATCATGCCGACTAGGTTGAAGCCGACCACGACCAGAAACAGAGCCAGACCGGGGTAGGTCGAGATCCACCACTGGTCCAGGAGGAAATCGCGGCCATCGGCGACCATCCGCCCCCACTCAGGTGTGGGCGGTGCCGCGCCGAGACCTAGGAAGCTTAGCCCGGAGGTGGCGAGGGCTACCAGTCCGATGTCGAGCGTGACGCGCACAATGATCGGGTCCACACTGTTGCGAAACACGTGCCGTGCCATTATCCGGAGGTTGCTGCCACCAAGGGCCCGGGCCGCAGTCACGTACTCTTCATTCTTAACGGCTAGGATCTGCCCACGGACCAATCGGGCATACCCTGGCCACCAAGAGAAGCCGACCGCCAGCATCGTCTGGAGCAGCCCACGTCCGAGCGCGGCGTTCACAGCGATCGCCAGAATCAGGAAGGGGAAGGCGATGATGATATCGGTGAAACGCATCAGGATCTCGTCCACCACACCGCCGAAATAGCCCGCAACGGTCCCTACCACGAAGCCGATGCCGGTGGCGATCGCCAGGACCACTACTACGATGTACAAGGTGGTGCGGGCGCCGTAGATGACCCGGGTGAAGACATCCATGCCGTACTGATCGGTGCCGAGCCAGTGTTCGCTTGAGGGGGGAAGGAGCCGAGTCCTCAGGCTGAGCAGTTCTGGATCGTAGCGGGTGAAGCCTTGCGGGTAGATGGCGAACACGAAGAAGGCGAGGATGATGACGATGCCTAAAACGCTGAAGGGGTTGTTGCGGACCGCTTTCAGGAAGCGGCTGTTCCACCAGGGTCGCAGTCTCTTGGTCGCAGGTGTGGCAGGGGCCATCAGATGTAGGTGATCCGCGGGTCGAGGAAGGCGTAGGCGAAATCGGTGACGAGGTTGACAAGCATAAAGGTGAGAGTGGCAACCAGGGTAAGGCCCATGATGGCAGGGATGTCGAGCCGGAAGATGCCGATGTAGGCGTAGGTGCCCAGGCCTCCCCAGGAGAAGATGTTTTCGACCAGGATGGTACCGCCGAGCAGGAAGCCTACCTGCAGACCGATGGTGGTTACCACCGGGAGCAGTGCGTTCTTGAGGGCGTGCTTGTTCACCACCTGCTGCTGCGGTA
The DNA here is from genome assembly GCA_002239005.1 of Truepera sp. bin119. Taxonomy (GTDB): domain Bacteria; phylum Deinococcota; class Deinococci; order Deinococcales; family Trueperaceae; genus MPNL01. The sequence goes on from MPNL01000039.1 coordinate 20,252, forward strand.
GCCCCTTCGCCAGTGCGGTACGCACATAGTCGCGGCGCATGATGTCGAGCATCGAGGCGTGGGTGATGCGGGCTACCGAGGCGATGCGGCCGATGGCCAGGGTCACCGCTGGCAGGATCAGGTGCGTGACGGCGTCGACGAAGGTGCTCCACTGGCCTGCCAGCAGAGCGTCTATGGTGTACATACTGGTTACCCTAGGTGGGGGGAGCACAGTCGAGCCCAGGCGGCCGTCAAGCGGCAAGATATCGAGCCGGCCGGCAAAGATGAGTTGAAACACCAGCCCAGCCCAGAAGACCGGCATGCCTACCCCGATGAGCGAAAGGAGCAAGACTCCTGAGTTGACAAATGGGGCCTTGCGGCTCCCCGTCATGACCCCCAGCGGCACCCCGATCAGGACGGTGAGGATCATAGCCACGAGAGTGAGTTCGATCGTCGCTGGGAAGAAGAAGCGCAGTTCCTCGGCGACCTGCTGATGGGAGCTGAACGAGGTTCCCAGGTCACCGCGCAGCAGCCGACCTAGGTAGCGTACGTACTGGACGGGCAGGGGCTGATTCAGCCCAAGTCGTTCGCGGACGGCTGCGACCTGCTCAGCGGAGGCGAACTGACCCGCCACCATCCGCGCCGGATCTCCCGGCAGCAGTTGGCTGAGTACGAAGGTGATCACCGTGACGCCGAGGAGGACGGGAACGGCGGCGAGGATGCGGCGGATGAAATATTGGGCCATCGATGCTCCGCAGCGGATTGCGGGCTCGGGCCCCGCCCCCCCCCGGGGGAGGGGCCGGCGCGGTGGCTCGGCCGTGGTTGGCGGGGTGGCCCGGAGCCGCTCTGGGGTAGCCGGTCAGCCGGTTGGCCTCTGCGCCAACCGGCTGACCGAGGGGATCTTTAGTCTACTCCGGCCACACTCGCCTACGGCTTGTTGGCGATGGAGATCGGGTAGGCGTTGAAGGTGAACGCGTGAGAGGCAGTGTATACGAAGTTTTCTACGTGGTCGTGGGCTGCGGCGAGCTCGGTGCCGACGGAGATGTTCAGGTAGGGGTTCTCGGTGAGGAAGATCTGCTGCAGCTCCTGGTAGATCTCGCAGCGGGCCGCGGGATCGAGTTCGACCTGGCCAGCCTCGAGTAGCGCGTCGGCTTCGGGGGTGGCGTGGAACGAGAAGTTTAAGCCGCCCTCACCGGTGCGCGAGGAGTGCATCTTCTCAAACAGGTACACGTCCGGATCGGGGTAGTTGGGGTATTCCCAGATGGTGCCGAGATCGGGGGCGGTGTCGGCTGAGGAGAACAGTTCGACCTTGGCTGGCCATTCAACCGGTAATGCGCGGACGGTGATTCCGAGCTGAGCAGCACCCGCCTGCAGGATCTGGAAGGCAGCGGTCTCTTCGGGTGAGGTGCCCTGGTAGGCCATGCTCAGTTCGAATCCGCCGTCCGGGTAGCCGGCCTCCGCCATCAGCGCCTTGGCCCGCTCAATATCGGTCTGTGAGTGTGGGATCGAGTCGTCGAAGCAGGCGATGGCGGGGGGAAGAGGGCCCCTAGCGACCGATCCGAAGCCCCTACGCACAAACTCGACGTGCCCTTCGTAATCGTAGACCAGCGTCATCGCCTCGCGGACCATTGGGTTGGCGAGGTGCATGTTGTTCACGTTCATGGCGATGTAGAGTTGGATGAGTGCGGCGTTGACGTAGCGAGTGATGCCGGGCGTGTTCTCCAGGGCTGCGAAGCTGTCGGTGCTGCCGATCCGTGCGATGTCGACATCACCGCTCTCGAATGCCAGCCTGCGGGTCGATTCCTCCTTGATCACCCGCAAGATGACGGTGTCGGCCGCGCCCTCGTGGAAGCCCAGGAAGTAGTCGTCGAAGCGCTCCATGGTGAACTGCTGCTCAGGCTGGAACGAAACGAGTTGGTACGGCCCGCTGCCCGCCTCGTTGTTCTGCAGCCAGGTCTGTCCCCAGTCACCATCCCTCTCGTTGGCCTGCACTACTTCGGCATTGAGGATGTAGAGCCGCGGCAGCGCCAGCAGCATTCCGGGGAAGGGTGCACTGAGATTGAAGGCGACGGTGCGTTCGTCGATAAGATCGACGCTCTCGAGGGGTCCGAAGCTGCGGGCGGTACCGATCTGCAGCGCCAGCATCCGGTCGGCGGTGTACTTGACGTCTGCTGCGGTCAGTTCCGTGCCATCGTGGAACAGGACACCCTCGCGTATGGTGAAGGTGTAGGTGAGACCGTCGTCAGAGAGTTCGAAGCCGGTGGCCAGTTCGGGGGTCACCTCGCTGGTTCCGGGGATGAACTGGTAGAGCGCGTTGTACATGTTGATCGACGGCGTGTTGATGCGGCTATCGGCACCAGCGCCGAGCGGATCGAAGGTCGGTGGCGATCCCTCGACGGCGAAGATGAGCGTGCCCTGTGCCAGAACTGCGGCTGTCAGGGTGATGGTAAGGGCAAAGATGGCGGCTAGACCTGCTCTGCGGGTGAACTGCATTCCATGTACCTCCCTAGTGATTGGGTCTGGAAGAGTGCTACGGCTCCTGCTACTTTTCGGTGCACGCTCCGAAATCCTCAGGTCTCACCTCCTCAAACCGGTGTAATTAAGAGACAGCATCGCACCAGTCCACGATGATGCGCGCCCCGGCGTGCACGGCGCGAAGGTAATCCTCGATATCTACCCACTCATCGACCTCACCCGTCTGGCTCAGATTCCCGGCCAGGCAGCCTAGGCCGATCGTCGGAATGTCCCGGTGCAAATTAGGGTTGCGAATGTCGCTGGATGCGTGGAGGGGGTTCAGGTAGGGTGTCTCCCCTGTGACCTCGGCTATGGCTCTGCAGGCGACCCGGTAGAGGGGATGGTTGAGGTCGAACTCCGATCCTTCGGTTCCCATGGTCCAGGTAATCTTCGAGGGGTGGGCGCGCAGCCAGTCGTCACCTGCGACCACCGCGTCGAGAGTACGGATCACCTGACTCTGAACAGACGCCATTGTCTCCGTTGCCGGAAAGGTGATGGACCCGGCCAGATGGCACTCGCGAGCTACCCGGGTGGGGGAGTTCTCATCGCCGCACTGTAGCGACGCGATCAGCAGACCGCTCGCCTGCCCGACACGCTCCTCCACGAGCGGGTAGCGGACCGTTCGCGCTCGCTCGTTGCCGAGGTCGGCGAGAGCCCGATAGAGGAGCCACGCCTTCTCGAGCGGGTCGGTTGCTAAGTGGGCGAAGGGGGTATGAGTCGGTTCTGTGGTGTCGGGTGGGTTCCCCTCGACGGTGATGGTGAACGTGAGTAGACCTAGTGTGACAGCTTTGATCTCCAGCAGCCCCGCGCCCGATTCGGCCGGGTGCAAGTAGACCGCGGCGTCGGCGAGGTAGCCGTGGTCGAGGACTGCGACGATGCCCTGGGACCGGTTCTTGCTGGGGGTGCTGGCTACGACGACCCGGCCCTGTGGCTTGAGATCTGCGCCCAGGACAGCCTCGAGCGCTGCCAGCATGGTAGCGACCCCCACCAGATCGTCGGCGACTCCCCAGCCGTAGAGACGACCCTCCTCGATCTCGGCACCAAAGGGATCATGCCGCCACCGGTCCACACCCCGCACCGGTTCGCTATCCGGGTGGGCGTAGAGAAGGAGACCGGGTTTGCCCTCCGAACCGTTTTGACCGGGGAGGGTGCCCACGACACTGACGCGGGTCGCTGCGCCTTCCGCCTCGGAGATCGCCAATTCGAAATCCGGTTCGAGGTCGCGACGCCGATACCCGATCCGCTCTACCTGGCAGCCGAGGAGTTCAAGGCGGGAGGCGACGAAATCCTGGATCGCTGCCTCTCCACCTCGAGAGGTCCGCACGAGATCCTGGAGAAGATCCACATATGCCCCCCGCCGGTCCCGGATCTGCGCTTCGAGTTTTAGATGAGCGGACATCCATACTCCCTGAGATCCCCGCACCCCGGGCTAGATCCGAGGTGGAGCATCGGCTTCCGTCCCTGTAGGACTGTGCAGTCCTGAGATCGCGGTCGGGGGGCACCCAGATGGTTGCCTGAAGTGTTGAGAGCGCTTCGATCTCCTTGAGCTTGATTAGGGGCGATATCCAGAGAGAGCTTTCCAGATAGGGGTGCGGCCAAGGCCCAAGTGCCGACCGAGCGGTAGCTCGGGGCAAGGCCTAGCCCGATCTCTAGCCCGACAATAAGTCTCTGGAAATTCTCGCGGGCGCTCAGTGATTCTCGAAAGAGTGAAGCATCCCCCTCGCCTTCGGTCACCGAGCCGTCGCGCCATTCAAATGTATAGCTCAACATCTATAGTTGTGTAATATATCACTTCTTCGAAAAGGGCAGAGTCGGTCCGGTTCTGGTGGCGGTGCCAGGTTCCCCGTTGCCCTGCAGGTGTGAGGTCGAGCGGATACCCCTGTAGCACGATTCAGAAGGTTTGGTGGGATAGGCAGGTCGCTGGGATGAGCAGTTGAGTTCCCGTGTCGAATCCTAGCTAGCGTCAGAGTTCATGGCCCCTCGATCACAGAGGGTCCTTACGAGTTCTTTAACGGTAGCGCAGTAGGGAGGGTGAGTGAGAGGGGGTGCTACCTGTTCTGGGCAGGTTACTGCCGCTGGAATCGGGACTGAGAGGTGATCTCGGTATTGCTGTTGCCCGCAGGGGCCAGCCCAGGCAATGCCCCCACCTCAGGCTGTCCTCTCTGGGCTCATTACCCGTTAGTCCCCGTACGACCGAGAAGTTCATACAGGGTGCGCTCCTCCCTCTGCAGGGGGTGCTCAAGATTCCTGCGCCGGATGGCGTGGAGGGTCGGCTCTCCTGCCTGCTGCTCAAGGGTCCACTCGCGCCCAAAGTGACCGCTGCGGATATATTCGATCATTCTATCAAGTCGCTCCATCTCTGCCCGCTCCTGCTGCAGGGTGAGGCGTCCGGTGACCTCTTGGCCGTACTGGCTAGTGCGCGAGTGGCTTGTGATCTGCCCCCAGAGACCCTTTTCAACATAGGCCTTTCCGGTCTCGACGGACTCGCCCGACGCATAGAACTCGAGCATCGCCACCCAGGGATCGTAGCCGGCAGCCGCTAGGGCCGTGATGTAGCGGCGAAACGCGTAGAGTGGGGCAAGGTGCTCAGCGAAGAGGTCAACGACCGTCTCCTCTTCAAAGCTCGACAGGATCGCACCCATCCGGGTCGAGCCGATCCCTTTGGCGAGCGCTAGGACTCGCTGAAGCGCCTCGCCACTGGCGTCCTGATCAACGGCGATGAGACTAGGAAATCCCTGGCCCTCCAGGTAGGTGGTGCGGACCCCGTGCCCGATCATTCGCGGTGCGAGGAGCAACACGTCGAGACCCTCATGGGGGGTGATGAACCCATGGAAGATGTTGTAGCCGTGCGCAAAGACCAGTACATCTCCCGGGTTCAGGTGGGACTCGATCCGGGTGTAGGCCTCGGGCTGCACCTCATCCGGGAGGAGCAGGAATAGGATCTGCGCCCGCTCGACCGCCTCGACCGCCCCCACAACCTCGAAGCCGTCAGCGCGGCCCCGCTCAGCCGAGCTGTCCTCGCGGCTCCCCACGATGACGGTAGCGCCACTGTCGCGCAGGTTCAGAGCCTGAGAACGACCCTGATTTCCGTAACCGAGGATCGCTATGGTCCTGTTGTCAAGGTATGAGAGGTCGGCGTCCTCGTCGCGGAAAACCCTTGCCATGTTTGGCCTCCAGAGAGTGGTGTCGGATGCGCTGGCTGCTCACGCGGGCCTGTGGAGGCCCCCTCGAGCACGTGCCGCACAGTATAGCGTTCCCCTTCTGTACAGTCCCGGGCAGTGAGCCCTCCCCGGGAATCGATTCGCGTGTCACGGCTGCGGAAGCTTCCTACCCTGCTCTAGCCTGTTCCAATCGGTGTTTCTCCGACCCCTCTTGCTCGGTGTTCCCGTTGGGTAGGATGATGTCAGCAGAAACGCCGCCCGGGATCTCAACCTCGAGTTCGAAGTTGCCCCCTTATTCCACCACTGTTTGACCTGAGGGGGTCTTGAGGATGGAGACGGGCCGAAGACGCTCCCTGCGACGCACGGGGGGCGCAATGGGGGCGACAAGACTCGCTTTAGAATGATCCGCCACGCGGACCGGTTGCCAGGTCTCTTCGAAGTCGGGCTCATCCCGGCCTGGCATCTCGAGGCGCGCGTCGTAGATTTCGCCGTCGCGCAGGTCGGACCGCAAGATCGAACGCGTGCTGGGGGTCCATTAGCCGTCGGTTCCGATCGCCCGATCGCCGCCGTTGGTTAGCGTGACGTGTAGTTGGGCTGGTAGGCCCAATCGCGTTCCGTAGACATTACGCTCGATATCTGCGGTGGCGCGCCACCAGCCGTCACCAACTATGGTGCCCAAGGCATTTCTGCCCCGGCGTAGTGCCGCTGTCACATCGTAACTCTGGACCTGCAATCGGTGATGGTAGCTGGTGAAGCCTGGGGTTAGTACTGTGTCGCCCACCACTCGCCCGTTCAGATGTGCCCGGTATACGCCGTGTGCGGTGATATAAAGGCGGGCGGATACAACCTCGCCGTCGAGGGCGAACTCGTACCGGAAGAAGGGGGCGGGCTGATGCTCCTGGGGGTCCTCCTCCCGATCGGGCTCGATCCAGCAGGCAATCCAGTCTGACTCCTCGAGTAGATACATTTCCCACCAGGCATCCTCACTCCACCCTGAAGGGTCCTTGCCCTCGGTCCAGATGCGCACGCACTAGGAGATCCGCTGCCTCGAGGTCAGTCCTGGGCCGCCGTAGAGGACGTGGATGGATTGCGCGGACGCGACTCTACCGCTGTCCCAGCCACCGGCCTGGTCTGGTAGGTTGTCTGGAAGCTTTTCTCGTAGCGCCAGGAGAGCCGTGGCCGCCGCACGTCGATGCCTAGCGGATCGGTTCAGACCCTCGCAGGTGAGAGCAAAGGGGCGCATGAGTAGAGTCTATATGAACGGCCAGAATTGGTTCCAGGCTGTCATCCAGTCGTCTGCCCGACTCACAGCGGTGAGCGGCCCAGTCATCTCGACGCCCGCTCTACCCTTGAAGGGGGATAAACTGTCGAGCGCGCCCACCTCCACCCGGATGGCGGTGGGTCTCGCGGGAACGTAGGGTTGCCTGGAGCATGCGTCCTTCAGGGCATTCTCAGCAGCGTGTTCGATCATCTCGCGGGCGCGCCTAGGCGGGATCTGGCAGGCACTATAGCGGCTCAGGCCCCGTTTCACAGCGACCGTTGGGAGGCTGTCTCCCAACAGCTCCCGGGCCTCGTGGCAGACCGCCTCGTCGCCGGTTACGAACGCTACAGGAACACCGTAGTGGCCGTTGAGGGCAGCATTGACACCAGTCTCACCGACGAGATCGTCGTTGAACCAGAGGTTTTTGTACTGGACGGTAGAGATAGTGTGGCACAGCACCCCGTTGGGGGTGTCGTTGCGGGCGTGCATACCTACTAGCAGACAGGCGTCGCAGCCCCGCTCCCACATCTCAGTGTAGCGGCCCCAGGCGTGATGGGCCACCCACTGGCAGTCCGGGTCGAGTTGTTCGGGGATGAGCGAGTTGAAATTCCAGCCCTTGCCAGCGCCGTGGCAGTCGACCACCACGATCTCGCTGGCACCAGCCGCTTTGGCACCACGGACCGCGGCGTTGACCTCCTCCGTGTAAAGGTGCCGCCCCTCCTCGAACATGGCAGCCCCACCTATGACCTGCTCCCACACGACGATTCCGCTCACGCCCTCCATGTCGCACATGATCAGAACGCGCACCTTCGGCCCTCCTCCGGCATCAGATGGGCGGGACCGCCGTGCAGCAGACGTGGCCCCATTACAATGGTATTAGAACGGATATTAGCATGGGACCGACAGGGCGCCAACAGTGGTGGCCCCTGAGGTCAGGGTTGTCAAGAGGCTAGTTCGCTCGTAGGGCTCATCGAATATGAGGGCGAAGGTTGCCCCGACTCAACTGATAATTGGGTCGAGGACGTAGCACCCCACAGTGCAGTAATTGGCTCTGTAGGTTCGCTCAATCCTTACTCCTAGACCCTAGATTCTACTCCTGAGCTGTGGGCAGAGTGCTGAACTCGGTCGTGAACTCCGTCTGGCCGGCAATACCGCTCAGGAAGATCCGCATCTGGTAGGAGTCCGATTGCACGAAGAGAATGGGTAAGGCGATATACATGGCGCGCTGGCGTTCCAAATAGAAGGCGGGGCCCCGGTACTCAGCCCGGGTCAGATCAAACGACTCCTTCCCCAAAGGGCGCAGCAACACCGATACCGAGGTATCTCCCGGCGCGGGTTTGCCATCGACCTCGACGAACAGGATGATGAGACCAGACCCGCCCTCGTGGATGTCATCGAGAACTGTCAGGGTGTAGCCGTCCACGTGAATGTCATCAAGCCGCACCTGGAAGTTGTCACTGAAAGCCCACGGGAGGGACAAGAGTGCAAGCCCTATCAGGAGCCGGTGAAGACGATGCTGTATCGGACTATGGCGACTCATCGTATCGTTTTCTGGATTATGGCAGAGTGCCGTGCGATTCCTGCGAGATCCAATATAAACTCCGCGATGATCTACGCCTAGGATGCGGGGAAATGCGTCGCTGTAACATCATGGTTGCTAGGCTGCAGAATCCTCTTCCTGGGAGGTGCCCTAGTAGCGTAATGCTAGCTTCGCATCTGCGGAGCACCAGTCATAACTGAATGACATGTGAGCGTCGCTGGGGCTGAACTCGGCTTCCCAGGCAGTGTCATCGGTGACCGAACCCAGTGGGACGACACCTACGCCCTCATCCACTCTTGGTGACCATCGTTAACGTGGCGCGTCTCGGCACCTCCGTTGCTGCGATTTTGAATCGATCCCGACATCATACCGCTCGGTCGTAACATGGGGCAATCTCTGTGCCACAAGGAGGAAGGCCAGACCTAGTGCAGGATGCACCAAGTGAAAAAGGGAGACCGGTCTCCAAATTGGCGGGTTTAACCTGTGTCGACAATGGGTGCTCCAGCTACGGTCAAGCAGGCCAGAGGAACCTGATCGTCCGCTCCCCTTTGCTGGGTAGGTTGAACTAGCCTGAGGCGATCGAGGCTACAGGGGGCAATGGCCCTTGTTCGCCGAGACATCTTGGCCTGCTCATATGGTCGCTCGGATTCTCAGTCCCTCCAGCTTAGCCCCGAAAGTCTCTGGTTTGACACCACAGAAGCCAATTACGTCGTTTGCCACCTGAATAGCACCCCCGAGTAGATCAGGTTGAAGGCAGCAATCTTGAGGTTTACCCGCGTCCAAAGTCGGACTCTACGGGTGAGCGACAAGAACGTCTTCACCTGAGCTGCCTGAAGGGTCAGTGACCTCACCAGAGTGCTGAAACTCGCTTCGATTCGCTTCCGAACTCGATCGAGGGACTCAGACCACGCGCCGTTACTCCCCCCATATTTGATCGCTTCGGTGTCAGCACGCCTGTGCCGATATAGGCTTTGTCTCCCAGAATCCACCCCCAAGGACGGACTCTCCGGGTCTTCCAACCCCAAGGCTGGGGTCCCCCGCTGGGGGTACGGACTCACAAGCGGACTCGTTGGGTCCGGGTCACATCAGGATGATGCGCCGCTGCGAAAGCCCATCTCTCGAGCAGTCCCTCAAGGTTGGTCAAGGCGTGTAGTTTGAAGCCGAATACCATCCCCATGGTGCCAAACCCCTTCCTGGCCTCAGGAAACTTCGACCAGGACGAGCGTTTCCCCAA
>MPNL01000040.1 GCA_002239005.1 Truepera sp. bin119
CGTTGCGGGCGGTGGTGCCTGCCGTCGGCATCGTCCAACTAGGTTGTAAGCGGGATGGTCTAGAAACATCCCGCTTCTCGTTCTACTCAGTTGATAAAGGTGTCAAGCTAAGTTAGTAATTCCCCTTTTTATCACCGATGACGAGGGGGCAGCTGGCGAAGTGTACAGTCGGGAAACGCCAGAAGATAGTCTGGATGACCGCGAGGGCGGCCTAGGCCGCGATCTCAATGAATGCAAGCAAGCTCCGAATCTCCCCCTCGATCTCAACAACCGCGGCACCCCCTCTCGATGAGGTTGGTGAAACCGCTCAGCGTGGCCTGATTTGCCAGCATGGGTCGGTCTCGCAGATCGATATCCCGACAAGGAGAGAGCGCGATGAGTTCCACCGTTACCGTCTGCGAAGGCGCTACGGGAGGATAGCGGTGTTTCGACAGAAGAGCTCATCCGCCGCTCATTGGCGAAAAGCGTTGAGAAGGCCGAACGCCGCAAGAGACCTTCCGAGGTCTTCAAGCGACCGAGCTCGGCTACAGGGTTACCGCCACCGACCGCTACGGCTACAGCGGTCGAGGGCTCACTCTACCTGGGTTGGAATGATTCCCCCATTCCGTTCTCGTATCATGAGGGACTGGCCAAAGGTGGCATTGTCCTTGCCACCGCTGGCGGCTTGGTTCGGACTGCGGTGCCGATAAGCAGCTTTAGAGATCCCACCGGACCGACGAGCCCTCCGGGCCCTTGCGAACCACGAGCCGAGCTGGCATCCTCTCCGTCAGCGCATCTAGGTGCGTGACCACCCCGACCATACGCCCCTCTCGCGTGAGGTTCTCGAGCACCGAGGCTACAGCGTCCAGCGTGAGGCCATCGAGCGAACCGAAACCCTCGTCCAAGAATAGTGCCCCAAGGGTGCGGTTACCCGCAAGGGTGTCCGAGAGGGCCAGCGCCAGCGCCAGACTAGCGATGAAGGTTTCTCCACCAGAGAGAGTTCGAGCGCTCCGCAACCCGTCGCTATTCCAGGCATCCTTCACGTAATACTCGCCCTCCACTAGGAGTAGGTCGTAGCGGCCGTCTGTCACGGCCCTCATGATGTACGAGGCCCGCAGAGCCAGCCGGGCCTGCACCCGAGTCATCAGGAACTCTTGGAAGCGGTCACCCCGTAGATCGAGGTGCAGGGCCCGGAAGGTGCTGTAGCGGCTCTGGGCGCGCTTCAGCCTCGCTCGCAACTCGCTCGCCCTCTCGAAGCGCTCCTCAAGGTGTCGCAGCTCCTGCTCGGCTCTCCCGCGCGAAGCCTGCAGCTCCCCCAACTCGCGACCGAGCGAAGCTGCGGCAATCCGCTTCTGCTCAAGGGCCTCCTCGTCAAGCTCGCGACCGACGCGTTGTCCCTCGACCTCTACCAGCCGTCTCCGAACCGCCTCGCGCTCGCTGCGGTACCGCTCGAGCTCACGCTCGAGGCTAGCGACCTCCTCTTCAGGCAGTGCGGCAGCAACGACCTCCTCGGAAGAGGAAAAACCTGCCTCGCGCAAGAGAGACCGGGTCCAGTCCTCGAGGGTCGCCAGCTCCCGCTCGAGCTCAGCGCTCCGGCGCTCGTGCAGCACTAGAGCCGTTCGGTGGCGCTCCAGATCCTGCTCCGCCGCTGCTAGACTGTCCCCAGCACGCCGCAACCTGGCTTCGAACTCCCCTCTGCAGGTGAGAAGTCGCCTCCGCAACCTGACGGGGTCCTCCCCACCTGTCCGATCAAGCACCTCTCGCGCCAGGCCCCCCAGCAACGCCTGGCGTCGTCTCTGCAACTCCCCAGCGAGATCGTTGTCGACCGACATCCCGACCTCGGCGAAGCTCGCTGCAAGCCCGCTGAAGGTCGACTGCAGCCTGACAGTCTCCCCTTCTAGCTCTCCCAGAGCCGCCCTTCGCTCCATCAGGAGCGTACGGTCCGTCCCGAGGATAGCCTCGATCTCCCTATACCGTTGCACCAGCCGGTTGACCTGTCCCCTAGCTTCCTCCCGCACGGACCGGAGTGCGCCCAGGTCCACGCGAGCCTGTTCCGGTAGCTCGCCCACAGGCTGGCCGCAGACCGGGCAGGGATCGCCCCAACCCAGGCCAGCCTGTAGTGAGGCCGCACGATCTGCATCCTCGGCAGCTGCGAGGGCCTGCTCGGCCGCGCTGGCGCGCTCCCTAGCCTCTCTGCCCTTAGCCATCAGGCACCTAAGATTGTCCTCCCCCCGCGCCGTGGCCCGCTCAAGGCGGGCGACCTCCTCCCGGAGCGAGGTGTTCCTGCTGCGGCGTTCCCTGAGGTCGTTGCGGAGCCGCATCGCCTCGGAGGCCCTCGCCTCCACGGCCTGCAGCGCTTCCCAGTCCGACTCTCGGTAAGCCCCAACTGCAAGAGGGGTGGCCAGATCGAGACTTCCCCCCCGAGCCGTGAGCCGTTCGGCCAGCGGGCCGACCTCAGCCAAGGCCTCAAGGCGGCGCTCGATCTCCGGAATCTCCCGGTCCCTATCAGTCTCGGCGGCCCTCAAGGCTGCCCTCTCCTCACGCACTTTGGCCTCTGCCCGCCCGACCGCACTGTGCGCCCTGTCCAACTCCTCTCCAGAGCGCTTCAGTCTGGCCCCGACCTCTGTCAGGGATTGGACCTGAGGAGCAAGCATGCGCGCCCTGCGGGCTAGCTCGACGCGGTTGGCAGAAGCGCGCATCTCGGTCCCCTTCGCCATCAGCACCCCCAACTCCCGCTCAAGCCGAATCTTCTCGTCCCACAAAACCTTGAGCGCCTCAAGGTCCCGGAGCTCCCGCATGATCCCCTCCCGCCTTTCAGAGAGTTCTGCAAGCCGGCCCCCGAGGGTCGCACACTCGTCCCGTAGCGCCCGCAGCCGCTCCGGCGTAACGCTGGCATAATCCTCCTCCAGGCGAGTGGTTACGGCCCGCACTTCGCCATCTGCGTCCCGCGAGAACCCTCCAGCCAGCTTCTGCATTCGCTCAACCGTGTCCAGACCCATCAGGCTTGAGAGCACCCTTCGGCGCCTAGTGGCGTCGCCACGGAGGAACTCGTGAAACGCTCCCTGCGGGAGCAGGACCGCCCGCGTGAATCCGTCAAAGTCGAGGCCGACAAGGGCCTCGATCTTCAGATTGGCCTCCCTGACCTTTTCGCTCTCAGGGAGCTGAGACCAGGTGGCGTTCAGTGAGAGGCGTTCGAGTCGAACCTGGCTGGCAACCCCGCTCCGCTTCCGTTCGGCGTACCGCGTCACCCTGTAGATCTCCGCTCCGCTGCGGAAGCTGATCTGCGCCATCATCTCGTCGACCCCGGGGCTCAACAGGGCCTCGAGGCTGCGACTCCCCAGCCGCACCGTCTCTCCATAGAGCGCATAGGTCAGGCCATCGAGTAGGGTGCTCTTGCCGGCACCGGTCGGACCTGAGATGGCGAAAAGTTCGACCTCAAGCCCCTCGAGATCGACGACCGCAGTCTCGCGGAAGCAGGTAAAGCCACGAAGTTCGAGACGGAGTGGGATCATGGCGAGAGCTCAGCATCGGCGACCCGCTCGTAGAGCTCCCGGAAGGTCTCGCCCAGCTGCCTAGGGAGGTCCCGACCCTTTTCACTCAGGTAGTACTGGCCGTAGGCCTCGGAGAGAGTAACGTGCTCGAGGTCGACACCGCGCTCGTCGCGCTCCTCAGCCTCCGGGAGGTTTAATTCGACCGTCAGAACGTTGGGCAGCGCCGAACGAATTCGCTCCTTTAAACCGGGCCTGGGGGTATCCAAGTCGATAGACAGTTTCAACCAACCGTCGAAAGTGGCCAACTCCGGGGTCCGCCGCTCGAGCTCTTCGAGGCCCAGACGAACCCGGCGGAGCCGGCGCCCCGACCGAATCGACACCTCCTCTAACAGCTCTGTGGGCTGACCGGGCGCGACATTGAGGAGGAGCACTCCCTTATCGTCACCCTGCTCCCCAAAATCGAGCTGCAGGATACTGCCGGAGTAGCGGGCCCGGCTCGCCGCAAAACCCGCCACCGGCTGAGACTTGTGCATGTGGCCTAGGGCCACGTAACTCGTCGCCTCAGGGAGGAGGTCAGGAGGAAGTGTATAGCTCTCCGTGCTGTGGAACACGTACTCGGAGTTGGCCAGCGTCGCCCCCTCCATGGTGGTGTGTAGCAGGAGAAGATTTATCGCGTCTGGGGTGAAGTCCTGAGTCAAGTTCCCGATCAGCTTCCGCATCCCCTGCTGGTAGCCTTCACGGTGCTGGCCGGCGTCGCCCGTAAGCAGCTCCTGGACCCTGACAATGCGCCTTTCCGAAATGAATGGGAGGGCAGCTACCCGCACCCGCTCTCCGGCAATCCACAGCTCAAAGGTCCCACCCTGACCTGCAACGAGGGGTCGCCCGACAGCGCGGACATGAGCCAATCTGAGGATGCCGCCGACCGCGTCGAGGCGGGCAGGGGAGTCATGGTTGCCAGCGATGACCACGCTGGGGATCCCCGCCCGACCGATGAGCAGAAAAAAGCCGAACACCGCCGCCTCGGCCGCAGCGCTGGGGTTCTTGCTGTCGAAGAGGTCACCGGCGATGAGAATCAGGTCTACCCGCTCCCGGACGGCCAACTCGGCAATCTCCTGCAGGGCAGCCTCCACCTCAGGGGTGCGGTCGACTCCATGCAGGGAACGACCGGCATGCCAGTCAGCGGTATGGAGGATTTTCACAGAGGCCAGTCTAACTTGACTGCTGCGGCCCTGCCTCCACGGAACGGCGGGGGACGCCGCCTTGTCACCGTGGGGGTTCCGGCCGCCTTCAGAGGGTGGACCGGAGAGGTGAAGTGGGCGACTTCGGCATCCTCGTGGCCCCTCCGGTCGCAGGGCTACGGGTCGATGACCCCGCTCCGTTCCCCGGCGCGGTCCCCCCACCGAGACCGGAGTGCGGTTCGAGTTCGGTCCAGATGAACGGCGACTCCTACTCCAGGCCGCAGGACCCGGCTCGACGGTTTCGGACCTCCCGCTAGAGGGGCAAAGGGACCATCAAGGATCGCTATCCGAAGGGCCTGAGGAGGAGCGGCATGGTGAGCGGGCACTACCCCCAGACTCAGCCCAGGATGTCGAGCGCCTCATCATCCGAGACGGTCGCATCCACCTCCTTCTTGCGGGTCGCCCACGCGGGAAACGGAAAGGTGAGCATCATCGGATTGGGGACATCGGGCTGGTGGACGATCATGGTTCCCGGGGCGAGGATGGTAGAGCGAAGTCGGAAACTAGCCGACATGAAGCGATACTCCGGTCGTTCGGACTCGGCCGGATCAAGCCTCCCTACAACCCTAACGGCCGCATTGGCGACGACCCTCCGCTCCACCTCGGAAGCGGTCTGCTGGGCTCCGATGAGGATCACGCCGAGGCTACGGCCGCGCTCGGCGATGTCGAGAAGGACATCTTTTATCGGGCTCTCACCCTCGGCAGGGGCGTACTTGTTGAGCTCGTCTAGGACTACGAAGACGCGCTCCCTCCGACCGGTCTCCTTCTCTCCAAAGATCTGCTTCAGGAGTACGCCGACCGTGAACATCTGCGCCACGGGGTGCAGCTGGTGGATATCGACCACGTGAACCTGGCGATCACTATCGAGGATCTCAAGCCGGCCGCGCTCAAGAGTCTTGGCTGGGAGGTCGCCCCGTACCAGACGTGACAGGTGCTTGGCCGCCCCCCTTAAGCGCCTGACGAACGCCTCTCGAGTGGCCTTATGCTGATTGGCGGTCCAGCGTCGATCGCCCTCATCACTCTGCAGGAGAAGTTTGAACTCGAGGAAGTCTACGAGGTCGCTCAAGGTCTCCAGCTTCTCGCTGTCGCCACGAAGCTCGGAGGAGCGTCCCTCAGCAAAAAACTCTGCGGGCCCAAGGACCTCGTCGGTGGAGATCGGCCGGTCGAAGGTCCGGGACACCTCTCCCCCAACCTTGTGTTCCCGCTCAAGTTCGTGGGAGAAGGCTTCGACCTCGAGATGGGGTCCCCTCTGATTGCGAACGAGTTGGGCCAGTCGCTCCTCGAGATGGCTGACGAGAAAACCGAGATTGCTCATCGCGTCCCGGTCGGTCAGCACGAAGGGGAGCATACGCTGCGCCGCGAACTGGTGCAGTGTCCACAGGTAGGGGGAGACCCCCTCCCTCTGCTGTACGTCGGCTATCAGGGCCTCACCACGCCCCGATTCCCGGGCGGGGGCATGCATCTGGCAGTTCCTGAAGGGGCCAGCGGGCAAGCCCAGAAGTTCGTAGCGGGTCTGCCTGCTACGGTAGCGCCCCTGCCAGCGTCCCTCCTCATCTGCGAGGCGGCGATTGGGCTCGTCGAGAAAGAGCAGGTCCTCACCCTTCACGTTGAAGATCACGGCCTTCGCCTGGCTGCCTTCAAGGACAGGGGAGCCGGAGACGCCTCGCTGGCGGGCGCTAAACATGCTGTAGAGCAAGAACAGGGCGTAGCTCGTCTTAGTAGCGATGCCCGAGATCCCGGAGATGTTGACGTGGGCCCCCTTCTCTCCACTGATAAAGTCGAAGTTGACATAGCCGGGGGCACCGTTTCGGAGCACCCCAGCGGGCAGGGGCACCTCCATCGTATCGAGATAGAGGGCCTTCTCGAGGGCCTCGCCACGGGCGGCGAAGACAGCGTCCCCCGGCCCCGGCGGCAGAAACTCCTCGGGCTCGACCCTGATCACGAGCACGTGAGCGGCGTAGGTTGCGCTAGCGGGCATAAGGCCCTCCGCAACGAGTTCCGTGTCGCTGTCAAACTGCACCCCCTCAAGCCGGCGGCGGACCTCATCCACCACCCCAAAGAAGCGGACCGTGGCTGCCTCCTCCTCGGGATCTTCGACCTCGACCACGATCAGATCATCGAGCTGGACCTTGACCCCTTCCTGGACGGCGAACCAGAACTGAAGCGGGGTCGCGTCCGCGGTGCCGAGCACCCTACCGATCTGCTCGGTTGCACTCACGCTTGAGTACCTTGGCGAGCGAGGTAAGCGGTGATGCGCCGGCGCACCAGTTCGACGCTACCCATCCGGCGCCGTAATTCAGCCTCCAGAGCCCGTACCGGGAGGAGCTGCTGAGGGGCCCGCAGATCCTGGTGCTGGCGCGTGGCGTAGCGGGGCAACTCCAGGCAACTCCAGTCGGCCACCGCCTTCGCCACCTCAAGTCTTGCAGCAGGATCTGCTCCCGCGAAGGCTTGAAGGCGAACCACCCCCGCAAGGCTGTAGTACCAGGGCTTCGGATCCCGGAGCCGCACGAACCATTCGAACAGCCTCTGCTGCGGCGCGGAACTGCGAATCAGGTAGAGTGGGGAGCGCTGTCCCCGCTCAAGCTGGCGGACGACGTCGAGCTGCTCGGAGGGAACCCTCACCTCGTGAATAGTCTTGATGTAGCCAAGCAGATTCGACTCCTTGCTGAGTAGCGGTCTGGGCCCGTCGCTGATCACCAAGGCGTCACGGTACTCGGTAACCAGCTTGGAGGCGAGGCGTCTCTCGGCACCAAGCATCTCAGCCTGGAGCTGATGGACCACGGCGTCCGGGTCGTGCCCGGCGGCGTTGACGACCCGGTAGTGCAGGCTGCCGAGATGATATGTGCCTACCGGGTCCATTGTCAGATTGGGCTGCCCTGGGTCTGGACTCTCCGGGTCCCTAGCGCCCAGAGCACAGATCCGGTCGATCGTTAGGGGAAGGCAGCGAGCCATACCGCCCTTGCAGAGCACCGCTCCAACCCCGAAGCTACCGAGGGCGCCGAAGGTGATCCGTCCACTATCATCCTCATGGAGGACGCGCATCTCGACGCGACGACTACCGTCTAGGAACAGGATCTCTTCCGGACCGGCGGGCCGTTGAGGATCGATCGGGCGCCAGTCCGCAGGCTCCACCTCGACAGCCAAGTCAGTCCCCTCAGGACCGGGGCCGAGCAGGGTCTCGGCCTGGAAGGCGGTCTGGTATTCGGCAGCCCAGGGGTCGAGTCGTAACTTCATTCTTTTGCAGATGATACCCTACACCCAGAACTGGAAGGGGCCGCTGGAAGAGGTCACGCCCGGACCACTGGCGCTCCGGCGCACCATGTGCCGAGGAGCGAAATGGCTCCGGGATCTGCTCGAGTTCCTCCCAGCTATCTGCTGGCGACAGCGCCTGCACTCAGCCAACAGAGGACGCTCACTATGTCTCTCTCGCTTTCGCAAGCAAACCGCAGGTCGGCTCTCCTCACCCGCTGCTGGAACAGCCGCACCGCCTCCACCCGACCGCCAACATCGTCATCCAAGTCGTCACCGGGCAGCTTCCGGCTCCGACCAAATTAGGTCGCCCACCCCCTGGAGACTTAGGCGTAGACTGGACCCGTGACCTATGACGAGTTCCGCACCACCGCCGAGGAGATAGTTGCGGAGATCCCTGACGAGTTCCTACGCGGCCTGCAGGGTGTCCACATCCTCGAGGAGGAGAGGCTTGAGGAGAACTATGTCGACGTGTGGTGCATGGGCGAGTATCTTGATCCCGGACCGGAGGAATTCCTGGGTTCCGGCGAGGGTCTCGGCCGCCATATCGCCCTCTACTATGGCTCCTTTATCCGCGTCGCCGACGGAGATCCTGAGTTCGACTGGGAGGAGGAACTGTGGGAGACTATCACCCACGAACTGCGCCACCACGTTGAGTCGCTTGCCGGCGACGTGACCCTTATCGAGGAGGATCTGATTAGTGCGCAGGAGTTCCCGCGATTCGACAAGGAGTGACGTATGGGCTAAAGAAGTAGGGTGGTTCGGGTAGAGAAAGCTATCTGGGGAACTTATCGAGCCACCGACCACAATAGCCAAGGTCGCCGAAGGCAATCAGCTCTTCGACAACATAACCGAAGCCACGGTCACTCCGACACCATGTAGCGTCGCGGGGAAGAAGAGGGACCCCGAGGAGTAGCACACCCGCTTCCATCTTGGCGATTCCGAACGGCAACTCGTCCAACGGGGGTCGGCAAGTTCGTGCTGACCGCTCGTTTCCCATTGAGGTCGGCTGCGGTATAGCTACTGGGATCGACCAGATCTCGTTTCGCCCGAACTACAGTGTACTATCCATCCCGTCGGCCACCTCAGAGCAGGTGTCGGAACACGAAGATCCCCACCTCCAAGAGAGCGTAGACCAGGAGGAGGAGGCCAAACACGCCTACTACGGTTCCCGTCCCCCTCCCCTGTAAAAGACCGCGGCGGAGGAGGCCCCAGGCCGCACCGCCCAACACCCCACCGACGTGAGCCCATAGCGAAACATTGGGAATGGCCAGGGAGAAGATCATCAGAAGTGCCATCCACTGGAGGAGGTTCCGGGTTAGGGAACGGTCACTCCGCAAACTTCCGCCCGACGCATCTACCAGCAGAGCGCCAGCCACACCCAGGACGCCACCGGACGCCCCTACGAGCGCGAGCTGAGTCCCCGACTGCGCCAATGCTGTGAGGGCCGCCCCGGCGGCGGTCCCGAATACAAAGGCAGTCACCAGATCACCCCAGGAACGGCGTCTCTCGAGCAAGCGACCAATGTCGAACAAAACCCAGGCGTTGAATCCGATGTGGATCAGACCACCATGCACGAAGGCGTGAGACAGGTAGCGCCACAGGGCCTCCGCAGCGGGAACTCCGGCAACGTTCAGAAGAAAGGCGGCCGCTGCCGTGCTCGGGCGCATGACTCGACCACCCCCCATACCCTGATCGAGAGCTAGTTGCACCACGAAGGCGGCGACCAACGCCCCAGTCAGAGCCAAGGTTCCGGCGGGTGGCCGCCAGCGCAGCTCAACGTTCGGGAGCGGCTGACCGTACCGGGTCAGTACCTCGGCATACCCTCGCCGTGTCCCTTCGGGTGCCTGAGTGTAGGCCTGAGCGTA
The DNA here is from genome assembly GCA_002239005.1 of Truepera sp. bin119. Taxonomy (GTDB): domain Bacteria; phylum Deinococcota; class Deinococci; order Deinococcales; family Trueperaceae; genus MPNL01. The sequence goes on from MPNL01000040.1 coordinate 9,826, forward strand.
AAGTCGCAATGCCACCACCAGATCGCCTCCCTGCTCGGCTGCGCGGGCGACGATGCCATAGCGTAGATGGGGGGCAACCCCTGGCAGTGGGGTCTCGACCCTCCGCTGAACGGAGGTGACATCTCCCCTTTCAGCCATGAGCCTGGCCTCGCTGATCACGAGGGCACGGTGTCCTGCCGGGGTCCCCACCTCCCCCAATCGCTTCCGGAACAGCTCCTGCATGCGAAGCACCACCTGCTCGGCCTGAGCCAAGCGGCCCAGGCCGAGCAGAGCCTCGACCCGCGTTTCTCCCGATAATAGCCCTAGCTCGCCCTGGTCGGGGAGATCCAGATCGAGCACCGCCTGCCACCGCTTCTGCAACGCCAGCGCCTGAGCCTTCAGGAGGAGATCCCCATCGACATTAAACCTCTGAGCGGCCTCCCCCTCCCCCTGCTGCAGCGCCACCTGCGCCAGCAGCCGGAAGGCCGCGGCACGCCCCTCTGGGAACCAGTAGAGCAACCGGGCCAGCACAGAGACTGACTCGAAGCGGCGCGCCCGAGCGAGCCCCACGAGCACCATCGGAGCAAAGACATAGGCGGGGCCAAGCACCAACGTGAGGGCGGTGAATGTGTCACCGAGTTGATAGCTAAAAAGAACCCGTCCCCCTATCACACCGCTCAACCCAGTAGCTATGAGCGTCTTCACGGGCAGCTCATTGGTCACCGGTGCCAGCTTCAGAGTCCAGCGGACCATGTAGATGCCCGTGAGGGCAGTCACGAGGAGCAACAACTCGACCTGGGTCATACTATAGGCTACCCCGGAGGGGCCAGACGGGATGGCGCCGGTAGACAATGTCGGAGGGCATGTAAAATCGAGTAGTGACCGCCTCGCCTAGTCGGGTCCGACCCTGGAGGGATCCGTGAGCGACCTCGCTTTCACGGCCACCCTCATGGTAACCGGCTACCTCCTCGGAACCATACCTACGGGCTACCTTGCAGCGAAGGTCCGTGGCGTCGACATCCAGCGGGTGGGATCAGGCAATATCGGTGCCACCAACGTGCTCCGGTCCGTCGGCATCCTCCCCGCAGCAGTGGTGGCAGTGGTCGATCTGCTCAAGGGGTTCGTCGCCACGCTGCTCCCACAAATCCTGGGACTGAATCCGCTCGGCACGGCTCTCACCGGGCTAACCACAGTGCTCGGCAACAACTTCAACCTCTTTCTGAAGTTGCAAGGGGGCAAAGGCATCGCCACTAGCTTCGGTGTCCTCCTAGCTATCAACCCCCTGGTCGCCGGACTCGCAGGTCTGTTGGGAATTATCACCATTGCTACGGGGCGCTTCGTATCGTTAGGGTCGCTTGTAGGGGCCGTCTCCGCCCCCACTCTGCTCATCGCCACAACCAGTTTCCCTACGCCCCACCTCTATCTGTTCCTAGCGCTAACGCTCCTCGCCTTTATACAGCATCAAGGCAACTTGGCTCGCTTGGCAACCGGGAAAGAACCTCGCTTGGGCGAGGCTACCCCGCCAACTTCGAGGAGGCAGGAATGATCGACTTCTTGGTAGTGGGGCCCCACCCCGACGACGCCGAACTCGGTCTAGGCGGATCTCTGGCCCGGGCGAAAAGGGAGGGCCGGACAACCGCTATCGTCGACCTCACCCGCGGCGAGGCTGCCACCAAGGGGACACCTGAGCAGCGCACCCTGGAGGCGGAAGCCGCCTCCAGGGTGCTGGAGTTGGACGTGCGGCGCAATCTCGGCTGGCCGGACTCTCGGATCACCGATAGCGAGGACCGCCGCCTCCAACTCGCCCGGGTATTCCGCGAACTGAAGCCTGCGGTGGTGGCCGCGCCACATCCGAATGATCGGCACCCGGACCATGTCACTGCAGCCAACATCGTCCCCGCTTCCCTCCATCTCGCGGGGCTTAAGAATAGCCCGCTCTCTGGAGAGCCGTTCAAACCCAGGCATCTGTTCTTCTATATGGGGAACGGACCCTTCGAGGCGAAACTCGTGGTCGATACCAGCGACTTCATCGAGATCTGGGAAGCAGCGGTACGTTGCTACCGTAGCCAGTTTACTGGGGAGGTCGCTTCCGAAACGGTGACACCGGATATATTCCGGCGCCGAAGGGGGCGTGCCGCTTACTGGGGTACCTTTATCGACGCCCGATACGGCGAGCCGCTATGGACACCAAGACCGGTCGCATACGCCCCCTTCTGAACCCGAGAGGACCCCTTTCTCCGGCCGAAGCGAGATCAGCTGTCGCTACCGAGAGCTGCCACTCGACCGACCTCGCGACGCTTAGCCCAGTTGACAATGACGATCCCACCGATCACCACTACACCCCCTACCAAGGTGAGCCAGGTAGGAGTCTCCGCTAGTATGATCCAGGAGAACAGCAGGCTGAAAACCGGTACTGCATAGAGGTAAGCCGTGACCAGCGATGCCGAGGCTCTCGACAGCGCATAGGCGAGAATCGAGTAGGCCACCGCTGAGGGGAACACCCCAATGTAAGCGCTGGCAGCGAGGGCGAGGATACCGGCATCTGCCACATCGCGGCCGAACCCCGGCAGGAATAGCAGTAACGGCAGGGTCCCAGCCCAAGTTGAGAACGCCGTTACCTCGACGGCACGGTAGCGGGAAAATAGCGGCCTCTGCAGCACGAAGTAGAAGGCGGTTACCACCGAGGAGAGCATCACCAAGCCGGCATACGGGTTGACACGGAGGGCGTCGTCGTCTCCCACGACGATAAGGGCCACCCCGGCAAACGACATCGCACTACCGAACCAGCCGAGACCCGGGAGTCGTTCGGAGGCCAGGAAGTACGCCAAGACCGCGGTAACGGCGGGGGCTGTGGCGATAATCAGGCTGGTAGCACCTGCACTTACCCACAATTCGCCGTAGTTTAGCGACAGATGATAGACGGTAATGCCTAGGAGCCCGAGCAGGAAGAAGGTGGAGAGGTCATCCCGCTTGGGGTAGAGCCGGCAACCGGCTAGGAGCAGAAAGAGCACGAACGCTATAGATGCCACCAGATGCCGAGCGAGAGCTAGGTGCGGTGCGGAGAGCCCTCCCAAACCCACCTTGATCATGGGGAAGGCCGAGCCCCAGAGTACGGCCAGAACCAGGAGGCCAAGCACAGCTGTAGGCGTCATGAGAGGCAATGTAGCAGGCAGAGGTTCTCCGATATGGAAGCCGACCCAGACACACCCCAGCGTTAGGCGGGCAATGTCACCTTGAGGCCGCAAGCACAGGTCTCGTCGGTGCGAATCATCGCCGCTTGGCCTTCGCGGTACCAAAGAGTCCCGCAAGATGGGCAGCGGATCTCCTCACCAGAGATACTCCAGATCGCGTCTGGAGTAAGCCAGCGCGCCTCTCGGCACCAGTGGCAGATTACCTCGGCCCCCCCATCCTCCTCGATCATCCGGTTCCGCTCTGAGGGCTGAAAATAAGCCACCGCGTCGAGCGCCTTCTGCTCACTGCAACGGCACTCGAAGTAGAGCGGCAGGGCCCGCTCGGTGAGGAGCTCAAAGTCCAAGCCGTAGGTCAGATCGTCCATAATCTCAAGCAGTGAATGTTCACCCATGGCCTCGGTCAGCTGCCTGAACGAGCGGACATTACCCTCGACCCGCTCTAGAGCCATCGGGTCGGCGCCGGGGAGGGCTTGAAGGATGATTCCGCCGGCCCGGGCGACCCGCCCCCGCTCGAAGTACACCCCCAAGAGCACCGCCGACAGGATCTGCTCCGAGACCGCGAGGAAGGAGGCTATATCCTCGGCCACCTCCCCGGAAGCTAGGCGCGCGCTGCTGCTATAGAGTTCGCCGTAGGGCGCGTGGCTCCGAATCACCTCGATCTCACCGTTTCGCCCGATGGCGCTGCCGACGTCTAGTTTGCCATCAGGCCTCGGCTTCAGCTGAAGATCAGGCGCTTTGACGTAGCCCCTTACGGCACCGTCTAACCCAGCATCGGCGATGACACCACCCAAGGGGCCGTCTCCGCAAAGCCTTAAGGTGACACGATCCTGCAGATTTTTGAGGAGGACGTGGGAAAGGAGAAGGGCCCCAGTCAGGGTGCGACCTAGAGCCGCCCCGGCGGTCGGCGTGGCGCCATGCCGCTCGCGCGCCTCTTCAACCAGATACGTGGTGTCCGCAGCGATAACCCGGATTCCGCCTCGGGCAGCGACGCCGCGCAGCAAGTAGGACATGTCATCTCCTTTCACGCCGCACACGAGGGTGCGGCAGCACCCAAGAGCATCCTCCGTCCCGAAGAGAGTCCCGAAGAGACCAGGATCTTAAGACAGAAGCTCGAGTGTCTCCACCAACCTGTCAGGTTTCAGGGAAAACTCCGACGAGGCATCTCAGGCTCGGCTCCGGCACCATACCCGACACATCGGCACCGAAACTCGCGAGTTCCTTGACCCGCGTGCTCGACAGATAGGACCAGCGGGGTGCAGTCACGATAAAGGTGGTCTCGACCTCTGCGGAGAGGTGGCGGTTCAGGTGAGCCATCTGCGCCTCCGTCTCAAGGTCGGAGAGACCCCTTAGGCTCTTGATGATCACCCGGGAATCGATCCGGCGAAGGTATTCGACTAAAAGACCATCGAAGGCGTCGGCCTCAACACCCTCGAGCCCTACCAGGGCTTCCTCAAGGATGGCGAGCCGCTCCTCCAGCGAGAACAAGTTGGACCGCTTTAGTGGATTATTGACCACCGCGACCGTAAGCTGGTCGAAGAGTCTACTGGCCCGCCGGATGGCGTCCAAGTGTCCGTTGTGGAGAGGATCGAAGCTGCCGGGGAAAACCGCACGAGCCATAAACTCAGTCTACCCTGCTTCCCACCGGCGAAGCGGCCAGCAGCACCAGGACCGCATCGCGCAGGGAAGTTCGGCCCTTAAGAATCTCGTCTACAAAACCATCATCCCGTGCGGACAGGGCTCTCTCCAACTCCCTGTTGAGCAATGCCGATACCTCCGCCCGGGCTCTTCGCCGAAGCCGCTCGCGCCGTTGGCCCGTGACCTTGAGGTGGTCAATGTGTCGGTCGAGATACTCCATGAGCAGGCCGGTTCCCTCGCCTCTCGTAGCGACCGTTTCGAGCACAGGAGGTCGCCAGGTACCCCCGACGAGGGGAGTGAATTCTAGCGCGGCCTCTACCTCCCTTTTTAGACGGTCGCCGCCGGGCCGATCATATTTGTTAACGCAGAACAGGTCGGCGACCTCCATGATCCCGGCCTTGAGTGCCTGCACCCCGTCCCCCTGCTCTGGGGTCAGGACCAGGATGGTGGTGTCGGCAAGCTCAACGATATCGATTTCGGACTGGCCGACACCGACCGTCTCAACAAAGACGCGATCAAACCCGTAGGCGTCCAAGAGGGTCACCACCTGCAACGTCGCACCGGCGAGCCCGCCTAAACGGCCCCGGGTCGCCATAGACCGAATGTAGACTCCCGGATCGTCATACCACCCCATCATGCGGATGCGGTCGCCCATGATAGCGCCGCCACTGTAGGGGCTCGTCGGATCGACCGTAACTACAGCCACCCGCTCCCCACGCTCGCGAACTGCGCCGATTAGCCGGTCGATGAGCGTGCTCTTGCCACTCCCCGGTGAGCCGGTGACCCCTACGACAGGGGCTCCAGTCGCTCTAGCACGCACCGCAGCAAGCAACACCTGTCCAACAGGAGATCCGGCCTCCGCTAGGCTGATAGCCCGTGCCAGCGCCCGTTCATCGCGTCCGAGGAACCTCTCCACGAGGGACATCACAACCGCAAGCATAACCGAGTCGGGCAGACCCAAATGCTGCTGCCTACCCCTCCTGCGTTACAGCCTCGGTAGCAGTTGGGGGCTTGAAGGAGAAGCGAAGATCGAGGAAAGCTCGAGGGCCAACTCCTCCAGCGCCCAAGAGGCTTCCCTGCCGGTCTTGAGGCCCTCATCTGCCCTGAGGAGGCTGGCTAGGACCCGGCCAAGCCGGGCCTCATCGAGCTTAACAGCTAGTGCCAGAGCCTTCCTGGCTACGAAGGGTTTTACTTTAAGGACCTGCGAGACCGTGGCTGGCTTTACTTGGGCCCGGTTTTCACAGAGGGCCACACAGCGAGCCACCAAACCGTACTGCCAACTCAGTGCTCCGAGGACGCGGGCGGGCGACTCCCCGTGGACCAGAAGGCTCTGGCACACGGCCAGCGCCCGAGAACCATCACCCTCCGCTATCGCCTCGATGAGGTCGAAAGCGTCCCGGGCAGCAAGTCGATTGGCAAGGGTGCGCACCCGCTCACCCGTGAGTTCCTCATCAAGCGAGGCCAGCTTGCAAATCTCACCGGAGAGGGCCGGGAGGTCCTCCCCAAAGAGGTCTGCGAGCACCTCAGGAACATCCCGTCGAAATCGGACCCCAGCGCCGGAAAGCTCTTGGCGAACCCAGTGTGTAAGGGCGCCGAAACGGGGGGTCGGCAGGTGCTCGTGCTCGCCGAACGAACGGAAGACCTTCTGACGAGCAGGGGTAGCATTCTGATCCACGATCACCACGAGACCCTCTGTCGGGGTCTCTTCGAGCACCTTCATCACCCCGTTACGAGGCTTTACCCCTGCCTGCCCCTGGAAGGCGGCATCAAAATCGAGATAGAGGGCCTGCTGTCCGAAAAGCCCTGTCTGTGCCAGCAGCATGCGGACCTGCTCCTCAGTCATGCCCTCGCCCAATTCGTTCGTCTCTTCGGAGTGGAAACCCCTAGAGCGCAGCGCTCTCCGGGCGGCACGGGTGGAAAGAAAGGGGTCGCCGCTAAACGATAGAATCACAGAATCAAGTGTGGCTCATGACATCGAGGGCCTTGCGCATATCGTCGGCACTCTCGAAGCGCTCGTCTGGATCCCGTTTCAGCGCTCTCTCCAACACTGGCTGCAGGTGCGCTACTTCGGAAGGAAGTGGGGCAAGCGGGACGTGGTCGTCCCCTGCCAGGAAGCGCAGCACCTGAGTCTGGCTTCCGTAGGGGGGAGCGCCGGTCAGCATGTGATAGAGCACAGCCCCAGCAGCGTAGAGATCGCTTCGTGGGTCCGTCCTAATCCCCCGGAACTGCTCGGGAGCCATATAGCTCGGGGTACCTAGCATAGTCTGGTCGGCTGTGATAGCCGTCATACCGAGATCCTTGGCAAAGCCGAAATCGGTGAGCAAGGAGACTTCTCCTTTAATGAGGATGTTGGCTGGCTTCACATCGCAATGGATGACACCGCGCATGTGAGCGTAGGCGAGAGCAGAGAGGGTATCATTCAAAATCTTAATGCTGCGCCGGAGCCGCAACGGCCCACTCTCCAGCGCTTCTGCGAGGCTGACGCCCGAGCAGTATGCATAGATGAGCGCGCTCTCTTCGCTGGCCAAGAGCGGAACGATATTAGGGTGTTCAAGCTTGCGCACCACCTCTGCCTCGCGCCGGAGGCGCTCAGAGAGTGTGGGAGAGAAGCCTCGGAGTCTCTTAACCACCACCAGCCGTCCTCGCCAGCGAGATAACTCGACCCGCATAGGCCCCTGTTCGGAAAGAATACGCATAGGCGTAAGCATTGTAAATAAATTAACATGAAGGTGAACTACAGAATAGACGATTGGCGAAAGTAAATTCGAACGGACTCTCGCGAGTCCGATGGCTTAGGTGAAACTGGTCGCTTTCCAACCCATGATGAGGTACCTGGCAAGATGCCAACCGATTGAAAAATCGTTGGTTTCGGGGAATTGACTTCTGACTCAAACTCTCAGGTGAAGAGAGCCCCTCTGCTGTAGGTTCGCCGATGCGCCAGTCGGACCTCCAAACGAACGGGACAGTCTGTTCAGAATGGCCGAGAGTCGTCGGATCGGGAAAGACACTCGCCAATCCAGATCGAGAAGACTACCTGGCAGCCGCGTAGTTCGCCGCCACTCTCCCCCAATCGACGACATTCCAGAAGGCCGCAATGTAGTCTGGACGGAGATTCTGGTATTTCAGATAGTAGGCGTGCTCCCACACATCGAGACCTAGGATGGGCGTGTGGTTTGAGTAGTGGGGCGAGTCCTGGTTGGCGGTCGAGTACACCTGCAACGAGCCGAGGCCGTCAACGACAAGCCAAGCCCAACCCGAGCCAAACCGATTCGCTGCCGCGTCTGAGAAGGTCTGTTTGAATCCTTCGAAGCTACCGAACATCGAGTCGATGGCCGCAGCAAGATCGCCGGAGGGCGTGCCGCCCCCATCGGGACTCATCACGGTCCAGAAGAGGTTATGGTTGGCGTAACCACCGCCGTTATTACGCACTACCTCCCGGATCTCTGAGGGGACACTATGGATGTTGCGCAAGAGTGTCTCAATCGACTGGCCCTGCAACTCCGGGTACGACTCCAAAGCCGCATTCAGCTTGCTTGCGTAGCCAGCGTGGTGCTTACCGTGGTGGATCTCCATAGTGCGCGCGTCAATATGGGGTTCGAGCGCGTCGGAAGCGTACGGAAGTCCTGGAAGTTCAAACGCCATATTCTTTACCCCTCATCCTGGATTGCCCACAGGCGAACAGACCCATTGGGACAATTCGAGTCTAGCAGATCTCTCTCTGCGCAACGCATTCTGTGATCTCCTAGGCTCGTGCTAGGCTCTGTCTGCAGACATCCGAGTGAGCCCACAGGAGCCATCCCGGAATCATGGCCCGACGCTACGAACTAACGAATCGGCAATGGCGACTCTATCGAAGAGTCCTTCCCACCACCCAACATCACTGGCATAAGACGCGGCAACCCCTACCTCATGCTCAACGCAACCTTAAGGACAGACACGAACAGCTTCGCTGGGCCCGTAGACCCGTAGCGTCCATCTTTGGAGCAGGGGACCTCCGAGCTTATCGAGACCATGCCCAGACCCAAGGGAATGAAAGGCTTTACCGTTCTATCTTGCTCGCTGGGTAGTGGATCCGAAGCAAAAACGTGCTCTACAGGTCCAACAAAGTAGCGCATGTCCGTTTCCTGATGTGGCAGGTTGCTCGGACCCGAAGCGAAAACGGACTCTACGGGTCCAACGAAGCTGCCCTTGTTCGTCCTTGTCTGAGCTGTGGAAAGTGCCTGGGAATCCTCTCGATATGATTCATGGAACAGATTCTTACGGACGATCAGATTGCCTTACCCCGCTCGGCCGAGGCTAGGGGACTCATGGTTGACAGAGGTGAGACCCCTATCGGAGGTCGATCTCTCATATTCATCCGGTGCGTCCCGAGCCAGGACCGGGCTCCCCCCTGCGGGGGGCAGAGATAATCTCACGTTACGATCATCTCCTGCTGAGAGATCCATGGTTAAATAGGAGTCATGAACCCGAGACGCCTGACCCTCTTGACCGTAGTCGTCGTGGTGCTCGCCGTGGTTACAGCACTGGTGGTGGCGCGCTTAAGGGGCAACGCTCCGGCGGAATTTAATCTTGACGGACAGCCGAGCCTCGGTGACGCCTCAGCATCCGTGGAGATCGCGCTGTTCGAGGATTTCCTCTGCCCCCACTGTGCAACCTTCACCGAATCTATCTTTCCCCTCCTGAAGCGAGATTTCGTCGATACAGGGCAGGCCCGCATCTACTTCGTCAATTTCCCCGTTCTGGGTCCTGGTTCAGAAAGGATAGCGCGAGCCAGCGAGTGCGTCTATCACCAAAGCGAGTCTGCCTTCTGGGATCTCAAGGAGGCTATGTTCCGAAGCCCGAGCGAACTCGACAACAGTCGTCGCATTGTTGAGTTCGCTGAAGTCTACGCTCCGGGAATCGATAGTGATGCGCTCCATAACTGTATAGGTAGCAGCATTGCGCGCAAAGAGGTTGCGCGCGATACCGACCTCGCACGCTCACTCGGGCTCAATAGTACTCCCTCAGTCACGGTGAACGGGGTCCAAGTGACGAACCTCAGCCTTAACCGAATCCGAGTCGCTGTGGAACGAGCCCTTGCGGCTGTGGAGTGAGGTGGCGCAGCGCTACGGTCTGTACCTCGGTTGGCTGCTTGCGCTGATCGCAACGCTTGGCAGCCTCTACTTCAGCGAGGTCCGGCACTTCGTCCCCTGCACCCTCTGCTGGTATCAGAGGATTCTCATGTACCCGCTAGTGGTCCTCCTAGGAATCGCTAGCTACCGGCAGGATCGCACCATAGTCCCCTACATCCTGCCGCTGACGCTCCTAGGCATCGGTGTAGCACTCTTTCACTACCTGGATCAGAAGATCCCCGGCTTTGGTCCTCCGGGACTGTGCAGTTCCGGAGTTCCATGTAGCGTCCAATACATCGATTGGCTCGGCTTCATCTCTATCCCGCTCCTGTCACTAGTGGCCTTCACAGGCATCAGTGGGGTCCTGCTGGCCCTAGTGTTGCGCCGGAAGAGCTAGGCGTGGGGCCAGGACTCACCCTCCACCCAGTCCTCCAGCACCCACCAGAATCCTAGATCCGCCGAGCTGCAACGACGCCCAAAGCAACCAGGATTAGGCTCAATCCCAGCGCTAAGAGGATCCCTTCACGCTCATGGAGGCCCAACTCCAGAGCTGCAGAGAAAAGGGCTCCGCCCGCACCGGTGCTAATTGCAGAGGTGAACTGCTCGGCCAGCTGCAGCGACGATGCGACCGCGCCTTCCCGCCCTTTGAGTGCAAAACTAAAAGCCAACACCGAACTGGTAGAGTGGGCCAGACCGATACCCAAACCAGCTAGCAGCCAGCCACCAACTGTGACGGCCACTGGAACGACGGTCGTGTAGAGGGCTGCCACCTGGATAGCCAGACCCACACTCAGTATGGCAGTCCCGAGCACGACTCGACTGGCCCTCCCGTCACCACTACTACGGGCATCCCAGCGCTCCTGAAGCCACGACCCGGCGGTCCAACTGAGGGCACCCGAGGCAATGGCGAGGCCGGCGACGGCCAAGGAGTACCCATGCACCGAGGTGAGCATCAGGGCCAAGAACGCCTCGACCCCTGCGAAAGCACCATAGAAGAGCCCGCGCGTGGCCACCACTGAGGGAAGACCGTGGGCGAATCCAAGGGTGCCGCGTGGTGTCAATCGGGAGAGGGCTCGGAGGGTCCAGACCCCACTGAGGACGACCGTTGCCAGCGCCAGAGTTGGGTCGGGGATCTCGAAGCTCCCCAGTAGAAGCCCGGCCCCGAGGATCAGTCCGACAGCATCCAACAGGCGAGCCGACTCTCCAGAGTGTCTGTGTCTCGACCGGAGCTGCTTGAAAGTCGGTACGGTAAGAATCAGAGTGGCGATCAGTAAGGGCATCGCCCCGAGGAACACCCAGCGCCAACTCGCGGCCTCGGCAATGAGTCCCGCCCCGGCAGGACCAATCAAGGCCGGAACTACCCAGGCACTCGACATAAGCGCCATCATTCGTGGGCGCAGTTCGTCCGGGTAGGCCAGGTTCACCACAACGTACATGGTGGTGCTAAGGGCACCACCACCGAACCCCTGTAACACCCGACTAAGGATAAGGGTCTCCATATTAGGGGCGAGGCCGCCAGCGGTGAGCCCTAGGCCGAACGTGATCAATCCCAAAAGGAAGGCCAGACCGGGCCCGCGGAGGTCCGCGAGCTTCCCAGCAACCACGATTCCGAGGAGTGACGCCAGTAGGTAGGCGCTGAACACCCACCCGTAAAGCGAGATGCCACCCAGAGACTCAGTGATGCGGGGCGCTATTGTCACCACCGCGAGGGCCTCGAACGCAACCAGCGTCACCCCGAGGATGAGACCAAGGGTAAGCATCTGATAGCTCCTGTCGAAGACGCCCCCGGCGATCACACTCGACGCTATCACAGTCGAACTCCGCGCCGTACCTGCGTGTCTGTTAGCCAGACTGCGGAAGACCGCCCGATCTCAACCAAAAGTCTCAGGAAGCTCAACTCGAATCCTACGCGTACAACTCTGAGACCATAATACCAGTGGCAGACCGGATTCCCTTCGTCTCATCATGACTTGGGACGGCGGGGACCAGCAGGGAGGCGTACGTCGGTGAGGCATTTCACCCACGACGAGCCGCGCCGACTGCTCCTCTCAAGACACCGATGGCTTCGGCACGGAGAGGGGTGGCTCGGACACTCAAAGCTTAGAAGGAAGGCGCGGCCGCAGGACACCGCCGGACACCAAGACGCCGGAGAGCCCCAACTCTGCAGCGACCAAGATAGGGTCGAGTAGCACTCTGAAGGAGGGATACAGGACTCCAACGGCCACAGGGATCAGCACCTAGTTTACAGACGAATTCCCCAAACAGGTCCTGACGAATGTTGTGGATCACCGACCGCGACAGCAGCTGGCGTCGAGCCTCCTCACCCGGTGCTCCAGAACGACGGTGATATCCGCTAGGAACCTATCCGTGCACAAGACACGAACGATCTGCCTTCCGATAGGGGGACCGCAGAGCCGGACGACCGGTTCTCCCCCGCCACGAAGGTCGATCGACCGCCATCGCGGCGTGGAGCCTCAGTGCGGATTCAGAGTGCTCCACACAGAAATCAGACCGTCGGCTCCACCAGTTGGGACCTCTCTAGGAGGGAGGCCTTAAAACTCACCCAACTTTCCTCCGTCCGGGGCCTCCGCCACTCCTCGCACCACATCAGGAACGGGACCAGTAGGGATCGGGCGTAGAGCATCTCCTCAAAGAAGATGGTCGCGCTTAGCCCTCCCTCTTCGAGGTACGCCAGCTCCTGAAAGGCCTTGAGTGCACCCTTCCGGTCGTAGTCAACGAATCGGAAATCCGCTCTCCAGCCCCCTCCCTTGAGGGTGAGGACCAGATACTGGGCCCGCGGGTCGCCATTGAAAGGGAACCCGACCGCCCCGGTGTTCAGGATCCTATACCTGCCCCACGTCCTCTCCATAGGACGGTGGGTGTGCGATCCGACCAGGATGTCCGCTGGGTGCATCTCCGTGATTTCCGAGAAGTCCTCATCGCTGAGAAAGCTTCCATATCCCTCGCGATAATGGCGTGGACTCCCATGCGAGATCAGTACGCTCGGTGCCCCCACCTGATCGACACGGTAGGTCATGGGAAGCCTCCGGAAGGCATCAACCCACCCCGCGCGCTGAAGCTGGCGAGCGCACCAACCGATCCCCTCCCAAAACGGGTCCTCGAAAAAGGAGGGGGGGAGGTCGGGATCCCGATCGACCCACTTCGTCATAAGATCATCGTGGTTGCCAAGGGTCATCGTGGCCTCGGTCTGGGCAAGGCGGGCCATCACCGCAGGGTTGTTTGGCCCGCGATTGACCATATCGCCGTTCACCACCATCCGGTCCACAGCCAGCCTTGCGACATCTTCCAAAACCGCTTCTAGGGCCTGAAGGTTGCCGTGGATATCAGCCAGGATCGCGACGCGCACTCCAAATCCTGCCCCTCAGGGAAGCCCCACCCCAGCGCTTCCGGGCCAAGCCTGCTGGTAAGAGACATCCTTCGGGCGGCCTCCGAAAGGCAGCTCGGCAGGGGCAGCCCATCGCCCATCGCCCAGGTAGTTCACACCAGCCATCCGAAAATTTATTATCCACGCACCTCTACTGGTTCGGATACCCCCAAGGAGCGCCATGCACTTTCCGAGCATCTCCAACACTGTACCGAGCCACTCAAACAGAGCCTACAATCAGCACCGCTAGAACTCGCTCGCACTCCTTAAACCATCCTTAAGTTGGGTTTAGAAATCCCGTCAGAAATTGTAACACGGGCTTTAGTCCAGCCCCTCGAACAGGTCGAGCACCGGCTCTGCCGGGAATCCACCCCGCAACCCACCAAGCGTGAACGTCTCCTTGGCAAACCGCTCCCCCCAACGCTCGACCATCGGGGCCCACCACTCCCAGGTTGGCCCCAGGGAACGGTGGGCCCCGATCCCAGCGAGCTTCTGATCCTGTAGGGGCTGTTGTCGAGCACTGCTGCAAATGAGTCTGGCGAGAAGCCGTAGACCCTAGGGGCTCTAGGGTGTTCAGTGTTGGCGTTCCTGGCCTCCATCTCCGCAATGGTGAGGGCCGGGTAGAATAGACGCCGGGGGGCTGGCTCAGCACAGGCTTTGGCGCTGACCGTGACCGACCTTGATGAGGACGGCCATCCCGATGTCGGCGTGGGCAATGACTTCGCGGTTCCAGACATGATCTGGTACCGGCGCGGTAGGGGCTGGGCCCCGCGGCGCCCTTCAGCTTTGATCTGTTCGGCAACTACATGCCGGTTCTGGTCCTCGCCGATGCCGTTGTCTCTGATCGTCGCTGCACTCTTCGCGCAACCTCCAAAACCGTTCGCATCTGAAAGGCCTGAGCCAAAAAGTGACAAGATCAGTGAAGAGTGGCTTGCTGAGAAGCCGCTGTCGAATCCGAAACGCGCACGTATAATCGGGACATGAAACCGCTCTACGAGAAGCCTCCCAGAGGAGTAAAAGGTCGCCTGGGAAGGCCTGGAGAGTACCCCTACACCCGTGGAATCTACCCGGCCATGTACAGCGAGGGTCGCCTTTGGACCATGCGCCAGTACGCCGGATTCGGATCCGCCGAGGCTACCAACGCCCGCTTCCGGTACCTGATCGGCCAGGGTGTAAGCGGTCTCTCTGTGGCCTTCGACCTGCCAACCCAACTCGGCTACGACCCCGACCACCTACTCGCCCGTGGCGAGGTGGGGAGGGTCGGCGTATCGGTAGCGACTCTTGATGACATGCGCTCCCTATTCGCCGAGATCCCATTGGACCAAGTCACCACCTCAATGACCATCAACGCCCCAGCGATGATGCTTTTGGCCCTCTATCTCCTTGTCGCCGAAGATCAGGGTGTCGCTCTCAATCGGCTCGGCGGGACGGTGCAGAACGACATTCTCAAGGAGTATATTGCCAGAGGGACCTACATCTACCCCCCAAGACCTAGCATGCGCCTTACAACCGACCTATTCGCCTTCTGCGCCAAAAGGGTCCCCTTGTGGAATACCATCTCTGTTTCGGGTTATCACATCCGTGAAGCAGGATCTACCGCCGTCCAAGAGATCGCCTTCACTCTCGCCAATGCCATGGCATATGTGCGGGCTGCGGTTGCAGCGGGCCTAGAGGTCGACACCTTTGCCCCCCGCATAAGCTTTTTCTTCGCATGCCACAACCGGATTCTCGAGGAGGTTGCCAAGTTCCGGGCAGCAAGGCGCATGTGGGCCCGGATCATGCGCGATACCTTCGGCGCTAGCTCGCCGAAATCGCTAATGCTCCGCTTTCATACCCAGACCGGGGGGAGCACCCTCACTGCCCGGCAGCCGCACAACAACGTTGTTCGGACCGCCTATCAGGCCCTCGCCGCAGTGCTGGGCGGAACCCAGAGCCTCCACACCAACGCCTTAGATGAGGCGCTCGGATTGCCAACAGAAGAGAGTGCCAGGATTGCGTTACGGACCCAGCAGATCCTCGCCTACGAAACGGGGGTTCCCGAAGCTATAGATCCACTCGCTGGAAGCTACTACCTCGAGCACCTTACGGACGAACTCGAGAACGAAGCTTCTCGCCTGCTCGAGCAGGTGGAGGCCAACGGCGGTAGCGTGAAGGCAATTGAGTCTGGCTTCATCCAAGAGGAGATTGAGGCTTCTGCCTATCGACACCAGCAGGAGGTGGAGAACGAAGACAGAGTCGTGGTCGGCGTCAACCGCTTCCAACACGAGGGTGATCCTCCCATCCCTGTCCAGGTCATCAATACTGAGATCCGGGAGAGACGAGTGGGGCAGCTCCGCGCCCATCGCGAAGCCAGAGATGGTGCAGGCGTCAATTCCTGTCTCGAGGATCTCGCTGCCGCGTCTCTAGGAACGGAAAATCTGTTCCCCGTAGTGCTAGAGGCGTTCCGGGTAGGGGCCACGGTGGGAGAGGTGTGCGGGGTGTTGCGGAGGGAATGGGGAGAGCACAGCTGAGGTGCCCAGGAAGTCACCTCGCCGCCCTTAACCATTTTGCGACCTCCTACAATCCAAGACGCCGATGTCCATGTCAGTGAGGATGCCCGTGTTCGAGTTCGCCTGATCGAACGACTAGGCGATCTCCTTGAAAGAGAATCGCTGCAAGGTAGGTCGTTATCGGCACCCCCAGGATGAGCCCGATCGATCCGACTAGGATCTGGATGATCTCGGAGCTGACCAGTTCGAGGTTCAGCACCCTCGCCAGACTAAAGTCGCTCAGTGTGAGGAGAACGAGGAGTGGGAGGGCGGCCCCGGTGTAGGCCATCACCAGCGTGTTCACGAGCGACCCGACATGGTCGAGTCCAACATTCATGCCCCGCCGGTAGAGTTCGCGAGCACTGAAGTCAGGGTTCGCATGAGCGAGTTCGCGGACTACACTGGCCTGCACGATAGTGATATCCGTGAGCGCCCCGAGAGCACCTACAAGCAAACCCGCTAGCAGCAGACCCTTGAGATTGACCTGGCTCGCCCCGGCGTTGATCATGAGAGCCTCTTCGGAGCCGAAGCCGGTCAAGTGACTCAACTCGGTGAAGACCACGCCGAGCCCCATGGTGATGAGGATGGCAAGGAAGGTCCCGACCAACGCTGCAGTAGTACTCCAATTGAGTCCGTGAACGAAGTAGATCGCGAAAATCAGGATCCCACCGATGCCGAGGATTGACACGAGGATGGGGCTCCAGCCCGCGAGGATCCGGGGAACGATAAAGCTCACGACAATCACGAGACCTGTTCCGGTGGCGAGGAAGGCCCGCAGACCCTTAAGTCGGGCGACTGCCACAGAGACGGCCAAGAATAGCACCACGAGCCAGATCAGAGACGGGCGTCTGACCCAGTCGGTGACAACGAACTGCCGCTGACCATCCGGTCCATTGGAGTAGTAGAGCTCCACCCGCTGCCCTACCTCGAAGGGCGGCAGGTCCAAGGGTGCGTAGGGATCGTCACCAGGCAACTCTGCACGGATCACCCTGCCTCCCGGAAGTTGGACCAAGGCCACCGGACGGCCACCCGCCACCTCGGCCCCCACGATCTCGCGGATCCGACCTTCAAGGTAACCGAAGGCAGCCTCAGGCAGCGACTGGGCGAAGGCTTGGCTAGCAATGAGGAGGGCAAGAAGAAGGGGACGACTACCGCAATTCAGTCTTGGCAATCGGGGCAGAGGCCATAGAGGGTAGACTCGTGATTTCAAACCTGGAACCCGCCCAGCAGTGCGGCTCCTTCCAGGACAGCTACTGGGCAACTGGACTCGAGTTCGAAGAGTCTTCTACAGACCCCGCGGCGAAAGTGGTGATGGCGACCCCGTCCTGTCAACTCATAGCGGATTGTGTCCTTGGGAAGATGCACAGCTATGACTTCCGTCTGCTCCTCAAGTCGGCTCAGGTTCTGATAAACGGTGGCTAGGCCAGGCCGATCCAGCTCTGCGCCTGCAAAGTCGTGGAGCTCCCGCGGCGTTAGCGGGCCCGGGGCGTTCTCGAGGGTGCAAAGGATGGCACGGCACTGGGCGGCTGTCCAGATCATAGGTGGCCGTTGGGGTCCAAAGGCCTAGTCATGGGGTCTGAACCAGCAGGGGACCGAGCGGCCGACCACCGAGGAGGTGCATATGGAGGTGATAGACCTCCTGGTTGGCGTGCTCCCTGCAATTCACCACGAGTCTGAAACCCTTCTCCAAACCCTCCTGTTCAGCAACTCTGCGAGCGACCACGAACATTCGCCCCAGGGCGGGCTCGTGCTCGGCGCGCACGTCGGCCACAGTAGGGATGATCGCATTGGGGACGATGAGGAAGTGAGTGGGGGCGGCCGGGTTGATATCGCGGAAGGCGGTGACCAACTCGTCCTGATAGATGATATCTGCAGGGATCTCGCCCCGGACGATCTTGGCAAAGAGCGTGTCCTCAGCCATGGGTGTCACTCTATCGCGTATCCCAGTGATAGGGCGAGGGAGTACTGTCAGACCCCTGCTGCGCGAAGGTGTCTCAGGATCATAAGGAGACCCTCGAAGAGCACCAGCGCTAGACCCCGTTTCCGCAAAGCCCAGCCTCGTCGCGAGCCGTAATAGAAGGTGCTGGGAAGACCGCTTCGAAAATAACCGCAGTGGCTTAGGTCTTAAGGCTCGTCATTTGGTGTGCTGGTCGTAACCCGAGATCATCCCTACCCCCCGAAGGGAGGAAACCGGTCCTGGTACCTCCTGCACAGCTGGCTAGGACCGACCTCCAGTAACCGACCTAACCCCCAGCAACCATGAGGGCTCAACTAC
>MPNL01000005.1 GCA_002239005.1 Truepera sp. bin119
GACCGGATAAGGCGAACTGGTTGTTGTATTAGGCGGAAACCCGACTTACGGGCTTCCAGCTAATGTCTCCTAAAGGATAGTATAGGGCTACGCGTCTAAGGGGTCAAGCCCCTAACCGCTCATTCCGTACTTTTATGGGGAATTGGGGGGTATTCCTTGCCTCCCACCTGAACCTATTCGCCACGGTTCCGAGCAGAGCGAGAAACGGATCTCTTTCCGAATTTGCACTTGAGTTCAGGGACTTCAGGAGAGCCGGTCAAAAAGCAACGGCTACCTATGTACAGTCCACCTTTCGGGCAATTACCGATTTTGCCGAGGAAAACGCACTGAGCAAGTGGTTGAATTGCCGTGACATGACCCGGTTGCGACAAGAATTTGTCATTGATGATTGCTATGAAGTGGACAGCGCTTTTGTGATATGGATGAGCGGCCAAAGGCAGGACTTTCCTTGTGGGATTAACGTAGGCTCGGTCAATGTTCGCGACTATGAGGGAGATGAAGTTCCCGCGAGGATCTATGGTGGAGAACGAGACCCCTTGACCAGTGACGAGGCGGGTGACGAAGTCACGCTTCAAACCGACGAAAGGATCAGAGGGGTCTATCTGCCAACGATGTTCTTCGGGGATATATCGTTCTCCACGGAACTCTCGGAATGTGGCGGCTGAGGAACCACTGCCTGCTCCTGAAGTTGACCCGCGCAGCACCCTTTGAGCAAGACAGTTTCAAGAGGTTTCTAGCCCCTGAACCCCCTCCGTCTAGGGGCCTGCTGCACCTCGTTCCGTCACCTTGGCTCATATACAGTACAGTTCTTTGACATAACTGTATAAGAAGTGTACTATAGGGGATAGAGATGCCCGAACCCACCACCCAACAGCCCCGCCGATGCAACGTCCCCGGCTGCGGCCGCCCCCACTATGCAAAGGACTACTGCCAGGCCCACTACCGCCGCCTCTGGAGACATGGCAATCCCTTCATCGGTATCAAGATAGGCGACCTGACCAACGGCCAGCGTCCCATCCGCCGCGACTGCTGCGAGGCCGGCTGCAACCGCCCGCACATCGCTCAAGGCCTCTGCATGGCGCACTATCAGCGGGCCCGTAGAGCCCGATCTTGACGATAGTAGCTAGTACTCCTGATACACCATTCGCTACAGAGTCCTGCCAGCCCACGTTCACCCTTGGCGCAGCAACGTTGAAGCGCTGTCTGGTAGTGGCCTGAGTACAATACCTGGGTGACGCGCGACGATCTGCCGGTGCTGCCCACCCTGCCAGGCTGCTATCTATTCAGAAAGGGTGATGGAACCGTCATCTACGTGGGCAAGGCGGTGAACCTCCGCTCGAGAGTCGGCAGCTACTTCGGTGCCGGCGCCGGCAAGAAGCCCCGCTTCATCGTCCGCGCCGCGGCCAGTCTCGAGTTCGTGGTGGTGAAGAACGATGTCGATGCGCTCCTCCTCGAAGCGAACCTCATCAAGCGGTACCGACCGCACTACAATATCCTTCTTAAAGACGACAAGTACTACCCCTTCCTCAAGCTCACTAACGAGACCTACCCGATGCTCCAGTTCACCCGCCGGGTGGTCGAGGACGGGGGAACGTATTTCGGTCCCTACCCGAGCATCGGCGCGGTGAGGCGGGTGCAGGAGTTGATCGCTTCGGTCTTCCCTCTGCGCCAGAATAGCGGCCTCCCCATGCAGAGGCGCAAGAAGCCCTGCCTCCGCTTCCACATGGGTCGCTGTCTGGCACCCTGCATTGGGGAGGCCACGCCCGAGGCCTACGCCCGGGTTGTCGAGCAGGTGCGGATGTTCCTCGAGGGCCGGGTCGAGGAGACGGCGGCGAGCCTCGAGCAGGAGATGATGGCAGCAGCCGGGCGGCAGGACTTCGAGTTGGCCGCGACCTTCCGCGACCGAATCGGGGCGCTCCGGAGACTCACCGGCTACGACAGCACCGTGGTGCGCGTCTCCGGTGACCTCGACTTCCTGGGGCTGGCAGCAGGCGGAAACTTCGCCATGGTGCAGCTCTTCCAGATGCGCAAGGGCCGGGTGATCGGGCGCGACAAGCGCTTCTTCACCAATGCCGCAGAGGCCGCGCCCGGCGAGATCTTGGACCGTTTCCTGTTCGAGTACTACGCCCACGCCAGCTCTGTTCCGCCGCTCATCCTGGTCCCTGAAAGCGACCTGGATATCGATACCTGGACTACCTTCCTGAGCGGTCGTACGGACCGCAGGGTGGAGCTGCGCATCCCCCAACGGGGCGATAAGGTCGAGCTGATGGAGATGGCGGCCCACAACGCCCAGGCCGGTCTTGAGGCGGAGCTTGCGCTCCTAGAGCGTCGTGGCGAGGCACCCGGGGTCCGGGAGTTGCAGCAGCTCGTCGGTCTTGAGAATGCTCCCTGGCGCATTGAGGGCTTCGACATCTCCAACCTGATGGGCAGCCATACCGTGGCCAGCATTGTGGTGTTCGAGGGGGGGCGTTCCCGCAAGAGCGAGTACCGACGGCTGCGGATCAGGGGGCTAGAGAGACCCGATGACTTCCGCAGCGTCCACCAGGCGGTCTATCGGCGCTTCACCGGTTCCCTGGCCGACAAGCTGCCGTTGCCGGACCTTCTGCTGATCGATGGTGGCAAGAGCCAGCTTGCGGCAGCGAAGCGGGCCTTGGTGGAGGCCGGCCTCGAGATCCCCCTACTCGGTCTCGCTAAGAGGTTGGAGGCCATCATCACCGAGGACAGGGAGGAGATCCTGGTGCCGGAGACGCACCCGGCGCTGCGGCTGCTCATCCATATCCGCGACGAGGCCCACCGCACCGCAGTCGGCTATAATCGCAAACTTCGTGGAGAGGCGATGACCCGCTCCATCCTCGACGACGTGCCCGGCATCGGTCCCAAACGACGCGACGCCCTGCTTACCTACGCCTCGTCGGTCGACGAGTTGAGGGAGGCCACGGTGGAGGAGTTAGCTGGCGTACCAGGTGTCGGGCGGGCAGTTGCGGAGGCAGTCAAGGCCTTCTTCTCGGGCGACGGGTAGAGTCGTCGAACTCCTTGGCGACGCTGGAGTGCGAGTCGAACGCGCTTTAAGCGATCATCGCGAAGGGCAGTGGGGTGAGCTTCGAGTTCATCGAAGGATGGTGCGATCAGGGTCTGGAGTCCTCCATGGACTCGAGAAGGGCCACCAGAAGGTTGCCTGAAGACCAAGCGATAGACTGGCCACTGAAGCCGGGCAACTCCAGCCAGAGTTCTGAGTTTGGGCTTCGCCAATCACACGCCGATGAGCCTCCCTCTCCAGAACCCCCGGGCCCAGCCAGGCTCGCGCGGTCCTCGGCGCTGTGTGCGCTCTACCGCGCCTCCCACGCCGGTCAAGACGGAAGGGGCTGGCTGACCCATGCTCTGTTCGGTGGTGGCGCCCTCTCCGACGAGAACCATGATCGAGCGGGCCGTACACGGACCCCAGTGCTCGCGAGAATCTTCCTCCGGCACTGCGTTGTATTGTCGAGAGGCAGCAGGCCGATTGTTGGCAGTCGCCTTCGCTACCGGGGCACTACGCCCGGGTCGAGCTTACGAGTGGTGTTGTAGTCCGGCTCAGGTGAGTGGCGCCGAAATCTGATTCTGGAACTGGATGTGTGATTGCGACTGCACCGCCGGGCCTCGTTGGAGGCTCCCACCCGCCTTCAAAACGCTGAGCGCCCCGCCAGAGCCTCCAGGCCCTATTGCCTGCCTGGCAGGACAGGTAGGGCTAGCAGGGACTTATCAGGACCGCCTTCCCGGCACCTCTGTAAGCCCTGTGGCCTCTAGGGTTGCTCCCACTCACACCCCATTGTCACCACCAGCCAATTGTCCTCCAGGTACTCGGTCTCGTAGCTGCAACTCCCGGTAACATCGGCGAACTTGCCGGTGCCGCCTAGGAGTTGCCAGCGGCCTTCGCCCCCTTGCCCGGCCGCGATGCCGCCCAGGGTACGCTGCGCCAGCGAGAACAGTTTTTCGCCGGCAGCGTTAATGGTGACGGCCGGTGCCTCAAGCTCCAGCCCCGCTTCACTCTGCTTCACGTAGGCCATGCTGGTTATGCGGCCGTTCTCGCCCACCACGAACGGCCCGCCACTGCTTTCGAGGACCGTGCTCGTTCCCTCGATCCTGCCACCGGTGATCGTCTGGCCCGCAAATTCGAAGGTGGTGTAGTCGTGCTGCCCGACTAGGATCATCCTGAAGGTACCGGTCTCGGCGCTGGCCGTCGCTACCAGAGAGAGGACCACGATCCCGGCTAGCGCTGCGATCACTGGGGCTCTTCGGGTCCGCTGTGCAGTTCTGGGGAAAATCGGCTTGGCAGTTTTCGTCTTATCCTCCCGGGGGATGTTAGAAGTGCGAACTTGGTTTCTGGCGGCTCTATCTCTCGGCCCTAGGGTAGCACCTTGCTTGTCGTCGGGCCCGCCTTGGCCTGAGATGCTGCCGAGTTCGGCCTGCAGATCCTCAATGGCTGTCGTAAGAGCTTGTTCCAGAACGCCACCTTGTAGGATCCGTCTTGGACCGCCTGATGGAGCCGCTCACACCCCCCGTTCGACTGCGCTCAGTGCGGGTGGGGATGCGGATGGGGGGGCTCGGGGTCGAGGACCCCTTCAAGCTCATCTTCTGGCAGGCGAATGACCTGCGGGTCGGGGCGGCGGCGTTTGGGCGGGACTTTGGCTTCACCCCCACCGTGGGGGAACAGCTCGAGGCTGTCCATGGGCAGGACGTAGCCTTCCTTGACTACCTGCAGCACCCTGGTCATGACTCGGATATCTGCCAGCGGGTCGCCTTCGACGACAGCAATGTCGGCTTTCTTGCCGACTTCGAGCGTCCCCACCTCGTCGAGGACGCCCATGGCCTTGGCGCAGTAGCGGGTTGCGGAGAGGAGCACCTCCCGGTTGGGCAGGCCCGCTTCGGACATCAGTTCCAGTCCGATGGCGTAGTCCCCAAACTCGGAGATGGCGTCGGTTCCCATCAGGAAATTGCGGGCCCCCATTTCGTAGAGCTTGCCGGTGACGTATAGCTGCCCCTCCTGTTTCCAGGAGTAATAGCGGAGATCCTCCGCCTCTTTTGGCGTCAGCGGTCGCCGCTCCTGCAGCTGTGACAATCTCTCCTTGTTGCGGTAGCCGGTCTGGATGGTAGGACTCAGCCAGATGTCATTCTCGATCATCTTCTCACCCAGCGCCCGGTCGAAGCGTCGGGTGTCGTCGATTTCCACGAATTCGTAGTGTTCGATGCAGTCGAATTCCGCCTCGACGGCGTTGGCGATCGAATCGGTGGGGATCGCGTGGATGGTGCAGATCTTGCCGTGGCGGTGAGTTTCGTCGGCGATGGCCCGCAATTCGTTCAGGGTGAACGAGGCGCGCCGGTTGTCAGTGATATAGGTGCCGCCGCCGGACCCCATCACCTTGATGAAATCCGCACCCTCCTTGATGAGCTTGCGTACCGCCTTGCGGCATTCGGCCTCTCCGTCGGCCTCCTCGTTGCAGAAGTGGAAGTGGCCGCCGGTTATGGTGATGGCGCGACCGCAGACCTGCAGGGTGGGGAAGCCTCGGAACAGTTCGGCGCTGGCGCCGTCCTTGAGGTCGAAGGTGATGCGGTTGCGGGCGCCCAGGTCGCGCATGGTGGTGACGCCCGCCTTCAGCAGGTGCCGGTAGGCATTGCGGACGCTGCGCACCAGCATGAGGCCATCGTGGTCCGTCTGGTTCACGTGATCGTACGATCTCGGCCCGCTCATGCGGTCGCCGGTGCCGTACATCAGGTGGGTGTGGGAATCCATCAGGCCCGGTAGGATGCAGCCATCGGGGAACTCCAGGATGCGGGCGCTTTCGGGTGCTTCCGGCGCCTCCACCCCGTAGATGCCCTGGATGCGGTCGCCCTCGATCCACACGCTGGCACCGTGCCAGTGTTCACCGCCGGTAGCGTCGAAGAGCCTCGCCGCCCGAATGATGGTGAGTCGATCTTCCACTCTCGCATCCTCCTTAGTCAGCCGTGGCCTGTCACGCGTCCGAGGGACGCTGTGTCAGGAATAGTGGTGAGATGCCCTGGCCGAAGAGGCTGGAGTCGTCCAGGGCGGCCATCGTTTCGTGGACCGTGCGGACGACCTCGAGCACCGCATACTCCGCATCCAGGGGGTTGCCGAGGCCGTACTTCGTCATCACCGCGAGAGCGTAGGGGTGTCTCGGCAGGAACACGATGCCGGCGTCGCAGCGTACCCGGGTCATGCCGCCGGGCTTGCTGGCGACCACCTCGTTGGGGAGGCTGCGCTGGATGGGCCCGCGATTCGGCTTCTTCAGGATGGTGAGGCACTTCTCGGCAACGCCCGGAGTGGGTTTCCCCCGGTAGAGGTGCTCGAGCATTGCCACGCACTCCACCGGGGTGGCGACATTCTCTTCATTCCGCGCCACCGACGCCTGATCCTCCATCTTGCGCCGCAGCATCGTTCTGGTAAGGCCGAGGTCGCGCAGCATCGCATTCGTCTCCGCCATCCCGGCCAGATCGATGCAGAAGTTGGTGGCGGTATTGTCGGAGACGATGATCATGAGGTTCGCCAGATCCAGCAGGCTGAGTTCGACCTCACCGTCCAGGTGGGCCAGAACCCCGCTCCCGCGGGCGAGTATCTCCGGGGTGATGGCGATCTTTTGATCCAGGTCGAGTTCCCCGCGTTCGGCCCGGAGCAGGAGCCGGGTCAGCACGTGGATCTTGATGGTGGACGCCATGGGAAAGACCTCATCGCCCCGGACAGCCAGGCTGTTGGCCCCCTCGAGTTCCTTGACAAAGACGCCCATGACGCCGGGGAAGGTGCTGCACAGGGTGCCGACCTTCGCTTCCAGGCGCTGCCAGAATGAGGTGGAGGGTTCGGTCATCGGTTTCCTCTCTCCGCCCCTGGGGCCAACCTCAGGTGTCGGACCCGGGCATGGCGGCATACCTGTAGAGCAGATCTACGAACGACCCTTCGAGTTCAACAACCCCGCCGACCCTGCCATCACCTTCGGTGACGAGGAACTCATTGCCCTCGGAGTGGCCGCTAGCATAGCCCATCCCGGCACCGCCGAGCACCTTCAGCCCCAGCATCTGGCTGAAGTAGCCGCTGGGACCGCTCGCGCCCCGCCGTGGCCACAGCACCGGATCGAGATCCCGCGCCCGGTAGCTTTGCACCGCCGCCTGCGCCAGATCGTCGCGGAGGTCGATGGACTGGGCACCGACCGACATGAGCACCTCGAGGTGGATGTCGTCATAGCCGTGGCGGTCGAGGTGCTCGCGGATCTTTTCGGTGCACCTCTCGGGGTCGAGGTCCGGAGGCAGCCGGTGGTCGATGGTGCATTGTGCGGACGCGGGCAGGGTCCATAAGGTCGTGCCGGGACCGGTGTAGCCGGCCCACAGGCCGTTGATGTTCATCGTCGGCAGAAAGCAGTAGCGCCGAAAGATCTCGGCATCGGCAGCGTCGCCCACCCACCGAGCGACACGTTCGGGATTGCCGATCCCGGGGATGGCACTCGCTTCCTGACCGGCGTAGCGCTCGGCCAGCGCGTCGATGAGGGCGAGATCGTCGTCGCTCGGTTCCCGCAGGCCGTCGCTAAAGCCGTCGACCAGGATGCGGTGTTCCTGTGGGTCGTAGAGGGTCGAAAGCGCGTGCACCAGGCGCCAAACCGGGTGGTCCACCACGCCCATGGTTGAGGAGTGGACGGGGCCACCCCTCGGGCCCCGCCCCCAATGATCGCCGGAGCAGGTGAGTTCGATGTGGAGGCAGCCCTTGTTGCCGAGCGGCAGCATGACCTCGCCCCCCTCGGACTGGCAGGGACCGGGCGACACCAGTCCGTCTGCTCGGGAGAGGTGATGGCGGTAGCGGTCGATCAGTTGAGGAATGTGGACACTGCCGACGAACTCTTCGCCCTCGCAGAGGAACATGAGATTCACCGGCAGGGTTCCCTCGACCGCTTTCATGGCGGAGAGGGCATTGAGAAAGGCGATGAGGCCTCCCTTGTTGTTGCCGCCGCGGCCGTAGAGCACCTCTTTGAAGGGGGGGCGTGGGGTCAGCACCCCCGCGTAGGGATCGTGATCCCAGCCCCCGCCGACGATGTTGGAATCGAAATAGCCATAGACCGCCAGCGTTTTGGGGGCGCCGGCATCGAAATAGGCCCACACCGCAGGCAGGTTCGGCGTCTCGGCGATCTCGGCCTCCTGGCAACCCAACTCCTGGAAATATGACAGTAGCAGGGCCGCGCACTCTCGGACCCCGTGGTTCTCCCGGCTGATGCTCGGCTGCATCAGGAAGGTCCTGAGGCGGCTCAGGTGGTCCTCCCGGTGCGCACGGATGAAGGCGTGAATCTCGCTGGGTTGTATCGACACCGTGATTCTCTCCCGATCGACTCCGCCTCTGCGGAAGCCTTCCCCAGGCTGCCCGGCTGTGGCAGAGCGCGGGTTTCCGAGTGATGTACGGGGAAATCCCAAAGCCGGGATGCCAAAAAGCCCTGACGTCCCCTCATCGACGTATGGAAGGTATGCTACTATATCAGACTGGCTACTAGGCAAGTTGCCGCTTGAGAACAGGCTGTCGTGCCGCTTTACCGGCACGGAGTTCTCGACGCTTTAGTTCCGGTGTGCTCTTCCCCTTAACCTGGTAGCCTCAGGGTTTTCTCGACACCAGCGAGCGGTTCGAAATCCATTTCTAAGGAGCGTTCCAATCTTCGATTCGCCAGCTAAAGAGTGTTCCCTCCAGTCTCCCGTCTGCGCCGGTGG
The DNA here is from genome assembly GCA_002239005.1 of Truepera sp. bin119. GTDB lineage: Bacteria > Deinococcota > Deinococci > Deinococcales > Trueperaceae > MPNL01. The sequence goes on from MPNL01000005.1 coordinate 8,728, forward strand.
TGTGTGGCGGCGATCTCCTCTGCTCTGCCCGCCCCGTGATCCGGTGCAGGTAAGGTTAGGTGATTGCATGGCGTAGCCTGAGGCTGGTATGGTGCCCCGCAATCGCTCGCTGCATTCCAGAGGGCACCGATCATTGCAAACAGATAATGGGGATTAGGCGACCTAGAGCGAACTTTACGATAGAGGAGATATAGATGAATCCAAGAGGTTATGGTGGCAAGCTTTTTCTCGGCCTGCTCCTGTTCACCTTCGGTCTGGTGAACACCGCTGCCCTGGCACAGGACACCGTGATCGTCGGCATGCACCAGGAGCTCGAATTCCTTAACGTGATCTACACCCAGGGAGGCAACTCGCTGTCCGCATCCAAGCTGGCCCAGCGCGGACTGCTGTTCCTGGACGAAGATTCCAACTGGATCGGCGAACTGGCCACGGAAGTCCCCTCGCTGGCCAACGGCGGCATCAGTGAGGACGGCACCGCCGTCACCTACAACTTGCGCGAGGGGGTCACTTGGCACGACGGCACCCCGGTGACCTCGGCTGACGTCAAGGCCACCTGGGAGATGATCATGAATCCCGCCAACGCCGTCGTCACCAGATTTGGCTACGACCGCATCACCTCCATCGACACGCCTGACGATCTCACGGTGGTGCTCAACTTCGAAGAACCCTTCACCTCTTGGCCGATCCTCTTCGACGCCATCGTTCCCCAGCACGTCATTGAGGCCAACTCCCCCGACCTCGACCGCTCCGAGGCGATGCGCACCCCGATCGGCTTCGGCCCCTTCCGCATCAGCCAGTGGCGGACGGGCGAGTTTATCGAATACGAAGCCTTCGATGACTACTGGCGCGGCCGTCCCAAGATCGACCGGCTGGTGATTCAGATCTACCCCAGCGTCGACGCGCTCATGCAGGCCGTGGCCGCTAAGGAGGTCGATATCGCTTGGTCGGTACCGGCATCGTATGTGCCACAGGTCCGCGAACTTGAGGATCAGGGCATCCGTCTTGTTACCGCTAGCCGCGCTACCGCTGAGCGCTACGTGATGAACGCCGACGCTAGCAAGGCGCCCCTGTTCGCCGACAAGCAGTTGCGCAAAGCGCTGCACCACGCCATCGACAAGCAGCTCATCGTCGACGAGCTTCTGTACGGCTTGGCCGACGTAGCCGTCAGCGAGTGGCAGGGCAGCCCCTGGCAGAACCCGGATCTGCCTGCCTACGAATACGATCCCGAACGGGCCAGCGCGATGCTCGATGACTTGGGGTGGGTCGTGGGCGCCGGCGGCATTCGCGAAAAGGATGGGCAGCGGCTGTCCTTCGGGCACAAGACCACGGTCGGCAACCTGCTCCGTGAGAACGTACAGTTGCTCGTCCAGCAGCTGCTCCGTGACGTCGGGGTAGAGATGATCATCGACAATCAGCGCACCGCCGACCTGTTCGGCACTTGGCATCAGGGTGGCCACTGGTCGCAGGGCAATTACGAGATGGGCGGCTGGTCACACGGCTTGCGCGTGCCCGACCCAGAGATCTCTAACCGCTTCCTGTGCAGCGAGATCGCATCCGAAACCAACCAGGCGGGCTCGCAGTGGTTCCGCTACTGCAATCCAGACATCGATGCACTGCTCGAGGAACAGGCTGTGACCCTCGATGCCGACGCCCGGAAGCAGTTGCTTTTCGAAGCGCAAGAGATCTTCCACGATGACGCTTACGTGATCTACCTCTACGCTGCCCCCCTCATCTACACGGTCCGCGAGGAGGTCAGGAACTTCACGCTGCACCGCTTCGCCAACTTCTACTGGAATCCGCACGAGTGGGTGCTGGAATAGTAACGGTCTTCAGCAACTAAGCGATGAGTAGCTATGTGGTGCGCCGCCTGTTCCAGGCGGTGCCCCTCCTTCTCATCATCACCTTCATCGCCTTCGGCATCATCCAGTCGACCGGTGATCCGCTGGCAGCCTACACTGTGGAGGCCTCGCTCACCTCCGACGATATCGCCCGGTTGCGGGCCTACTATGGGCTGGACCGCCCGCTGCCCCTCCAGTACCTGAGCTGGTTGAAGAACATGCTCACCGGCAACTGGGGTACCTCCTACTACACCCGTGAAAATGTCGTGGATATGGTGCTCAACCGGCTTCCCAACACGCTCCTGCTGGTCGCCGTGTCCTACGCCCTGACGTTGAGTGTGGCCGTGATCGTGGGCATCGCCACCGCCGTACGCCAGTACTCGCTGTTCGATCACCTGGTGACCGGCCTCACCTTCATAGGCATCGCCATACCCAACTTCTGGCTGGGCCTCATGCTCATTATCGTCTTCTCGGTCCAGTTCAAGGGTGCCGGGCTGCCCTATTTCCCCGTCGGCGGGATGTACGATCACCGGGTCGGCCCCTCCTTCGGCCAGTTCCTGTGGCACGTGATCCTGCCCGCTGCGACGCTCTCTTTCGTGATGACAGCCCAATACATCCGCTACATCCGCTCGTCGGTGATCGAGCAGGTCCACCTCGACTACGTTCGGACAGCGCGCTCTAAAGGCCTGACCGAGATAGTGGTGCTAGGCCGCCACGTCTTCAAGAATGCTCTGCTACCCCTCATCACCCTGATCGCCCTCGACGTGCCCAACATCCTCTCGGGGACCATCGTGATCGAGTCGATCTTCGCCTGGCCGGGAATGGGTCGATTGTTCTGGTCCGCAGCTGAGCGGACCGACATCCCCGTGCTGATGGCCACCCTTGTCTTCGTTTCCACCGTGACGGTCATGTCCAATATGCTGGCCGATCTCTTATACGCCGTCGTCGACCCGCGCATCCGCTACACCTGAGGTGCCTGGTGGAGATCCCACACGAGCCAACAACTTCCCAGGGAGGCCCACGTCTAGAGTCGCTGCCCGGGCTAATCTGGCGGCGTCTGCGCAGGCACCGCTTGGCCCTGGTAAGCGTCTTCATCCTTGCGGTGCTCATCATCATCTCGTTCGGTGTCCCGCTGTTTGTCTCGGAGGATGACGCCAACCGCCTGAACCTCCGGGCAAAGCTCGAGCCGCCCTCGCTGGCGCACCCCTTCGGCACGGATGACATCGGCCGGGATATCCTGCTGAGAACGATCTTCGGAGGACGCGTCTCCCTGCGGATCGGGCTGCTGGCGGCACTGCTCAGCATGGCCATCGGGGTGAGCATCGGCGCCCTGGCCGGCTACCGCGGCGGTTGGCTCGACAATGTCCTGATGCGCTTCACCGACGCCCTGCTGAGTATCCCTACGCTGTTCATTCTCATCGTTCTGGCACAGGTCTTCGGGCGCAGTATCACTATCGTAACCATCGTCATCGGGGCTCTGTCGTGGATGCCGGTGTGCCGCATCGTGAGGGCCAATGTGCTGTCCTTGAAAGAGCGGGAGTTCGCCATGGCGGCTCGCGCTTTGGGCTCGCGCGACAGCAGGATTCTGAGCCGACACATTGTGCCCAACACTATTGCGCCGGTGGTGGTGGCCGCCACCCTGGGTGTCGGTCGAGCCATCATCATCGAAGCCTCCCTGAGCTTCCTCGGGCTCGGCGTCCAACCCCCCATCGCCACTTGGGGATCGATGCTCAACCGGGCACAGGGATTCCTGGTGACCGCACCCTGGGTCGCCTTCTTTCCAGGCATCCTCATCCTGGTGACGGTCCTATGTGTGAACTTCATCGGCGACGGGCTCCGCGACGCGCTCGATCCCTACGCCCAGAACTAGGAGATGGTGGCTTTCTTCCCAGCACCTCCGTACGTACGTCCTGCTACCTCTAGGGTCGCTTCACTCACACCACGGCCTTTTTGACTCAAGCTTGATATGGAAAGGCATACCGAATCCGGTCCTATCACCGCAGCGTCGCGAATAACCAGCCTGGATCTCATCCGCGGTGTGGCGGTATTGGGCATCCTGCTAATGAACGCCGTTCACTTCAAGTTCGCGGCCGTACCGTACTTGAATCTCAGCGCGGGAGGATCGAAAACCTGGTTGGACTGGGCAGTAGGTGTCTTTGGGGAAATCCTCGTTGACCAGAAGTTCATGGGGCTTTTCTCACTGCTCTTCGGCGCCGGGGTCGTCTTATTCCTTGGTCGGGTTGAGGCCCGAGGTGGACGAAAGGTACTGCTAAGCCTCTGGCGCAACGGGCTGCTGCTCGCCATCGGCGTCCTCCACTCCCTACTGTGGAGCGGCGACGTGCTGACCGCCTACGCGATCTCCTCTGTCGTGCTGATAGCCCTGCGAAAGCTTCCAGCGCAAGCCCTCGTCATTATCGGCGCCGGACTCTTCCTGGTGCCGGTTGCCGTTGACTCCGTACTGCAGTCCGTTGTCAATGCGACCGACATCTCATTGGTCGGAATCTGGGTCCAGCCTGGAGCGGTGTCGGTCAGCGAGGAATCGACCCAAGAATTACTCGACTGGGTGACATTGAACTACTTCGTGCGCGGGCTGGCACTAATTCTGATGGGTGCTGGACTGTACCAGTTGGGATTCATGAGCGGAGAGATGTCCACCGGGACTTACCGCAAGGTTGCCTTCATCGGACTCGGCGTCGGTTTGCCCTTGGCCGCTGCCGGCGTGATCATAACCGTGATGAGCGACTTCTCCCGGGACGTGGCCTTCATCAGCCAGATTCCAAACCATCTGGGCACGATCCCCGCCTCCCTGGGCTACATGAGTGTCCTGATACTCTGGAACCGGGGATCGGACGGTTGGCTGAAGCGACGGTTTCGGGCGGCGGGCCGGATGGCGCTCACCAACTACCTGACCCAGACCATCCTGGGTGTGCTAGTGCTCGCTGTCTGGTTGGGCGACGCTGACGTGAATCGGAGTGGCATCGTGCTGTTCGTCGTCACGGTCTGGGTTTTGCAGTTGTGGTGGTCGCAGGCTTGGTTGTCCCGCTTCCGATTTGGCCCGGCGGAATGGCTGTGGCGGGTTGCCACCTATCGCCGCTGGCAACCGTTGCGTGGCTCCTGAGGCGGCCGTGATCGCGGAAGCTGACGGGTGGATTGTTGCCGCGGCGCTCATCTCCCGCAGGCCTCTCTCGCTCAAGAAACAGCTGGCTTGCGCAAGCCGGGTTTGGGAGACTTAAGGGCTTGTTCCATAAATCGAGTGGCCGCCCAAGGTGTGGTATTCCGAACGGTCTCACATACCAGACTTGGAGGACCACATGCTTTGGCACGAGACCACTCGCGACCTATGGAACAGAACTCTTAGGATGCGAGCGGCTGGCTGTTCGCCTCGGCCTGGGTGAGTCGCCGAAAACGCTCTAGCCAGCCCCCTTTGTGCAGCTCCATCTGCACATCGACGCGGCCCGACTCCTTGGCCGACACTCTCTGCACCTCTCGGAACCCCACTTTCGTAAAGGCGGCCTGGGCGCGCGGGTTATCGGCGAAGGTCGAAAGCTTGATCTGCATGAGGCCGAGGGTGTTGAAGGCGTAGTCGAGCAGGGCATGGATCGATTCGGGGCCGTACCCCCGGCTCCAGTGGCTCCGCTCCCCGATGATGATTCCCAGGGTGGCGGTGTTGTGCCTGATGCCGTAGAGTTCGATAGTGCCGATATAATCGTTGTGCTCATCGAAGATACCGAAGGTCTCTCGGTCGGAGCGGAGGCTGTCGGCCCGCAGCATCCGCTTGAGCAGCCACAGTGGCGTCCGATTGGGAAGGGTGCCGTTCAGGTGGGCGATCTCGGGGTCGCGGAGATGCCTGTGGACGCGCCGCCACGCTCGTGAGTCGAGTTCCGAAAGGGGCTTGAGCACGACACGGCCGAAGCTGGGCGACATGTCCGTAGTGTAGCGTGCGTTTTGTACTGTGTCGGGGGTGCGGTTCTGGGGAGCGGTCTCCCTCGGGTCGTTTTCCACACCCTGCCGGCTTCGGACGATAGGGGAACGATCAGAGGGTGAGACAGCCGTGGAACGTATCAGACGTATTAGTATGTAGCATCCTTCACCGAAGGGACTCGCATGGACAGCAGCGGCACCCAACCGGACTACACGACCTTCACTGAGAAATTCCAGGCCCTGAAGCGTGCCATCGGTCGCGTCATTCTGGGCCAGCACCAGGTCGTGGAGGATCTGCTCATCGCTGCTCTGGCCCGGGGACACGTGCTGATCGAGGGGGCACCCGGTCTTGGCAAGACCCGGCTGGTGCGCGCCTTTGCGGAGGCTATCGATCTCGAGTTCGGCCGGGTCCAGTTTACCCCCGACCTGATGCCCGCCGATGTCACCGGAACGACCGTGTTTATCGAGGAGGCCTCGACCTCCCGTTTCGAGTTCCAACGGGGCCCTGTCTTCGCGAACGTACTACTCGCGGATGAGATCAACCGGGCCACTCCGAAGACCCAGTCGGCACTGCTCGAGGCTATGCAGGAGCACGCCGTCACCGCCTCAGGCTCACACTACGACCTACCCGAGCCGTTCATTGTCCTGGCCACCCAGAACCCCATCGAAATGGAGGGTACCTACCCCCTCCCCGAAGCACAGCTTGACCGGTTCCTGTTCAAGATCATGATCGATCGGCCTGACAGCGACACCCTCCGCCGTATCCTCGAGGCCACCACTGGGTCCACCGAGGTCGTCCTCGAGCCGATCTTCAGGCGCGAGGAGTTACTCGAGTTGCAGGATATGCTGCGGGCCGTTCCCATCGCCACGAGCGCCCTATTCGAGATCGTCCGTCTGGTCGAGGCCACCCATACGCACCCGCTAGTCCGCCTCGGTGCCAGCCCGCGCGGGGCCCAGGCCATCACCCTTGCCGCCAAGGGCTACGCCCTGGCAGCGGGCCGTCCCAGCGTCGAGTTCGCAGACATTCGCCGCGCGATCCTGCCATCGCTGCGTCACCGGATCCTCCTCTCGTTCGAGGCGGAGGTCGAGGGGATCGATCCCGACCGGATCCTCGGTGAGGTCGTCGAAGCGACCATGGTTCAGGAGGATTCCTGACCCGGCCATGATTACCTCCCGAGGCCGCGCCCTGCTCGAGCGCTACGCCCTGGCCTCTGCATCGCTCAGTCGGTCGACCGGCGAGCGGCTTGCCACCGAGGCTGGCCAGTCCGTGGAGTTCTACGACTTCCGGCCCTACCAGCCCGGCGACGAGTTGCGCTATGTCGACTGGCGCGTCTACGCCCGGACCGGACGTCTCTACACCCGCCTCTATCAGGCCGAGCGGACCGTCGACCTTCACATCGTGCTCGACACCAGCCGCAGCATGATGCTCGGTGGCAAGTCGCTCTATGCTCGGATGGTTGCCGAGATCCTGAGCTTCGTGGCTCTACGCGACTCGAAGTGCCAGGTCCACCTCTTTAGCGGCGAGTCGAGCCGGCCGGCCTACGGCCTCACCGGGATCGCCCCAGCCTGGGCGTTCATCGAGGCCGCCCCGGTTGTTGAGGGGGCTGCTCCCACTCCCATCGACGCGCTCAAGGAGTTTGCGCTCGGCATGCCCCCCACCCAGGGGGCCACACTGGTTCTGATCATCTCCGACCTGTTCGACGAAGGCCCGCTTCAACCTGCCCTGGCCGCCCTCCGGGCCCGCGGACTCGATGCCGGTTTCCTCCAGGTGATGGCCGAGGAGGATCTCAACCCCGATGAGGGGCAACTCGAGGTGGTCGACCTCGAGACCGGCGCCCGGCTGTTTGTCGGGCCCGAAGAGGTCGTCACCTATCGCCAATCGGTGCAGACCTTTGTGCGCCACACCCGGGGCGCCATCCTCCAGGCAGGATTCCGCCATAGCCTATTGGGGGCCACCGAGGGGGGGGGCGAGATGCTCGAGCAGAGAGCCTTCTCAGCACTGGTCAGAGAGGGAATCCTGCAGAAGCGGTAGCCGGGACCTGCACACCCTTGAGCCGCTCTGTCACCACGTGCTTGAGCGACCCGTTACGGCAGGACCCCGCCCGGTGGCGGGGCAACATCGTCGGCGACCGGGGGGGGGCGATCCCTTGGGCGTCGTGCCGGGCGGGGGGCCTTGGGGCGGGGGGCGGGCGGGGGCCCGCCGGAGGTGCGCGATCCCTTGGGCGTCGTGCCGTGCGGTGGTCTTGGGGCCGGTGCCGGCGAGGCTACTCGCAGAAGGTTCGGGGAGCGGTTGCGGGTGCCGCCTGGGCCTAGCACCCTCTGTCTCCTACCGGTCACTCAAGCAGCTGCGGTCGGCTCATGAAGTCTGTCATGTGTCACAATCGCTCAAGTCAGGTTTGGGAGGTGAGGCCCGCGTGAACGAGCGTCTTGCGCTGCTGCTGCTCACCTTGCTAGCCCTGGTCGGTCTGTGGCTGGCCCCTTGGGCGGCCACAAACCGGGAGACCGGCGCCCGCAGCGCCCTCATTCTGCTGCCGAACCGCACCGTGGACTTTACCGGCCGGACCGACTTGGTCGACATTCCGGGGCAGGGGGTGGTGCTCGTTCTGAGCGCCGCATCGCTGCTCGTTGTACTCGCCGGGGCGGCCCTGCGCGGCCGGACGCGGCGGTGGCTGTGGCTCGCTGGCGGGGTGGTGCTGATCGCTACCCATAGTTGGGGTTTCGACCGGTTCGGCGCGGCGGTGCGCGAGGCCCGGATCGGGGCCTTTGTCGACATCGTCCAGGCCCGGATCGACAGCCCCAGGGAGAGCACGGACGTGCCCGGTCTCGAGCGGGTCGTAGCGGACGCCTTCGAGCTGCCGCTCAGCAGCTCCATCGCAGCGGCGCGAGCGGCCGGCCTAAACGTTCGCCGGCTCCCCTATAACAACAGTGGGATGGGGCTCTCCGCCTTCCTGATGCTGGTCGTCGGCGGACTGGCGGCTCTGTTCAGCCTGCGTCTGTCGAGGCGGCTGAGCCGTGCAATCGACCAGATCCTGGCCACGGCTGCCGTTCCGGCCACGTCGATCCTGCTGGCGCTGGTGGCGGCCGCAGTGGTGATCCTGCTGCTGCAACCCACCCCGCTCGGCAGGGAGGTCGAGATCGCCGGTCTCTATCCCTATCTGGTGGGTCGCCTCGATACCCTGTGGCACGCCTACCTGACCCTGTTCGCCGACTCGCTCGGCACGGTCTCGGGGTTCATGGAGTCGCTAAAGTTCGCCACTCCGCTCATCTTCACCGGTCTGGCGGTCGCCTTCGGCTTCCAGGCGGGGCTCTTTAATATCGGCGCCCCCGGACAGATGGTGGTCGGTGCCGTCCTGGCGATGCTGGTCGGGGTCTACCTCCCCGGCCCGCCGATCCTGGTCCTTCCCCTGGCGGTGGTCGCGGCGGCGGTTGGTGGGGGGCTGTGGGGGGCGCTCCCGGGCTGGCTCAAGGCCCGCTTCGGCGCCAACGAGGTGATCAACACCATCCTGCTCAACTTCGTCGCGGCCTCGTTTCTCCTCTTCATTCTCTCGTCTAGTCCCACCTTCGCAGCACCCGCCGTGCGCATTATCCTGTTGCTGGCGCTGGCGGTGGTCGTGATCACTATCCTCGCCTTCGTTCCCTGGGTCCGGGCTCAGGTCGGCCGCGCCCCGCGCGGGGTCTTCGCGGTGGTCGGAGTGGTCCTCCTGGTCGGGGTGATCCTCGCTGGCCTGCCCCGCGCGGGCGATCAGGCGCTAGTGCTCAACCTGCCATTTAAGGTGCCCGGTTCAGAGCCCAAATCACAGGAGATCAGTGTGGCCTCGAGACTCCCCCAGCTCCCCCGGCTATTCGGTATCGATGTCAAGGAGAATCCTGGGACCAACGTGGTCCCGGTCAACGTCTCCCTGTACCTGGCGCTGATAGCGGCCCTGGTCGCCCTCTTCGTGCTGCCGCGCTTCTCCCGGTTCCGGCTGTGGGCCTGGCGATTGGGCGGGGTGCTGGGAGTCGGGGTGGTCACCTTCGGTGTGACGGCGCCGTTCGGCCTCACCGCGGTCGACATCGGGGTTCCGCCGACGAAGCTGAACGCCTCTTTTCTGCTCGCCATCGTCACAGCCGTGTTTATGCAACTCTTCCTGTGGCGGACAAGGTGGGGCTACGAACTGCGCGCCGTCGGGGTCGCCCCCGAGGCCGCCGAGTACGGGGGTGCAAGCATCGCCCGCAACACCATCTTGGCTATGACCATCAGCGGGGCCTTCGCCGGCCTCACCGCCTGCCACTACGTGCTGGGCGGGGCCCTTGAGGATTTCTCGCTGCGTCAGGCACTACCGACGAGCGACGGCTTCGACGGAATTGCGGTGGCACTCCTAGGGGGTAACGCCCCGCTCGGGATCGTGCTGTCGGCGTTCCTGTTCGGGGTCCTCAAAAATGGTGGTTCGGTCCTCAACATCACCTTCCCGGATCTGACCCGCGATGTGGTGAGCATGATCCTTGCGCTGGTGGTCCTGTTCATCGCCGCCAAGGGATTCTTGCCTGAGAGGCTGGTCAATCCGCTGCGCCGGAGCAGGTCCGGTGAGCCGGCTGTGCCCGGTCGTGAGCTGGACCGGGGAGGGGAGACGAGATGAGCCTCGATACGGTCCTGCTTATCACCCTGATCGGTTCCACCCTCAGGGCCACCACCCCACTCCTCCTGGCCGCGTTGGGTGGGCTGTTCAGCGAGCGCTCCGGGGTGGTCAACATCGCGCTCGAGGGCATTATGCTTTTCGGCGCGCTGGCTGCCGCCGTCACGGCTCAGCTTATCGAGGCCCCCCTCCTGAGAGGTAATCCCAACGCCTCGGTCCCCTTAGCGCCGGTGGTCGGGGTGTTCGCTGCCATGGGGGTGGGGGGCTTCATCGGCTGGATCCACGCGGTGGTATCGATTCGCTACAAGGCCGATCAGATCATCACGGCCACCGCCATCAACCTGATGGCGATCGGCGTCCCCCGGCTGATCCTCACAGGCCTCTACGACAACTCCTCGACCAGCGAGCCGCTGCGGAATCGACTGCCGCAATGGGGCTTCGGCGACTTCCACCTTAGCCCCCTTGTCTATCTCGCATTCCTACTGGTGCCCATCGTCTGGTACGTGGTGTTCAGGACCCCATTCGGTCTCCGGCTGCGGTCGGTAGGGGAGCATCCCGAAGCGGCCGATTCCGTGGGTATCGATGTGCGCCGCATGCGCTACTACGGGGTGATCCTCTCCGGGGTTCTTGCCGGCCTCGCCGGCGCCTTCCTGTCGATCGGCAACTTCAACCAGTTCATCCGGGAGATGTCGGGTGGGCGCGGCTTCATCGCCTTGGCGGCACTGATCTTCGGCAAGTGGAACCCCTGGGGGGTGCTCGGCGCCACGCTCCTGTTCGGTGCGTTCGAGGCCGCCGCGACCCTCCTCGGCGGTCGCCAACTGCTGCCGCCGACGGTGGTGCAGGCGATCCCATTTGTTCTGACCATGCTGGTGCTGGCCGGGTTCGTCGGGCGGGCGATTCCACCCAAGGCGATAGGGAAGCCGTTCGAGAAGTAGAGCGTGTAACCGTGCCCCTCGACCGCAGCTCCGGGATCCTCCTCCATCCCACCTCCCTGCCAGGACCGTACGGCATCGGGGAGTTGGGTCCACACGCGCGGCGCTGGATCGACTTCCTTGAGGCTGCCCGTCAGCAGCTGTGGCAGTTGATGCCGCTCGGCCCCACCGGCTATGGGGACAGCCCCTACCAGTGCTTCAGCGCCTTCGCGGGTAACCCCTACCTCATCAGCATCGAACGGCTGGTGGAGATCGACCTGCTGACTGCGGACGACCTTGCCGCTGCCCCCGACCTTCCTGCTGGCCACGTCGATTTCGGGGCGGTGATCCCGTACCGGACTGCGATCCTGGTTCGCGCCTTCGAACGCTTCGTGGCGGGGGCGAGGGAGCGCGCGGCGTTCGAAGCGTTCTGTGCCCGTGAAGCCTATTGGCTCGACGACTACGCCCTGTTCATGGCCCTTAAGGAGGTCCATGGCGGCCGAGCCTGGAATAGCTGGGAGGAGGGGGTACGGTCGCGCCACCCGGCTGCACTCAGCCGCGCTCGGAGGGAGTTGGCCGCGACGGTGGAGCGGCAGAAGTTCTGGCAGTATCTGTTCTTCGATCAGTGGCTTGCGATCAGACGCTACGCCAACGCCAGGGGCATCCGGGTGATCGGTGACATCCCGATCTTCGTCTCCTTCGACTCGGCCGACGTCTGGGCCAACCCGGAGCTCTTCCACCTCGGGCCCGAGGTCGCCCCCACCGTGGTAGCAGGGGTCCCTCCGGACCACTTCAGCAAGACAGGACAGCGCTGGGGCAATCCGCTCTACCGTTGGGACCGGCTGGCCGCGCGCGGCTTCGACTGGTGGATCGCCCGTTTCCGGTCGGCCCTAGTGTTCTTTGATGTCGTCCGCCTCGATCACTTCTGCGGATTCGAGGCCTACTGGGAGATTCCGGCGACCGAGCCGACCGCAGTTGTAGGGCGCTGGGTGCGCGGTCCCGGCCAGGCTCTCTTCGGCGCCCTCCGTGAGGCGCTGGGTGAGCTTCCCATCATCGTCGAGGACCTGGGCTTCGTCACGCCCGAGGTGGAGAAGCTCCGCGATGATAACGGGTTCCCCGGAATGAAAGTGTTGCAGTTCGCCTTCGGGGGTGACGCTTCGCATCCCTATCAGCCTCACAACTTCCCCCGTAACTGCGTCGTCTACACCGGGACCCACGACAACAACACTGCCGTCGGCTGGTACGCGAGGGCGCCCAAGGTCGAACGCGAACGGGTGCGGCGCTACCTGGCCCCAGGGGATGAGGGGTTCGCCTGGAGGTTCCTGTTGCTGGCCTTCGCCTCGGTCGCCGACCTCGCGCTGGCACCCCTCCAGGATGTGCTGGGGTTGGGAACGGAGGCGCGCATGAATATCCCCGGGAAGGCCGCTGGGAACTGGAGGTGGCGCTTCCGATGGGAGGATATTCCGGAACGGCTGGCGCTGCGGCTCGGGGAGGTGACCGAGCTGTACGGGCGGGTGCCGGAGCCGAGTGGTGGCTACCGGTCGGCGGTGACCGCGACCGAGGCGCAGGAGGGCATTTGACCCGGCGAGCGGTCGGGCCGCCGCCCGGAGCCACCGTCGCCGAGGTGCTGGCGCAGACTTTGGCCGAGGCCGGCGTCACCACCGTGTTCGGCCTCCCCGGAGGGGAGAATACGGCGGTGCTCGACGCCCTTCGCAGGGTGGACCTCGAGTTCGTCTTGGTTCGCAACGAGGGTTCGGCCGTCTTCATGGCCGATGTGACGGCGCGGCTGACCGGGGCTCCGGGCGTCTGTCTCACGACGCTGGGGCCCGGAATCGCCAACGCCTTCTGTGGGGTGGCGCACGCGCACCTCGATCGAGCCCCGGTGCTGGTCCTGAGCGCCGAGTCACCACCGGGGGTGGTCGGTCGCCATACCCATCAGGTGCTCGACCTCGAAGCCATCTTCAGACCGGTCACCAAGCGCACCTCGAGCCTCTCCCGGTCGGGGACCCGCAGGGCGGTGCTCGAGGCGTTACGGCTGGCGCACCGGCCCCGGCCCGGCCCGGTCCACCTCAGGGTGAGCAGCGAGGTCGCGGCCCTCTCGACCCTCCCGGATGATTCCCCCCCGGTGAGGGAGTCGGCCGGAGTCTCCTTCGGTGGCGACCTCGTAGCGGCCGCCACGAGTCTGGCGAGGTCGCGGCGGCCGCTGCTCGTAGTCGGGCTGGGTCTCGAACCCGAACGGCCCTATCGGGCCCTCCGCGCATTTGCCGAAGCGGTCGGCGCCCCGGTCGTCAGCACCCCGAAGGCGAAGGGGAGCCTGCCAGACGATCACCCGCTGGCGGCGGGGGTCTTGGGGCTCACCTGGGCCGACCCCGCTTACCAGCTTCTGGACGAGTCCGATCTGATCATCGCGGTCGGACTCGATGTAGTCGAACTGGTGCGGCCCTGGGATCAGCCGCAGCCGCTGATCTGGTTAGCGACTTGGCCCAACGAGGATCCGAGAATTGCAGCGGAGGCGGAACTGGTGGGTCCTGTGGGCCCGACCCTCGAGCGGCTGCGGCAGGTCGCAGTCGCCCCTGCTCCCGGCTGGGGGGCAGCCCGGGTCGCGGTCTTCAGATCGGAGTTGGGGGCCGAGCCCCTGCCCGAGCCGGCGGTTGGCCGAATGCGTCCTCAGGAGGTCCTCCGGGCTCTGCGACGGGAGCTACCCCGCGACGCGTTCGTTGCTACCGACGTAGGCTCGCACAAAATCCTCGCCTCGCTGAGCTGGCCTGCGCTGGCACCGAACCGCTTCCACCTGTCGAACGGCCTGTCGGCGATGGGCTTCGCCCTGCCCGCTGCGATCGCCGCCGCAAGGGTGCTCGGACGCCCGACTCTGTGCCTGACCGGAGATGGGGGGCTGGCGATGATGCTTGGCGAGGCGAGCCTGCTGACGGAGTCGCGACTGCCGGTACTCATCACGATGATGAACGACGGGGCACTCGACCTGATCCGCTCCAGCCAGCGCCGCGCCGGGAGGCCGGTGTTCGGCACCGAGTTCGCCAATCCCAGCTACCTCGAGGTGATGCAGGGGTACGGACTCGAGGCCTACCGGGTCGAGAGTGAGGAGGCCTGTGCTGCGGCCGTGCGGGCCACCCTGGTGGCGGGTGGCCCGGCGTTCATTGAGGCGATGGTCGATCCGGTGAGTTACCCCACGACGCCGTAACGCTGGCCCCGACACTCGCTGCCACAAGACTCTGGCCCCAAGCTGAGCCGGTTCGATCCTCCCGGGGCCACATGTTATAGAGCGGCGGGCTGAGGGGTTTGCTCATAAACCCCCGGTTAGGGGTTGCGAGGGCGAAGACGCGGGTCTCCAGGGTGTTGTGGCCGCTGTGTGGTTGCTCGGTACTGGCTCACGCAAGTCTGGGCTAGTGGGGAGCGGCGACTCCTGACAGGTCCTGATATGCTGCGGAGTCTGAAGTCCTGGCAAGTAGGCAACTCTATCGAAGGGGTCGTGGGTCGGTGTAGCCAGCGAGCGCGACTAGTCGCCCTCAGGCAATCGGATCGGTTGGTGGCCGCTCCGGTCTCCGACGGGGCCGGTCGCGCCGTGGCGCTCACCCGGGCAACGCCGCCTCGAAGCGGTCCATTCCCTCCCGGATCGTCTCCAGGGCGGGACAGAAGCTGATCCGCAGGTGCCCCTCGCCGACCTCCCCGAAGCTGCTCCCCGGGGCGACCGCCACCTGACCATGGAGTAAGAGGTGCCGAGCTAGCTCAAAGGAGGTCAGGCCGAGCCCGCGCACATCGGGGAACACGAAGTAGACCCCTTGCGGCCTGTTGCAAGTGATCCCGGGTAGGGCTTCGAGACGCTCCACCAGTTCGTCCCTCTTGGCCTGTAGGTTGGAGGTGCTGGCCTCGAGCCAGGGCCCCATCTCGCCGGTGAGGGTGGCGTAGGCTGCCCGCATGGCGACCGCAGGGCAGGCTTGGACGGAGAACCTGAGCAGGCTGTGGAAGTGATCGATGAAGGGTGCCGGTCCGACCACATAGCCGATCCGGTAGGGTGTCATGGCGTAGGGTTTGGAGAAGGAGAAACCGGTGACGGTGCGCTCCTTCATGCCGGGCAGGGCGGCGATGCTGGTGTGGTCCACTCCGTCGAACAGGGTCTTTTCGTACTCCTCATCGGCGAAGACCCAGAAGTCGTGATCTCGGGCCAACTCGGCGATGGCCTCGAGCTCACTCCGACGGTAGACGATGCCGGTCGGGTTGCTGGGGTTGCTGATGATCAGCAGCTTGCTCCGAGCTGAGGCCCGGCGCTCGAGTGCTCCGATATCGAAGCGCCAGTCGCGTCCGTTCCAGTGGAGGGGGACCGGCACCACCCGCCCCCCGGAGAGGTGGACGGCGGGCTCAGTGCTGGCATATTCGGGGTCGAAGACCAGCACCTCATCGCCGGGGTCGATCAGGATCCGGCAGGTGAAGTCGATAACCTGTTGACAGCCGATCGCTGGCAGGAGTTCCTCCTCGGGGTTGGCCAGGATCTCGTTGTCGCGCTCGAGTTTCGCAGCGATGGCCTGGCGCAGATCCCGGTAGCCCCCCACCCCAGGGTAGTGGGGGTAGGAGTCGACGGCGTCCCGGGCCGCGTCGCGGACGAAATCGGGTGGGACCATGTCGCCGATGGTCCCTCCGGAGAGGCTGACCGCCCCGAGTTCTGCCGCGAGGTCGCCCAGGTAGCGGCCCGCGACGACGGGGTTGGGGAGCCCCGCCTCCCGGTAGCGCGCAACGTCGACGGTGGCCCGCATGCGCTCGGCCAGCCAGGGGTAGTTGTCCGGGTTTGAAAGCCGCTCGCGGCGCGTCTCAGATCTTGATCGATTCAACTGGGGCACCTTCGGATCGGGGTCGAGTGGGGGTGCGGGCTGATACTGGCACAGTAACCCTGGCGCTCTCGGTCGTCAAGCTTGCGCGAAGTGGCCTGGCAAGATCCTCTTTTCTAAGCCCCAGAAGGCTGCCCCGGGCAGCTTTACAGGGCCGCGCGGCTTGTGTTAAGGTCCCACCACTAGAGTTCCTGAAAGGAGTCGTTCCCATAGGCCGGTCCCTGGTGGTGGCAGCTGCCCAGTTCGAGCGCGAGCTTGGTCAGAAGCAGCGCAATCTGGCGCGCGCCTGTGACTGGGTCCGCCAGGCCGCCGATGGGGGGGCCGAGGTTGTCGGACTGCCGGAGCTATGCACCACAGGCTATTTCCCTCGGGGAGGGAGAATGGAGCAAGGCTACTTCGCGTGGGCCGAGCCTATTCCCGGTCCGACCACCGATCGGTTCGCAGAGCTCACCTCCGAGCTCGGGGTCACCACCATTGTGCCCCTGTTCGAGCGGGACTCCGGCAGCGGCAAGCACTTCAACTCTGCGGCGGTCGTCACCCCCGACGGGGTGGCGGGCACCTACCGGAAGCGACACATCCCCAGCCTGCGGCCCCCGAACATGCTGGAGGAGCACTATTTTGCGGTCGGCGATCTCGGTTATCCCGTCTTCGACCTCGGTCGGGTTCGCCTCGGCGTGTCGATCTGTTACGATCGTCACTTCCCCGAGACCTTTAGGCTGCTGACCTACCGTGGGGCCGAGCTGATCGTCAGCGTCAGCAACACCGGCTCTGACCGGAGCCGGTGCCTCTGGAACTCCGAGGTGCAGGTGAACGCCTCCTCGAACGGAGTGTATCTGTTGCAGGTCAATGCTGTCGGTGAGGAGGCCGGGTTCTTCGGACTGTCACTGCTGAGTGATCCCCAGGGTAGGATCGTCTCCCAACTGCCCCAGGATGAGGAAGGAGTGTTGATCGCGGAGGTCGATCTGGAGCAGATTGTTACGGCCAGGAGACACTACGGTTCCATTCGAGACGCACACTGGGAGGATTTCGGCTTCGTTGAGGCGTAGCGCGCCACCGGGGCCAGAGTCTTTAAGCTTTAAGGAGGAGAAAGTTGAAACGAGCCCTTCGACCAGTCATCGGCCTGATCGCCACCCTCGGTCTCATGCTCCCTCTGGGGGGCCTAGCCCAAGAGGTCGAGCCCGAGGTTCGCGCGGCCTACTTCCGGGACTTCCGCAATCTGGATCCGGCACACCTGCCGGGCTCGCCCGATTACCAGATCGCCATGAACGTTTACAGCGGGCTGGTCCGCTACAAGCTCGGCTCGACCGAGGTCGAAGCAGACCTGGCCGAGGTCTGGGAGATCTCCGACGACGGCCTGGTCTACACCTTCTACCTGCGTAACGATGTGCAGTGGCACCACGGCTACGGGCGGTTCACCGCCCACGACGTCAAGTACACCTTCGAGCGGGTGCTCGATCCTGCGGAGGAGTCTCGCTACCGGGCCGGCATGTCTCTCATCGAATCGGTCGAGGTCATCGACGACTTTACGGTTCGGCTCACCCTCAGCAAGCCCTCCGCCTCGTTCCTGACCACCCAGCTGGCGTTCCGGCCCGGTTATATGGTCAACCGGCAGGCGATCGAGGATTTCGGCGAGGACTATTCGTTCAATCCGGTCGGGACCGGGCCGTTCCAGTTCGTCAGCTACACCCCGAGGGAGAACCTGATCCTGGAGGCCTTCTCGGACTTCTACCGGGGTGAGCCGGCGGTCAAGAGGATCGTCTGGAACATCATACCGGACGAGACCGTCGCCGCTCTGGCCCTCCAGCGTGACGAGGTGAACTACATGATCCCCCGCGACGTGGAGGTGTGGCAGAACCTCAAGGCCGCTACCGGGATCGCCATGACCGAGACCGTCACCACCGGCTACTGGCACTACACCTTTAACACCTCGCGGTCGCCCTTCGACAACGTCCTGGTAAGGCGGGCTGTCGCCCACGCGATTAACAAGCAGCTCTTTGTCGACGCCCTGCTGGAAGGGCTGGGGGCGCCGGCCAACACCGTCATCGCCAACGGCATGATCGGCCACACCGACGATGTAGCCACCTACGACTACGATCCCGAACAGGCTCGGCTTCTCCTCGCCGACGCCGGTTACCCCGCTGGCCTCAGTGCGAACGTCGTCTATGATGGCGGCAGCCGGTTCGCGGCGCTCCTGGCTACGGCCCTGCAGGGGTGGCTGGCCGAGGTCGGGATCGAACTCGAGTTGATCGGCGTCGAGGCGGGTGCCTGGACCGCCAGGCGTCAGTCGGGCGACTACGACATCACCATCAGCGGTGTCACCCGCGCCGATCCGGACCAGATCCTGACCGAGCAGTTCCACTCCACTAACTTCCCGCCCGGCGGCAACCAGTCGTTCTACGGGGCTATCGACGACCTCATTGAGGCCCAGCGGGTGGCGGTGAGCAACGAGGAGCGGGCCTCTATCCTGGTCGAAATCCAGCAGCGGATCGCCGAGGATGTGCCCGAACTGCCGGTGTTCCAGCCGGTGTACGTTACCGCCTACGCCGACTACCTCTCCGGGGACGCCCCCAATCACATCCACTGGATGACGCTGTTCGAACATCTCGAGTTCCAGTAGCGGCTAGGCCGGCTTGGCTAAACCGACCCGGGTCGGGATGAAGCGACCGGGTGAATCGGGGGGCGGGGCAACGGTGTCGGCGTTGCCCCGCACTCTGGATTGGCAGGGTGTCGAGAGGGTATGTGGAAGTACGTACTGCGTCGATTCCTGATCACCGTCCCCACCATCTTTGGGGTCATCACGCTCGCTTTCTTGATGATCCGGCTGGCACCCGGCGACCCCGCCGAGTTGTTGCTCGGAGACTATGTGGGGATCAGCGCCGAGGTGCTCGAGGACCTCCGCAGGAAGATCGGGGTCGACCGACCCTGGTATGTCCAGTACCTCTTCTACCTGCGGGATTTCCTGACCGGCGATCTTGGGACCTCATTCCGCACCGGCCGACCGGTGCTTCAGGAGATCGTCTCCCAGTTCCCCTTCACCCTCATGCTGGCCGTCGCCGGGGTGGTCTTTGCCGTCGTTATGGGGGTGCCGACGGGCGTCTTGGCGGCCATGCGCCGCAACAGTTGGCTCGACTATATCTCCACTACCCTGGCGATGGTCTGGGTCTCGAGCCCCAGCTTCTGGTTCGGCATCCTGCTCATCTATGTGTTCGCCTTCCTGCTGGGTTGGTTCCCGGTCTTCGGCGCCGGCAAGGGGGGCAACTGGGGGAGTCTGGCGCTGCACTTGGTGCTCCCGGCGATCGCGGTCGGGGCCCGGTCAGCGGCCCTGATCACCCGCATCTCCCGCTCCGCCATGCTGGACATTCTCAGCCTCGACTACATCCGCACGGCCCGGGCCAAGGGGGTGGTCGAGCGACTGGTGGTGTATAAGCACGCGCTGCGGAACGCTCTGATCCCCATCATCACCGTGATCGGTCTCGACATGGCCTACCTGCTAAGCGGCACTGTGATCATCGAGACCGTCTTCTCCCGCCCGGGGCTCGGCAAGTACGTTATCGACGGGGTCTACGCTCGGGACTATTCCACCGTCCAGGGCGGCATTGTCGTCTTCGCCATCTTCGTCCTCTTGGTCAACCTCCTCGTCGATCTGAGCTACGCCGTGATCGATCCCCGGATCCGCTACGCGTAGTGAGAAGTCGGCCGGGCGCGTCGCCAAGATGCTAGATCTCCTGCGCAGGATCTGGCTCCGCAAGAGCGCGGCCATCGGTTTGATAGTAGTTCTGCTGATCGTGCTGGTCGCCCTGCTGGCACCGCTAATCGCTCCCGAAGACCCGAATCGCCAGGACCTGATGGGGAGGCTCCAATCGCCGAATTGGGAACACTGGCTCGGCACTGACAGTTTCGGTCGTGACCAGCTCAGCCGGCTCATCTTCGGTGCCCGCATCTCGCTGATGGTGGGGGTGGTGGCGGTGGCTTTGGCCGCCTTCCTCGGCGGTGCGATCGGTCTCCTTGGCGGCTACTATGGTGGTGGGATCGATAACGTACTGATGCGGCTGATCGACGTGCTCATGGCGTTCCCGACCCTGCTCCTGGCGATCGTGTTCCTGGCGATGCTGGGCGAGCGCCTCGGGGGGCTATCTAATATCATGGTCGCTGTGGGGGTGGCCAGCACCCCGCACTTCGCCCGCTTGGTGAGGGGGCAGGTACTCAGCATCAAGGAGCAGGATTTTGTCGAGGCGGCGCGGGCGCTTGGAGGGTCGGCCGGGCGCCTGATGGTGCGGCACATCCTGGTGAATAGCCTCTCGCCGGTGATCGTATTCGCCACGCTGCGGGTGGCGACCGTGATCCTGACCGAGGCCAGCCTGAGCTTCCTCGGCCTCGGGGTACCCCCACCGACTCCGACTTGGGGGGGGATGGTTGCGGAGGGTACCAGGTTCCTGCAGCGGGCGCCCTGGCTATCCCTGATCCCCGGGGTGGCCATCATGGTTACGGTGCTGGCCTTTAACCTCTTCGGGGACGGCCTCCGCGACGCCCTCGATCCCAAACTCAGAGGGGTCGGTGACGTCTCGGCCCGCGAGTACTGAGGTTCGCCTGCAGGGCCGGTCTTCCGGTCGCTCTACTACCAAGTCGCGACCGTTCGCGAGGGTGCCACTCTGGCGGTCGGCCTCCTGCACTGAGCGTCAGGATGTTGAGGGGAAGCGACCTTGGCAAGACTCCTCGCCGCATGGGAGGGTGAGAGTATCGAGACTCCGTTTGGGATTGTCGAGGCCGATATAGCGTCGAGCTTGGCGAACCGGTCGTTACCGACGAAGGGGAGGAGTTCTTGAGGTCGTAGGTCGCGACCGCTCCGTCTCGAACTCGCTCCTGGGGAGGAGGACCGAGAAGGGTGGGGGCGAAGGTGTGGTGACTGTGACTGCACCGATGTCACTGCGCTCGCACGGTTCGGAGAGCTAGCGAGGATGGTTCTGCAACGCTGTCTCTCCCAACTGACGAAGATCCCCGAGTTGCCCGGGGTCAGGCTGATCGCTATCCGCCCCCATTGGGGGGAGGAACGGCTATTATATGAGCGGCAGGCGACCTAAAACGGGACCACCTTCGGCGCTTGAGGAGATGCTGGCCCTGAGTGGAGGTCCAGGATATCGATCAATCCCCTATCCTAAGGGGACGCCCCCAGACCATCTTTTAAGGTCTCGGCCAGGGAGAGGAGCTCAAGGTGCGCGAAATCGCCTTTCGTCCGGTGGTTACCCAGGAGATGAAAGAGGCTGTGATCCGGGCACTCGAGAGCGGCCGCTACATCCGCACCGACCCGGACAGCGACTCTGAAGGGAAGCGGTTCGAGAGCGAGCTCGCAACCTTCTTTAGAGCCCCCGACGGTCGGGTCCCCAAGATTGCCAATCTGAGTTCCGGCACCGCAGCCATGCACCTCGCTTGGCTGGTCTACGGCGTGGGGCCCGGCGACGAGGTGATCATCCCTGCCAACACCTTTAGCAGTGTGGCCGATTGCGTCTGGCTGGTAGGTGCCGACCCGGTAGCGGTCGATGTTGAGGAGGATACCTCGAACCTCGACCCGGACGCCCTGGAGGTGGCGATCACCCCTCGCACCCGGGCTGTCATGCCGGTCCACACCGCCGGTCACCCGGCCGATATGGACCGGATCATGGCGATTGCGGAGCGCCACGACCTGCTGGTGATCGAGGATGCCTGCCAGGCGGTCGGTGCCCGCCACCTTGAACGGGCGGTAGGCACCATCGGAGCTATGGGCTGCTACAGCTTCGTGCAGAATAAGGCGATGACCACCGGGGGCGAGGGGGGTGCCGTCGGGTCGTTCGATACCGAGAAGGTCCAGCGGGTGTTCGACCTCGCCAACCACGCCCGGGGCAAGGGCTTCCGCCGGGGGGGGCGGGGCGGCGTTTCGGTACCGAAGAGGTCCAGGGGGGTTTCCGCCTCGCCAACCCCCGCCGGGGGAAGGGCTTCCCGCGGGGGGGGGCGGGCCGGCGACGCCTACCGTTCGGTCGAGCACGATGGGGTCGGCTACCTCTACCGCCAGTCCGAACTCCTCACAGCCGTCGGCCGGGTGCAGCTTCGCCTCCTCCCCGGATGGATCGAAGAGCGCCGTCGCTGGGCGGAGCAGTACCATGAGCGGCTCGCCGACCTCGACATCGAGATCGGCCTGCCGGCCGAGCGCGACTACGCCTACCACGCCTACGTCCGCTTCCAGATCCGGGCTCCAAGGCGCGACGACCTGAAGCGTTTCCTCATGGAGCGGGGCGTCCAGACCAAGGTCCACTACCCGACCCCGATTCACTTGGACCGCCTCTACCGGGAGCGTTACGGCGCCCGGGAGGGTCAGAATCCTGTCACCGAGAGGCTGGCGCAGCACACCCTGTCGCTACCCCTCTACCCGCAGATGAGTGAGGACGACGTCGACTATGTGGTCAGGGCCATTCGTGAGTTCTACGCGAAGATTCCGACCCCGGTCTCAGCATCGGTGTAAGGGGGCTGGTAGTGAGCAGCGGTGCCTGGCGCGAGCGGTACGTCGATATCGACGGAGTGAGGACCCACTACCTTGAGGCCGGTGAGGGGGAGACCATCCTGCTCATCCATGGGGGCGGGGTGTGGAGTTGTGCCGAGCTTAACTACGGTCCGGTATTCCCCTGCCTGAGCGACCACTTCCGGGTCGTTGCGGTGGACGTTCCAGGCTTCGGACTCACCGACGGCCGGGCGCCCCAGCATTTCTCCGAGACGGCCAGGGGCGACTTTCTGGTCAGATTCCTGCGCAGCCTCGGAACGAAGGTCCATCTCGGCGGGAACTCGGTCGGCGGCTGGCTGGCTCTCTACCTCGCTCTCGAGGTGCCTGAGCTAGTCCAGAGCCTCCACCTGATCAACAGCGGCAGTGTCGTGGTCAGCGACCGCAGAGACGACGACGAGACCCGTTACGACCCCCGCTGGGCGGTTCCGGCGACCCGTCCTACCGCCGCCTGGGTCCGCCGGGAGTTGCGCGAGTTCTACCTTAACAGCGCTGTCATCACCGACGAACGGGTCGAGCTCACCCTGGCGATGGCCAGTCGCAACTACGACTTCGCTGTGGCACGTCAGCTGGCGACCGGCACCACTTCCGAGGAGCGCAACCGCTACCTCTGGTATCGGGGCAGGCCCATCTCTGAACATGTGGGGACTTTGGCCATGCCGGTTCTGGTCAGTTGGAGTCGGGAGAATCGGGGGGCCTCGGTGGCCCAGGCGCTCCCCACTTTCGACCGGCTCGCCGCCGCTGAGATGCACGTCTGGGTGGGGGCGGGCCATCATGTGCAGGTCGAGTACCCCGAGAGTTGGTCGGCAGTGGTGAGGACCTTCATCGAGACCCGGGCTGGGCCTGGTGGGCGGCGGTGATGACTGCCCCACGCCGCGTTGAGCAGCGCCTGACCGTCATCGATGATCAGATCCGGAATAAGGTCCTCGAGGTCCTCGAGCAGACCCCCTACTACGCCGGGCCGGAGACTGCGGCCTTCGAGCGGGAGGTGGCGGCCTATTGCGAGACGGGCTGCGGGGTCGCCGCCAACTCGGGCACCTCCGCCCTGCTTCTCGCTCTGATGGCCCTCGGTGTCGGTTCGGGCGATGAGGTCATCCTGCCGACCCACACCTTCGTTTCGGTCCTCGAGTCGGTCCTGGCGGTCGGTGCCACACCGGTACTTAGCGATGTTGAGCAGGATGGCAACTTGAGCCGAGACATTGTCGAGCGGCACCTGAGCGGCCGGACCCGGGCGCTGATCCCCGTGCACATGTACGGTCATCCGGTCGAGATGGATCCGGTCCTGGAGTTGGCGCGGGAGCGCGACCTGTTGGTAATCGAGGACGCTGCCCACGCCCTGGGTGCCCGCTACCGGGGGCGGCGCGTCGGGGGGCTGGGTCACGTCGGCTTCTTCAGCTTCGCCGGCAAGTCGATCACCGTCTGCGGCCAGGCCGGCATGGCGGTCACGGGAGCGGCGGAGTTGGCCGAGACCATGGCGTCGCTGCGGGTCCACGGCTGGCGGCAGCGCCTAGGCAACGTCTGGCACGTAGCCGAGCACGTCGGCCTCAACTTAAGGACCAGCGAACTCCTCTCCGCCATCGGCCGACTGAATCTCACTAGACTAGACGGCTGGACCGCGGCCCGGACCGCCAACGCCACCCAGCTCTCGGCGCTGCTGGCCGAGCGCGAAGTCCCGGTCGAAATCCCCCGAGCCCGCGACGGTTGTGAGCCCGGCTGGCTCCACTACGTGATCCGGGCGCCGCAGCGCGACGAACTGAAGGCGTTCTTAGCGGAGCGGGGCGTCGAGACCAACATTCACTACCGGCTGCCGCTGCACCGGCAGCCCGCCTTCGCGGAGTTCTCACCCGGGCCGCAGGCGTTTCCCGTCGCGGAAGGGCTCTTGCGCGAGATCCTGACGCTGCCTTCGCACCCCTGGCTGTCCGGCGACGATCTCCACTACATAGCCGATATGGTCGCGGCCTTCTACCGCAGCTGAGCAGGGAGAGTTCTAGGCTGCCTGCACCGAGCACGCCCCCTACCGGCTGTCGCTGGCGAAAGGAGTAGCGATGAAGAGAGTCCGTATATACCCCGCTCCTCATCCTGGCCTGTCTAGTCCAGTTCGAAACCCTGCTCGACCTCGACCGCTGCGGACTATGTTCCCCCTGAGCGGCCCTGCTAAGTTTCCGGGCGGGTGCGGAGTCGGAATCGACTCGGCACCCGCTTCGCGGCGGGGCTCATGAACGTCCCGATCCGTTACCGGGTGACCTGGACCCCGTTCGACGCGGAGATGCGCGAGGCGCTGCTGCGGCCGGTCCCGGGGCCGATCCACTACGACGGTCCCGAGGTCGAGGCCTTCGAGGCCGAGGCGGCGGCCTACCTGGGAGTCGACCACGCCGTGGCGGTTGCCTCGGGCACCGCCGCTCTCCATCTGGCGCTGCTGGCCCTCGACATCGGCCCGGGCGACGAGGTGCTGATGGGGGCCAACGCCTATGTGGCCCTGCCCGAATGCACACTCCAACTCGGGGCGCAGCCGGTCTACTGCGACGTGCACGCGGAGACGGCGAACCCCGACCGGGAACTCCTCGAGCCGCTGGTGAGCGACCGGAGCAAGGCGATCCTGATCGTCCACTACTTTGGCAACCCCGTCGACCTCGATCCGATCCTCGAGCTGGCGCGTGAGCGCGACCTGTTCGTCATCGAAGATGTCGCCCACGCCCTCGGCGGGGAGTACAAGGGACGGAAGCTGGGCACCCTTGGCGACATCGGCTTCGCCAGCTTCGCCCGCAAGATCATCCACGTTGCGGGCCAGGGGGGGATGGCCTTTAGCGGTCGTGCCGACCTAGCCGACCGGATGCGGAGGCTGCGCAAGCACGGTTGGGAGCTTGGCGATGAGGAGCTGACCCGGATCAGTGAACTCGGCTACAACTATTCGTTCAGCGAGTGCCTCGCCGCCGTCGGCCGGGTCGGCCTCTCCCGGATCGAGCGGTACTGGCAGGAACGGGAGCGGAACGCGCTGCGCTTTAGTCGCGCCCTGGAGGGGCTCGGGGTTCCGGCGCGTCCCCTGCTCGCCTCCCCCTGGGGCCGCCATGGTCGACTCCACTACGTGATCCGGGTGCCGCGGCGGGATGAACTCAAGAGCTACCTCGCCGACCGGGGGGTCGAGTGCAAGGTCCACTACCGGCAACCCGTCTACCGGCTACCCCACTATCTGGCCCGGTCGGGGCGGGACCCGGGCCCTCGGCCGGTAACCGACCGCCTTGCCAGGGAGATGATCACCCTCCCCAGCCATCCCGATATGGGAGAGGGGGTCGACGAGATTGTGGATATGATAGCGGAGTTCTACGCTACGACCTCAGGCGAGAGCTGGGGAGAGGAAGGGAGAGTACGAGATGGATGAGTCGGGAGTACTGATTCACGAAGAGTTGTCGGGTGAGCGGGCCCAGGAGATCACCGCAGAGATCACCCGCTACCACCGGCCCCCCGGCGCGGCGGGCTACCACGCGGCCACCTCGTACGTCGCGGAGTGCCTGCGCGCGGGGGGTGTTACCGAGGTCTCCGAGGAGACCTACCCCCTCGACGGCGAGACCCCGACCCCGGGCGGCGGGGCTCCGTTACCGCCGTCCTGGGAGCCGTACGGGGCTGAGGTGAGGGTGGTCACGCCCACCCCCGAACCGGTGGTCGACCTGGCCACCGCCCCGTCGAGCCTGGCCTGGTGGTCGTGGCCGACCCCGCCGGGGGGGGTTACGACCGAGCTCGTCGACGTGGGGACCGGTATGGAGGAGAGCGATTTCGAGGGCAAGGAGGTGCGTGGCAAGGTCGTATTCATCGGCCATACCGATCGGCGGGCCTCCTGGGTCTATGCTGCCAACCAGGCGCTCGAGCGAGGGGCAGCGGGCATCCTCACCGACTATCTGCTCTACACCTCCGAGCCCTACCGCACCCGCGAGAAGCTGCCGGACGCGGTCCAGCTGCTCCGGATGCCGAGCCGGATGGGCAAGTACCGGGCCTGGACCTGCGCGGTCTCGCACACCACCGGCCAGCGGCTCCGGCAGCTACTCAGGCTGGGCCCGGTACAGATCCATGCCGATATCCGCTGCCGCGTCTTTAAGGGTGAGGGCCGCAACCTGCTCGCCTCCATCCCCGGGCGCGAACTGCCTGAGGAGTCGGTCTACTTCGTGGCCCACACCTCCGCCGCCACCTGCCCCTGCGCCAACTGCGCCGCCGGCCCCGCGCTGATGGTCGAGATCGCCAGGACGCTCCAGCGGCTGATCGACAGCGGGCGGCTCCGGCGCCCGCGCCGGTCGATCAAGTTCCTGTTCATCGTCGAGGGGAGCGGTTCGAGCACCTACGTCAAGACCCACCCCGACGAACTCCCCAAGATCAAGACGGCCTTCTGCTTCGACAGTGTCGGGCACGATCAGGACAAACTCAAGTCGGTGCTGCTCTTCTACCGTCATCCCGACTCCAGCCCGTCGTTCATCAACGACTATTTCGCCGAGGTGATGGAGCGCGCCCCCCGGGATGCCTCGTGGGTGTTCAGAGATGGTAACGACATCTCGCTGGTGCAGTTCGTCCAGGCCCCCTACACACCCTGGAGCGACAACCATACCCTGGCCGCCTACGGGATTCCGAGTCCGCTGATCATGTCCTGGCCCGACCGCTATTTCCACACCCAGCTTTTGACCGCGGACAAGACCGACCCGCAGGTGTTTCGGCGGGCGGGGGTGACCTCGGCGCTCGCCGCCTATGAGATCGCCGATGCGGGGTCCGAAGAGGCGCTGCGGATCGGTCGCACGGTAGCCGCTAGGAGCCGCTTCCGACTCGAGCAGTTGGCCACGGCTGGCGAGCGGAGGCTAGCCGGGCGCCGTGGTGACGGTTCGGGAGCGGCGCTGGAGCGGCTACGTCGGGAGCTCGACTATTTCACCCGGCGGGACATAGAGGCGCTCCGCTCCGCCCTCGGTCTCATTCCCGGCGGGGCCAGCCCCGAGGCGAGGGAGGCACTCGAGGCCGAGGAGCAGATGCTTAACGGGACCGCAGAACGCCTGCTCGCCAGATTGGGGGATAACTGATGGAAGCCCGTCTCGACGACATCCCGCGCCGGCTCGCCGGCGGAGTCGGCTCCGCACTCGAGGGGCTCGACTACTTCGCGCAGGACGCGATCTACCGGTCGATGGTGGCTCAGGATCCGAGCTTCATATTCGACTCGCTGCGGCCGATCGGTGACGAGTTCTGGAATCTCATCAATGGCGAGCGGACCTTCGCCCAGATCGCCGACGCCCTTAGCTTCCAGTTCGATTTCGAGCTGGATCAGGAGCTGTTCTTGCCCCTGGCTGCCGGCCTGCTCCGGGAGGGACGTATCGAACTCTCGCCCCGCGAAGCGGAGGGGGAGGCATGACCGTCGACCTCGATCGGGTGTTCGCCCACATCGACGGCGCCATCGAGGATCATATCGCCGAAGTGCAGGCCTGGGTGCGCCAGCCGAGCGTGAGCTGGGACAGCCTGGGGGTAAGCGAGTGTGCCGAGCTGGTGGCCCAGTCCTACCTCGACCTCGGCTGCTCGGAGGTAGAGGTTATCGAGGGGCGCCACCACCCCGGGGTGTGGGCCTACTACGACGCCGGATCCCCGGTTACCGTTCACAACTACTGCATGTTCGACACCCGCACCGTCAGGCCTGACGAGTGGTCGTTCGACCCCTGGGGAGGGGAGTTGATGGCGCAAGGCCCCTACCCCAGGGTCTTGACGGGGCGGGGCGCACTGTCTGCCAAGGGGCCCTACGTGGCCTTCCTCAACGCTCTGCGCAGCATCATCGCCGTCGAGGGGGATCTGCCGGTCAACATCATGTTCCTGGCCGAGGGCGAGGAGATCATGGGCAGTCCCAGCTACCGCGACTTCGTGGCCCGCTACCAGGACCGGCTGGCCACGGTCGCCGCCAGCTACTGCCTGACCAGCAGCCAGAGCGCCGCCGGGGTCGTCTCGGTCGGACTGGGGCTCAAGGGGATGATCGTGCTGGAGCTGTCGGCCTCCGGTGCCGCCATGGAGCGGGGACCGGGCGCCACCATCCATAGCTCCGCGGCCTCGCTGGTCGACAGCCCCCCCTTCCGGCTGGCCCAGGCGCTCGCCACCCTTACCGATGAGCAGGGGCGGGGCTGCCGGGTGCGGGGCCTGGAGGGGGTGATGGCCTACCGCAAACCGCTGGACCAGGAGGAGCGTCGGCTCCTCGACGACCTGGCCGAGCGCCAGGCCGGGCGCGACTGGCGCGACGTCCTCCCCGTCGGCGGGAGCGGGAACGTCGACCGGCTGGTCGGGGGCAGCGAGGGGATCGATCCGCTGCTGAGTTTCCTCTACGGACCCAGCTTCAACCTGGCCGGCCTGCGCAGCGGCTTCCTCGGTCCGGGCAGCGCCACCATCCCCTTCATCGTGCCCCAGCGGGCCACCGCCACCCTCGACATGCGGTTGGTGGTCGAGTCCTCACCGGAGGAGATCATCGGTCTGATCCGCGATCACCTGGACGCCCACGGCTTCGCCGATATCGAGATCGAGGTGTACGCCGCCTTCAGCCACCACCAGACCCCCGCCTCGCACCCCTACATCCAGACCGTGCTCGGTACCCTTGGGGACTGGGGTGTGGAGGTGGAGTTATGGCCGATCCAGGCAGGTGGAGGCCCCTGGACCGTGGTTCCCAACAGCTTCGGGGTGCCCTGTCTCCGGGGCGGCGTGGTCGGCGGCGGCTCCGGCGGCAAGGGGGGGACGGACGAATACCTGATCATCGAGGGGGACGGCAAGATGGCGGGCCTCGCCGAGGTCGAGAAGCTGCAGGTGGCCCAGCTTAGCGCTTTCGCCCAGGCGGCGGCAGCCGAGGCCCCTTGAGATTGAGGCACCCGCTCCCGCTGCTGACCCGCGAGGTTCCCCCCCTCGAGCTTCGCCTGGGCGACTCCTGTCTGCTGCTGCAGGACCTGCATGCACCGTTCGCCGACCCGGAGCAGGGGTGGCTGGCCCGCCGCGCCCGGGCCAAGGTCCTCGGGGCGGAGTTTAGCGAATACTTCCGGGCCGTGAGGGAGCTGGCCCCCAACGTCGTGAAGCTGCTGGCGGCCGCCCGCGGGGCGGGCCTGACCGTGCTCTATAGCTGCTTCGGGTTCCGCCCCCCCGTCTCACCTTCGCCGCTGCAGGCCGCCCTGGGCTGGGAGTGGGACCTGTCAGGGCCCGAAGGCCGCTTCCCACCCGCTCTGGAGCCGGTGGCGGGGGAGGGGGTCTATCCGCGGCCGGGCTGGGGCGCCCTCTCCGAGCCGGGGCTGGCCCGCTTCCTGCAGGAGCGTTCGATCCGTAGCGTGGTACTGGTCGGGACCCTGCTCGACTTCGGCCTGCGCCATAGCTGCTGGCAGCTGGCCGATCAGGGGGTGGGCAGCCTGGTCGTCTCCGACGCGGTGGCGCCGCTCACCCTGGCGGGCGAGGCCTGCACCCACGGCAACCTCGCCTGCGGCCTCACCAAGTTCCGCACCACCGCCGAGCTACTCGATCTGCTGCCCCCCCTGGCGGTGGGCGGCGTCGTCCGGATCTAGGGAGGCGCCGATGATCCAGAGCGTTCTGGGCCCGGTCCGACCCGCTGAGTTGGGGGTCTGTCTGCCGCACGAGCATATCTGGTGCGATCAGCTGCTGGCGCCCCGGCGTGAACTGCTGGGTACCCGCACCGGCTCCGGGGTCTTCATGCAGCTGCTCGACTTCGAGGCGATGGTGGCGGAGCTGGGCGCCTTCCGGGAGGCGGGGGGTGGTGCCGTGGTCGAGGTGACCTGCGACGGCTGGGGCCGGGACCTGGAGGTGCTGGCCCGCCTCTCCGAGGCGAGCGGGGTGCATATCGTCGCCACGGCGGGGTTCTACATCGAACCGTGCATGCCGGCCTACGTCGCCGAGCTGTCGGCCGAGCAGCTCGGCGACCGGCTGACCCGGGAGCTGCTCGAGGGGGTGGGGCCGGCCCGCCGTCGCTGCGGGGTGCTCAAGTCTGCCATCCACCGGGCCCGGGTCGAGGGGCTCGAGCGCAAGGCGTTGCTGGCGGTGGCGGCGGCCCAGCGGCGGACCGGGGTGGCCATCACCACCCATACCACCGGCCGGCGGCGCCAGGAGGTCAAGGGGGGGACCGTGGGGGTGGAGCAGCTGGAGATCCTCAAAGAGGAGGGGGTGCCGGCCTCGCGGCTGATTGTCGGGCACGTCGATGAGCGCCCGGATGTCGATATCCTCACCGGGTTGGCGGCGCAGGGCTGCTTTATCCAGTTCGACGTCATCGGCAAGGAGCACTGGCTGCTCGACCAGACCCGAGCCGAACTGATAGGGGAGTTGATCCGGCGGGGCCAGCTCGAGCAGCTGCTGCTATCGCACGACGTCAACCGGGAACATGAGCTGCTCCGGGGTGGCGGCGGTGGCTACTGTCACATCTTCACATCGTTCCTAGGGCGCCTTGAGGGGGTAGGGGTCACCCCGGAGGAGATCCGGACCATGATGGTGAGCAATCCGGCCAGGGCCCTCACGCCGGCACCGGTTTAGGGGGCGAACCGGGTGAGGGTGATGGTGACAGGTGGGGCCGGTGTGGTCGGGAGCTACCTGGTCCGCGAGCTCGTTAAGCGAGGCGACCGGCCCCTGGTCCTCGACACCCGGGCGGGGCCGCGCTTCCTCGCAGAGTTCGGAGGGGGGGCCGAGTTGGTAGCGGCGGACGTGACCGAACTCGCCCCCCTGATCGACCTGTTCAGGCACCTTCGTGTCGAGGTGGTCGCCCACCTGGCGGCCCTCACCGGAAGCCGGGCCCCCGACCAGCCCATGGTGCAGTTCCGGGTCAATATGGAGGGCACCATGAATATCCTCGAGGCGGCGCGGCTCGCCGGCGTCCGGCGGGTGATCATGGCCAGTACCCGAACGGTCTATCCGGACTTCGAGGGGTCGCCGTACGGCCCGCCGGAGTACCGGCCGGTGCCCGAGGATCACCCCCTCTGCCCCGACCGCCCCTACGAGATCTGGAAGCAGGCCGGCGAGCGGATCGGGCGTCACTACCGGGAGCGCTTCGGTATCGAATTTGCCGCCTTCCGCTTCGCGCCCTACTACGCCGCCGAGTGGGCCGAGCGGGCCCGCCTGGGCGGCCAGCGGGTCATGGGCCAGGTCCACGGGCTGATCCACCACGCCTCCCGCTCGCTCCCGGCGACGCTCCCCGGGGGGGCCGACCGACCCCTGGACCTGATCTACGTGCGCGACCTGGCTGCCGGCCTGGTGCGGGCACTAGACGCCAGGGAGTTGCCGTCGAGCGCCTATAACCTGGGCAGCGGCTCGCTGGTGACCGTGAGGGCGCTATGCGAGGCGCTGCTGCGCCTGCGGCCGCAGGCGCAGCTAGCGGTCGGCCCCGGGCAGGACTTCGCCGAGGGCCACTACTGCCTGCTGGACAGCTCCCGCGCCGCCAGCGAACTCGGCTTCCGACCCCGCTTCCCTCTGGAGCGTGGGCTCCAGGACTGCCTCGAGCGGCTGGCGGGCTTCGGGTCGGTGAGGGGGTCCGCGTGAGTGGTGGGCTCAAGTTCTGCGTCGAGGTAGGGGGCACCTTCACCGACTGGCTGCTGGTCGCCGGCCAGCAGGTGGTCGGTCGGGGCAAGGTCCTCTCCACCCCAAAGCAGCCGGCCCAGGGGGTGATGCAGGCGTTTGCCGAGGCGCTGGTGAGCGGGGACCGGGTGGCCGATATCATCCACGGCTCGACCGTCGCGACCAATGCCGTCCTGGAGCGCAAGGGGGCGGCGACCGGCCTTATTACCACCGAGGGATTCAGGGACCTGCTCGACATCCAGCGGCAGACCCGGACCAGACTCTTCGACCTCTTCTACCGCCACCCGGAGCCCCTCATCCCCCGGGACCGGATCCTCGAAGTGGCCGAGCGGCTGGCACCCGGTGGTGAGGTCCGCAGGCCGCTTAGGCTCGCCGGCCTCGAAGGGCGGCTCGAGCGCCAGCTGGAGTGCGGGGTGGAATCGGTCGCGATCTGCCTGCTTCATAGCTACGCCAACCCAGGTCACGAGCGGGCGCTGGCCGAGCAGCTCCGCTCGCGCTTCCCCGACCTCTACCTGACGCTCTCCTCCGAGGTCCTGCCGCGCTTTCGCGAGTACGAGCGGGCGAGCACTACGGTGATCAGCGCCTACCTCAAACCGCAGGTCGACCGCTACGTCCGGGCACTCGAGCGGTCGCTGGAGGAGGGAGGGTTCGTCGGCAACCTCGCCATCATGCAGGCCAACGGGGGCACGGTGCCGGCCTCCGAGGTGCGGCGGCACGCGGCCAGGATGGTCCTCTCCGGCCCCGCCGCCGGCGTGGCCGGAGCCGTCGCCGCCGCCAGAGCGAGCGGGTTTGGCGACCTGCTGACCTTCGATATGGGCGGCACCAGCACCGATGTCTGCCTGGTGACCGGGGGGCGGGTGGGCTTCACCACCGACTACAAGATCGGGGGCCTGCCGCTGTCGATCCCCATGTACGACATCGTGACGGTGGGGGCCGGGGGGGGTAGCGTCGCCACCGTCGACCCCGGTGGGGCCATGCGGGTCGGTCCCGAGAGCGCCGGGGCCGACCCCGGTCCCGCCTGCTACGGCAAGGGTGGGAGCGCCTTCACCGTGAGCGACGCCAACTTCCTCTCGGGGCTGCTGCGCCCCGGCGTCTTCCTCGAGGGCAGGATGAGACTGGTCGAAGGGCCCGCCCGGCTGGCGGCGGAGCGGCTGGCGGCGGCGCTGGCCCTAACCCCGGTCGAGGTCGCCAGCGGGGTGGTGAGGCTGGCGAATGCCACCATGGCCCAGGCGCTGAGGCTGGTCTCGATCGAGCGGGGTCACGACCCGAGGGATTACACCGTCGTGGCCTACGGGGGGGCCGGACCGCTCCACGCCGCCCAGCTGGCTGCCGAGCTCGATATCCCCCGGGTGCTCATCCCCCGGGACCCGGGGCTGGTATCGGCCTACGGTCTGGTACTGGCCGATACCCGTCAGGACTACCTGCGGACCCGGATCGTGAAGCTACCAGGGGTCAGTGGGGCGCTGCTGGAGCGGGAATTCGAGGCGCTGCGGAGCCAGGCCCGCCGGGAGTTCGAACGCTACGGCCCCCCCCGGGGGGCGCTCCGACTCAGGCACGGGCTCGACATGCGCTTCGAGGGTCAGGCCTACGAGCTGCTGGTCGATGTCGACCCGCTACTGGAGGCGGGGTCGGGGGCGGAGGCGTTGCTGGAGGCCTTCCGCTCGGCCCATCTGCGGCGCTACGGGCACGTACCGGCCGGTGATCATGTCGAGATCGTCAACTTCCGGCTCGGTGCCTGGCTGCCCAGCACCACCCGGCACCTCTCCTCCCCGCAGGCCGAGGGGGGAGCTACCCCCCGGCCCCAGGGGGGTGAGGTCTACTATCAGGGTCGCCAGAGTTCCTGCCGCTTCTTCTCGCGGGCCGACCTCCCCGTCGGCGGTCGGGTCGAGGGGCTGGCCGTGATCGAGGAGCCCACCGCGACCGTGCTGATCCCCCCCGACTGGCAGGGGCGGGTCGACGAGCAGGGCAACCTGATCCTGGAGAGGATGTGACCTTGGATCCCGTCACCACCAGCGTTATCGGCTACGCCATGAACGCCAGCGCCAGGGAGATGGGCGTCAACCTCTATCAGGCCGCCCACTCCACCATCGTCCGGGAGATCCGCGATATCGGCACCGCCATCTTCGACGCCGACGGCAACACGGTGGCGATGGCCAACTGGATCCCCATGCTCTCCAACGCGCTCGAGCCGGCCATTCAGGCGATCAAGCGGCACTACGACCCCAGGGAGCTCGAACCGGGCGAGGCGCTCCTCACCAACGACCCCTTTGACGGCGGCCAGCACGTCAACGACATCCTGCTCTATACGCCCGTCCACCACCGGGGGCGGGTCATCGCCCTCTCCTGCGCCAACGTTCACCACCTCGATGTCGGTGGCGGGGCTCCCGCCTCGAACGCTCGGGCCACCGAGGTGTTTCAGGAGGGGATCGTCTTCCCCCCCATCCAGATCCGGTTGGGGGGGCACCGCCTCCCCCCCCAGCAAGAGCGGGTTGGGGGAGGACTGGCCCCGCAGCCCCTTCGGCAAGATCCTGGCCGTCAACATCAGGGCGCCGGAGAAGACGATCCCCGACTTCGACGCCCAGATCGCCGCCTGTCGCACCGGGGAGCGGCGGGTGCTGGAGCTGGTGGCGCGTTATGGGGTGGAGACCATCCTCGAATTTATGAGCGAGATCCAGGCTCACTCGGAACGGCTGGTCCGGGCCGCGATCGCGGAGATTCCCGATGGCTGCTACCGGGGTGAGGCCTTCATGGAGGACGACGGCTCGGGCGCCGAAGGGCCGTTCACCATCAGGGTGGCGGTCTGGGTCGAAGGGGGGGGGATGAGGGTAGACTTCCGCGCTACCGATCCCCAGGCCCGCGGTTTTATCAACGTCCCGCTGGCGTCGACCTACTCGACGGTGCGGACCACCATCATGTCGATCCTGGGCATCGATATCCAGTTCGTCAACGCCGGCGCCTTCCGACCCATCGAGATCGAGGCGCCCCCGGGCTGCCTGGTGAACCCGCTGCGGCCGGCGGCCACCCGGGCGCGGACCAGCACCTGCTACAAGATCTTCGACGCCGTCAACTACGCCCTCGCCGAGGTATTGCCTGAGCGGGTAGCGGCCCCCGGCTTCGACGCCCAGACCGGCCTCTCCCTCGCCTACGGCGATCCCGAGGGGGCGATGTCTATCTTCAGTGAGGCCCTCGGGGCGGGTAACGGTGGACTCCACAACCAGGATGGGGCCGACGGCATGATCATGCACCTGACCAACGCCGCCAACACCCCGGTGGAGGCTGTCGAGATCGAGCACCCCTTCCTCGAACTGCTCCACTACCGACTGGTCCAGGACAGCGGCGGCCCCGGTCGCTACCGGGGCGGGATGGGGTTGGAGCGGGCCTTCCGCCTCCACGCCGACGGGGTGGTGGTCGGGCTGCACTCCGATCGGCACCGCCATAGCGCCGCCGGCCTGTTCGGCGGCCAGCCGGGCTGGCCGGGTCGCTGCGCGGTCGAGCGTAACGGCGCCGAAGAGGTCCTCGGCTCCAAGGTCCACGCCACCCTGCAGGCGGGGGATGTGCTCACGGTCCGTACCGGTGGCGGTGCCGGCTACGGCCCCCCTGAGGAGCGTGCGCTCGAGCGGGTGCTCGCCGACCTCCGCGAGGGGCGGATCTCGCAGGAGCAGGCCGATTCAGAGCGGGGTTACCGCCTGGCCGGCCGCCGCTCGGTGAGGACGGACTGAGGGCGATGCAGCGCGCAGCCGAGTGGGTCGAGGCGCTTCACCATCAGGGTGGCAGCGGCCCTGACCTGGTGGCAGCGGTCGAGTTGCAGAGCGACGTCATCTACTTAAACTCGGGCGACCCCGACCGGATCGCCCCCCCCAACGTGCTCGAGGCAGCTGCGGCGGCGTTGCGGGCCGGCAAGACCCGCTATCAGCGCGGCCCCGGCCTGCCCGAGTTGCGCCGGGCGATCGCTGCCAAGCACCTCCGTGAGAACGCCTTCCGGGTCGATCCCGACCGGATAAGCATCACCAACGGGAGCTGCGAGGGCCTGGCGGTGGTCATGCGGACCCTGCTCGACCCCGGCGACGAGGTGCTCACTACCGATCCCTACTACGGGGGGCACGTGAGCGCCATCCGCTACGCGGGCGGCCGGCCGGTCTTCGTTCCGACCGCTGGCGAGACGGGGTGGGAGCCCGATCCGGCGGAGATCGCCCGCCGCATCACCGATCGGAACCGGGCCTTCGGCTTTGCCCGCACGCGCCCGCCCGCGCCATCCCCGATCGGCCCCGGCCCGTCGTCTTCGCCTCGCCCGGCAACCCCACCGGGGCGGTCTACCGGCCGGAGCTGCTGGCGGAGCTGCTCAAGCTGGCCCGGCGGCACCGGTTTCTGCTGATCTCCGATGAGCTGTTCGAACGCTACGTCTACGCTGGGGCCGTCCACACCTCGGTCGCCTCCCTGACCGCTGCCGACGAACGGGTCGTGGTGGTCCACGGCTTCTCCAAGTCCTACTGCATGACCGGCTGGCGGCTCGGCTGGGTGACCGGCCCGGAGTGGTTCATGCGCCACTTCCACCGGGTTCGCTACAGCGCCAGTATGGCCGCCAACACCTTTGCCCAGCACGGCGCCCTCGAGGCCCTAGCGGAGTCGAGCAGCGACTACTACCGGGAGGTCTATCAGGACTATGGTGCCCGGCGGGAGCTGTTCGTCGCGGCCTGGGAGCGCGCCGGGCTGGCGCAGCGGCCCGGCCCCGGTGCCTTCGTGATGATGATCGATGTGCGCGACCTCGGCCTGGCAGCCGAGGAGTTGGCCGGGATCATGGTCGAGCGGGCCCGGACGGTGATGTGGCCGGGCACCCGCTTCGGCGGCTGTGGCGAGGGCTATTTGCGGGTCGGCCTGGTGGTGCCGCAGGAGCGGCTGCGGACCTTCGCGACCCGCTTAGGCGAGGTCGTCCAGGCTGGGGAGCTGCTGTGACTAGGGGGCGGCTGTGACGGTGCTGGTCACCGGCGCCTGCGGCCGGATCGGACGGCACGTCGTCCGGCAGCTGCTGGAGCGGGGGATTGAGGTCGGCGGCAGCGATATAGGGGCCTCCGCCGCCCGGCTCGGCGACCTCGCCGGCCGGGTCGAGGTGGAGGCCGCGGATGTCCGCGATCTGGCGGCGCTGGTGCAGAGCTTTCGCCGCCGCCGGGTCAGCCGGGTCGTCCACCTGGCTGCCCGCTTCGGTCAGGCCTCCGACCGTCACCCCCGGAGCTCGATGGAGGTCAATCTCGGCGGCACCTTAAGCGTCCTCGAGGCCGCTCAGCTGTGCGGGGTCGAGCGGGTCGTCATGGCCAGCAGCCATAGCCTCTACCCCCCGGCTGCGGGGGTCCACGGCCCCCCTGAGTGGGAGGCGGTAGCCGAATCTCATCCCGCCGACCCGGCCCGGCCCTACACCATCATGAAGCTCGCTTGCGAGCAGTTGGGCCGGTTCTTCGCCCGGCGCCGCGGGGTCGAGTTCGCCGCCGTCCGTTTCTCGAGCTTCTACGGCGCCGAGCGAGCCGTCCAGCGCGGCAGTTCGCTCTCCGACGCCCTCAACCGGATGATCATCGACGCGCTGGAGGGGATCCCGGTCCGCTTCGAGCGGGGCGGTGAGCAGGTCTTCGATCCCGTCTACATCAAGGACTGTGCCCACGGCGTCGTCTGTGCCCTGCTGGCCGACCGGGAGCTCGACGGCCGCAGCTACAATATCGGGGGCGGCAGGCCGGTTACCCTCAACGAGGCCGCCGCCGCCGTCCGCGCTGCGCTGCCCGACGCCGATATCGAGGTCGGCCCCGGACTCGGGTTCGCCGGCAGCGCCGCAGGCCACCTCCCCTGGCTCGATATCAGCAGGGCCCGGCGCGAGCTAGGCTACCGGCCGCAGTACACCCTGGAGCAGGGGATCCGCGACACTGTAGGCGAACTCAGGGCCATGTCCGGTCGCGCCACCCCCGCCAGCTAACCCCCTTCGCTCCGCCACCGGGTATGGTAGCGAAGAGCGAAATCGGAGGTGGAGTGACGTGGACATAGCCCGAAAGGCACAGGCCCTAACCGAGGAGACCGTCGCGGTGCGGCGCGACCTTCATATGCACCCCGAGATCGCTTTCGAGGAGACCCGCACCGCCGGGATCGTGGCCTCCCGACTAGCAGAACTCGGCCTCGACCTCCGCAGCGGCGTCGGCGGGACCGGGGTGGTGGCGCTGCTCGAGGGGGCTCGCCCCGGCAGGACGGTGCTGGCCCGCGCCGACATGGACGCCCTGCCGCTGCAGGAGGAGGGCGACCCACCCTACCGCTCGGTCGTGGACGGTGCCATGCACGCCTGCGGCCACGACGGCCATACCGCGGTGCTCCTAAGCGTTGCCAGGCTGCTGGCGGAGTGTCGGGCTGAGCTCGCGGGGCGGGTCGTCTTCGTCTTCCAGCCGGCCGAGGAGGTTGTTCAGGGGGCGCGGGCGATGCTGGATGATGGGGCGCTCGAGGGGCTGGCGGTCGCTGCCGGCATCGGACTGCACCTGACCAGCGCCTTCGAGACCGGCCGCGTGGCGCTGCGGCCCGGCCCCACCATGGCCTCGGCCGACACCTTCTCGCTGCGGGTCCAGGGCAAGGGTGGTCACGCCGCCAAACCGAATGAGACGGTAGATCCCGTCCTGGTGGCCGCTCAGATCGTCACCGGTCTGCAGGCGCTGGTCGCCCGCGAACAGAACCCGCTCGATCCCGCCGTGATCAGCATTACTTCGGTCCATGGTGGCACCGCGTTCAACATCATTCCCGAAGCGGTCGAGTTGGGCGGCACCCTCCGCACCTTCAACGACGCCACCCAGGCCCGCCTGCGGGAGCGAATTCTGGCGGTCGCCAGGGGTATAGCAGCTACCTTCCGAGCCGCGGCGACCCCTGAGTGGGGGGAGGGCTCCCCGGTCGTGGTGAACGACCCCGAGATGACCCGGCGCCTCCGCCCCGTAGTCGAGGGGGTCCTCGGCGAGGGGGGGCTCTTCGAGCGGGATCCGCTCATGGCTGGGGACGACATGGCCCTCTGGCTGCAGGAGGCCCCGGGCTGCTATTTCCATGTGGGGGCCGGCGACGCGGGGCGGGGACTCGACTATCCGCACCACCACCCCCGGTTCGACCTCGACGAGGCGGCCCTGCCCCTGGCGGTCGAGTTACTGAGCAGGGGCATCCTCGAGTTCCTTCGCTGAGTTGCTCGAGGGGGGATATGGATCAGGAGTTGCAGGAGAGGACGGCGATCATCACCGGCGCCAGCCGGGGGATCGGCCGCGCGACCGCCCTGGCCTTGGGCGGCCGCGGAATGCGCCTAGGTCTCCTGGCCCGCTCCCGAGAGCGGCTCCAAGAGGGTGGGGCCGGGGGAGAGGGGCTCGGGGGGCGGGGGGGGGGGGGGGGGGGGGGGGTGGGGGGTGTCTCGGGGCTCGGTCGACCTGCTGGTCAACAGCGCCGGGGTCTTCCACGAGAGCGCCGTCGCCGAGCAGGAGCTCGACGACTGGGAGCGGGTGCTCCGGATCAACCTCACGGCACCCATGCTCCTCTGCCAGCTGATCCTGCCCCTCATGATCGCTGCCGGCGGCGGTCGAATCGTCAACATCGCCAGCAGCTCGGCGGTCCAGGGCTACGCCGGGCAGGCGGCTTACAGCGCCAGCAAGCATGGGCTGCTCGGACTGGCCCGCTGCCTGGCCCTTGAAGCTCGGCCGCACAATATCCATGTCCACACCCTGTGCCCAGGCGGGGTGGATACCGACCTGATCCGGGGGACGGAGGTAGGCCGCCGGTTCGAGGGTCAGCCGCTGATGGTCCCGCAGGATATCGCCGATCTGGTCCTCTTCTGTATCTCCCAGGCGGGGGATGTGGACATGCCGGAGGTGGTGTTGCGGCGCTTCATCCCCGGTTAGGATCTGGTCCCTCTGGTCCCTCCGGTCGACCTCCTCGGGGAGATTGTCGTGATAACCATGGAAGATTCCACTTAAGTGCTATCCAAAGATCTGGGGATCGTAGTGTGGGATTGTCTCTTCCTCCCCCGGATAAGTGGGTGAGCGAAACTACTCCCGAATGCTCCAAATCTAATCGGTCAGTCCCGCAGCCATTGCTGGGGAACGCCTCTTATATAGCTGCCGCCTCTGCTGGTTGGAGCAGTGGTCGCCTGGGTGATCTACACTCTTCTGCCCAGTCGTAAACCAGCACTCCCCACGCCCCCAGAACCTAAGGACGGGCTCTCTAGGTCCGAGTCGCAGTAGTCTTGGCAACAGAGTTGGTATCCCACTAACTAATAACGTATAATTATCTAGATGACTAAGAACTTCGGAGATACAGCATGAGAATGAGATTTTTGGCTCCGCGTGGCGAACATGCAAGGGTGCGCTTTCTGGATAGCCTGCATGGTGCGCTTGTCAACGCCTGGACTGCGTGCGGGGCACGCGGGACTGATGTAGTTGGGAGTGATGCCAGCAACTGGTCTTTTGGTGCAGTGGGGACAGCGACACCCAAAGGCTTTACCGTGAAATCTGTAGTGGTCGGCACAGAAGGGGGACCACTGGAGCCGGTGCTTGGCCATCTAGTTCCCGAAACCGTTCGTAAGATGTCAACTAACGGAGACGTGGTGGACCTTTCAGCCTGGGACAGGACTGTTGAGGAGCTTCCAGTCGTCTGTCGACCGGGAGAAACTGCGACCCTGCCAGCAATTATGCTCTCGCCGCTTGTCCTTTCCGTGCGCGGTCGGAAAGGACGCTGGCACGATGATCTGATGAAAGTCGGGACCGATCTAGAGGATGCCGTGAACTTCCGACTGTCACGCCTGACGGGTCGCGACGTGAAGCTGAAGGTCGAACCCGACAGATTGTATCTGCGAGCAAATCCGAGGCATTCGACGTTGGTGCGCACGCGCGCCGTGCGCGGTGGTAGGCCCGCTTTTGTGATCGGCCTGATGTGTCCGCTATCCATTAGCGGCCGATACGATGACCTGCATTCCGCCTGGACCCTCGGGATCGGTGAGAAAAACCGCTACGGCTTCGGCTGCATCGGGTACGCAGGGAGGCTTGCATGAGCACCCAAGCAGCCGAGTTCGTGCACCAGACGGCCGTCGAAGTCTACGGTGCCTTCCTGGACGAGTGTGTTGTTTCACGAGTCATTGAGGATCGCACCGGCCCCAAGGGAAAGATCTCGCTCACAAGGATCGATGGTCGGCCTGTTCGCTTGGTGACGATAAGCGGCAAGGGGGGATACTCGACAGACCCGGAGTTGGCGGAGCGCTGGGGGCACAACGACAACATCAGCCTGCTCGATCATCTGCTCTCGGTGGCGCGTGGGGCACTGATGTTCTGGCTCGCTGATGCCCTACGTCCCTGGTCGGATGAGGAGCATGTTGCCGAGATCGAATGGCTGGCCTATGCGGTAGTCTGCATTGCCTTCCTCCACGACATCGACAAGGACCTTGACTTGCCACGTGGCAAGGAGATCGATGTCACTGACGTTGAAGAGCGGATGCACCGCTACGGGATCGACAAGTTCCTGACAAGCCATCATATTAGTATCTCACCTGCCGCGATGCTCAACTACATTGAACAGGTTGAAGGCACTCAGGCAGCCCGGAGTCCCGCTGCTCCCGACTACGACCGACGAATCGCTGCGACCTGTCGTTACGTCGAGCTGGCTGACAAGCTCGAGGGTAGTTTTACTTCCGATGGAGTTGATGGCTTACTTTCTGAACTTCACAATCGAAACGCCCTTTTTCCTGTACTTCAGGACAGTGAATTGGGGGAATGGGCGAAGGTAGAGATCCACGATCATCTCCATGTCTTCCTGCTGGACCGCTTCCAGCGAGCACTCTCCGAAACTTGCAAGGCGATCACCGGGTATTCGCCGTTGATCGAGATTGTCCACGACGGTCGGCTGCTCTGCCTAGTGCCACGAGAACAGGCGGACAAGGTAAAGAAAGTTGCCCTTGACAGTTTTCTCAGGGATCTCCCCTATGGTCTGCGCTTTGCGGTCAACAACCGGTTGGCGTGCGAATTCGTTGGTGGTGCTGCGTCGTGGGAGGTGTGTCGGGATGTCATGTATCCTCGGCGGGGCAACTGGAGAGAGTTTGCCAATCTCTTGGCACTTCCCAGGTCTTTTGCGCGCGAGCGCTACAGGGAGATTGATGAGTTGTTCGAAGCTGCGGGCATGACGACATCCTGGAGCCCGCTCGACCCTGACGCGTCTGGAGCGACCGTGAAGCCAGCGCTCGATCACCCAGGGGGAGACGCTGGTGACTTGGGCATGGAGCCAGCGCACGCCGTCGCGTTCCTCACGATTGCCCTCAACCATAAAGATGCCTCGGTCAAGACGGCAGCCCCGGATGCGGATTGCCGCGAGCGGGAGTTAGTGGAGAACTTGCGGGCTAGAGGCAAGGAACCGCCACCGGTTGTTGCGTCAGCTCCCGAGAAGGATGCACGTGCGCGTCGCGTTCTGCTGGCGCTGTGGACGATAGGAGAAGTTTGGCGGCTTTCCGAGGAGGACTCTGACGAGGCGAAGGTGATGCTGGACGCGATCCTCGGTCGAGAAGGTCTCGTCGGGCTTTGGTTAGAGGGCGACGATAGTCGCCGCGGTCTCCAACATCAAGTCGAGGATGTTGCGAGTGACATCTTGAATGCCCTGTGCGCCCGTTTCTCCGCGTATCTGTCTGAACGCCCGGCGCTGCCATTTGATACCGAGACTCCGGCGAAGCGCTGCATTCTGTGTAACGAGCCAGTCACTGTGAAACGACGTATCGATAGCGCGTCCCAGGCACACGGTGTCAAAGTGTCGGCATTTTCCGGCCGCGACGGTCGAAACGACCACTTGGCCTCCTCGAAGGGCGACACTCATTTATGTCTGGTCTGCCTTGCCGAGTTGCAACTGCGACAAAAGGCGCAGAGTGACTTCAAAGGAAGTGATGATCTGCCACCGCTCATCTCTTCGCCGGTGACCGTGGGGCTGTTTGGCGGGTTGGCCTTCGATCACGAAGACTCTGGAGTGTCCATGGGGTTGTTTGACCTCAATCGGCTGGAGATCAAGAAAGGCATCGTGTATAAGGGGCTCGATTGTCACATGCGGCGCATCCGCGTCGCGCGGCTGGAAGCGCTGCCGAATCGGGACGCCGAACTCGTTGTCCACCTGCATTTGGTGTTGAGGGCAATAAGACGCCTCGGACGCCCGATCCACATCTTCCGCGGGGCACCGCGCCGACACCCAGCAATTTTCTATTCCGATGCGTTACCCGCCTGGCTGGAGAAGTTACTGGATAAAGATTTCCAGCGCACGAATTCCTTGCGCATTGAGCAGATTCCTA
Source organism: Truepera sp. bin119 (assembly GCA_002239005.1). Lineage (GTDB taxonomy): Bacteria > Deinococcota > Deinococci > Deinococcales > Trueperaceae > MPNL01. The sequence continues at coordinate 52,217 of MPNL01000005.1, forward strand.
AGGCCATTTCCAGATTGGAACTTTTTGGACATCTGGCCGCTGCGACCGGGCTAGGAATCGAATGGGCCAAACAGCTGGCCTATTCCGACACCGAGCTCGGTGCTCTATGCGTCGCCTGGGCACTAGCGGTTGACCGACGAGGCGATGGAGACAAGGATCATGCGTGGTCACTGATCGAAAAAAGAACGCGCGAACGCATCAAAAATACCGGAGGTGAACCAGTGAATCTGAAGGACAGCCAGGACCCACTTAGCCGACTCGCGTGGCTCGCGAGTCGAATCCAGAAGCGTATCGGCATAGGTGCCTCTACTAGCAAGCAGCTTCTCTGCTGGAAGGCCGCTTTGGGCTTCTACCCGAGCACGCTACGTTCGATAACACAGGATCGGGATGCTTTAGTCCAGGGGCTTGCAGGCACGCTATATGAAGAACTCACGCGCAAGGGCGACCAAGGCGCCAACGAACATCGCGACAATCAACCGCTTGATCAGGCTTGCATCGATTTCGCAGCCCACTTCGCGGATACAGTCTGGCCCAAGGTTTTCCGATCAAAGGAACCAACCTCGCAGGAGCAGCGCCGAACCGCGGCGATTTACCGCTTTAGGCTTCTGGAAGCATACCGTGAGCGTGACATCTCCGAAACGAGGGACGATGCACCCACCGATGACGAAACTTCGGAAGCCTATCTGGATGGCCAGAGCTGATTAAGGAGGCAGTAATGATTGACAAGTTCATGCAATACCTCAACGACGGCGATCTCATCGAGGAAGTGGTCGCAGCCAATGGCAAGGACACCTATCTGATGCCTGTGCGCCGCAATGCAGGACACGTAGCCATCGCCGTGATCCGCGAGATCGTGGCCCCCACGGTATTTCGCAATGCAGAGGAGGAGATCACGGACATTGAGGATCGCGACGGTGTGCGCCGTATACGGGCGACGCCGAGTAAGTTCAAGTTTGGCGAGCGTGGGCGGGGGTTGCTGGTGTTGCGCGCGTGGAATGTGGGCGGCCGGCTGCCACAGAACCGCACTGCGGTAGGTGAGCGCATGCCGATTAGTAGAGCGCTCGACTTGAACACGCTGGTGTTTGGGGACTCTGCCATGTCAGGGACTCGCGTCCTACCGGTGAAGGCTGCGGTGCAATACTCCGATGCATTAAGCACGGTGCCGTACCGTGACGGCGTGGGAGAGAGCTTCCACCACCGGGGAGATGAAACCGGAACACTGTGGGATGCGGAAGGGAAGAAGAACACTGAGAATCTCTTCACTCGCCACTATGTCCTGCCCGGCACTCTTCTAATACAGGTTCTAACCAGCAACGGTCGGCAACTCCCGCCCATCGGTTTCGATCACCTGTTGCTCAGTCTCGGGCTCGCTGGCTCCTACGGAGGACAGACATCCGTCACCGGTGTCAACGTGCGCACCCATATCGCCGGGATCTTCGCTGCACGCCTTGAGGTACCAATCTCCTCACCGTATGAGCTGTTGCGATCACTCCCAGAGACCAGTTCAGTAGACGATCTCGCATCTGCCGTCTTGCAGGAAATGTCGGGGCACTACCGGGTCCACGCGGATGCGAACGAAGCATCAGCCTATCAGCGACAACTTGTTGGGGCATTCGAGGAGGAGGATCTCGAACTGCAGGAACGGTATGAGGAAGCCGCTCCGAAAGTCGCTGATATGTTCGAACGATACTTCGAACCCAAAAAGAGGGTGTGACAGGGGTGATCCATGAGTATCGACTGACCACGCTGGCACCTTGGGCATGGCATGGCCTCGCCGTGCCCTCGGGCACAGCGACCCTCAATGACATCGTGACCGATACGGCGATGGCGTTCGCGACTGCTGCCGCACTCGGTATGGTATGGCGTTCACCGTGTCTGCCGGTCGCGCCCGACTATCGCAGTCATCTAGCCTCCCTACCATTCAAGACGACTCTGTTCCTCGGGCACGATAACCGGCTCAACCGACCGTTGGCGCGCCGCCTCAACCTGGATGCCGAGTGCGGTATGCCAAAGGCCATCCACGACGCGCGAAGTAGTGGCAACATCAAAGACTACTACCACATCCAGGAGGTTACCGCGGGCTCGGTCTTTCATGGTTTCTTCCTACACGCGGACCCACTCCGCCTCGCACAAGAAGCCTATGGTGAACGGGTCGACCGACTCGTCGTCAGGCTTGGTCTCGGCCGCGCTGGCGTCGGCCTCCTTGAACGCTGCGCGTCGCAGCACGATATCTGCCTCAACCTACACACGGCACGGCTGTTCGACCCCGATGTTCATTTGGAGGCGGGGCCGTACCGCCTCCATAACATTCAACCCAGCCGACCACTCGATCCCGACGAGGCGTTGCGGATCACTGCTGCCTGGTCAGGAGGGCAAGCCTGATGATTATCCGAGCTCACTCAGTACCGACATTGGCAAGCGGCTTGTCACCGATGCAGGAACGTCTACTTCGCTCCGAGAAGTTTGTACGCCTTGTATCTGCACCGACAGGCTCTGGGAAGTCCTATGCCTTTATGCGGGCGGTGCTCAACGAGAACGCGTCTGTGCTGTTCATTGTTCCCACCAAGCGTTTGCTGCAAAACCTGATTGACGATGCGCACGAACAGGCAAAGGAGTTGCTGAGGAAAGAGAAGCGAGGTTGGACAGAAGCTCAGATCAATGCTTGGGCCAAGGAACGGATTGTCGAATGGTCGGGTAATCAAGATAAGGCTGGATATCAGAGTCTACAGGTTAGGCGAGTTAGGCAAGTGCTTGAGATGGGTGAAGGCTGGGGTGGCGGAGTCATCTTCGCGATTCCCGAAGTGGTAGTCAAGATGATCTCTGGTGTTCATATCAAGGGGGCGAGTACGATCAATCCCTTCCATTACCTGCGCACCTTTGATCATGTGGTCTTTGACGAATTCCACACCATTGATGGTCGATCTTTTGGGTTGGCAAGCCTGTTTTCACTGTTGGCTGTCACAGAGAGGCAAGGGAAGGTTTCACTCCTGTCGGCAACTCCGATTGATGTGACCAAGATCCTCGAGCAACTAGGTGTTGATGCAGAGGACGTTGAGCAGATTGTCGAGAATGTTGTTGCCGGCCATCCATCAGGACATCGCCCAATTCACGGGGACGTAACGCTTGAGCTACGTGAGTGCTCTCTGGCCGAGTCGTTCGCTCTAGGAATCGACGACGTGCGTGCGTCAATCGACCGTGGCCGCACTGTGGTTGTCATTTTCGATTCCTTGGCACGACTCAAGAAGGAGGAGTCGATAATACGGGGGGCGCTATCTGAAATCGGAGTTTGGGACGACAGGGTTCTTGCAATCAACTCAATTGATGATTCGGAGCGGAAATCAGGTGAGCCGCGCCGTGGACGACAATATGCAGACCCCCGGAAATACGATGTGCTGCTATGTACGTCTTCAGTTGAACTTGGGGTTACCTTTCAAAGCGATCTCATGTTTATAGACCCCGGTCACGAGATTGCCAGCTTTGTACAACGCGTTGGTCGGGTCGCTCGCGGCAAATACAACGGGCGAGTCATTGTGTCACTGCTTGAAAGTCGGCGTAATCGCGATGCTTGGACTCGGATAATTGCCAGTGTCATTGAGAATCATGAAGAGTTGGATATTGAGATTTTCGTAGAGAAGATTCTCCGTGATATTCGACGCTGTCTTGAGCCGACACGAAAGGAGGTAGAGGCAGATCCCATGGTAGGGGGATCGACAATATCGTTTTTTCGGAAACCTTCGTGGCGGGGAGCGAACTGGGCTGCCCTGTTCATTGTTGCGCTTCAGCGGAAGGATCATCAGAAGGAAGCGAATAAGCGCTTGCGTAAGATATCGCCGAATATCGTAAAGTTTGTCGGTGCCAAGATCAGGGAGATATTGTCGGTCGATGTGGTGGACGATTACCTACCGAGGAAGTCCCAACCGCACAAGCGATGGGTCACTGCGCTGCTTGAAAGTGCCCTCGCCTATCGCGATATCGGGGCAATGATTGAGGTCTATGATCCGAATGGCACAAGTCATATGGTGACGGAGTCGCAGCTGCGTAGGGCAACGGATATTCTTGATCGGCACATTGTTTCCGATGAGGATGAAGGACGAGTCGTCAGGCTTATGTCGCGGACACTCGATGAAGAGATCAGGGTGTTTACTGAGAAGCCTCGTGTTCAGATGATGGCGCTGTACGTTCGCTCACCAATAGGTGACAAGGGCTTCGAGCTTTTAATCCGGGAGCGAGATAAGGGGAAAGAGCGACTTTATCGAAGCCTAGTTGAAGAGTGGAAGCATCAATTTCGCCGATACATTCCTGCGAGAGGAGATAATAGTAATGATCCTCGCAAGAAGGTAATGAGAGCAGCGACTGCCCTGGTGGAGCGTCTCGGCAGGCCACCCCTGGAGGAAGACTATGAGGGTATTGGAGAAAGCGCGATATTTGCGTGAGTTGGCGGAGGAGTTCAACCTTCACGGGCTCTACTTCCAGCATGCCGCTCTGTGTCGTCGGCGTGCTTGGCTCCATCTTATGGGTGCCACGCATGCCGTACGTGATCCGCGGGTACGCAGAGGGCTCGCGCTTCATAAGACAGAGAAGCGGTCCGGCGATGTCCCCAGGGGTCTTGGCATCGCACCGGATGGCATCAACTTTGAGCGGTGCATCGTTATAGAGAAGAAAGGCAGCGCTGGGGCGCGCGAAGCGGTTTCCCGGCAAGCCTTGTTCTACGCAGCATTCATGACTGCAGCCACCGGCGACCTTTGGCGCGCCGAAGTTCAAGTGTATGGATCGCGAAAAAAGACGATCTACGATTTGACAGTAAGCATACTCGACCAGCTCATCTATGACGCGCAGGCCGGACGCGTTCTGATGGATGGGCCACCTCCCCAAGCGAAGCGGATTCCCCTCTGCCCTGCCTGTAGTTGTAACCTGCTCTGCTGGGATGAGGAGTAACATGGATGTAGTCATCATCCCGCGCGATGCACGCCTCAATCGGAACGAAAACGCGCTCGTCGTGACCTCTGATTCGGGGCGCAAGGTCATTCCCCTGAATGGCATCAAGCACGTCCTGTGCATGGGCAACGGCTCCATTTCCATCCGCTTGCTCAAAGATATGGGTCGAAAAGGAATCCGCTTCACAGTCCTTGATGGAGGTGGTGGTTTCCTGGGTGCTTTCGAACCGGAGGATGACAATCCTTCCGGTCGGGTACGCATCGGACAGGCCGCGTTGTTTTTGGATGAGACTGCGCGCCTGAGGATTGCCAGGGCAATCGTTAGTGCACAAGTGAGGTCGATGCGCGGATTGCTGCAGCGCTATCGTCGCAACGGCACAACTGGCCTTGACTCGTCGCTAGGTGGCTTGGAGAGCGCAATCGACATGATTGGGAGAGGAGCTAGCATTGAGGCTCTGATGGGTGCCGAAGGACAAGCTCGGGCGTTTCTGCACGATGCCTTCGGGCGAATCTCGCACGATGCTAGACTGGAACGCAGAGTCCGTCGCCCGCCGCCGGACCCCGTCAACTGCCTGATGTCTTTCTTTAACATGCTGCTTTACTCCGCGTGTGCAAACGAGCTTGCCAAAACTCATCTCGACCGAAGTATCTCGTTTCTCCATGCGCCGGGAACGGGGCGACGTTCGCTCTCAATCGATATGGCAGAGACCTTCAGGCCAGTGATGTCGGACGCGCTCATCCTATCCGTGTTCCGGCGTGGTCAAGTCGATAGCTCCTGGTTCAGCAGGACTCCGGGGGTGTGCTTGCTCAGTGAGAAGGGAAGGATCAAGGCGACTGAACGTTTCTGGTCGCGCATTGAGGAGCGAAGTGATAATCGCACCCTCCGCCAAGCGATTCATCGGCAGTGCTTATCCCTGGAACGGGAGGCACTTGGTGTTGGGCAGTTCAAGCCGTTCGTCTGGAGGGGGTAACACGTGTTCGTGGTAATCTCTTATGACGTCCCTGCCAAGCGAACAGAAATTTACAAGAAAGTTCTGAAGGAGTTTCTTGTACATGAGCAGGCATCAGTTTTCATGGGTGACTTGCCGGAGTCGGAACTTATCAAGTTGGTGGCAAAGATCTCGGAGAAGATCGGTCCCGAAGACCGAGTGCTGAAGCTCGTGTGCCGAAATCGGCACAACGTAGAGGTACGTAGGCTCAGCAAGGATGCTCTTGGTGGACCAATGCGTCAGGACGAGGACAAGTGGCATGGTCAAGACTGGTCTATTCTCTGACGGATTGCATGTGTGCTTGAGCGCAAAACTATCCTTGGTAGGGGGGTCAGGCGCATATTTTGGGGCCTGTACCGGCATTTTGGCTCGTTCTACAGGTCATCCACACGAGAAAAGCCGTTGAAAGCGATGGTTTCCGATCCCCATGAGGGGTAATGAGAGGACGCCGTCTATGAAGATCCCCGACAAGATCACCATCGCGTAGCCGACCCATGAGGGGTAATGAGAGGACGCCGTGACCGCCAGCGGCCAGGACCCCCGAAAGTTTCCGATCCCCATGAGGGGTAATGAGCCGCACGGACCCTCTGTGGTATGTGGGGGATTCAGGAGTTTCCGATCCCCATGAGGGGTAATGAGGAGTTGGCCGGCAGCGGCGACTTCACCCTGGCCGAGACCCGGTTTCCGATCCCCATGAGGGGTAATGAGTCATATGTTTTGCCCGTGCCCCTGCCACCGTAGACGAGTTTCCGATCCCCATGAGGGGTAATGAGTTTTGGACCGGGGTAAATGGACCTCTGACAGGCAACCGAGTTTCCGATCCCCATGAGGGGTAATGAGCCTTGCAGCTCCCTGGCGGATGCCAAAGAGTTGGCTGGTTTCCGATCCCCATGAGGGGTAATGAGTGGTCTACTGGCTCGGCTGGCTCAAGGCCGAACTGGAGGTTTCCGATCCCCATGAGGGGTAATGAGTGGCTCGACTACCTGGGCACCCGGCTCGGCATCCGGAGGGTTTCCGATCCCCATGAGGGGTAATGAGTTCCCATCCTTTGATGCTGGCCTCAGTGGAGGTGGACAGTTTCCGATCCCCATGAGGGGTAATGAGATCCGAGGTGGGCAGCTCCAGGGTGGGCCGGGAGGGCAGTTTCCGATCCCCATGAGGGGTAATGAGCATGCCCCCTGAGCGGACCAAGACCCACGCTAAGGCCGTTTCCGATCCCCATGAGGGGTAATGAGTCGGATGTTTGGAGGATACCGATAATTTCATCTTCTGGTTTCCGATCCCCATGAGGGGTAATGAGTAATCTGACCGCCAGCGGCCTTCGTTCTGGGGAATCCGGTTTCCGATCCCCATGAGGGGTAATGAGTACGCCTCTTTCGCGGAGTTTCCGATTGAGGCAGGAGTTTCCGATCCCCATGAGGGGTAATGAGCTGCTGTGAGACTCTTCATTATCCTCGCCCTGGTCCTGTTTCCGATCCCCATGAGGGGTAATGAGGTACTCGGTGTAGGTGGTGGAAGAGAAATTGGCCCCTGTTTCCGATCCCCATGAGGGGTAATGAGGGTGAACTCTCGGCCAACATCGCCGCGGCCGCGACCTGTTTCCGATCCCCATGAGGGGTAATGAGGTTTAGGACCAACTTCGAGCGCAATGCAGCTATTGAGAGTTTCCGATCCCCATGAGGGGTAATGAGACCGGAGGGAATAGGGTCTACGAGATTAGCCTAGGTAGTTTCCGATCCCCATGAGGGGTAATGAGGTCCTGACCGAGGACAACTTCCAGGTGGTCAATCGCGTTTCCGATCCCCATGAGGGGTAATGAGGACGGAGTGAATCACACGATCCTGATGAGTCGGGGTGCAGTTTCCGATCCCCATGAGGGGTAATGAGTCCAACCACCGGCCCTTCGTGGTCGAGGACCGCGACCCGTTTCCGATCCCCATGAGGGGTAATGAGCACGGATAGAGACTCGGTTCCGCGATTTCGTAGTACCGTTTCCGATCCCCATGAGGGGTAATGAGACTGGTGCAGATCGATCGTGCGGAGCCTCTCAACTGGTTTCCGATCCCCATGAGGGGTAATGAGATGGTGATTGTGGGGCCTGATGGGGAGCACCTCACCGTTTCCGATCCCCATGAGGGGTAATGAGATCTACGGTGACATGGCCATCCTGGAGGCCATCTGATGTTTCCGATCCCCATGAGGGGTAATGAGTTAGAAGCCACCGTCGATCCCAGGGACAATAGCGCCTGTTTCCGATCCCCATGAGGGGTAATGAGCAGGTGCGGATTGACCTCGACGGTGACGTAACGGCGGTTTCCGATCCCCATGAGGGGTAATGAGTGGATAGAGGCCGCTGGGTAGAAAGGATTAACGCATGGTTTCCGATCCCCATGAGGGGTAATGAGTCGACGGGCGTCACGACTCGCCGGCGACCACGATTAAAGTTTCCGATCCCCATGAGGGGTAATGAGTTCCGGGACCTGCTCACCAATCCGCTCTCGAGCGCGCGTTTCCGATCCCCATGAGGGGTAATGAGCGCTGTTCCTCGGCGAGGTCGACCCCACCGGCGGGCGTTTCCGATCCCCATGAGGGGTAATGAGTGCTCGAAGCGGCCGTGGTTGTAGCTGCGATTGGCGAGGTTTCCGATCCCCATGAGGGGTAATGAGTGACACATTGTCAGGTGGTGAACTGTCAGGTGGTGTCGTTTCCGATCCCCATGAGGGGTAATGAGCGGACCATCCGCCAGCTCGAGACCGCTGGCTCGAATGGTTTCCGATCCCCATGAGGGGTAATGAGAGGTACAGCCCCGAGCCCAAGTGGTGCGACACTCTCGTTTCCGATCCCCATGAGGGGTAATGAGGTTTATGACCCTGATCTGCACTCCAGGGTTGCCCGGGTTTCCGATCCCCATGAGGGGTAATGAGCAGAACGAGGGGCTTGGCACTGTCTGGGTCTCCGACGGTTTCCGATCCCCATGAGGGGTAATGAGGTCTGACCTGTCACAACGTCACTCCCGCCTTGGCAGCGTTTCCGATCCCCATGAGGGGTAATGAGTTAGCCGCGTGCTTCGTTTTGAAGTACCCATGCCAGGGTTTCCGATCCCCATGAGGGGTAATGAGTTACGATAGACCTTATCCCCCGGCTCCGGTGGATCATGGTTTCCGATCCCCATGAGGGGTAGTGAGCGGTAGTAGTTCGTGGGAGGGCCCTGGATATTTACAGTTTCCGATCCCCATGAGGGGTAATGAGCAGTCGCCCTTGCTAAACCCTTCCCCTTTACTCGGAGTTTCCGATCCCCTTAGCAGGCAGCCTTTGCCGTGAGAGTTCCCCCAACTCCTCTGCTGCATCTTCAGACCCGGTGGTGCCAGCGACGATACCTTCCACCTCGGAGTCATCTATGGAGCGGACCTTCTCGCTTGCGTTTTAGGAAATTCCGTCCGAACATTGGCACGCTCCTGCGGCCCCCAGCGCTTTGGCCTCAGTTGGGCCTCCACAGATAGCTCGCCGCCGCCGCGAGTAGGGCCCCGAGGATGGGGGCGAGCCAGTAGAGCCAGTGATCGGTCCAGAGGTTCGCCAGAAGGGCAGGGGCAAAACTTCTGGCCGGGTTCATGGACGCACCGGTGAATGCGCCCCCGGCGACCGATCCGAGGGCTACGGTGATGACCTTGCCCCCTTGAACAGGACCACTCACCACTTCCGTCCTCTACACTCCAAGAGAGGACGAAACCATGAAACGGAAACGCTACACCGAGACCCAGATCCTCAAGGTCCTCAAGGAATCCGAGGCTGGCCGAAGGACCGGCGACATCGTCCGTCAGTACGGCATCAGTGAGAAGACCCTCTACAACTGGAAACGCAAGTACGGCGGCTTGGAAGCCAGCGACTTAAGACAGCTCAAGAACCTCGAAGAAGAGAATCGCAGACTCAAACAGATCGTCGCCGACCTAACGCTGGATAACCAAGCCTTGACCCGACGAGTCCGCCCTTAGGATGTGCTTGGAAAAAAGTGGTGACCGCGACCGCCAAACGCAAAGTCGGTCACTACCTTCAACGGACACACAACCAAGGTCGGACTCTTCGGGTTGGCCAACGCCGAGCCTGCCGACTCATGGGGATGAGCCGATCAAGTTATCGCTACCAGAGTCGGCGGGATGACTCCTCGCTCCTAGCTAGGTTGAAGGTCTTGGCTGAGCAGCGACCACGATTCGGGTACCGGAGATTGCATGCCCTGCTGAGTCGTGAAGGAAGGGTGGTGAACCACAAACGGGTGTATCGGCTCTACCGTGAGGAGGGGCTCACCTTACCTTGGAGAGGACGAAAACGCCGGGCGGCAGCCAAGCGAGTGCCGCTCGAGCGGCCAACTGGGGTGAATGAGCGCTGGAGTGTGGATTTCATTCATGATCAACTCGGATCTGGGTCAAGGTTCCGGGTGCTCAATGTGGTGGACGATTTCAGTCGGGAGTGCCTGGCCTGCGAGGTCGACTCGTCTCTACCTGGGGAGCGGGTGGTCCGGATCCTGGATCGGCTGGTCGACTCGCGGGGCAAGCCTGGCTCGATCGTGTTGGATAACGGGCCGGAGTTCGTGGGTAGGGCCATGGACCGGTGGGCGTACGGGCATGGGGTCAGGCTCTCTTTCATCCCCCCTGGGAGACCTTTGGAGAATGCATTCGTGGAGAGTTTCAATGGTCGATTGCGCGACCCGAAGAGTCGGCTTGTCGAGTGCTTGAACTTGCACTGGTTCATGAGCCTGGCCGAAGCTAGGAGGGTGATTGAAGAGTGGCGCCTCGACTACAACCAGCAGAGGCCGCACAGCAGTTTGGGATACCTGACGCCAGCAGAGTTCGCAAGGTCGGACTCTTCGGGTCTGAACTCTCAAGCTCAGTGTAGGCTGGACTTGAGAACGGAAGTTTGAAGTGGCCCTCAAAATGGGGCAGCCTCAGTGAGGCCGATATAGATCCCCGGATGAGTCCGCTCCTGCAGGACGCAACTGGCGATCACGAACATCAGGAAGAAGGTTAGCGTGACCTCGATGGCGATCCCCTGGATGAGGGAGATGCCCGGAGCGAGGGAGGTCGCGCCGTGGCCGACGGCTGCCAGCTGCTCGGGGCCGAGGAAGAGCTGCAGGCCCAGGATGGCGGCGATAGCCCCCGAGAGTTCGGCGCTCCAGTACAGCAAGAGCTCCCTGAAGTTGATACACCCCAGCATCAGGAAACCGACCGTCACAGCGGGATTGAAGTGTGCGAATGAGATCGGACCGACGGCCGCGATCATCACGGTCACGCTCAGGCCGAAGGCCGCAGCGGTCGCGAGACTTCCGGCTCCGGAGGCGATAGCGGCGATGCCTGCGAACACGAGGGCGAAGGTGCCGATGAACTCGGCCAGCCAGACTCTCGCGGTCATCGGGAATTCCGCGGTTTCAGCGCCGCTACGCTTAAGGGTTTGCCGGCCTTCAACCTGTAGACCAGCTCTCTGCTGAATTCGCTCAGGGCGTCGCGCACCGCCCGCCACCGCTCCAGGGGCGAGCCGGAGGGGTCGGGGAAGGGGAGGTGCAGCCGCCTCGTCGCGACCGGGTAGACGGGACAGGCTGCCTGAGCGCTGTCGCAGACGGTTATCACGACATCGAAGTTCCAGCTGTCGGGCAGCTCATCCAGGGACTTGGAGGTGTGGTTGCCGATGTCGATGCCCACTTCAGCCATCACCGCAACGGCGTCGGGTTTCACGAAGGTCTTCTCGGTGCCCGCCGAGCAGACCTCGGCTTCGAGGCCGAACTCCCCCGCGTAGTGCCTGAGCCAGCCCTCGGCCATCTGGCTGCGGGCGGAGTTGTGGCTGCAGAGGACGAGCAGGCGCACTAGGTCCGCTCTCTGCAGGTTACCGAGCGGTCACGGAGACCCCCACCAGGCGAGCGGCAGCGACTGGTGGGCTCGGTCACGAGGTGTCGGTGGCTCGCTGGGCGATCTGCGGGGTGATCCATGACTAGTTTCTATCAGCGGATGGTCATAGCTCGGTCAGGGAAGGGAGCGGTTCGCGCCGGTGCGGTCCCCTTCGCAGGTTGGGCGGAGCTAAGCTAGCCGCTAGGCCACTCTCCAGTTCGGGCGTCGTCCTTGGGAAGCTGCGCGCTACCGGAGCCTGGCTGCAGGGCCGAGGCCCAGCCCGACTGGAAAGGGAGCGGGCCGCTTCAGGGCTGCTGCAGGTGCACCTTCACCGACCCGGACCCCTTATCGGCGGCGACCTCGAACGCTTCGGCCACCTCGCTAAAGGGGAAGCGGTGGCTGACGATCCGGCTCGCCTCGACCCGGCCCGAGCCCAGGAGGTCGATGGCCACCTGGAAGTCGGTCTCCATGCCGCTATAGGCGTAGCAGTTGGAGCCGGTGATCGTCGCCTCCGACTGGACCGCTCTGGCCAGATCGACCTCCAAGGGTTTCGAGTAGCCGGCGACCAGCACCACCGTGCCGAGCTTGCGCACCGTCGCCAGCGCATGGTCGAAGTTGGCACCACCCCCGACCGTCTCGATGACCGCGTCCACGCCGATGCCGCCGGTCAGCTCGGTGACGTAGTCCCTGATGTCGGTGGTTCCGATGTCGACGACGTGGTCGGCCCCGAACTCCCGGGCCACTCTCGCCTGCTGCGGATACTTGACGGTGATCAGCGTCTCCCCGACCCCTGCCGCCCGGGCGACCACTAGGCATAGCAGGCCGATGGTGCCGCCGCCGAGCACCGCCACCCGGTCCCGGTGGCCGGCTCCCGCTCGGGCGACCGCACGGACCGCGACGGCCAGCGGCTCTACCAGCGCCCCGTCCTCAAAGCTCATCTCGTCCGGGAGCCTACATAGGGCCGAGGTGTGGGCGTTGCTGTACTCCGCGAAGCCGCCGTGCTCCCGGTGCGATACGGAACGCCGCTCGAGACAGTGATTGTAGTGACCCCTGCGGCAGTAGTTGCAGCGGCCACAGTGGGAGAAGCACTCGACCGCGACCCGGTCGCCGATCCCGAGGCCGGTCACCCCCTTCCCGAGAGCGGCGACCACCCCGCAGGTCTCGTGACCCATGGCGAAGTCGCGGGATGGTTCCCAGTGGCCGTAGTAGTTGTGCAGGTCGCTGCCGCAGATCCCGATCTGCTTGGTGGCGAGCGAGACGTGGCCCGGGGGCGGTGGGACCCACTCCACCTCTCTGAGCTCGATCCGGCCTACACCGGTGTAGAGTGCTGCTTTCATCGTGAGCTCCCCGCTTTGGTCGTAGTGTGAGATTATCTCTGCCCCCGGAGGGGAGAGGCCGGTCCCGGTGCACGCTGCACCGTGTGAAAAAAAGAGACAGACCTCCGATAGCAAGTTTAGCCTGCGGTAACCGTAAGTGCCCCAACTACGGTCAGGCGGGACAGGGCAACCTCAAGCAAGGACGGGTTCGCTGGACCCGTAAGACCTACGGACCAGACCGGATCCGTTACCACGGACGGAGGACGTGAGAACACCCCTTGAGGACGGACCGGACCCGTACGTTTTTGGACATTTTTGCTTCGGGTCTGGAATAGCAAGATCGGGGCTGGGTGAAAAATCGCAGTTCGGGCCGCCTGCACCTCACGCCAGTACTGCCACTGGCGTCTAGGATGGGCGGGTAGTACCGGAAGGGGGAGAGATGAGGCTGAGATACCTGCTGGTGGCCACAGGTGTGTTCGCGCTGATAGCACAGGTGCTGGCGGCGGACTGTGCGGAGTGGGACACGCCGAAGTCCTTCGAGGCGGCGACATTGGCGGAGGTAGTCGAGTGTCTCGAGCCCGGGGTGGATGTGAATGCTCGGTACGAGTACGGCCATACCCCACTGCACTACGCGGCCCAGAACGCCGACAATCCCGGCGTCATCACGGCCCTGCTGGAGGCCGGGGCGGAGGTAAATGCTCGGAGCGAGAACGGCTCCACCCCACTACACTTTGCCGCCGGGAGCACTGACAACCCCACCGTCATCGCAGTCCTGGTGGCAGCCGGGGCAGAGGTGAATGCTCGTAGAGGAGGCGAGCTCAAACTCACCCCGCTGCACTATGCGGCTTGGTCCGCCGACAATCCCGGTATCATCGCAGTTCTGGTGGCAGCCGGGGCAGAGGTGAATGCTCGGGATGCGTACGGCGATACCCCGCTGCACTGGGCAATCGAGCGGAACGGCAACCCCAGCGTCATCACAGCCCTGGTGGCAGTCGGGGCAGAGGTGAACACCCGGGGCCGACTCGGCCTCACCCCCCTGCACCTTGCGGCCCTGCTCAGCGGCGACCCCAGCGTCATCACAGCCCTGGTGGCAGTCGGGGCAGAGGTGAACGCCCGGGGCCGACTCGACCTCACCCCCCTGCACTATGCAGCTGCCAACAACGACAACCCCGCCATCATCGAAGTCCTACTCGAGGCCGGTGCTGATGTGAGCGCTCGAGACGAGAGGGGCAGGACCCCCTGGGACTTCGCTCAGGACAACGAAGTCCTCAAAGGTACAGACGCTTGGCGACGACTGCAGGAAGGGAGGCTCGAGTAGGGGGCTCGGTAGCGCCCAAGATTCGCTGGTAGCGCTATGTCGCCAGCTGCGGCGATAGTGGGCCTGGGCAGTAACCACGGGCGTAGTGGGGGCGACCACATCTGGGCCAGGCGCAGTAGGTGGTGGGCTCGCTCATCTGGCCCTGCTAGAGCGTGTTATGCACTCCCCGGCATACCCCTGGAGCGAGCCGCTTCAGAAGCACGATTGCGAATGCGAAGAGATGAAGCCCCAACAGTACCTCTGGGATCTGCTCATAGTCTTTGACCAACCTCCTGTGCGCCATCCACCCCAGACTCCGCAAAGTCGGCTTCGCTGGAGCTTCGGGTCTACTACCCATCGACCCTCCCGCTGACGGCTGTATCCGCTCGCGCGAACGCCCTGCGTCCCCGGACAAAGGTCATAACCGGCCAGCCGCGGAGGGCCTCGCCGGCCCAGGGGCTGAACTTCGCCCTGCTGAGGAAGGTCTCCGGTCGCACCGGCCGCTCGGTCTCCAGGTCGATCACGGTCAGATCCGCCGGCGCGCCCGGCTCCAGGGTCGGTTCCGGCCAGCCCATCACCCCGGCCGGACCGGCTGTGAGCAGCTCGAGCAGCCGCGCCAGTTCCAGTTCGTCGGTTGCGACCAGGCGGCTGTAGAGCAGTGGGAAGGCCACCTCGATATTGGCGATTCCGAAGGGTGCTTCGAGCAGATCGAGCTCCTTCTCGGCCCGGGTGTGGGGGGCGTGGTCGGTGCCGATGCACTCGACCAGACCGCGCCTCAGGGCGCTGCGCAGGTAGGCGATATCCGCTCCGGTCCGCAGGGGTGGAGCCACCTTGTGGATCGGGTCGAAACGCTCCAGCACCCTCTCGCTCAGGGCGAGGGGGGGGGGGGTGGGGTCCGCAGGGGTGGAGCGTCGTTGTGTATCGGGTCGAAACGCTCCAGCACCCTGTCGCTCAGGGTGAGGTGGTGGGGCGTGCCCTCCGCCGTGACGGGTACCCCCTCGGCCTGGGCGCGCTCGACGACCTCCAGGCCGCGGCGACTGCTCACGTGGGCGATATGAACCCGTCCTCCGCTGAGGCGCGCGATCTCGCAGTCGCGCGCGATCTGGATCACCTCGGCCGCGACCGGGTTGCCCGGGAGGCCGAGGCGCTGGCTCACCTCCCCCTCGTTCATGACCCCGTCCTGGCGCAGGTCGGGAGCCTCCGAGTGGGTCTGCACCACCAGCCCCAGCTCGGCTGCATACTCGCAGGCGCGCCGCATCAGGTGGGCGTCGGCGACCGGGAGGCCATCGTCGGTAACCATCACCGCCCCCGCCTCTTGGAGGGCCGCGAAGTCGCTGAGTTGCTCGCCGCGCAGGCCGCGGCTCAGCGCCGCCGCAGGTCGCAGCCGCGCCTGGCCTAAGCGCTCCGCCCTGGCGATCAGTTCGGTCACCAGCCCCGGCTCGTCGATGGGTGGCTCGGTGTTGGCCATCGACACGACCGTGCCGTAGCCCGCCGCCGCCGCCGCCGCCAGCCCGCTGGCCAGATCCTCTTTGACCTCCTGGCCCGGTTCCCGCAGGTGGGCGTGGAGGTCGATGAACGCCGGCACCACCAGGTTGCCTGCCGCGTCGAAGGTCTCGGTGGCCGCTCCGCCCAGATCCAGGCCCTCGACGACGCCGTCCCGCAGGTAGAGATCGTGCAGCGCTGTGTCGCCGGGGCTGAGCCGGGCGTTCAGGATCAGGACCCGACTCACCCCTTGCCCACCAGCAGGGTGTAGAGCACCGCCATCCGCACCGGGACCCCGTTGGCCACCTGCGCCTCGATCACGCTCCGCTCCGAGTCGGCCAGCTCGCCCGCGATCTCCAGATCCCGATTCATCGGGCCGGGGTGCATCACCAGCGCCTCGGGATGGGCGTGGCGCAGGGCCTCCTCGGTCAGCTGGTAGCGGGCGACATACTCCGGGGTCGATGGCAGCAGGCCTGCCGCCATCCGCTCCCGCTGCAGCCGCAGCGCCATCACGGCGTGTGCACCCTCGAGCGCCTCCTCGAGCCGGTGGTGTCTGCTCACCCCCGGGAGCCGGGCGAACTCGGGCGGGACCAGCGTCGAGGGTCCGCACAGGGTCACGGTCGCGCCCAGCTTCGTCCACAGGGTCACGTTGCTGCGTGCCACCCGCGAGTGGACCACGTCGCCCACGATCGCCAGCCGGATACCTTCGAAGCCGGCGAAGCCTGGGAACCGGGTCTTGAAGGTGTAGGCGTCCAGCAGCGCCTGGGTCGGGTGTGCCCGGCGGCCATCGCCGGCGTTGACGATCGCCGCATCGGTCCAGCGCGCCAGCTGGTACGGCACCCCGGCCGCCCGGTGCCGGACTACGTAGAGGTCGGCTTGCATCGCGTCGATCGTCCTCAGGGTGTCCTTGAGGCTCTCGCCCTTGCTCAGGCTCGAGCCCCCCGCTGCGAAGCTGACCAGGTCGGCCGACTGCGCCCGGGCGGCCCGCTCGAACGAGATCCGGGTCCGGGTCGAGTTCTCGAAAAAGAGCATCCCCACCGTGAAGCCCTGGAGCGCCGGCACCTTCTTGATGGTGCGCTGCATCACCTGGGCCATCACATCGGTGGTGTCGAATAGCGCCGCCACCTCCTCCCGCGACCGCTCGGCGAGGTCGAGCAGGTGCCGCGGTCTGGCCCGCACCCCGTTCGCCGCCGGGCTCTCCACCATCACTGGTTGCGTCACGACCTCACCTCCAGCAGATCGACCCCCTCGGCGCAGTCGATCTCCTCGAGCCTCACCTTGACCACCTCGTGGCGGCTGGTGGGCACATTCTTGCCGACGTAGTCGGCGCGGATCGGCAGCTCCCGGTGCCCGCGGTCGACGAGTACCGCCAGCTGGATCAGCGCCGGCCGCCCCAGGTCGATGAGCGCGTCGAGGGCGGCCCGGGCCGTCCGGCCGGTGTAGAGCACGTCGTCGCAGAGCACGATCCGCAGCCCCTGGATGTCGAACGGCACCTCGGTCCGCTTCACGATCGGCTGCAGCGCGATCTCGGTGAGGTCGTCCCGGTAGAGGGTGATGTCGAGCTTCCCCACCTCGGGGCAGATCCCCTCGAACCTCAGGATCAGCTCCGCCAACCGCTCGGCGATCGGTACCCCCCGGGTATGGATGCCGATCAGCGCCAGCCGCTCGGCACCCCGGTTGCGCTCGGTGATCTCATGTGCGATCCGGGTGAGGGCTCTCGAGACCCCGTCGGCGTTCATCAGCGCGGCCTTCAACTTCAACTAGGGACCCCCCTTACCGCAAAAACGCCTCCCGAAGGGAGGTGTGGGGCGATTTTCCAGCGGGCCAAGAAGAGGCCGGGCGTCCGGCGCGCGGCGCAGCCCAGCACGGTCGTGTCCACATCCTTGCTCCCTTCCCGGCCTCACCGGACCGAGTTAAAGGTCTCCTCTAGGAGTCTACCAGCGAGGCACCCCGCCACGCAATCGCCCCGCCCGTCTTGTCCAGTGCGCCGCTTCCGGGCTGTGGTGGCACCCCTTCGCCAGACTGAATCGGGTCTCACCCCAGTCGGTGCCGTGTTAGCATCGCCGACGTCGTATAGCCATTACCGAGCCCTGCTGGAGGGAGACCCCGTGACCAAGACCTTTCGTCACCTGATCGGTGCTGAGGAGGTGGCGAGCGAGTCCACCTTCGAGTCCCGCAACGCCTCCGATCTCTCCGACCTCATAGGCCGCTTCCCCGAGGCGAGCCGGGAGCAGGTTCGCGACGCCTGCCTCAGCGCCCGCGAGGCGTTCCGGTCCTGGTCGAAGACCCCTGCCCCCATTCGGGGTGAGCTGATCGGCCGGGTCGGCAAGGCCCTCGAGCGCGAAAAGGAGTCCCTGGCGAAGCTCGTCACCCGTGAGGTGGGCAAGACGCTCAAGGAGGCCCGGGGCAGCGTCCAGGAGGCGATCGATACCTGCCACTTCTTCCAATCCGAGGGGCGCCGCCTCTACGGTCAGACGGTCCCCAGCGAGATGCCCAACAAGGAGTTGACCACCTACCGCCGGCCTCTCGGTGTGGTCGGTATTGTCACCGCCGGCAACTTCCCGGTGGCGGTGCCCAGCTGGAAGCTCGTCCCCGCCCTCCTTACCGGCAACACCGTCGTCTGGAAGCCCTCTGAGGACGCCCCCGCGGTCGCCTACGCCTTCGTCCGCCTCTTCGAGGAGGCGGGCCTCCCCCCCGGCGTCCTCAACCTGATCTTCGGCGGCGGCTCCGGGGCCGCCGGCGAGCACCTGGTCACCATGATGGATGAGCGCCTGCTCGACAAGTTCGCCTTCACCGGCTCTACCGTCGTGGGGCGCCAGATAGGGGAGGTCGCCGGTCGCAACCTGCTCCACCCCACCCTCGAGCTCGGCGGTAAGAACCCCCTGGTGGTGATGCGCGACGCCGACCTGGACAACGCCGTCAGCGGCGCCCTCTGGGCTAGCTTCGGGACCGGCGGCCAGCGCTGCACCTCCGCTGGCAACATCCTCCTCGACGCCCCTATCTTTGATGCCTTCCGCGACCGCTTCCTCGAAGCCACCTCCGCCATCCGCATAGGCGACCCCAACCTTGCAGAGGATATCCTCTACGGCCCCTTCATCAACGAGCGCTTCTTCGGTCGCTGGCTCGAGCACTACGACTGGGGCGAGACTGGCGGTGCCACCCGCCTCTACGGCGAGGGTCGCATCAGCGCCGCCGCGCGCCCCGAGGGCTTCTTGGGCGACCCCGACGCCGGCTACTACGGCTGGCCCACCGTCTGGCAGGAGGTGACTCCCGATATGCGCCTGTTCCAGCAGGAGATCTTCGGCCCCACCATCAACCTCGTCAGGGTCAACGGTATCCACGACGCCATCGAGGTCGCCAACGCTGTCGACTACGGCCTCTCGAGCGCCATCTACACTAACAACCGCGAGTGGGCCTTCGCGTTTAAGGATAGTGTCCGGTCCGGCATGACCTCGATCAACAACTCCACCACCGGCGCCGAGGCGCATATGCCGTTCGGCGGGGTGAAGGGGTCGGGCAACGGTGCCCGCGAGTCGGGGATCTGGGTGATCGACAACTACACCTATTGGCACGGAATCAACGACGATATCTCCGGGAGGCTGCAGCTCGCCCAGATGGATACCCGGTATGTCGAGCCCAAGGGGGAGGTCGCGGTCGGCGAACTGTTCGGCTAGGGGGTGTCGGCGCCTCGGTTGCTCGCGGAGTGGTCTCGACCAGCGAGTAGGCAGGTGCCGGCCGTGGAACGGGTCGTGGGGGTGGACGCCTACAGGTTGCTGGATCCGGCGCTGGCTCGGTATCGATCCGAGGTCTTGCGATGCCCCGTCACCATCGATCCTTCACTCTTCACCCCCTACCGGCACCGATTCCAAAGCCACAGGTTCTGCCAAGGCCTGGTCCCCACCTCCAAGGACGGATTCGCTGGATCTGGTCGGGGTGTGGGGTTCACGTCACTATCCGGCCTGATAGAGCGACTATGTAGCCGATCAGGCCGCCGGCTTGGAACCGTCCGGCCGCCGCAGCGTCAGAGCCCCTTCGCTTGGTGCGGTCGAACCACGACGTGGGCCTGGAGCAGCTGCTCGTGCTGCTTTGCTTGCGATAATTGCGGCAGTATCAGACTGTTTGATGAGCCTAGCCCCCTGTGTCTCGAACACACCTGCTACGAGTACCAACTCCACCAGATACAGCAGGCGGCGGAGAAGATCCTTGCCTCACAGCCTGGCGTGCCCCAACTAGGTGAGGCCTGGTCATAAATCGGTTCAGCCGCACCAGAACGAATCCCGGAGCGGCCGACCTCCTAGCGTGAGCATTGCCAAAACCACACGATGGGGGGCTAGGCCCATGCCAGGACAGCTCTCGATCCTTATCATGCTGCTAAAGCTTATGGATCGCATTCCACACTCCCCCGTGAGTTGGGCTCAGGGGTACACCTGTGGGAAGTACCGCCCCTCCAGCTTCTCTCCGTCCCCCACCTCGATCAGATCCTTGATCACGTGCTCCCCGCTCGCCACGAACTGCGTGTCCTCCGTCATGTAATGAACCGCCAAAGCCCGCCGGTGCCGAGCGCTTGTGTTCGCGTGCGACCCGTGCCAGGTGAGCGCGTGATGGAAGTGCACCTCACCCTTCTTCACCGGGCAAGGAACCACCTCCACCTGGTGGCCCTGGTACCTGTCGGGTAGCGACTCGTAGTCCGGAACCGTCTCCAGGAACGCCTGAGCGTCACCCCACCGGTGCGAACCCGGCACCATGCTCATGCAGCCGTTCTCGTAATCCACGTCATCCAGAGCGATCCAGGCGGACACTTCGGTCATCGGTTCGATCACCGGCCATAGCGGCGCGTCCTGGTGCCACATCTGGATGCCACCGAGTTGAGGGGGTTTGTACTGGATCTGATCGTGCCAGACGCGGAGTTCTCTAGCGTCGGTGAGTTGGGCGATGGCTTTCGCGATCTCTTTGTTGCTGACGAGGTGCTCATAAAAGGGCTGGCTGCCCTGCCAGATGTTGATGATCTGCCAGAGTTGCTTGCCCACTTCGGAAGCGATCCGTTCGGCTGCGTTGGGCGACACGTTGCGAACGACAGCGGGTTGGGGAATGTCGGTTCGGTCGCGCTGCTCGATGATGCGCATAACCTCGCTGCGCAACACCTCGATGGTGGCGTCGCCGAGTAGAATGCCACCGTTGAGGAATCCGTTGGCTTTAAACTCCTTGACCTGCTGTTCGGACAACATGGCGTACCTCCTCAATCCAAGAGAACTTGCGAGCGGAATAGAGTCCGGCAAAAGCAAATCCTGCGGTTCGCGGGTCGTGCACCGAGCCGGGGCTTCCCTCTTCCTGGCAGCAGGGAGGGGGAGCTAGTCCACCCGGATCGCGCCGTTGGCGACGGGATCGAACCCCACGGGCCAGCGGGTGAAGCGATTGTAGGTGGCCCCGGTAAAGATCGTGCGGAACAGAATCGCCTCGGTGAGGTCCGCCCCCTCCAGGTTCGCCCCGGTGAAGTCCGTCAACACCAACCTGGTGCGCCTCAGGTTCGCCCCGAACAGGTTCGCGCTGCTGAAGTTCGCGCCGGTGAGGTCCCCGTAGTAGAAGTTGGCACCTACCAGGACCGCGCCGCTCACGTCGGACCAGCTGAAGAACACGTCCATCATCGTCACCCCGCTCAGGTCCACGCCCCGCAGGTCCGCGCACTGCCACGGTGCACCGAACCGAATCAGGGTCGTGTCGACGGTCCTGAGTCCCTCGCAGGGTCCAAGGTTCGTCTGCTCCCCCTCGGCCGATCCTTCCTGAGCGAGGGCCGAGCCGAGGAGAGAGAAGCCCACCACGAGCAGCGCGAACAGCGCCGCCGCGAGACGGCAAGATGACAGCTTCAGCACGGGTACCTCCCTCACCTCGCGCGTTCTGGCATCGATGATGCGGTCGATCCTTCAGGTCAGGAAGTCCCGCGCATCGCGGGACTTCCTGCTTCGAGTTGGGCACTGCCGGATGGGGGGGTCGCCCCCACGCTCCGGGGTTCAGGGGTGCCCTAGTTAGCGGTCCCACCAGTAGGTCTGCAGCCGAGCGTAGTGGTTGGAGGCCTCGATCGAGATCCCCTCCCAGCGGACGTTCCTGAGATCGGCATTGGCGTGACCGGCGGAGGGCAGGTGCAGCGTGAGCGTGCTCCACATGTTGTAGACGCTCAGCGTCATCAAGTCCTCGAACCTGTCCGCCATCTCCTCCTGAGTGGCCGAGGTGAGCACCTCGTTGAAGTAGCGGTTGCGGAAATCCAAGACATGCGGGGGCGGCACTTCCCCGGACTGACCGTCGGAATTGATCCATTCGTTCCAGCCCCGCATAGAGATAAACGCTCCGGGCAGCCACTTGTCCTGCCGGGTCAGGTAGAAGGCCCCGGCCTCCGAGTACCAACCGATGACGTCCCAGGCATCGTTGGGCATTCCTCCTCCGTACAAGTCAAACGTGGGTCTCGGCCGGAGCAGAACTTCGATACCGATCTGCCCCCAGTAGTCCGCGATCAGTTCCATGGTCTCGACCGGCTCGGCCTCCTGCTCGAAGACCACGATCAGCGAGACGCGCCGGCCGTCAGGACCGAGCCTGAACCCGTCGCTGTCTCGCTCGGTGAGACCCATCTGGTCTAGGAGGGCGTTGGCGGTGTCGGGATCGTACTCGGTGAACAGCGTCCCCAGCCCCTCCACGTAGCCGACCTGGCCGGGCCTGGGCGCGAGGTTCCAGGGAACGCCGAGACCCTGGTAGAGGAGTTCGTTGATCTCTTCGCGGTTGATGGCGATCGACAGCGCCACCCGGAAGTTCCGGTTCTGCAGGTAGAGGCGGTTCCGCATCGGCCCGCCCTGGTTGAAGTAGAGCTGCGGTGCCCAGGCGCGAGCTGCCTCCTGGAAGCCGATCACGTAGTTCCCGCGCTCCTGGTTCTCCAGCAAGGTGGGCAGGTCCGACAAGCGCCAGGGGTTGTAGGTGGGCGTGTTGGCGAGGTCGAGCTCACCGGCGATGAGCTTGGCCAGGCGCAGGTCGTAATCGGGGACCAGTTCGATCTCGAGGCGGTCGATGTAGGGCAGCTGTTTCCCTTCGGCGTCCACAGCGTAGTAGTAGGGGTTGCGGACGTAGACGCTGCCCTGGCCCAGGGTGCGGGATTCGAGTATGTACGCGTGCATGGTTGGGTAGCCGACGATCTGTACCTGTGCGTAGGGGCTAGCGCTGATGTAGCCGAAGTGTTCTGCCCACTGGGCGACCCGGGATTCGACGTCGTCGGCGGCGTACCCCTGGAACTCCGGGTGGAGCGGCTCGAGGTACTGCGGCGGGTACATTTCGGGCCCATCCAGCAGGTAGGCCAGCCAGTGCATGAACGCCGGGTGCGGTCCAGAGGCGGTCCAGCGTACGGTGAGGTCGTCGACCTTCTCCACGAGCAGTGGTTCCCCACCGTACGAAAAGCCGCCCAAGAACGAAGCAAGTTTCCCACCGATCCCGAAGGTCAGGGGGGAATTCTCGGGGTCGGGGGTGTAGGTGGCGATGTACTCCCACCACCACAGGATGTCGTCGGCGTTGAACACCTCGCCGTCGGACCAGTGGAGGCCATCGCGGAGCGTCGTCGTGAGGCTTGATCCTTCTTCGTTCCACTCCCAGCTTGCGACCATGCCCGGGCAGACGTCACCGCCGAAACTGTCGCAATAGTCGAAAAGCTGTACTTTGTTGTACTTCCAGCCGAAGTTGTCATCGATGCTGGCGATGCGGATGGGCGGCCCGCCGTAACGGCCGATCTCGGCCATGTCCAGAACTAGGGGGCTTGCGGGCAGGCGTTCCTCGACCGGGGGAGTTCCCCAGCGGCGACCATCTCGGCGAGCATCGGTGCTTCCTGGTACGGCTGGGCGGTGGCTAGGCCTACCAGAAGGGCAAGGGTGAGGCTGACGATGATCGGGAGAGTGGAGCGGCGTTTAGGGGTGTGCATGTAACTTCCTCCTTAAGGAACATGTAACTTCCTCCTTAAGGAAAAGGAAGCGTGGTTACGAGTGTATCATAATCCCGCTACACCGATGTCATAGTGTGCACGCACTTCATGTCAAGCGTGCACGTACTTCCTCCCTTCTTCCAAGGAAAAGGGGCCGCGGGTTCCTTGGCGATTCCCACTAGGTGCGGATGGGCCGGTTCTTCAGACTCGTCAGGCGTCACCTTTTGGTGGGTTCGGCGTGGGCGTGGGTACCCCCTTACCATCGACACAATCCGTGACCCAGAAAAGCTTACGCCACCCCCGATAATGTTATTACAATAGTAATAACCAGTGAGGAGACGTTCCATGGTTGAGCTCAAGGTCCGTAAATTCGGCAACTCGCTCGGCGTCGTCCTGCCGAAGGAGGTCATCAGTCGGCTGCGCACCGGAGCCGGGGCCCCCCTGTTTCTGATCGAAGCGCCAGACGGCGGCTACCAGTTGACCCCCTACGATCCCGCTTTTGCGAAGAGGATGGCGAAGACCGAAGAGATCATCGGTCGCTACCGCAACACCCTGCACGTTTTGGCCAAGCGCTGATGGAGAATAAACGAGCGTTCCGGCACCTCTTCATCTGGTACCCCTCGTAGGGCGGAGTCTGCTGCCTGCCATGACCGGGTCGATCAGGCAGCTTCGCTGATGGGCGGTTGCAGGCGCGCGGCAATCAGTGAAGAAGTTGCTAAGCGAAGCCCATATGGCTAGGGAACCTGTCTGGATTGAAGCGCGAGACGTGCTGGTGTTGCACGACCGCCTGCTAGCACTTCACGGTGGCGCGACGGGCTTGCGTGAAGAGGCCCTGTTGCAATCTGCCCTGGCGCGGCCGCAGCAGCTTTACGCCTATGCGGACTCCCCTGACACCGTCAATATGGCGGCGGCTTACACGGCTGCCATCGTCCGCAACCACGCATTTATTGATGGCAATAAGCGCACAGGATTTGTGGTTGGCATTCTGTTTTTGGAGTTGAATGGTTACCACTTCACCGCCACGGAAGAGGCCACGGCTCAGGCTGTGCTCGAGTTGGCAGCTGGTGCACTTGATGAGGCGGGTTACGCGGATTTCCTTCGCACAAACACCGTCAGGGTCGTGGTGTGAGATCATCGCTACTCCCCACCTGGATCAGTAGGTGAGCGAAGCAACTCCCGAACACCATGATTGGCCACCCCATAGTTTTCGGACAGGGCCTAGGGGAGTATGAGATGGCTGTTAGCCAGGATCTCCGCGACCTCGGCCGGAGAGGGTGCTTCACAGTAGACTCGGAGAGTGGACTCGGTACCGCTGGGTCGGAATAGCACCCAGGCATTCCCCTCCAGGTTGAGCTTCAACCCATCGCGCCTCTCCACCGACATCACCTCGCGGCTGGCGAACGAGCCGGGTGGGTCGTTGAGATCTGGCATCACAGTGCTCTTGAGCCGGTCCCTGCCCAACTGAAGATCGAGCCGATCGTAGGCGTGGGACCACCCTGTCTCCCGCTCTATGGCAGCGAACAGTTCTGACAGAGGGACACCTGCCCGGGCGACCGCCTCGAGTAGCAGGAGACTGTTGGCGATCCCGTCGCGCTCCGGGATATGGCCGGCCACACCGATCCCCCCGGACTCCTCACCCCCGATCAGAACCCGACCTGCCAGCATGGCGTCCACGATGTACTTAAATCCCACCGGGGTCTCGACCACCTCAAGGTTGCGGGCGGCGGCGAGGCGTTCGACGATGCGGGAGACGGTGAAGGTCTTTACCACCCGACCCGAGCCACCGCGACCGGCTAAGAGGTCGATCAGGATCGCGAAGATCTGGTGCGAGTTGAAGAAGGTCCCCCCCGGGAGCACCAGGCCGAGGCGATCTCCGTCACCGTCGGTCGCGGTGGCGAAGAGAATATCTGGTCGCGACTCCGACAGCTCAGCTAGCAGCGGCTGCAGGTTCCGCGGAAGGGGTTCGGGGTTGACACCGTAAAACAGCGGATCCGGCGCTCCCCGCCTCTGCTCGACGCGAATCCCCAGATCGAACGCTTCGACGAAGCCGGAGAGCCAGCCCCTCCCCGCCCCACCCATGACGTCATGAAGGACGACCCCGGTCAGGCTGGCGAGGGCGTCGAGGTCGACCAGGCTGGCGAGCTGGCGGAAGTAGGCGGTGCGGACCTCGATCTGTTCGAAGCCGGTCCTGCCGGGCGGTGACCGTACCCCCTCCGGTCGGATACCCGCGACCCGGCGGCTCACGTCCGCATAGATCTCCTCGGTGGCCGTGCCCCCATAGGGGCCTTTGAGCTTGAACCCGTTGTAGCGGGGCGGATTGTGTGATGCGCTCAGCATCACGCCCCCACCCGCACCGAGATGGGTGATGGCGAAGGAGAGGACCGGTGTCGGGAGGGGCCCGTCGGAGAGGAGGACCTCCAGTCCATTAGCGGACAGAACCTCGGCCACCCGCCGCGCGAAGAGGGCTCCGTTGCAGCGGGTATCGTGGGCGACGAGGACCCGCTCGACCCCACCCTCGACCAGGTGCTCGGCATACCCCTGGGCAGCCCGTCCGACATTGGTGAGGGTGAAGCGGTCGCCGATGATGTCCCTCCAACCGTCGGTACCGAATACGAGCTCGTCCATCCACCACCCCGAGACCCTTTCCTACCCCGACAGCTAGCGAGGAGCGTCTAGCCGAGGCAGGTCACTTGGGAGTAGCCTAGCCCATGCCGTGGGTTAGCTGAGTACGGAGGTTGAGGGCCCCTTTATCGGCAGAGCGCTCGACCGGGCCGGAGTCGAGAACTCCTTCGCCCGCACTAGCTGGCCTGCCCCCGGGTACCCTTAGCAGCCACCTCCCCTGGTCCTTGCCGAGGCGTGGTCCTCGCCGACGAGCGCTGGGCCAAACTCAGCCCTTGTCGACGATCCGACCGGCCTTCCGGTAGCACAAGCGCTCGGACGGGATCCCCGGTTGCCAGCGTGACCGTCTCTGGGATGTCGGGGGTATCGTCTGGATCGGCCTAGCCAGAACCCGATCCGGGCGGCTTCTACCGGGAGCGAAGCTCAGACTGACGGCTACCCACTGCCGTCTTGTCGAAGGGGGTGCTTCGGGTTGGCCTCGGGCCATTAGGGTGCGGCTCCGGTCCGCCGCCGAACCCGGGCAGTGACAGGTGGCTTCGGGGATCGCTCTGAGTAGGCGACTGGCGTGAACTCGGTCAGGGTGTGAGAGGAGCATCTGGGAGGGTGGTTCGGGCCCCCTGTGCTAAGACAGCCCCCGACCGACCCATTGCAGATCGCGTTCCCCGAAACGGGCGTAGTGCACAACATAGCGTGCCAAGTCTCTAGTCATGCGACCCAGTTCGAGCGCACCAGCCCGCTCGCGAACCCGCTTCAACTCCTTCGGGCACTCCCGATACCGGAGCACGGTCGCTAGCAGGTCGGCGGGGGAGGGAAAGTGTCCTCCCAGCTTGTGGCGCTTTAAGAACGCCACCGCCTTGCCCTCGTTGAGACCCGCATAGCCGGTGGCCAGGAAGGGTCGACCCACGGCCAGCGCTTCGAACACCGAGGCCGGGCCGGCCTTGCCGATCACCACGTCGCTGGCTGCGACGAAGGTCGCCATCTCGTCGGTGAAACCCTCCACGCGGAGGTGTTCGAAGTGCTGCGCCAGCGGCTGCAACCTCTCGTGCAGCGTCTGGTTGCGGCCGGCCATCACCACCACCGATACCCCTCGGTCGAGCAGGCTTGTGAGCAGGGCCTTTTGCACGGTACCGACCCCCTCTCCGCCCAGGGAGACGAGACAGGTGAAGCTGTCCGGGAACCCGAGGGCGCGCCGCGCCTCCGCTTGCCCGGGCACCTCCAGGAAGGCCCGCCGAACCGGGTAGCCCACTACGTCCACCCGCTCCCGACCCACGCCCAGCCTTACCAGATCGTTCCTGGCCGACTCGGAGGGGACGATGAAGCGCTCCGCTCGGGGCTCCGCCCACAGAGCGTTGGCGTCGAGCGGCTCGGTCCCGAACGACAGCACCCTGACCGCGAGGCCGAAGCGCCGCTGCGCCAGGGTGAGTCCCACAGCGAGCCAGCCATGATTGGCCACGATCAGGCTGGGCGCTTCGCCACCGAGTTCCTGCGCTGCGAGCCGCGCGAATCGGTGGAGCATGATCCTCTGGGTCTGTCTCGTGAAGGTCGGGGTAGCGTCCAGGATCCGCTGGCCGGAGCGCACCAGCTGCGGGTGGGCGAGGGCCCAGCGCCAGAACCTCTTGTGCTGCCGGTCCCCCTTGAACATCCCCGGCTCATGCATAAGGTCCGAGACCCGGAGGTCGAAGCTGCCGGCATAGTGCTGGTCTACCGCCTCGGCGATAGCGTTGGCCGTGGCTAGGTGACCCCCACCGGTAGCGATGGTGGCGAACAGGATGCTCGCTCCGCCCATAACGCATGATACGCGATCGCACGAATAACGGGGGCTAGGTATGCGTTATGTGCCTTGGCGTGTATTACAGTGCTCTAGGTTGGGTATGGGGTTAAGCCGTGATGGACGGTATTGGAGTCGTGGTGAACCTTACTGTGGAATCGGTGGTGAAGTTCTGCACGGCGTCCGAGTTGGACTCAGAACAACGCAGAGCCCGCGTCGAAAGAGGTGACAAGTGAGCGCTGACACCGTTGCCATCATCGCTGTCGGGGTAGCCCTGCTAGGCGTTCTGGTACCGTTGCAGCTGGCGCTGGCCACACGGACGGATCGGCGCATCGACCGCCTAGGGGAGCGCATTGGGGCTGTCCGTGACGACCTACACGCCTTGGGCGAACGGGTGGCCCGCATTGAGGGGGCGTTGAGCGGGCCGTACCGGCTGCCTGCCGAGCCTGTGGAAGCCTCCCCCTGATCCAACGACCTCGACTGGACCACTGAGGTCGAGCGGCAGTTGCTGGGCGACCCAACCCCTGGCTTAGAGGAGTGTCGAGTGGTAGCGAGGTTGAGGCACCGGATCGGGGGATCCTCCGCGCCAGGGGTGCCGTCGCCTTCGCTTGGCCCCTCCCTGCAGCATCTTTGGCGTTGGGGGAATTCGGGCAACCTTGGAGCGGTCTTGGGCGACCGACCGCCGAAGTAGGAAATGCCATCCTTAAGGTCATGAGCGGATCTGAAAACCTGACCAGAGCCATGCAAGCCCTGATCTCCGAAGCTTTTCATGGGCGGCCCGCCGGGGGGAACACTTGGTTCCTGGACGATGAGGGGCTCTTAGACACCGCGCGCACTACCAGCTCCTCCCTGGCTTCTCGGAGTGCAACGCCGGAGAGCGCCACCTTGGCGGGACATGTCGAGCATGTCCGCTGGTTTGTGGCGCTTGCGGGTGCCTTCGCGCGGGGTGAGAGGCCGCAGCTCGACTGGGCGGAGAGCTGGGGGGTGCGCGAGGTCGATCCGGCGGGGTGGCGGGAGCTGCTTGCCGCACTCGAGCAGGAGGTTGGGGAGTTGCAGGGTCACTTGGAGGGAGCCGTCGATCTCGAGGACCCAGGGCGGCTCTTGGGTCTCCTCGGGCTGCTGGCGCACGTGGCCTACCATGTCGGTGCCGTCCGGCAGCTGAAGCTCGCTCTCAGCGGGGGCGACCCACAGTAGGGAGCGGCTGTGGCGTTCCCGCTTGGCCTGTCCGGGACGCTGAGAGCTGCCTGTGGTGGCCCGCCGGCGTCTCGGCTCGGTTCCGGCAGCGGCTGCCTAACGCTCATGGCTTCCTGAGGATCTTCACCGAAGAGTAATGCGAAGTAGGTCCCTCACCACCCTGTCCGCTCGCAGTAGAGGTCGAACTGATTCGGCTCGTGGATATGGTAGGGGATTCGGGTTGCTCGCGCTCCCCACCGGGTCCAGAGGGGCCCCGTCCCAGGGCAGGGCCTGCCCGGACCGCGCGGGTAGCTGAGGCTCGCTATTCTATGAGACCTGCGAGCCGCTCGTCAGCCAGCAGCTTCTTGATCTCCTGCACGCGGTCTCGACTCACGAGCAGCAGGGTGTTGCCCCGTTTGACGACCACCAGGTTCTCGACACCTAGTGTGACCACCACATCGTCGGGGTCCTCTGTGTAGATGATGTTGGCCGAGGTCTCGAGCCCCACGTGGCGCCCCACCACGGTGTTGCCCCCCTCGCTCTCTAAAAGCCTCTCGAGCGCGACCCAGTCGCCCAAGTCATCCCAGTCGAAGTCGCCCGGAATCACATAGGCCCGCTCGGTCTGCTCCATCACCGCGTAGTCGATGCTGATCTTTTTCAGGGTCGGGAAGACCTCGTCGATCCGCCCCTCCGCGAAGGCCTCCCGCAGGGGGCGGATCAGTTCGGGGACGTACCGGTCGAACTCAGCGAGGATGGTCGCGGTGGGCCAGACGAAGATGCCGGCGTTCCAGGCGTAGCTGCCCGCAGCGAGGTACTGTTCGGCCCGCTGCCGGTTCGGTTTCTCCACGAAGCGGGTGACGCGGAAGCCGGGTCCGACCGGCCGACCCTGTTCGATATAGCCGTAGCCGGTAGCAGGCCGGGTCGGCCGGATCCCGATGGTGACCAGACCGTTCTCGCTCCGCGCTAGCTCGACCGCCTGCCGGACCGCCCGCTGGAACGCCCCGGGGCGGCCGATACGGTGATCGGAGGAGAAGAACCCGGCGACGCAGTCGCCGAAGCGGCGCTCTAGTTCCAGCGAGGCCAGCGCCACCGCTGGTGCCGAGTCGCGCCCCACCGGCTCGCTGAGCAGGTTCTCTTTGGGGAGCTCCGGTAGCTGTTCGTGTACCAGGGGCAGGTAGTCGGCCGCCGTAGCGACCAGGAGATGTTCGGGTCCCCCGACGAGCGGCAGCAGCCGGTCGCGCGTGGCCTGGATGAGCGTCTGCCCGCAGCGGTTTAGATCCAGGAACTGTTTGGGTCTTTGCGAGGTGGAGAGCGGCCAGAAGCGCTGGCCCTTCCCCCCGGCCATGATGACCGCGACGTCCATTATCTGCCGAACCGACGCTCCCGCGCCTGGAAGTGCCTCAGAGCCCGCAGGAAGTCGATCTTGCGGAAGTCGGGCCAGAAGGCGTCGCAGAAGTAGAACTCGCTGTACGCCGTCTGCCAGAGCAGGAAGCCCGAGAGGCGCACCTCGCCGCTGGTGCGGATCACGAAGTCGGGGTCCGGCATCCCGGCGGTGTAGAGGTGACGCCCGATCTCGCCGGCGTCTAGGGTTCTGGCGAGCTCCTCGAGCGCCACCCCCTGGCGCTGCTTCTCTGCCAGGAGGTTCCGGATCGCAGCCACGATCTCCTCGCGGCCGCCGTAGCCGAGGGCCACGTTGAGCCTCATCCCGCCATAGTCCCGAGTCGCCTCCTCCATCTCCCTCAAGGCCTCCCTCGACTCTTCGGGGAAGTCCCCTAGCTCCCCGATGATCTGCACCCGCACCCGGTTCCGGTGGAGGCGCTCGTCACCCATCAGTTCCCTCGCCTGCTCTGCGAACAGTTGGTGGAGGTGGATGACCTCATCCGCCGTGCGGTTCCGGTTGTCTTTCGAGAAGCCCCACAGGGTGACGTGCGGAATTCCGAGCTCGAGGCACCAGTCCAGGACCTCCCTGGCCTTATCCGCTCCGTAGTTGTGTCCGGCCCGCACGTCGAGCCCGATGCTCCGGGCGAAACGGCGGTTGCCGTCCATGATGATGCCGATATGTTTGGGCAGTCGCTGCTGCGCCCGAACGGTCTGCAGCAGCTGGCGTTCGTAGAGCCAGTAGAGCGGTCGGGTGAGGGTGTCGATCAGCTTGGGGGCGCGGGTGCTGCGGAGGAGGGGGCGGGAGATGGTGCTCACAGGGATTCAGTGTAGCGCTTTGCTCCCAGCCCCCTTAGCGGGCGCCTCTCCGCTGGAGGACTGCGGGCAGCGTCTTGACCAGGATGATGATGTCGAACCATGGCGACCAGTTGCGGACGTAGAAGCTGTCGAGTTCGGTTCGGTGAGTGTAGCTGGTGTCGCTGCGGCCCGACACCTGCCAGTAGCCGGTCATGCCGGGTTGGACCACTTGGTAGCTCCCGAATACCTGGTCGTACTTCTCAATCTCGGCCTCCACGATCGGGCGGGGACCGACCAGGCTCATCTCGCCCTTAAGCACGTTCCAGAGTTGGGGCAATTCATCGAGGCTGGTCTCGCGCAGGAACCGGCCGACTCGAGTAATCCGCGGGTCATGGTGCAACTTGTGATTGGCTTCCCACTCCGCCCGGAACTCCGGGCGTTGCGAGAAGAGAGCTTCCAACTTGCCCTCGGCACCGACGAACATGGTGCGGAACTTGAGGCAGCGGAAGTGCCGACCCCCCTCGCCGATCCGTTCGCTCCAGTAGAAGCCGGGGCCGCGGCTGTCGAAACGGACCCAGAGATAGAGCAGGAGTAGTAGTGGAGTGATCATGAGGCCACCGACCGTGGCCCCGAGGAGGTCGATGGCGCGCTTGAAGATCCGGTTACGCCTCAGGTAGAGACCGTTGCGGATCTCGAGGGCGAGCATCCCCCCGAGATTGCGGGCGGATATCCCTTCGGTGGGGAGGTCCATCAGTTCGGGTACGAACTGAACCTGGCGGAAGGACTTGCCCTTGGTGTCGATCAGCTTGGTCAGGGCGGTCGGTGACAGCGAGGGGATGGCGATGATGGCGTGGCTGACCCCGTGGCGCTCGGCAAAGGCGTCGGCCTCGCGCAGACTCCCCCTGACCCGGAGTCCCCCGATCCGCTTACCCCGTTTCTCGGGGTCGTTGTCGAAGAGGGCCAGCGGCTGCAGGCCGGCGAGCGGTGTCCGGCGCAGCGCCTCGGTGACCCTCCTGCCGCTGCGCCCCGCTCCGAGGATCACGACCGGGCGACCCCAGAGGGAGAGTCGGTGGAGCAGACGTTTGGTCAAGGCTCTCCCGATCGGGAGCAGGATCGTGCTCAGCCCCACCAAGAGGAGCAGGACCGAACGCGACAAGGGGAGGGAGTTGGTAAGTAGCACCGTCCCTGCCGCCAGGATGAGGCCGGCGTAGGCGGCTGCCGCTACCTGCTTGCCCAACTCTTGGGGTGGGCTGAGGCCGTAGCCTGGGAAGAGGCCTTCCCGCCACGACATCGCTGGCCAGAGCAGCAGCGCGTAGAACAGGGTGGTCGGCAGGATGGTATCTAGGGCGGGTAGTCCCAGCAGGTCGCTGGCCCAGCGCCGAAGCAGCAGCGCCAGGTAGAGCGAGAGTAGGATCATCAGGAAATCGGTCACCACGAGCGCTATGCGTACCACCGCCTGCCTCGCCGCCTCGCCGCCAGCTGCCGCCCGCTCGCGCTTGGTGGCCGCCCGCCAGCCCGCCACCGCCGCGAGCGGATAGATCACCCCTCCGTAGTAGAGGGTGTTGTCGAAGATGTTGGCGATCAGTACCGCAGCGACCACGATCAGGAAGGGAAGGTCCCGGCGGCGGATCGCGCTCCACGAGAGTGCCGTGATGAAGATCAGCAGGCCTGCCAGTCCGAAGATCCCCCGCTCGAACAGCGTCTCCAGGAACAGGCTATGGGTGTGGGCAGGTACCTCGTCGAGAGTCCTGCGGTCGGGCCAGTTCTCGTCGAAGTAGTTTGGGAAGGCTGCGCTCCCCCAGCCGAGCAGGGGGCGCTCCTTGACTCCCTGCCAGGCCGTCTGCCAGTAGGGGAGCCGGGCGACGCCGAATCCGAGTCCCTCGGTCGCTGAGCCGGGTGCGTAGGCAGAGACCTCCGAGCCGCGCTCGAGCTGAAAGCCCGCGAAGCTGCTAGCGGTCCCCGCGCGGGGACGACTATCCGGTGTCAGGCCCAGGTGCAGGAAGAGTGAGGGCGTTTCCCCCCGGAAGGTGAAGGTCACGAAGGCCCGCTGCCACTCCCCCTCGCGGCTCTCTATCCCTGCTGCGACCACCTCTCCCGCTCCGCTGGCGCTGGCCGTCCAGCCTCGATCGCTCAGGGCGGCCACGATCGCAAAGGTCGTGACCTCACCGTCCTGCCGGTACTGTCCCCAGCCCTGGATGCCCGGTTGGGACTCGGCTTCGGGACGTAGCCAGGCGCTGACGGTGTAGCTCTCTCCAGAGGTGATGGGGATGATCTGCTGCAGTCTGAGCCAGTGTTCCGCGCCGGGTTTCGTTACTCGGTAGACAGTCAGGGGCTGGTCACCGACGAGTTCGGTGGCGGTGGTGAAGTGGACCTGGCTGCTATCCCACCAATCCCCCCGGGCGATCTCGGTGCCTTGCAAGAGGTTAGTGCTTCCGGCTCGAGCCTCGAGGCTCAGCAGGAAGCCGACCCGCCCCCAGCCGAGCCACGGTCCGAGGCCGGCTGCGATCGCCAGCATCGCGGTCAGGAGGACGACCTCGAGGGTGAGACTGCGCCCAGAGCGCCTCTTGCCGGTCAGGAGCAGCAAGAGAGCGATGAACACCCAGGCGATGGCGGCCTCGCGGCTCCCCGATACCAGGATGCCCAGGGCCGAGAGCCCCAGGCTCAGTAGGCGGAGACGCGCCGTAGGGGAGAGGATGGCGATCAGGGCACCCAGAACCAAGACCGTGTGGCCATAGAGCGCTGGCACCGATCCCCAGACGATGGCTTGGGCGAGGGTCTTGGCGGTGGAGAGATTCAGTTGGTCGATCCGCAACCAACCCAGGAGGACGACCAGTGCCAGGCCGAAGATGAGGCCTAAGCCGGTCAGGCTCGGTCGAAGGACGAGTGGGCTGGCCCTGCGCAGCTGAGCGAACGACCTGAAGACCAGCCAGGCTGCCCCTGTCTGCAGGATCCCGAAGGTTGCACCGGAGATCCCCTGGTGGACTCCGAGGCCAAGTGCCGCCAGCAGGGCGGCGAGGCCCCAGGCCAGGTCCAGACGTCGCACCCGCCAGCGGCTTGTCGGCAGGATCAGAAGGGCCAGGAAGGGGGCGGCTACGGGGAGGAGTGAGAAGCCAAAGCCGAAAAGGAAGGCAAGGCTTCGGTTCAGGATGGCGGTCATGTCTTCACCAGGTCGAGTCGGGATGTCGGTGTCCGCCCGAATCTCAGATCACTTCAAAATAGCACTAGCTGCTGTTTCGCGTACCTACGCGTGTTGGTGTCATACTCGGCGCGGAGGTTCGGGTCGTCAGTGAGTTGCTCGATCGCTTCGGTCAGCTGCTTGCCTTGCCGTTGCTGGGGGGCTCAGTGCAGTGTCGGGAGGCTTCCAGGCCCGGCGATACCAGTCTAGGGTCGATACGAGTCCCTCGCGTAGATCGGTACTGGCCTGCCATCCAGCGGTGCTGAGGCGACTTATATCCATCAGCTTTCTGGGGGTACCGTCGGGTTTGCTGGCATCAAAGACGATCCTGCCCTGGTAGCCTACGACCTCTTTGATGAGCACTGCCAACTCCTGGATACTGATATCCTTTCCGCTCCCCACGTTGATTGGTCCGGGCTCGCTAAAGTTCGCGAGTAGGAAGAGACAGGCATCGGCCAAATCATCCACATGGAGGAACTCCCTGCGTGGCGTACCACTTCCCCACACCACTACCTCGGGCCTACCATCAACGCGTGCCTCATAAAACTTGCGGATGAGAGCCGCTAGGACATGGCTGGTTTCGAGGTTGAAATTGTCGTGCGGGCCGTACAGGTTAGTGGGCATGGCCGAGATGAAGTCACAGCCATACTGCCGGCGGTAGCTATCGCACAGTTCGATGGCAGCGATCTTCGCAACCGCGTAGGCGCGGTTCGTCGGTTCTAGCGGCCCGGTTAGCAGCGCGTTCTCGCGGAGCGGCTGGGAAGCGAACTTGGGATAGATGCAACTCGATCCCAGGTTCAGGAGCTTGCGAACCCCGTGCTCGTAGCTGGCGTGGATAACGTTGGCGGCGATCATCAGGTTGTCATAGATGAATTGCGCCGGAAAGGTGTCATTGGCAAGGATACCGCCGACCCGGGCGGCTGCCAGGATCACGACCTCCGGTCGCTCCCGTTCGAAGAAGCTGCCGACCTGCTCCTGGTCACGCAGATCCAGGTCCTGTGAAGTCCGAGTGCTCAGGTCGGTGAAGCCCTCCCTCTCGAGCTTACGCATAAGGGCCCTGCCGACGAGGCCGCGATGCCCTGCCACGTAGATGCGGGTGTCCGGTGCCAGGTCAATCACCGGCGATCCCTCGGTAGGCTACCGAGTGTCCGGCATCCTTGAGAATTCGCTCCTGGCGGGCGAGCTCCAGATCGCTGTCCACCATGCAGGCGACTAATTCATCGATACCGACCTTCGGCTTCCAGCCGAGTTCGTGCCGGGCCTTACGGGCGTCGCCACGGAGGTGTTCGACCTCCACAGGCCGAAAGTAGCGCGGATCGATCTCGACATATTCATGCCAGTCCAACTCCAACCTTGCGAAGACCCGCTCCACAAACTCACGCACGGAATATGCTTCACCGGTGGCCACGACATAGTCATCAGGCTGGTCTCGCTGCAATGTCAGCCACATGGCCTCGACATAGTCCTTGGCGTGCCCCCAGTCCCGCCTGCTGTCCAGGTTGCCTAGGTAGAGCTTGTCTTGCAGTCCGAGTTTGATACGGGTGGCGGCTCGGGTGATCTTACGGGTCACGAAGGTCTCGCCGCGACGTTCTGATTCGTGATTGAACAGGATGCCGTTGCAGGCGAACAGATCGTAGGCCTCCCGGTAGTT
This sequence comes from Truepera sp. bin119, assembly GCA_002239005.1. Taxonomy (GTDB): domain Bacteria; phylum Deinococcota; class Deinococci; order Deinococcales; family Trueperaceae; genus MPNL01. The sequence continues at coordinate 88,611 of MPNL01000005.1, forward strand.
ACGTACCAGGTGGTGAGCCATAACTTTAGCAGCAGCGTAGGGCGAACGCGGGTGAAAGGGGGTCGCCTCCGACTGAGGGGGGGGGCTACTACCGAACATCTCGCTGGTCCCAGCCTGGTAGAAACGCAGGTCGTGACCGGTGCGACCGCAATAGTCACGTATGGCTTCGAGGAGCCTGAGGGTGCCGAGGCCGTCGATGTCGGTCGTGTATTCGGGCTGCATGAAGCTGACCGCTACATGGCTCTGAGCAGCGAGGTTGTAGACCTCGTCGGGTTGGACCTCCTCGAGGATGCGACGCAGCCCGGGCCCGTCACTCAGGTCGCCGTAGTGGAGGAACATCCTGGCCTCCGGGCTGTGGGGATCGAGGTAGAGGTGATCGATGCGGTCGGTGTTGAATGTACTGGCGCGGCGGATAATGCCGTGGATCTCGTACCCCTTGGTCAGCAGCATCTCGGTTAGGTACGAACCGTCCTGCCCCGTGATCCCGGTGATCAGCGCGCGTCTCATTGGGGACTCCCTATCAGTGAGAGCAAACGGCTCTCGAGTCGCTCTAAAATAGCACCTTTGTCTAGCTGCTGTTCCGCGCATCTACGTGCGTTGGCGCCATACTCGGCACGAAGGTTCGGATCTTCAGCGAGTCGCTCGATCGCCCCAGCCAGTTGCTCGCTGTCGCCGGGGGGGACCAGGATGCCGGCGCGGTGGTCGTTGAGGACCCGGTGCAACTCGGTGTCTGGGTCTGCGGTAGCGATGCTGACGCGTCCAGCGGCGAGGATGTTGGTGAGCTTCGAAGGCATCACTAGGTCGGCCGCCTCGCGCTTCTGAACGACTAGGTGGATGTCGCCGGTGGCGAGCAGGGAGGGCACCTCATCCCAGGCGAAAAGGTCGAAGAAGTACACGTTGCTCAGTCCGGCGCGCTTCGCTCGCTCCTCGAGATCTGTCCGGGCTGGCCCCTCCCCGACCAGAACGAAGCGCAAACGATGGTTGTGAGCGAGGCGTCCGGCGGCGTCGAGGACGATGTCAAGCCCTTGCTTTTCGCCCATGCTGCCGGAGTAGAGTACGACGATATCGCTGCCGCCGAAGCCCAGGCGTTCACGTAGTGGGTTGAGCCTCGGCTGCGGGTGCACGAAGTCGATGTCGGCCCAGTTAGGCAGTAGCCAGAGATTGTCTGCTGCGACACCTTTTTCGATCAGGCGCTCCCGCATTCTGCCAGTGATGGTGGAGACTCGGGTCGACCGCCTGAGGAAGAACCTCTCGATGGCAAAGAGTCTGCGTTCCAGTAGCTTGGGGAGCGGCAACATGTGGAGTTGCAGGGCGGCGTCGATCTGCAGATCCTGGAGGTGGAAGATCCAGGGGACTCGGTGGAGTGACTGGTAGAGCCAGGGCCACAGTGCCGTTTGCAAGGGAGGACAGATCGCCAGCACGGCATCGTGCTGGCGACGGGCCAGAAAGGGAACCCACCAGCGGAGTGCGGCCGCGTTGAAGCTGCTCTCGAGCACGATGCGCGAGCCCAGCGACCCCGCGGATATCTTCGGGAGCAGTAGCGGAGTGCGAAGGACTTGGACCTTGTCGATCTCCTCTCGAATGAATCCTCGCCCTCGGTAGGCCTCGTTTACAGACCAAGCGGGATAGTGCGGCACTGCGGTCAACACCTCCACAGCGTGACCTCGACCCGCCAGCCAGGCTGCCAGTTCCGAGGTGTACTTTCCGGTGCCAGTGGGTTCCGGTGCGTAGTTCGTGCCGAAGATCAGTAGCTTCATGGGTGCCGGGGTTCGGTCAGTCTGCGGAATGATCCTCAGTCCGCAGACTGATCCGCAGAACCGCTCGCAGTTCCACTCGACGTTGCGGAGTAGAGGTGGGCAGCTCCGTCTCTCCGGGCCGCTGGGGACCAACTTGGCTGGACTTGAAAGGGATGAGCTGAATAATCGTGGACGAGAATGCGCATTGAGGTAGCCTCCACCTCACATCCTGGCAGAAGGTGTTGCGGGTGTATCAAGCTTCGTTCCCTTGGGGCAATGCTGTTGTTGCAGAGTAGTTGCCCTCTCGGAATGCGTTCATCCAGAGCATTGTTGGCAGGAGAACATCGGCGCGAAAGAGGGTGAAATCCAGCGTGTTGAGCAAGACGATGGGCAGTAGTAGCAGGAGCCCTCTCCACCGCCCCCAAAGCCAACTCAGCCACAGGAAGCCACCTAGAAGCCATAGGGCGGCAGCCAGACCGAGAAGCCCGAACTCGCTCGATAGGGCCAGTACAAAGTTATGGGCATGATTGACCGGTTGGTAAGAGTCATCCTGATCGCCTGACCATGACGCGAAGTCCTGCTGAAGACCTGTCCAGGGCGACGAAAGGGTCGCTTGCCAGGCCAGCTGCCAGATGTGTGAGCGAGGGGTGCCTTCCTGCCGGATGCTTGTGACTCGCGCATTGCTGAGGAAGGCTGCCACGACAGCCAAGATCAACAGGGTTCCAAGGAAGATGGCCAGGAACGCTCTGAACCTCCTTGTTAGTCTTGGGAGCGACGTTAGGACTAGAGCGGCCAATCCAAGGAAGGCCGCCAACCAGGCTGTGCGCGAGCCAGTAACGTACACCGTTACGAGTGTTAGCGCACCACCAAGGATCTGAAGGCTGCCCCGAGGTAAGAGAGCGATGGCACTTAGGCCGGTAGCGACGGCAGCGTGTCCTGCGAAATTGGGATGGGGGCTTAGGAGCTTTGCTCGGGTGGATGGAGAGAAGGCCACTCTGGGTCGCCGTCCGAATGGGGCCAGGGGTTTGGGGTTTCTGAGTTCCAGAACTATTGGAACAGCCCCAGGGCTGGCCTGAACCTGTATGGAGGCCCTTCTGACCGAGCGGAGCAGGTCGCTTTCGAAGGTAACCCGGTGTTTTTGCCATTGGTCGCCTATAAGCAAGGTTTGCTTGAGGTGGGCCTCCCCAGCCGAGTCTTCCCACTGCAGTCGGAAGATGATTGGTGTCCGGCCTTCATTCTCCGGCGTGATTCGTCGGGCTTTGACGGTAAATTCCAGAACAGGGGCACCCGTGAGATGCCAGGGTTGGTGGGCAGCTACTTGGTGGTTTTTGATCGAGACTGTAGAGGTGATACCCTCGATGGAGAGGTCCCGAACGACCCGGTTTTCGTTCTGGCCGCGCCAGGACAACTGACGGGAGAGAAATTGGGTAGAGCCCAGCACAGAAAGAATGACTAGGGCGAGAAGCAGACCGTAAGCGGTAGAGCGTGTCCGATAGACCAGCACAATGGAAGCGATAAGCCCCAGCAGGATCTGTGCTGCCAGTAAAACCGGAGTTCTGCCCGTAAGCAAGAGGTTTAGAGCCATATGTCCGAGCGCTAGGCCAAACGCTCCCCCCCAAACGACAGTCCAGCCCCGCGACCAGTTGCCCGTACGGGGGTTGAGGAGATAGGCTAGTCCGAATCCAAACAGTCCGGCAGCTGGGAAAACTCCCAGCAGTAGGCCACCCAGTCCTCTGATGGGTGTTGCCAAACGCTGCATTAGTGGTGAAGCGGGTCGCTTGGGGGGTTCATGATTGGCTGGGTTTCGGCACGGTGTTGTGGGGGCTATCCCGTCTCCTCATCATTCGCATTTGTGTAAATGGCGTGGGCCTATATTGATGTTCTCCAAAGCCCCTGCCCTTGAGTTGAAACGCGGCTCCAGATTCGCCTCGTTTCACGTCCCTGATGCTGATTAAGGAGGCGAAGGGATTCGAAACCAGGGATGCGCTGGGCCAAAAGAGATAGGATAGTTCGACAGGAGATGTCCTGACGTGGCTTGCCCATGCCACACCATACCTGAGTGTGTGGATTGCAGCGAAGGCAGGTTGGGTGTTAGGGGAAGGTGATTGCTCCGATGGGGATACTCCTTTAACGAGCGGTTAGAGATAGAAGAGACCAGGTGACATCTACGCTTCTGCAAACTGCGGGCTCATTACTTCCAGAAGAAACTCAGGAGATTCCGAAACCGAATGATGACGAACATCGTCTCAGGATGTCGGAGCCGCCGATTGTGAAGGTGCTCAACTGCCTGCACCGGAGCCATCCAGGGGGCGCACATTGGCGGATCATCCTGGTGAGCCAGCGACTAGAAAAGTATTACGGCATCGAAACGATGATCGCTTTTCCCCAGGATGACTGCGACCTGTACTCGGGCCACCTCGAGAAGATTGGGTTTCCCTATGTGCGCATTCGAATGCAGGTCCTTCGGCGGAAAGTATCATCGTTGGTTCGATTCTTCGCTTCGTTCCCTCGGGGCGTCAGAGCCTTCTCTAGAGTCCTCGAGGAGCAATCTATTTCCATCGTCACCGTCAATGGCATCACCAATCTGCAACCTGTCGTTTCAGCACTCATGTCAAATCGCAAGGTTCTCTGGTACTTCAATGATATGGCAACCCCGAAGGTGTTCGTAACCCTGGTCTCGCCCCTGTTTCAGCACCCCAACGTTCAGCTCGCAGTCGCTACCGATGCGATCTCGGAGCATTATGGCCTGCGGGCACGCTCTCCCATCCTGTATCTGCCCGCCCCGGTGCCCTCGCCAGAAGGATATGATGACGAGCCAGTTTCCAGAGAAGCTCTCGGCCTCCCCAGCGACGCCGTCATCGTGGGATTCATTGGCAATCTAGTGCCGATCAAAGGCGTCGACGACTTGATTCGTGCTGTTATTCCCATCATGCGACAACGGGCCGATGTTCACGCCGTGGTGGTTGGTCCCACTGTCCCCACCCAATCAGACTATGCTCGGAGACTCCAAGCCGAGGTTGCCACAACTCCCTTTGCCGACCGCATCCACTTTGTCGGATTTCGGAGGAACATACCCTCTTGGCAGAGGCTTTTTGATGTGTTTGTCTTGGCTTCCCATTCTGATGCCTGCCCGAATGTTGTCCTGGAAGCGATGCAGGCGGGTACCCCACTGGTGGTCACCCGGGTCGGGGATACGCCCAGGATGAGAGGCCAGCTCCCGTTCCCGATGGTTGAACCGGGCGATATCGAGGGCTTATGCAGGGGTATCGAAGAGATGCTGGGCCTTTCGCCGGGGGCGCGGGGGGAACTTTCCCAACGGCTTCAGAGACGCGTCCAGGCACTCTACTCGCTAGAAAAGGTGACAGACGAGCATGCTAGGATCTACCGTGAGTTGTCCAGTCGGCGCAGGCGTTCCTTTAGGCGGACCGTTTGAGTATCGGTGACTCGCGTTCCCGATGCCATCTGGATTGTCCTGTGCCGAGCCTACAGCTACGGAATAGTCATCGTTGAGTTTTTGGGATTGAATCTGTGTCATACAGGGATCGGTTGGGGGAAACTGCTTTGGCTAGGGCATTCGTGCCATATGGACATCGCGGATGCTTAGTCCGCTGTCGTGAGCAGGTGTGCGGCGAAGGGGTGTCGTCGCGCAAGGCTTGCCACCACAGCTTGGCGGACTATGGAAACTCAGGCTTCGCTTCGTCCCAGTGGCGTCGGACGGTAGCCGGGCGTTGAGGCGCGCGCTCGTCACTGGAGGGGCGGGTTTCATCGGCAGCCACCTGGTCGACGCGCTGGTCGCTGAGGGGGGTTGGCATGTCACTGTCCTTGACAACTTCGACCCCTACTATGACCTTACCCTCAAGGAACAGAACGTCGCTCCGCACCTCGGCCGTGGCGTTTACCGCCTAGTTCGTGCCGACCTTCGCGACCGGAGTACCCTAGAGCGCGACCTCGAAGGTGGCTACGACGTCGTCGTCCACCTCGCGGCGCGCGCTGGCGTGCGACCCAGCCTTACAGATCCGGTCGGCTACCAGCAGGTGAACGTGACCGGCACCCAGAACCTGCTCGAGTTGACCCGTTGTTGGGGGACGAAGCAGTTCGTGTTTGCGTCCTCCTCGTCGGTGTACGGTATCAACCCGAACCCGCCTTGGTCCGAAGAAGAGCGGGGGCTCGAGCCAATCAGCCCTTACGCCTCCACCAAGGTCTCCGGCGAACTGATGGGGCACGTCTACAGCCACCTCTACGGGATCCGCTTCGTGGCACTACGACTCTTCACGGTCTACGGCCCGCGCCAGCGCCCCGACCTGGCCATTCACAAGTTCGCACGCCTTATGCGCGCTGGCGACCCGGTTCCGATGTACGGGGATGGCTCAAGCCGCCGCGATTACACCTACGTTGCCGACATCGTGCAGGGGGTGCGAGCAGCGATGGATTACGATGCCAGCGACTTCGAGGTAATCAACCTCGGCAACGACCGGACGGTTGGCCTGCGGCAGATGATCGAAACCCTGGAAGGCGTCCTGGCGACAAAGGCCATCATCGCTCACCAGGCTGAACAGCCTGGTGACGTGCCCCAGACTTGGGCCAACATCGCAAAAGCGCGGGCGCTCCTCGGGTACGCTCCGGGTACCATGTTCGAAGAGGGGGTAGTGCGATTCGCTGCCTGGCTCTGCCGAGCACCTGAGGTCTAGCAGGGCGCGACCCACCCCCAGGGGACTGTTTCGAGTTCTGCACCCTAGGATTGGGACTTATATACGATCTTACCCAAGCCGAGTTCATTATCGATACAGGTTCCATCCACTACCCTGTGGGCCGGGCGAAAGCCCGAACGGCCTCAGGACTTGGGGAAGTTGGGCGGCTTGAAGCGTTAGCATTGGCCCCTGTGATGACCCGTCAAGCGATATACGGTGATCTATACACGCTTGGGTAGAATCGTATATAAATCCCAAAGGATAAGGCACTCTCGAGCCCACTCGACTCCAGACCCACAATCGAGATCGAGCCATCCAGTTACCAGCCTTCTAAGGCCGAGCTAGAGGCTGATATATCTATTCCGAACACGACGCCTGAGGAATTGGCTAGGGCTGTACTCAGGGATGTAACGGTGGTTAGGAAATCTAGGAGGGGGCAGCGGTAAGCGTAGACAGGAGGTGGTCTAGGGTAAAATACAAGTGAGGGTCCTAACGTGGTCTAGGCCAGTTGACGTGCCACCTGCAGACGCGGAACCAGAGGAGATTGCTCGGACACTCTTCCCGCCACCCCCGACGAATCGGCAGCCCCTACCGGCCTGCCCGGAAAGGATCTCGAAGCCCGTTCCCCAACGTACTGGCGAAGATTCAGGGGAGTGAGCCAATGCAGGGATTTGGGAGGCCTTTGATGAGTAGTGTGCATCACCCTTCTAACCTCACAGTCGATCAGCGGAGGCGCTAGTGCCGAAACGACCTGCCCATCCAGTCTACTTCACGAAGTTAGTGCTTGAGAACATCCGCTCATTCAGTGAGCGTCAGGAATTAACGCTCAGCGATACCGACGGTCGTCCTGCTCGCTGGACACTACTCGTCGGCGACAATGGTGTTGGCAAGACCACGCTTCTCCAATGCCTCGCCCGGATGCGTCCGGTATTCAGTAGACCTCCAGACGACAACAACGGCTCGACTCCCGCTCCGGGTCCGGTCGAGCCAGAGCTCGCAGGGGAGGAGGACAATGATGTACTGGACACGCTTGCGCGGAATATTGCCACTACGGAAGCTAGGCTGGAAGCGGAGTTCTCGTTCGGGGTGCCTCTGGTAGGAAAGAGATTGCCGCGCAGGGGAACCCTGTCAACATGGATTAGTATCACTCGCGACGGAGGCCGTTTGACAGGATTTGATCCCGGTGGGGAACTGTCAGTAGCTGAAGATATTGAGGAACCACTTGTTTTAGGATACGGCGCCGGAAGGCATCCCAGACCGACTAACTTCGATAGGGCTATTGCTACCGATCCTGTCGAGTCCCTGTTCGAGGTGGAAGCTTCTCTCCACGATGCAGAAGAGCTCTTGTATCGCCTAGAATTCGCCTCTTTGAAAGAGAATGGACGCGCCACAAAACGTCTCGAGAGCCTGAAGCATATGCTTGCCAAAGTGCTTCCGGACGTCAACTGTGCCCATGATATCGAAGTCGTTGGCCCGCCGATATCAAGCTCCTCTAGCCGCGCAACAGGCGTCCGTGTGATGACCCCTTATGGGAAGGTTCCGCTTGGTCGGTTGAGCCTCGGCTATCAGACCGTGATCGCATGGACGGTGGATATCGCTTGGCGATTGCTTGACCGGTACCCAAATAGTCCGAATCCTCTCCAAGAACCGGCCATCGTAATCGTAGACGAGATCGACCTGCACCTTCACCCGCGCTGGCAACGCAACCTCCGTGACCATCTTACTGGCCATTTTCCCAAGGTTCAATTCATAGCGACTGCTCACAGTCCGTTGATGGCACAAAGCTCTCTTGGTACGAACTTGGCGGTTCTTCGCAAATTGGACGACCACGCTCAAATTCTGAATGATCCCGCTGTCATAAGGGCATGGCGCTTGGATCAAGTGATCACAAGCGACCTGTTCGGATTCGCTTCGGCCCGCCCGCCTGACGTAGAAGAACTATTGAACCGTCGGCGCCATCTTGTCGAAAAACAAGTGCTTTCAGATGAAGAGCGGCTGGAGCTTGCAAAATTAGATGAAGAGGTAGGTGAACTTCCAACGGCAGAGTCGCCCGCGGATCAGAACGCAATGGACATCATTCGGCGTGCGGCTGCGGTGCTTGAACAAGGCGGTGGAGCTCAATGATCAGGGTGCACAAACCACGGGCGCCCAAAGGGTTAGCACGCGGGAAAGCACTTACACGAGAAGATTGCGAAGCATACGAAGCAAACAGAGTCGATTTCGAGAATGGCACAAGAAAGTTTCAGTTCAAGCGCAATATCTATGGCCACTGTACCGTAAGGGGGGTATTGAAAAGTGCCCAAAATGGCAAGTGTTGCTATTGCGAAGGGAAGGCGTTTGCCCCCCACGCTGCGGCTGATGTCGAACACTATCGACCCAAGGGCACCGTAAGGCAGGATGAGCAATCGGGGGCGGTGTTACCCGGTTACTTCTGGCTGGCTTACTCTTGGGAAAATCTGTATTTGTGCTGCCAGATATGCAACAGAAACTGCAAGAGAGATATCTTCCCTCTTAAGAATCCTGCTAAACGCGCCCGTTCACATGCCGACAACCTAGCCGAGGAAGAACCTCTTATTCTCGACCCTGGTGGCTTAGACGATCCGCGCAAGCACATTAGATTTCATAAGGAGATAGCTTTCGGTTTGACTGAAGTCGGAAGGAATACAATTCAGATTATCGGGCTCAATCGGCCAGAGTTGGGGGAGGCACGCCTCACTCGGCGAGCGAAGCTCGAGAGGCAATTGGAAATAGTAAAGATTTCGCAGGAGAATCCGCACCCTCAACTTGCTAAATTGGCTGAGGAAGCGTCGAACACGCTTAAGGCGGCAGTCTTGCGTGAGGCGGAGTTCAGCGCCATGGCAATAGACTTGTTAGAAGTTGAGCCTAGCTCATAGGTCCAAGCACCGGTTGAGGTGACGTACCAAGGACCGTCCGTTATCAGTCAATCCTTCGGCCGATGCGAGAAAACCAACTTGTGCTGCTTCGTCACGTATTTGGCGACAACGCTCACTAACAAAGACGCTCTCGTCTGACGTTAGGGATCCCGTAAGGCTCAAATCTCTGAAAAACTCATGGACTACGGCAAAGACGTAGAACCCATGCAGGACCCCGGTAACAGGTCGTAGGGTTTGCCGCCACGGCGAGAAGAGTCGGACTTCCGGTGCTTCAACAAGCGGTAGCACTTCCTCGGCCATGGTGAGCTGGAGGTGCATGCATTCGTGGATGATGGACTCAGCAAGGCGCAGTCGTCCCTTTCGCTCGAAAAGAGGGACAGAGGCAAAAATCGAAAATGGCACTCCGGGGTCGCTGTGACTGACGTCATAATCAACCCCGGGCGATTCCAGAATGTGTAGCGCGCGCAGATACTGTGCCACCGTGGCATACAGGCTCGGCACTGAGGCAATGAGGGACAATGCGGATTGGAGGACGTCCAAATCGGCGTCCGTAGAAAAGCATTTGGAAAAGACTAATCCCCCTTCTTCATATGGAGCCCGACTCGATCTCGGCAAGGACTCAATGAGGCACTCAAAAGAATTGCCGAGGTCGAGTCGGGCAAAAAGAATGCGATTAGTTGTCGGATCTTTCTTCAACCACCGATGTGTTCCGTAATTCGCTGGTGTGAATCCTTCGTTTGCCATTTCTTCCCAGATGACCGTTGCCATGAGACGTGATGCTCCAGAGAACCATGGTTCGGTCGACTGAGAGAATGCCGCCCTAAGGATGTCCGGAATGCAGGTTGGTAGGGATTTGCGCATGGAAGGAGTACACAAGGGTATAGCGCTCTCCACGGTGAAGTCTTGAGACAGCGTGATTGGAGTTCTCGCCAATTTCGAATCCAAGGCCACTGCCTGTGATTGGGCGGATGACTCTATGGATATCGTTCGGATCAAAGCTATTGAATAGCATAAACAGCCCACCATCGCCGTCACGTAGACCCCGATTGAGCTGAACCGTCAGACGATGGGTCTCGTTTTCACCACCGAGATAATCGTTGTGGATGGCGATTCGTTGACCGGGTGCTAATTTGTGTGCCAGTAGTGTAACCCGATCATTGAGCGCGACATTGAAGAGCGTTGCCACTGATCGACGAAGTTCCGAAAGATTGCTAGGCCAAGCCAAAGGTGAAAGCGATTCCGGTAGGTCGACATCCAGCATGCTAAATTCGTACTGCTCGTAAAAGTCGGTTTCCACGAGTTGCCAAGGCGCGGCAGATTCGAACCAATCGAGGAGTACTTGTTCGATTCTCTGGACGAGGCAGCGCCGAGCAAGAAAGTAACGGAACGGAAACTCGACAAACTCTACCGCGTCGGCAGCACACTCTTGCGCGAGTACGTAGGGCGAAGACACGGAGTCTACGAAGCCATCTTCATCTATTGTGGCGATGATATGTGCGGTTATAAGTAGTTGCAGATATGGGCTTATCATTATCGTCGTTGCGTATTTCGTCGATCAGTCGTTCCAAAGCCCTACTGCTAAATTCTTTCAGATCGATATCTAAGCTTTTCGGTGCTTGGCGGAGTGTGGACTCATTAGTGTCACTCATTGAGGGTCTCCTTATCTTTTGTTCACACTGCTATTGCGATGAGCTAGCCATTCTCGCATACGAGAGATGAGCAGTAATTGATCGGAACAAAAAATCGATGGATTGTTGAAACCGCGGTCATCACTCCAACGGTGTGCCACCATTCCACCGCCACATACATGGAGTTCAGAACATCTGCGGCACTTTGGTGCGGTCGGCCGTTGTTCAAGATAATAGTCCAAGTAAGCAGTACTTTGGACAACATCCACTAAGGTGTCCGAAAGAATATTCCACGATACTTGATCGAAACGATCTGCGGCGTTGTGGGCCACCTTCAAGGTATCGTTCTTGTTGATGCTCCCATCCGTGTCGATCACAAGAATGCCATAATCGGCGGTACCGACTCCTTCTTTGTTTGATTCCCCTCCCATGATGAGTCGGAGCATGTCATCGAATATCCGCACACGCGGCGGCGTTGGGTCGCTGAGGTATATGTCAAGCGTCTCGCTCATCCAGGTTCCAAACTCTGTTGATGTAGGACTTGCTTTGCCCTCTGGAAGGTGTGTGTGGTTTCCATCACGGACAAGAAAATCAATGCTGGGAGCACCCGTTGCCTTAAGAGAGGAGTAGACGGAACTAGGGTTGGAACTGGGGTTGACCACGGCTAGGACGCCGCTGAACAAGGGTCGCGCATCTTCTCGTGCAGTCAGCAGAGCGATGGCGCTGCGAACGCGGTCATAGGATCCCTGGCCCCTCTTGTCGACACGAAAACGGTCATGCACGTCAGAAGGACCGTCGATGCTAATCGAGATCCCAACATCAAACCGGACGAAAATGTCCAGGAACTCTTCAGTAAGGAGAACACCGTTCGTTTGCACATGAACTTCGCAAGGGTCCGGAAGAGCAGACCGAAGCATGCTGCATAGTTTGAGCATCCGTTTAGGTCCGATCAGCAGCGGTTCTCCGCCATGGAGAACGACATGAAGCCGGTGCCCTTGGCAGCTGTAGAGCTCCGATAGCTGATGAACGGTTGCCTCTTGTACTGCATCCGACATGTGTTTCGGCTGGCCACGCCAACCGTCATCGGCCATGTGATAAATGTAGCAATAACTACAGTCGAGGTTGCACCGGCTCGCAACCTTAAGCAGTACGGTGTCAACGACGTCGATTGCCATAACCGATCAGAAATCCATGCCCCATTACCTCACTAGGCATCATACCGAATTTCTATGATCTATCATAGGGGATAGGGCCGCAACCGGCGAGTGGTGCGCCCGGTGCCGGTCGCGGCCCGTGCCGAGGGGTTCCGCTCCCAAAGCCGGAGCCCAAGCCGCTAGTCGGAGTGAAGTTTCCTAAGCTCACGACTACGAGCCGGAACCGGAGGGGAACCCCTAAACTAATGGCCCGACGAGGTTCCCAATGTCAAGTGCCCCAGACTGTTTGTTCACACTCCTATGGCACCAAACTGGATTAACCGCACCCTCTGGACCGGCGACAACCTCGACATTCTCAGGGGCATGAACTCTGGGTCGTAACGTGAGATTATCTCTGCCCCCCACCCGGATAAGTGGGTGACCGAATCCAGCGAATCCGTCCTTGCAACTCTCGGACACTCCAAATCCGATCAGAAGGACGGATTCGCTGGATTCGTACACTTGTTGCGTCCATCCAAGGACGGACAAGAACGGCTTCGTTGGAGCTACGGGTCCGTGCGGTGCCATTGCGCCGCTCTATAGCACTGGTATTCGGCTTCTCGAAACCCAGCCGGGAAGGCTCTCTGGCTACCCGCTTACTACTTCCATGGGCAATCTGAGTTTCAATCCTGACGAGGCGCCCTCCCTGCTTGGTTTTGCGGACCATTACCTGCGCTTGGCGCCTGCCGACCCGAAGAGTCCGGTCTTGACGGTAGCGTACCTTGGGGAACCTGCCCCTCGATCCCTGCCGGGCAGGCCGGTAGGGTCGGCCGAATAGGGGGCCGACCCGAAGAGTCCGGTCTCAGAGTCGCTTATAGCTCGGCTCACCATCGCTGAACAGCACCACTCCCTGGGGGTAGGAAAGACGAGAAACAGCGTCCTGCAGGACCTGAAGGACGGATTCGCTGGATCCGATCAGTCGTTCATCCCTCACCCCAGTGGCAAAGGCCACCACCAACTTGGTTGCCGGATCGATCACTTCGGCTTGCCACAACTGCTCACGCTTACTCCCAGCAAAGCCCCAGCGCTCAGCGGCCTGCAAGCTGGTGCTGGCCAGTTGCTGGACCGCTGGTCGTGGAACCGCAAGGGCGGATTCGCTGGATCGGCGTGCTGCCCGAGGCGAACTGCAAGGACGGATTCGCTGGATCAGCAATAATGATGGCTTTGCTCTCTCTGATCTTGCTGTTCCACACCCGAAGCAAAAACGGACTCTACGGGTCCAACGAAGCCGCTCTTGTCCGTCCTTATGGGGTGTTCTTACGTTCGCTGAACTCTCCTGCACAACTCCGGCAGCGTATCCAGCGAATCCGTCCTTGGTATAACGGATCTGGTCCGGTCCGTAGACCTTACGGATCCAGCGAATCCGTCCTTCGATCAGATTACCTTGACCTGCCCGGCCGTAGCTGGGGCACTCATGGTTGGCGCAGGCTAGACTTGCTATGGGAGGTCGGTGCCTCTTTTCCATCTGGTGCAGAATGCGCCAGGACTGGTCTCCCCCCTTCGGGGGGCAGAGATAATCTCACGTTACGACCTGTTCGTTCGCTAAGAGCCCCCAACAAAAAGATGATAAACGTCTGAAGCGGATGATGGAACAGCCGAGGGACAGGAAGGCCTCATGGATGTCGGCACGCCGCTCGTAGCGCACCCGTAGTCGGCGAAACTGGTGGAGCCAGGACAGGGTTCGTTCCACCAGCCACCGGTGCACCCCCAGCCCGCTGCCGTGCTCGGCCCCCCGCCGGGCCAAGGCGGGCGCGCAAGTCCTTGCGCTGCTGCCGGGAGTCATAGGCCCGGTCGGCGTAGAGCCGCTCTGGACGGCGGCGGGGTCGGCCGCGCTGCCCCCGCAGCGGCGGCACTGCAAGGGGCAGCAACTGGGTTGCGTCGTGGCGGTTGGCGCCGGTCAGGATGGCCGACAACGGGGTTCCGTTGGCATCGGTGAGCAGGTGATGCTTACTCCCGGGCTTGCCCCGGTCCGTGGGATTGGGGCCGGTTTTTTTCCCCGTCGCCCACTGCCCGCACCGACCCGCTGTCCACACAAGCCCGGGACCAGTCCAAGCCATGGGCCCCCTGCAATCTGGACAGCAGGGTTTCAGGGAGGCGCGGCCACACTCCGGCGGCTTGCCACTCTTGCAGCCGACGCCAGCAGGTCATCCCGGAACCGCAGTCCATTTCCTGGGGCAGCAGCTCCCAGGGAATGCCGCTTTTCAGTACGAACAGAATGCCGGTCAAGGCTTTCCGGTCGTCAACGCGCTTGCGTCCGGGGTAGCGGAACCGCCGGGGTTTGGGAGCGGGCAGCAACGGCTGCACCACTGCCCACAACTCATCACTTACCAGGGACTTTGCCAGCGGCCTCTCCTCGTCCTACAGTAGCTGACGCACGATGCCAGCCATAGTCTGACTCGAAAAGTGGCCATTCCACAATGGCTCGTCAACTCATTTTGTTGGGGGCTCTAAGTGTTGGGCGTTCGAGGGCACTGGCTAACGTCCGATTCCGCGGTAGCGGAATCCGTAGCTCTCTAGGAGTTCCTTATCCAGCAGGTTGCGACCGTCGACGATCAGGTCACCCTGCATGACGCCAGCGAGAGCCGCCCAATCGAGGTTCCGGTAGTCTGGCCACTCGGTGACCAAGGTCAGAGCGTCGGCTTCGGCAGCTGCATCCCGCGGCGACTTGGCGTAGCGCACCGGGAGGTCTCCGTGGCGAGACCGAAAGGCAGGGAGTGCTGCCGGGTCATGCACGGTGACGTGGGCGCCACGCTCCAGCAGCCAGCCGATGATGTCGAGGGAGGGAGCGTCGCGGAGGTCGTCGGTATTGGGTTTGAAGGCGAGACCAAGGATACCGACCGTTTTGCCCTTAAGAACCTTCAGGTCGTCCTGGAGCTTCTCAATGACGATAAAGTGTTGGCGCTTGTTCACCTCGATAGTGGCCTCGAGCAGGGGCATAGGGTAGTGGTACTCGCCTCCCGAGTGGATCAGCGCCCGGATATCCTTGCCGAAGCAGCTGCCTCCCCAACCGATGCCGGCGCGAAGGAACTTCGGTCCGATCCGGTCATCAAGACCGATGCCCCGGGCGATCTCGTCGACATCCGCACCTATCCGCTCGCACAGCCCAGCCATCTGGTTAATGAAGCTGATCTTGGTGGCTAGGAAGGCGTTGGCTGCGTATTTGATGGTCTCGGCGCTCACGAGGTCGGTGGTGATAAGGGGAACACTCCTTAAGCCTTTGGGTCGGGGGACGAAGGGGGGCGGAACGAATGTCTGTTCTGTGATTGGTTGGTAGAGATTCGCTAGGAGCGCCAGGGTGTTCGGGTCGTCGGCTCCGACTACGATCCGGTTGGGATAGAAGACGTCAGATATCGCAGAGCCCTCGCTAAGGAACTCAGGATTACTGGCTACTCGGAACGCGCCTCGGGCCGAGGGGTCACCTTGGGCCTCACGCAAGCCCTTGAGGAGCATACTGGCGACGTACCGACCGGAACCGATAGGGACTGTGGATTTGTTGATTACAATGTGTCGCTGTTCTGGACGTAAGGCCCGGCCAATGCTCAGGATCGCACTGTCGACCGCCCTCAGGTCGGTGCGGCCATCGGGAAGAGAGAGGGTGCCCACCGTGACGAAGCTGACCTCAGTCTCGCCCACCGTGGCGTAGTCGCTGGTAAACCTGAGCCTCGCTCCGGCGGTGGCGACCAGGTCTTCGATATGGGGCTCGAAGAAGGGTGCTCGGCCTTGTCGAAGCGTATCGAGTCTCTCCTCGTCGATATCGATGCAGGTGACTTGGTGACCGAGGTAGGCAAGCATGGCACCGGTGGTAAGTCCCACGTATCCGGTTCCGACGATGGTGATGTTCATGAGATTCCTTACCCCTCGGGGTTGGGGGGTGTTTGTGGATTGTCTCTGCTGTCGGCGAGCGCCCGCCAATCATCCTCGCTTAGAGAAGACACCGTCGCCAAACGCGTCAGGGCTAACCGATACAATCTGTCCCATTTTTTTGGGACCGCCTCAGCACAAGATGCATCTCCCCACCCCAATAGTTCTGTGGGAGATTTCTTCTCGGGGAATCCTTGGCATAGAGATCCCCGGTCACCGCCATCTCCTTATCATATTCATCATTATTATCATCTTGTCACTTCAAGAATTAACTGCTCGTACGCATTAACCGCCCTTTCTATCGAGAAGAAGGCAGCCCTCTGTTGCAACATTCGCCTATCCGGTGGTTGATCGAGTGTGCGCTTCATCGCCTCCGCCAACGAGACTTCGTTGCCGACAGGAACAAGCGGTCCAAGTTTCCCGTTCTGGAGTATTTCTGCGGGACCGGCTGGACAGTCGGTGCTGACGCAGGGGCAGCCGCACGCCAACGCCTGTACAAGGACCCCGGGCAAGCCCTCGTATCTTGAGGACAGCACGAACAGGGATGCGCGGGACATGAGCGCGAACGGATTTTCTGTCCATCCTGGAAAAGAGACTCGGTCCTCGAGTTTGAGTATTTGAACGAGCCTCCTAAGTTTGCTCTGCGAAACTCGGTCCTCGAGTTTGAGTATTTGAACGAGCCTCCTAAGTTTGCTCCGCGACGGCTCGGTACCAAGGATGATCAGACGACACGGCCTTTGTGACGAGAGGCGGGAGAAAGCCCTGAGGAGAGTAGGGTAATCCTTCTGCTCTGTCAGCCGTCCTGCTGCGAGAATGATCGGCGAACCGTTGTCCAGGAACCATGGATGGTCCGGAGGCATCTTCATCTTGGCTGGGAGGTCTGGAGTGAAAACAGGATTGTATACGGTCGTGATCTTCTCAAGTGGGATTCCGATCTCTGCTACTACATCATCAGCAACGCCATGAGACACAG
Source organism: Truepera sp. bin119 (assembly GCA_002239005.1). Taxonomy (GTDB): domain Bacteria; phylum Deinococcota; class Deinococci; order Deinococcales; family Trueperaceae; genus MPNL01. The sequence continues at coordinate 105,584 of MPNL01000005.1, forward strand.
CGGTAAAGTGCGTTGCGCTTTCCCACAAACACCGATATCTTTTCTTATATCCAGGGTGGCGAAATCTGACGATATTGCGGAAGCACGGTATGACCGGCGGAGATTCCTTGACAAGATGACACGCTAAGAGAGTGGCGATGTGCGGTGCCTGTAGAACCGGCAGGACACAGTCAGGTTTCTCGTCCACCATATAGGATGCGATAGCGCAAGCTTGGTAGAGTCGTGACGCTGCTGGAACGCCGAGCGGATTCCAATGCAAAGCGCTTGCAAGACGGGGCCAGTTGCCTCTCCAACGTGGGCGTAGTCGTACCAGTCGAGCGAGTACATCGGCGGCGTTCTCTTTCGTGAATTTGTCTGATGTAATCCTCGGGGCAAAAAGACGCACTTCTTCGGGAACTTCTTTGGGATAAAAAATCTGCGTGCTGCTGGACAAAATAAGATCGACCGCGTGACCACGGTCGATCAGTCCTCTAGCCAGTGTAAGCACCGACCGTTCGGCACCGCCGCCGGCAAGAGATGGAAGAATGAAAGCTATGTGCACGTGCGCCTCCTATGAGGACAGAGATCATCTCGCGTTACGATCAATGGCCCGGACCTCGGGGAAGAGGTCACTGCTGCGGGATACTGTTTGTCGAATCCACCAGACTGAACAACCCGGGGCTAAGGTAACCTCTAGCCGCTTTGTCCTGGTGAGGTCCGGGACGCCCATGTCTCCAGCCCCAACTATTAGGTCACGAGACAGCACATTTAGCCGGGCCCTCCAGCGATTGCCAGAATCGTTCGGACATATTTGCTGGGCGCATGCTCGGAGACTACAAGCTGGTAGCCGCGCGCTCCCATCTCTACCAGCCGGTTGCGGTCACTGATGACCCTCTCCATGTCCTTCGCTAGATCTTTGGGGTCGTCCGTTCTGAATACAAATCCGTTTTCACCTGGACGGATGTAGCACTTCGTTCCGTTTGAGTCGCTGCATATAACGGGAAGGGTATGTGCCATTGCCTCCAGGATGGATACAGCAGCTGGCTCGTCACGACTGGGTAGGACAAACAGATCGTGCCTCGGATACTCCCTCTGGACATCTGCAAACGGAAGATTGATTCTGAAACAGACCCTGTCATCGAGTCTGAGGTCTGCACAATACTCTCTTAGCTTGGCGAGAACGTGCTGGTGTTCCACCGTCGTACATTCGCCGATGATAGTAGCCCGCATCCGGTAGCCTTTTGATAGGCGAGCGACCGCTTGGAGGAACAAACGGTGGTTCTTGCGCCTCTGAAACTTGCCAATGCAGAGGACATTGACTGTGTCCCCTCGGAACCACTGCTTTTGCGCTGGAGCGGTCTTTGGCTCCATGACGAATGGAACATACCGCAGAGCCTCAAAGGCCGGAGGATACTGGTCGGGTGATCCGAGGACGGGAGTTATCCACTTGATTCTCGCTGTCCAGGTTGGAAATTGATGTATGAGTCTCCGCTTCCACCACTTCAATTGCCGATGCAACGGACTCTGGCTGTAGAAGATCACGGAGGCGCCGACTGACTTCGCTGCGATGGCTGACAGCATCCCATACGCGGAATGTGGATTGCGGACTATCACTACATCAGGCTTCAGGCTTCGCATTTGACGCCACAACCCGAGGACAAACGACTCGCCAAGAACTATCGGATGCAGAGCGTCGTACACTTCGCTCTGCCCTCGTCTTAGTGCCAGAAAGGATACCTCGTGTCCAGTGTCCAGCAGCGCCTTCACGGCGAAGTGCTGGTTCGTATGGTATCGGGGAGCGGTGAATAGAAAGTGTAACTTGCGCTCAACCATCTCTTAGCGGGTGAGGTTTTGGTGCTCGTAGTCCAGACCGGCTCTCTGTGAGCAGGGTCGGTGAGCAGTCAGCATCAGCCTCATGATAGCCTTTCTGGGCTCGTGAACCCGAGCGCTCTTGTAAGTGATGGGGTTCCGGGTGATGGGTTGATAGGTTGTCTAACGACACATAAATTCTTGGGTTGCTTCGGTCGGGTAGGTGAGATGTACTCGCACACCCGGCGGCACCCTACGGTCTGGGGAATCGAGAAATCACATCGATTCATACTGGATACCTCCAATGGTTGGTGGCAAGCTTATTGATGGCGATAAGGCATAGTTTGTCCTATCGTGGTCGACTGCCGCTTCGCGAAGTAGCGGTCGCGAAGCTCCGTTGCAGTATTGAGAGGACCCACGGTACTAAGACCACAACAAAGACGATAAAGTATGTGGTGTTTGCCCACGCTGCGCCCGTTGCTCCATACTGAGGTACGAGCCACAGGATAGTGACGAGGGATATCAATACCCCTGATGTCGCTGCGACCAATGACGGCCCAGCCCGACCCATAGCGGCAGGGAGTACGCTCAGCGCAGAGATGCCTGCAGCTATGGACGACCCGATAATCATAATCATCAGGAGCTGGGATGCATCAGAGAACTCAGAGCCCAGGATGATCCGCATGACGGGCTCGTGGAGCACAGCCAGCAGCCCAAATCCTGCGGTGGCTAGTGCGGTGGTCAATAGAGTAAAGCGAAATACCAGCCGGCGTAGGGCTGTCCACTCAGATGAGTACCACTGCCTGCTTAGCTCCACCTGCAGCCCATTCATTATGGGCTGGAACGGCTTCCTTGCCAAGTCGATGATCGACCGGGCAGCACGATACAGCCCGACCTGGGTGATACTTGACAATTCGGCTAGCAAGAGGACATCCATGTTTTGACTCAGCGACGCAACCGTTGCTTTCGCGAATGATGCTGTTTGGAAGCCGACCACATCCCGCGGTACCCTGACCGATAGTGAACTCAGGAGGCCTGGTAGTCCCGCTCTGGCGGCGGAGACAGCTGCGACCGCAAACATTCCCACTCCAGTCACTGCGGCACCAGCGACATGCGCCAACACAACCATGAACAGCCCACCTCCACTTATCCAAGCGACCAACAATACTGCAATCCGGATCAGCGTCCCTGCGGATACGACGATCAGTCCCAGAGAGACTCGGTCAGCCAATCTGAGCACGGCAAGACTCTCTCCGTGAACGGCGAGCAGTAGGCCAGCGGCACCGAAAACGATTAGAGTGGTGGCGTGGGCGCTGTCCACTCCGAGGAATCCGCGGGCGGTTAGAGCGAACACTACCAACAGACAGTAGGAGATCGCCCGAAACCCCAACGCGGTCGCCAGAGCGAACCGGAGTGTCGCTGCCGCCTCCTCTTGTCGTCCAGCTTTCACACTTCGAGTTACGTACGTCGTGATGGTCTCACCACCGGGCAAGGCCAGGAAAGTGTAGAGGAGTGAGGTGACGGCGGTGAAGACCGCGAGAACCCCATAGCCTTCGGGGCCTAAAAGCCTCGCGGTAATCGACACCTGAACGATACCTCCTACGGACTGGACCCCAAGCATGGCCTCCAGCCAGATAGACTGCCGGATCACCCGCCGATCAGACGAGGGGAGCGCGCGCGCGATCAAGGATTTCATGCGATGTACGAAGTTGGTGAACCGTTTCTGCGAACGATATCCTGATCCCCAATTGCCTTGATGGCAGATGTAATAGTTCCTAAGGGTGGACTAATAGGCATGTTGTACTCTGTGTCGAGACCATCACGCTTGGTGTGTCGATACTTAATCTTTCCCCATGGTGTTAGGTCCAGGTCGAGAGTGAGTAATTCACGGTCGTTGTTTCTCGCTAATTCTCGGATGGTTGGAGTCATCTTGATAGCTTCCGGTCGGGTTCCAGGCAGTAAGTACCTTGATCATCGACAGTGTTCGTCGGGGTCAGCCGACTGAACTTGGAGCTTACATGACCCTTCTAACGGCTTCAGTAAACTGCTCAATTCGTCGATCCCACGTGTGATTTGTACGGACATGAGTATATGCTTCGTCGATGATCGCTTGGCGCTCACCTTCGCGTTCCAGGTAGTAGAAAAGCTTTTCATCAAAGTCGCTGAGATCTGGATTAAACATCACACAATGCTTGGTGTCCTCGAACAGTCCAGCGTAGGCCGCTGACCTGTTGCAAAACAGCAACGTCTTCACAGCCATGACTTCGTAGAACCGAGTCCCAACGAGTTCGACGGCACTCGGGGTGGCAATCCACATCCTGCTACGGTTCATCGCACGGGCATAGGCCTCCCCCCGAGGGAGCTGTCGCAACCGCGAAGGGAGCCGTTGCCACCGTCCCGGCCAGAAGATCCTGATGTGCCAGTACCGGGGGGCCTTGACGAGATTTTGCAGGAATAGACGATCCCTGATTCCGACCCTCACGTCGGTCCACTGTTCGTGAAGCCTTCCCGAGAACCCCACGGCGTAGCGTTTCGCTTCTCCATAGTCTCTGAACAGCTCGGGGTCCACTGCGAACGGGAAGTGAACGAACGGAACTCCCACGCGTTCCTGCCACAGACTGTAGTGGTGATGCGCAGTGAAGACCAGCCTGATTGCGTTGTCGTGGATAAAGCTAAACTTTCTGTCGAGTTTCTTATACTCCTTGTTGAGTATCATCACGCTCGGTATGTTGGTTGTTGAAGTTTGAATTGCAGGATGGGGGTCGAAAGCTGGAACCGATGGATCCTCTAGCTCCCAGCCTGCTGCGAAACAGATGAGATCGGGTTCAAACGGGCACAGCTTCAGCACATCGTCGATGGTGTGCCGACTGTTGTAGCCTGCCAACTTTGGGCCGTATTGAAAGACATTATGGGCCCGCCCAAGGGCCTGAGTAAACTGATACTGGTAGTAGGCGGAGCCGTATCGACTGAAGTCGGGTTGCAATACGAGGATGTTGAGTCTAGCCAAGGACCGCCTGAGGCTCCTTCTCAGAGCGGGTCGCCTGAGATTCCTTGCTGACAACATAACCGGGCACGGCCGCAGACATCCCGGGACCGAACCGCGAGGTTTCCTGGATAAGGTCCCAGTTGTCTCTGAACCACTGGACTGTGGCAGACAGACCCTTGGTCAGGTCGGTGGAAGGTTGGTAGCCGATCAGGTTGCTTGCCTTCTCGATCGAAGCCAACAGGCGGCTCTTGGTATCCCACTTGCGCCGCTCGGCAAAGACGACGCCGGACGGGTTTCCAGTCAGGTCGTTGATGGCGTTGGCGAGATCTATGATCCGAGTTTCCTTGCCTGAGGCGAGATTGAACTCTTCCCCGACCGCTTCATCCATATAACCTACCCTCAGCAGACCCTCGACGATGTCTCCGACATAGGTAAAGTCCCGTGTCTCCTCACCTGTCCCCGTAATGGGCAACGGTCTACCTTGCAGCGCGAGATAGATGAAGTTCGGAATGACATTGCGATACTGACCGGGGATTTCTCCTGGGCCGTATGAGTTGAAGAACCGGGGCCTGACGGTATTCAGCCCGTAGTGATTGTTGAAGAATGTGCAGTAGCACTCGCCTAGCATCTTGGTGATCTGGTAAGGCGAACTTAGGTGAATCGATATGAAATCCTCTTTCAGCGGTAGCGGGGCGCTTGAGCCGTAGATGGCGCATCCAGATGACGCGTAGACGAACCGCTCTACGCCGGATAGCTGAGAGAACTGAAGCAGCTTCAGTGTACCGGTGCCATTGACCATCAGGTCGGTCTCCGGGTGATCGATCGAGTTCTGATTCGCGAATAGAGCGGCTAGATGAAACACAACATGAGGGTGATCGAGGAAGACCCTCTTGAGCTCAACTTCGTCCAGGATACTTCCCTCAATGAACAGTATGTTCGGAAGGGATGGAACATTCCATCTCGAAGCCGATGAAAGGTCGTCCAGCACGATCACCTTGGCCGCTCCCGCTTCCGCAAGCACCCTACAGAGTGCGCTCCCTATTGCGCCGGCTCCGCCCGTCACTAGGACTACCCTATCGCGATAGCGGTCAGATCCGATTGAGGTCATCATGTTCACCTCCTTGTGCGGACTGTGTCCGAGCTATTAGACGGTTGGAACACTAGAGATATCACTCGGCCTGAGTATAGCCTTAATCGCTGCAAGGGCCTGCACTTGTTCAGGACGTATGAGGCTAGAGGCTGTTTGGTTGGGCAATTACACTCTTAATAGACAAGCCTACGAATCGAAAGTGAGATCGAATCCACCGACCCCCAAGCCCTCAGAGTCCTCATCGGAAGTAAGCGAATGACCTCCAAGCCATCTAAGTTGTCAATAGTAGGAGCTCGGCGCAAAGTCTCATCGAACGAGAGCGAAGCTACGACAGCGTTTTTGAATGATAGGTTCACATCTCACAGCGTCTATCCCCTTGAGGCAAGTAAGAACATATAGGGGAGAAAGCAGAAGGGAACATGAGAAAAATACTAGACCATATTGTACCTGTACTAATTGGCATAGTAGTTGGCCTACTATGGATTGCCATACTGAGCCGCATACCTACTTAGGGGCCAGTTTGTTCTTGTGCTATATGATCGAGAACTAAAGTCCGTAACTCTTCTAGCTCACTTTCCACTACTGCTAGCGCAACTTCACCTACTGCATCAACAACCTCTATCGTGTCAAATAATGCCCTAGCTAAGGCATCGGAATTGGCACTAAACGCTGCAATCGAGTCACTAAGTGCAGCGTCGGCAGCTACGGAAGCGGAAGCAGCGGCAGCTACGGAGTCGGTGACAGTAGATAACTTTCCCTCCAGAAAGGAAACCTTAGTAGATAAAAGAGCTACATCCGCTAGTAACCCCACCCTATCTTCTTCGAAGGAGATAACTTCTCTTTGTAGATTTGTGACGTAATCCATAAAGAACAGACTAATGAGAAATATTGCAGGAATAACTATCGAAAGAATCCATCGATGGTACTTTAGGGACGTTAGAGACTTAACTACCTTTTCCATACGATAATCGTAGTCAAAACTTGGAGAACTGTTTTCATTAGACATTCCTTAACCCCTTTTTTCTGAGTGCTTAAACACTTAACGAAGGAATCTACCACATGACGAAAACCGAAGAGGAAGTACTTGAGATCCAAGATGAGTCTTGGCTGTCTCTCGTCGACGGGAGCTGTAAGACAAGATGAGCAATCCCAATGATTCAAGGTTGCAAAACGGGTCTGTATTGCACATAGGTAGGTTTGGGTGGGGGATTTTATACTGGCTTTGGCTAAAGGCGAGGGCAATCGCCTATTCGTCGAGTTCGCCAAACGGACCAACCTAGAGTTGCTCAAACCCCGAAAAGAGAATGATAGGGCATGTCGGGCGTAAGGAACGTCAACAAGTCCTCCGGTCCAAGAACATACTCTGGCCACTCGTTCGCCAGCCTCTTTAGCGAGTCATTGTCCGAGTGTTGAGAATGACTTGACCCAAGACAGTACTTAGCCGCTGTCACAACCTTCTCTATGATCCGAATGCTCTCAGCTGCTCCAAGGAGTGCCGGAAGCGTGACACCAAAGACAGTGGCGTGATCGAGGCGGACATGAACGATGTGCTTGTTGAGGTCGGCTGTCATCTCGAGAAAACTTGGGTAGTCGAAGACGCGATTGCGGTGTGTCAGAAGTGCCGAGATTGTTACGACATAGATTAGTCCTTTCTTGCCAGCCACAGGGGTAGACCAGCATGCCCAGGGGCGATACAGAACCTCCACAGTTACGCCCAAGGGGGCATATGAATCAACGCTATGGGGGTCCAGGGGAAGGAAATGCTCGACAACCGGATCTTCAGAGGCCGGAAACACCCGATGAGGATCGTTGTAGGACATGCAGAAGCGCTGGAATCCATGGTCGATGTCCCTGAGCAATTGCACGACGCGATTCAAATCGTCGCGATGCACGGATCGGAAGTGTGCTATGCGGTGTCGGATTTGAGCGACTTCCTCCAGCTTTGCGGTCCAGATCGACTGCGGTGGGAGAAAGGGCTCGAATAGCTGCCAATCCTCGGAGAGTATCCTACAGAGTTCCGAGAATTGCACGTAGCTGAGAGGGCTTTCCTCTGGGATTGGCATATGACTGAGGTGCTTATCTTTCTCCTTGAGCTTCTCGGCATTTCGTATCTTTGAGGCCCAATCGTCTCCGGCAAAAGTCTGCGGAATAAGCGGTTAGGGGCTTAAATTTCGGAGCCATTCATGCCACAATAAGGGTATGAACATCGTCTCGGTTTTCAAGAGATTTCCCGACCAGCGCGCTTGCATCGCGCACTTGGAGCGAGTGCGC
>MPNL01000041.1 GCA_002239005.1 Truepera sp. bin119
GATTGGCCCTTGACACACACCCGCCCAGAGCGAATAACCCGGGTCACCCCTGCCCATCAGCTCTGAGAACCGCTGTTTAAACGCATAATCAACTCCGTTGGACGGCTTATGTCCGACAGACTGCTAGCGCAGGTCGCCACCATCGTCAGGCAAGTCCGCTCTGAAACCGGTGGCAATACGCTGGTGCTCAACTCCGGCGACATTCTGATCGGGACCGTGATGTCGAGTGCCTTCCGCGGTGTGCCTGACATCGAGGCGATGAACTTGATCGGCTTCGACGCGCTGGCGCTGGGCAACCACGAGTTCGACTTCGGCATCGACCACATGAACATGCTCGAGGACCTAGCCGACTTCCCGTTCATCAGCACCAATCTCGTCGGCAGCTATCATTTAGGCGTCGAACCGGCCGTGGTCAAGCGGGTCGGTGGGATCAGTGTCGCCATCTTAGGCGTCACCAACCCGAACCTCTACCAGGTCACCAGTGCCGAGACCCGGAGCCTGACGCTGGTCGACTCGGTCGACATCATCCAGCGCGCGACGGACGCGGTGCGCGACCAGGTTGAGGTGGTCATCGTGGTCACCCACCAGACCACCAGTGCCGACTTCGAGCTGTTGCAGTCGGTCGAGGGGATCGACCTTATCGTCGGCGGCCACACCCCCGGCTGGAACGGCATGTACCTGCCCAGCTCGAGTTTCGACCCCTCCCTGCCGGACGGTGTAGCCGAGGTATCGACCTCCGGTCCTGTGCTGGTCAAGGCACCGTCGTTCACCGCCGCCGTCTCCCGCGTCGACCTCACCATCGAGGGGGGCGAGGTCGTCCGGCACGCGGCGATCAACATCCCGGTCCAGGGCTTCGATCCCGACCCCGAGGTGGCCGCGCTGGCGGCCGATTACGAATCGCGCCTGAGCAACCGCTTAAGCGAGGTGATCGGCACCGCTGCGGTCACGCTCGACGGCGAGCGTGGCAAGGTCCGGACCGTGGAGACCAACCTGGGCAACCTGATAGCCGACGGGCTCCGCGCCACCTTCCCGCAGGCTGACATCGGCTTCGCCAATGGCGGCGGCATCCGCAACACCATTGCCCAGGGCGCCATCACCCTCGGAAATGTCCTCGAGGTCCACCCCTTCGGCAACACCATCGTCACCTTCGACCTAACCGGTGCGCAGCTGCTCACGGCGCTCGAGAACTCGGTGTCGGCGGTCGAGGATGTCAGCGGCCGCTTCCTGCAGGTCTCCGGGCTCACCTTCAGCTACGATCAAAGTCGCGAGCCCGGTAGCCGGGTGGTCTCCGTCGAGGTGGGCGGCGCACCGCTCGACTTGGGCGCCAGCTACACCATCGTGACCAACAGCTTCATCGCCGCAGGGGGCGACGGCTACGACGTATTCACCCAGGGCGAGAACCTCTTCGACAGTCAGAAGCTCGACGCTGACGTGCTGGCCGACTACATCGGGAGCCTGGAGACGGTCTCCCCCACCATCGAGAGAAGGATTGTCAACTTGGCGAACTAAAGGGGGCACACGAGAGGCCGGGCGGCGCACCGCCCGGCCTCTTCTCATCATCTCTGCTCACGAGCCCTGGCGGTCTACCCCCATCTCTCCTGGGGGACTGATCAGGTCGATCACGACCGTGTCCTCGAGCGTCTCCACCCCGTGGGGGGTGTGCGACGGCAGGTGCAGCACCTCGCCAGCCCCTAGCAGGACCTCCTCGGTAGGGTCGCGGCCCACGAAGAAGTTGAGCAACCCTGAGAGGACGATCGAGATCTGCTCGTTCTCATGCGAGTGGAGATCGACCCTGCAGCCCTTCTCGAGCTGCATCCGCGCCACCAGGACCCGGTCGCCATGAATCCTGCGACGGTGCAGCAGCGGCACTGGGTTATCGGGGGAGATATCGTCCCATACGTACTTTCTGGAATCGTTCGGCATCGGAATCTACTCCTCTCAAAATCGCCAAGCGCGGGTCCCGGACACCCCATTATTCCCCACCCGAGCGTACACTTTGTGGATCATGCCCAGGGCGCTCTATCTCCACATCCCTTTCTGTCCTGTGATCTGCCCCTACTGTAACTTCCACAAGATGCTGCGGCACCAGGGACTAGTCGGACGCTACCTCGACCGACTCGAACTGGAGGCCGAGAGCTGGTACGACCGACACCCGGGGTCGCTCGACACCATCTACTTCGGCGGTGGGACCCCGTCGCACCTGACGGACACGGAGCTAAAGCGGATCGTACGGCTGTTCGAGCGGACCTGGGGCTGGCCCGCCCGCCTCGAGACCACTATCGAGGCCGACCCACTCACCTTCGACCCGGAACGCCTCGAACGTTGGCGCGCGCTCGGGGTGAACCGCCTCTCCATCGGACTGCAGTCGACCCAGGACCCCGTCCTCCGGCTGCTGGGACGATTACACAATGGTCGGGAGGGACTCGAGGCGATCAGTTCGGCCCTGGAAGCGGGCTACAACGTCTCAGCAGATCTGATCACGGCGGTGCCGGGGCAGGATGCCGCCCGGGACCTCCATGCGCTGGCCGCGACAGGGGTAGCGCACCTGAGCGTCTACACCCTCACAGTGGAGCCCGACACCCCGTTTGGGAGGCGCGGGATGCGGATCGATCCAGAGCAGGAGGCCGCCGACTTTGAACTCGCCGACACCATCCTCTCAAGCTACGGCTACCGTCGCTACGAAGTATCGAGTCACGCCAAACCCGGCTTCGAATCGCGTCACAACCAGGTCTACTGGCATGGTGAATACTACCTGGCTCTAGGTCCGGCAGCGGCGGCCTTCGTGCCCCTCGACGGGACACCGGGAGTGCGACTTACCAACCCGCCTATCAAGGGGTGGCTGCGCGGAGACCCGCCTGAGCGGCACGAACTCACAGTGGAGGACTTTGTCCTCGAGATGCTCATGACCGGACTCCGGACCCAGCGCGGTGTGGACCTCAAACGGCTAGAACGGAGGAGCGGCCTCCCGGTGGAGTCCCGCTACGCCCCGGTGATCGGTCCTGCGCTCGAACGAGGGCTGCTTATCCTCAAGGAGCGACGGCTGCGCGCCACCGAAGCGGGGCTAATGAGGCTCAACGCCCTCCTGCAGAAGTTCTTCGAAGCCTGAAGCTCTGTTCACCTTGTCCAACACCACGCCCCCTCAGATCAGGATAAGCCCAGCGCAGATTCCCTTCACAACCTAGTGGGCTGCCCGGTCTCCGTTGACCACCGCAAACCGCTTCCCCCGCCCCCAGTACCACCATCCGAGCGTAAGGAACCTCATCACGATCAGTGTGACCATCCCCCACCAAACTCCGACCAGCCCCCAGCCCAAAGGCAGTACCAGAGCCAACACCGCCCCCGCCACAGCTGCAGAAATGGCCATCGCCCGGGCCAGGAAAGCAAAAGCCTCCATCCCCATGAAGATCCCGTCGAACACGAACACCACCGCCGTCAGCGGTTGCAGGAGCACCACCAGCGGATAGACCCGACGGAGGGTCCAGATCACCTCGGGGTCATCACTGAACAGGCCCGGCAGAACGCCCTCGAACAGGTAGAACCCCACGAGTAGCGCCAGCCCCACGACAAAGCCGAGCAGCAGCAGCCGATCCGAGACGGCGCGAGCACGCACCGGCTTCCCCTCCCCCACGTAGCGCGCTACCAGCGCCTGCGCCGCCACCGCCAGCGCGTCGACCGTGAGCGCCATGAAGAGCCATAGTCCGAACGCCACCTGGTGGGCAGCGACCTCAACGACCCCGACGCGGGCCGCGACGGCGGTTGCAAAGGTGGTGACGAGCAGCAGTGAAAGGGTCCGCACCGCTAGCTCCCAACCGACGCGGAGGAGCGGCGCTAGCTCGCGGAACCCTGGCACCACGAGCGGAACCCGGTACCGTTCCCGCTGGACCACCAGCAGGAGCACCACGAACCCTGCGGCGCCAAGCCACTGCGAAGCAACCGTAGCCCACGCTGCCCCAGCAAGTCCCCAACCGAAGCCGAAAATCAGGAGTGGGTCGAGGATCAGGTTGAGGAGGCTCACCGAGAGCGCGATGAAAAAAGGTGTTCTAGTGTCCTGGAAGCCTCGGAAGACGCCGTTACCCGCCGTGATGAAGAGGACCGCTGGTGCGGCCAGCGCGCGGATGCGGAGGTAGGTGGTAGCCGGCCCGAGCACGCTCTCGTTGGCCCCCATAAGGGTCAGCAGGGGTAGGGCAAATAGCTCGAGCACCGAGAACACCGCAAGCCCCACCGCAGCGGCAAGGAAAAACGCCTGGGTAACGAGCCGGCCGGCGGCGTCGGGGTCGCCGCGGCCAATAGCGCGGCCCACCATGGGGGTGGTGCCGTAGGCGAGGAAGATGAACAGGAAGAACGAGGTGGAGAACACCGCAGCGTTGACCCCAAGGGCAGCGAGTGCCTCACGCCCGAGCCGCCCGACGAAGGCCGTGTCGACGAGGGTAACGAGCGGGTCGGCGGCGAGCGTCCCAAGAGCAGGGAGTGCCAGAGCGAGGATCTCGCGGTCGAAGCGGCGATTAAGCACGAGGGCCAGTGTATGCGTAGCGAGGCTAGGCCAAGCGAGTCTCGATGTCAGCGGCACCCACGAGGGTGTGATGAACGGGGCAGCGGTCGGCGATCATGAGCAAGCGGTTGCGCTGTCCATCGTCTAAGTCACCCTTCAGCGTGACGGTGCGCTCGAAGCGGTCCCTGCGTACCGGTCTGTCCCTGCACTCCTTGAGGTGGATCTTCGAGTGTGAGACCTCCACCTCGACGGCCTCGAGGGGCCAGCCCTTGCGGTCGGCGTACAGGCGCAGTGTCATGGAGGTGCAAGCGCTGAGGGCGGTGGCAAGGTAGTCGTAGGGGGTGGGACCGCTGCCGAGACCACCGATCTCGACAGGCTCATCAGCCACGAGGTCAAAGCCACTAGCCCTCACCTCGGTGCAGAGGGTGTCAGCAGTGCGGGCGATGACACGGTCGTCACGACTATCACCTTTCCAACTGCCCCCGGCGGAGGGTGGGAGGTAGCGGCCTACCCAACCGGCAATAACGGAACCGGCGAACTCGGCATCCTCGGGACGGCTGAGGAGGTGATCGGCATTGTCGAGAGAGACGAAGCTCTTGGGGTGCCTAGCGGTGGAAAAGATGTCACGGGCATTATCGACACCCACGGTGTCGTCGATCGGCGAGTGGAGAATCAGGAGCGGCCGCCGCAGGGAGGCGATGACCCGCTGCATGCGAGTCTGCTCGAGGTCATCGAGGAACTGCTTCTTCACGGTGAACTCACGGCCAGCGAGGAGGATGCAGGCCTCGCCAGCAGCCTCGATCTCCTCTAAGCTGTCCTGGAGCAAGTGGACGACATGGCTCGGCTCAGCGGGGGCACCGATGGTAGCGACCGCCTTGACCTCGGTCAGGCGGGCGGCGGCCATGAGGACGGCGGCACCACCTAAGGAGTGGCCGACCAAGAGTGTGGGAGGCTGGTGCTCGCGTGCAAGGTAACCGGCGGCGGCGACGAGGTCGTCGACATTGGAACTGAAGTTGGTGTCGGCGAAGTCGCCCTCGCTCTCGCCTAATCCGGTGAAGTCGAAGCGGAGCACACCGAGCCCGGCACTGGCCAGGGTCCTAGAGATACCACGGGCGGCCTGCAGGTCCTTGGAGCAGGTGAAACAGTGGGCGAAGAGGGCGTAGGCGCGGGGCTTGCCACCGCCAGGGAGATCGAAGCGGGCGGTGAGGGTATCACCCCGGGCGCCTGAGAAAGTAAGCTTGTGGGACGACATGGGAGTCCTCCTATGGAGACCTGCTAGGGCGAGGGGGCGCCCAAGTGTGGCTCCGCCTTGCGGTCGACCGGGGGGGATCAGTCGAGGAGGGCACCGATTCGCTGGAGGGCCTCCTCAATGTTCTCCAGGCTAGTGGCGTAGCTGAGGCGGGCGTGGCCGGGGGCTAAGAAGTCGGTGCCGGGCACCACACCGACGTGAGCCTCCTCAAGGAGGCGGAGGGCGGCCTTGCCCTCATCAGGATCGATGGGGGTAAGATCACTCATCACGTAGAAGGCTCCCTGGGGGTTGGGAGTCTTGAGGCCGAGACGGTTTAAGCCAGCAACGAGAACGTCGCGGCGCTCGCGATAGGCCTTACGGGTTATATCGATGAAAGCGCGTGTCTTGTCGACTTCGTTTAAAGCAGCGACGACGGCGTGTTGGGCGAGGGCATTGGCACCGCTGGTGGACTGGCCTTGGAGGCGGTTCATGGCCTTGATGAGGTGGGCAGGGCCAGCGCCGTAGCCGATGCGCCAGCCGGTTAGGGCGTAGGCCTTGCTGGCACCATGGATGATGAGAGTGTGATCGGGGGCGTAGCGGGCCGCTGGGGTGAACTCCCCCTCGTAGATGAGGTGCTCGTAGAGATCGTCGGCGAAGAGCCACAGGTCTCGCTCGGCGGCAAGCTCGGCAATAGCGCGGACCGACTCGGGCGGGTAGACCGCGCCGGTAGGGTTCGACGGGGAGTTGAGGACGATGGCGCGGGTTCGATCGGTGACAGCGGCACAGATCTCGTCCACCTCGGGGACAAAGCCCTTCCCGGACGGAGCGCTCACGGGGACGGGTACACCGCCAGCAAGATGTATCTGGGCAGGGTAGGAGACCCAGTAGGGCGCGATAAGCACGACCTCATCACCGGGGTTCAAGGTGGCCATGAAGCCGTTGTAGAGGATCTGCTTGCCACCCGTGCCGACGAGAATCTGTTCGGGGCTGTACTCCAAACCATTCTCGCGGGCAAATTTGGCGCAGACGGCCTCACGCAGTTCGAAAGTGCCTTCAGCAGAAGTATATTTGGTGAGCCCCCGGTCTATGGCCTCTCTAGCTGCCTGAAAGACGTGTTCGGGGGGTTGGAAGTCGGGCTCTCCGGCAGCCATGGAGATCACGTCGACGCCCTGGCGCTTCATCTCTTGGACGCGGGTGCTAAAGACCATCGTAGAAGAGGCTTTGAGATCCTGGATGGCGTGTGAGAGTTGGGGCATGGCCACTCCCCTTCCGGCGCGTGGACGCGCCTCCATATCGTACCCGCTTGCGGATCCGGGCGGTACGGTCTGGAGACTATCACGCCGTTTTCCACTTAAAATCGTAAGCGAGGAGAAAAGGGGAAAGCGGGCCCGTCACGATACCCCATCCCGGCTACCGGCCTACACTATCAATCTCCGTTCTTCACGGTGTTCGCCTAGATTGACAATCGGTTCAAAGAGCTCTTCTAAGCTTACGTACTGCCTCAGAAACCCCCTGAAGAGCAGGGCTATTGGGTCTGGAGAAGGTCCGTTCTCGCCAGTGACCTCCGTTCCTCAATCTACTCGTGGGAGAGCACTCTAGAGCTCGCGCGATCTCACCCATAACCTGCCCCCTTCACGCTGCAATCTTCGGAGGACCGCCCCTATCCGAGCTCCCCTTCGCCAAAGAAGATGCCGATCTCGCGTTCTGCCGTGGTGGGGGCATCGGAGCCGTGGACCACGTTCTCATCGATGGAGGTGGCGAAGTCGCCGCGGATAGAGCCGGGCACGGCGTCCGCCGGGTTAGTGGCCCCCATCATGGTGCGCCAGCCGGCGATAGCACCCTCGCCCTCAAGTACCATCGCCACCACCGGTCCGCTAGTGATGAACGCCACTAAGCTTTCGTAGAAGGGTTTGTCTTTGTGCTCTCCGTAGTGCCTCTCAGCAGTCTCGCGGGGAATGGTTATGCACTTCATGCCCCCGATGCAGTACCCCTTGGCCTCGATGCGAGACAAGATCTCCCCCACCAAGCCACGCTTCACGCCGTCGGGCTTCACCATTGCGAAAGTGCGTTCCATCGCCATACCGCTGAGGAGGATACCACGGCCACCCCCTCGCAGCCAGCCTAGGTCTTTGCTCCCTATCTCAACGACTCTCTGAAACTGTCGGCGACTAAGAGTGGCGGGGGGAGGATCATAACTGGCCAGAAAGCGGACCGTCATTATCGAAGGAGGTGAGCGGTCTCAGGCCTGCAACGACTGCTAGATTTCGGGTGGGACCGAGGCAGCGCTAGCGGCACGCCCACAAGCCCCAGTCGACCGGTTCACTTGCCGGAACCGTAGCTGCGCTAAGGCGCACAGGCGGGGGAGTTCCCCAAGGGGGCTTTGTGCTTAAGGGTTGGCTGGCCTTAAGCACCCGGACGGAACCACAATTACCAAGGGTAGTCAAGGGGCGGTCGTAACGTGAGATTATCTCTGCCCCCCACTCGGATAAGTAGGTGAGCGAATCCGTCCTTGCAGTTCCCGAATACTCCAAATCCGATCGGTAAGCCCCGCAGCCATCGCTGGGGAACGTCTCTCATAGACTCAAGGACGGATTCGCCGGATCCGTCCCTGAGGTTGAGATAGGGGCCGCTTGAGCGATCTACACTCCCGGGCCCAGTTGTAGATCAGCACCCCCCAAGCTCCCAGGACCTGCTTGGTCAAGGACGGATTCGCTGGATCGGTAGTCCTGGCGAAGGCTAGGCTCTAAGGCTGGGGTCCCCCCCTGGGGGTACGGATTCGCTGGATCCTCACACTCGTCGCATCCATCCAAGGACGGACAAGACCCGTGGAGTCCGTCTTTAGGGCTTCGTTGGAGCTACGGGTCCGGGCAGTGTCATTGCGTCGTTCGATGGCGCTGATGTTAGCCTGCGAGAAGCCTAAGCGAGAGAGTTCCCTGGCCACCCGCTTACTACTTCCATGGGCAATCTTAGTTTCAACCCTGACGAGGCGCCGACCCCGCTTGGTCTTGCGCACCATTACCTGGGCCTGATGCCTTGAGACCCGACGAGTCCGGTCTTGACGGTAACGAAAGTTGGGGAACCGGCCCCGTGATCCTTTCCGGGCAGGCCGGTAGGGTCGGCCGAACAGGGGGCGGACCCGAAGAGTCCGATCTTCTGGCTTCTCATAGCTCGGCTCACCGTCGCTGAACAGGACCACTCCCTGGGGGTAGCAAAGACGAGAAACAGTGTCCTGCAACACCCGAAGGACGGATTCGCTGGATCCGATCAGTTGTTCATTCCTCACTCCCGTGGCAAAGGCCACCACCAACCTGGTAGCCGGATCGATCACTTCAGCCTGCCAGAGTTGCTCACGCTTACTACCAGCGAAGCCCCAACGCTCAGCGGCCTGCAAGCTGGTGCTGGCCAGCTGTTGGACCCGCTGGTCGTGGAAGCCCAAGGACGGATTCGCTGGATCGGCCTGCCATCCCAACTGTGAGGCTAAGCGCCGGATCGCTTTAGGGGTAACGCCTGTGAGTCGACCCGAAGCTCCAACGAAGCTGTTCTTGTACCCCCTAAGGGGGGACCCCGCCGACCTTGCAGTACTCTTGATGGAGCTACCTTCAGCGAGTTGTAAGGACGGATCTGGTCCAGTCCGTAGGTCTTACGGGTCCAGCGAACCCGTCCTTCCTTGAGGTTCCCTTGTCCTATCTGGCCGTAGCTGAGGCACTCATGATTGACACAGGCTAGACTTGCTATGGGAGGTCGGTCTCTATTTTTCACATGGTGCAGGATGCACCAGGACTGGCCTCTCCCCTTCGGGGGGTAGAGATAATCTCACGTTACGACCCAAGGGGCGACCGATATATCAGAGGCACGCCTCACTCGACACCCGATTAAGTGGGTTGATTTATCATGGGGCATGGCAGACACATCCGAGGTCCCCGAAGTCGATGTGCACGAGGCGAAGTGTCGGATCGGACAGGGTGCCTTCTTCCTCGATGTTCGCGAGGCCAACGAGTTCGCCGAGGCACGGATTCCCGGCACCACACTGATTCCTATGTCCGAGTTCTCGGACCGCTACGAGGAGGAGCTGCCGACAGATCGCCAGATCGTGATCCACTGCCGCAGCGGACAGCGTAGCGCCACCGCCACTGCCTTCCTGATCCAACACGGCTACGACGCTGTGAACGTGGCGGGCGGCCTCATGGCGTGGGTTGAGGAGGGTCTGCCGGTCGAGGGCGACGAAGGCTGACCACGAGATCTGTCTCCAGAAAATCGGGCACGAGTTCGACGCCCATATGCTGAACGCAACGGCCTGACCACGGTCGCCGAGAAGCACTTAGAAGATCCTGAACTGTTCACAGCCCACACCTTCACACCCTAGTCATAGAATCTCGTTACGACGATAGGCCCATAAACAGCTTTTATTGGAACTCGCCCGAGCTAGTACGCTTCCTAAACACTCTGTCTAAGAACTGTACTACAACACCGGCTCGAACACTTTACCGAAGGTAGGAAAACCTGGAGAATCCGGCTAGTCGGTGTGTACCCCGCCCAGTGGAAGGTACGCACCTCAGGAAAGCGACCTATCCCCGCGCACGGCGGTGGACCTGAAAAGGTAGGCAAAAGTAGGCAAAACCCGCTACTGCCGGTACCTCAACCTCGCCACTGCCCCTCTACTGGCAAGCTCAGCTCGAGCATAGTGACCCGGCATGGTAGGCGAGTCCCACCGTCCCGCCTGCTGCATCTCTACCAGGGTAGCCCCTGCAGCAGCCAAGGACTGTGCCGGTCCGACCCGCAGGGAGTGACCCGAGACCCGGCCTTCTACGCCGGCAGCCTCGGCCCTGCTCTTGATAATCATCCTGATCGCCTGCTGGGAGAGTGCCGACTCTCCGATCGCCCCACCGATCCGAATTCGCCTGAACAGGGGACCCTGCTTGAAGCCGGTGCAGACACGGTCACCCGAAACGGGGAGAGCAAGATCCCCTGGGACTACGCCCACTGGAGAGAGGGAGTTAGCGGTAAGCGACGCTCTGAGAGGCCCGTTAAGGCACCTCGAAGGCTTCCCGAAGGTGGGGGGGAGTCGCCCCTACTGCCCTGAGCCGGTGCCAGCGCGAGCGAGCATGTCTACTACCAGCTTGCGCCACACTTTCTCGCTCGCAGGGGAGGCTCGATCCCCCTATGCCGTTAAGCCCCCTGCAAACTTCTCTGATAGGGTCTGTGGTCCTGGGAAATCCCCCGACCCGGTACGCTCGCCCGCTCAGCAGGAATCTCGGGGGTTCCAGGGGCCGCTACCTGAAGCGTGCGTCGTTGAGCCGCCAGTAGGCGTCGGTACCTCTGAAGTCTTCGTTCTCTTGAGCGTAGTCCCAGGGGGTCCTGCCCTCGTTGTTCCGAGCGTTCGCATCGGCGCCGGCCTCGAGTAGGGCCACGACGACGGCGGGGTTGTCCACACCCCAGACTCCCCAGGTTGCCCGGTGCAGGGGGGTCCAGCCTTCCCCATCCCGAGCGTTCACCTCTGCCCCGGCAGCAAGCAGGGCTGTGGTGACGGCGGGGTTGTCGTTGTAGACGGCCGCCAGGTGCAGGGGGGTCCAGCCTTCCCCATCCCGAGCGTTCACCTCTGCCCCGGCAGCAAGCAGGGCTGTGGTGACGGCGGGGTTGTCGTTGTATTTGACCGCAAAGTGCAGGGGGGTCCCGCCGTCAGTCGTTCTGCGGGCATTCACGTCCACGTCCGCCCCGGCAGCAAGCAGGGCTGTGATGACGGCGGGGTTGTCGTTGAAGGCCGCCTCGTGCAGGGGGGTGATGCCGATCTCATCCCGAGCGTTCACCTCTGCCCCGGCAGCAAGCAGGGCTGTGGTGACGGCGGGGGGGGGGGTGGGGGCGGCCGGCGGGGGGAGGGGGGGGGTGCCGATCTCATCCCGAGCGTTCACCTCTGCCCCGGCAGCAAGCAGGGCTGTGGTGACGGCGGGGTTGTCGTTGGAGACGGCCGCCAGGTGCAGGGGGGTGATGCCGATCTCATCCCGAGCGTTCACCTCTGCCCCGGCAGCAAGCAGGGCTGTGGTGACGGCGGGGTTGTCGTTGGAGACGGCCGCCAGGTGCAGGGGGGTGCGGCCGAACTCAGTCCGGGCATTCACCTCCGACCCGGCAGCAAGGCAGTCCTGTACCTCCGCAACCGTGACAGCCTCAAAGAACTCCCTAGTGTTCCACTCCCCACAGTCCGCCGCCCACGCCTGGGCCGCCAGCACCAGCACACTCCAGATCACCAGTAGATACTTCGGTCGCATGGTCTTCCCTCCTACTCCCGATACCTGAGCCTCGCCACCGCACCCCGGCTGGCCAACTCTGCCCGGGCGTAGTGCCCCGGCCTCAATGAACTCCTGGAGTGCGGCTCCGCTCAGGTCGTGATTCATGCTCCCCTCCTCTCTACATTCCGTTCCCTATTGTATAGGACTGCAGAAACTGCATGAATTCCACTTTCGAGAGTTTTCAGAGTAAGCGTACCCTGGATCCGAGCAATCTGCCCGGCGAGAGTCTCAATGCTTCCGAGCGCGCCGAGTGGCTTGGTCTTCGAATCTATGGTGCGCTGGACCACCTCATCGAGTGCAGAGGAGACGGGTTGAAGATCTAGCATCTGCTACCGCTCCGTTCTCAACGAGAAAATAATGGCCGCAGCGCCCCCGCCGCAGCGCCGGTCCTGACTGAATGACCGCTCCACCCGTGATCCCATTCCTGCCGATCAAGCGAGTGCACGAAAATATCCCATACCGGCTCCGCAATCGGCCGTGCCGAGTCCCGCCTGTGCGCACCGGCAACAATGGGACAGCGCACATTACTGTCCTAGGCCCTGTCTGAAAACTCTTCAAGGCCGACGGATTACGAGCGCCCTGAGCGATGAGAAAGGTATCTCCTTGGCGCCAGTTTCCGCCAATTACTCACGAATACGGCGTCTTCAGACAGGGCCTAGTAAGCATCCGAGCGCAATGTTCCCCTTCTAAACGTGGTTATCCTCTTTCGGATGTGCCCCCTCCGCCCAAACGGAGGCGCTCCCGCTTCCGATTCAGCTACCTCAAGTATCTCTTGAGTTTGATGCGCGCTACGTCCTGATCCTCTTAACGCTCCTGTGCAAGCAGGATAGCGACCGAAACAGAAGAGACTGCGACCAAAAGGAGTGCGAAGGGGGCTGCCTGGGCGAAGAACGCCTCCTCTGACCACGACCAGACTCTAGTGGCCAGGGTATCGAAGCCGGTGGGACGAAGCAGAAGCGTGGCGGGCAGCTCCTTCATGGTCGTAAGGAAAACCATCATGGCGCTGGTGATGAGACCCACTCGAACCAGGGGTACCATCACCTCAAAAAGGACCCTGAGGGGAGAGCGGCCGAGCCCCCGTGCCGCCTCCTCCAAGTGCGGGCTTACCTGGAGCAGGGTCGCCCGGAGGTTCCCCACAGCCTGCGGCAGGAACAGGAGTGCATAGGCAAAGATCAGTAACCCGTAACTCTGGTAGACCCACGGAGTAAAGCGGAGACTAAAAAAGACGAGAGAGAGCGCCACCACGATGCCCGGAAGCGCGTAGCCGAGGTAGCTGAGACGCTCGAGTGCGGCGCTAAGTTTCGAGGGGAAACGGACAGCCAGGACCGCCACCGGGATCGCGGCCACCACCACCACCCCAGCCGCCACCAGCGAGGCGCCGGTGGCATTGAGAATAGGACCCCACTCGAACAAGAGGGGACGGTCGCTGGCCAAACCTCGAAGAAACCATGTGGCGATGATGGCAAGCGGAGCGACGAGTCCGAGCAGAACGGTCGCAGCGAGCATCGTGAGCGAGGGAACATGCCACCGCCCTAACGGCGAGGATGTCAGCTGACGGGCACCGCCGACCCCGGAACGACTGATGCGACCTCGGCCCCTCAGTCGGGCATCTAATAGCAGGACCAGACCTGAAAAGGCGACCAGCATCAACCCCAGCGCTGCAGCGTTACTCCGGTTAAACGAGTTTTCATACTGAACGTAGATGGCACGGGTGAAGGTGCTGTAGCGAAGCATAGATACGGCGCCAAAATCCGAGAGCACATAGAGAGCCACCAGCAAGATGCCCGCAGCGAGGGCCGGACGCAGGAGCGGCAGGGTCACTCTGACGAAGGTGATAAGAGGCGACCGGCCAAGACTCCTAGAGGCCTCCTCGAGGCCGCCGTCGATGCCATTAAAGCCAGCACGCAGGGTCAGCAGCAGGTAGGGGTAGGTCGAGAGGGTTAACACGATCAGCGCCCCCCAAAACCCGTAGACCGGTAGCCGGATACCTAGCCATCCCGAAATCAGCCCACCTGGGGCGAATGCAGAGACGTAGGTGTATGCGCCTACGTAGCTCGGAATTACTAGTGGCAGCACCGCTAGGATGAACCATAGGCGCCGACCCGGCAAACTCGTCCTAGTGGTGAGAAAGGCAATCGGCAGGGCAAGGATAACGCTAGCAACCGAGACGCCGCCCACTAGAAGAAGGGTGCGCCCCAGCACTGCAAGGGTGCTGGGTTTAAGGAGGTAAACCCAGACTCCGCCCGATGCCCCTGCAGCGCGGATCACCAGATAGATGAGTGGGAGCAGCACCGCTAGGGAAACAATAGCCGCAGACAGCAGGAGTAGCGGGGGAGGGCGCCGGGTAACGCGCAGTGAGGGGCGACGAGTCGAGAACTGGTCCACGGTCCGGTGAACTACCCTAGCAGGGAAAGGGCCGCCCGCCAACCGATGCCGAGCACGAAATCCCGCGAAAGGGTACCGGGTGAACCCGGTCCCGTCTCCCCTTTGAAGAATCACTCACGTCGCGCCGAACCGAAACCTCTGCGGAAACTTTCTGCACTCTGTATTCCGGTCCGGGGCTCCGTACCTGTCTGGTGCCCCCACACCGTGCTGCCATCGTGGGCACTAGCGAATCGCCTCGAGGAACTCCTGACGGGTGCGTGCGTCATCTCTAAAAACTCCTCGCATAGCGTTGATGCAGGTCGTAGAGCCCTGTTTCTCAACGCCACGCATCATCATGCAGAGGTGGCTCGCCTCGGTGACCACCGCAAGACCCTGAGGCTCTAAGACCTCCATTAGCACGTCGGCGACCTGCGAGGTCATCCTTTCCTGAAGTTGCATGCGGCGGGCGTAGATGTCGACTACGCGGGCGAATTTGCTCAGGCCCAGAATCTTCTGATTGGGAATATAGGCGACATGGGCCTTGCCAAAGAAGGGCAGCATATGGTGCTCGCATAGCGAGTAGAACTCGATACCCTTGACGACTATCATCTCCGAGCCCTCGGCCTCGAACAGTGCTCCATTGATGACATCGTTAACATCGGCCTGGTAACCGCTAGTCAGGTACCTCAGGGAGCGCTCGACCCGCTGTGGGGTCTTGACGAGACCCTCTCGGGAAACATCCTCGCCCAATCCCGTAATCAACTCGGAAATCAGATGGTCAAGGCAGCACTCACCCACCTCGTCAAACTCCTGAGAACCCGGGAGGTAAAGCTGGGGCGATTCGGGACGAGCCGACTCGTCTCCAAAGAGGGCTTCATGGCCAGTAGCTGCACTCTGAGACATGACTTTCCCTTCTAGCAGTGGGCTCACTAGGCAAGAGCCTACGACCCTGCAACCTTCGCAGTCGCTATTCAGTTTAACGTCCCAAAACATCTTTAGACACGGAAGGGCACCCGGCAATCTGTTCGCGTAAAGCGGCCCCTGATCCGGCAGACCAGAGCAGGGTCGGGTGCTGCCCGCGAATCCTGCTCCGCTCCCCCAGCCCCTAACCCCGCCACTCGCAACCCCGCCGATCCGGTCTCTAGGCTCACCGCGCTTCCTAGAACCAATCCGGTCCATACCTATGCGGTGCCGGAGAGGCCGGGAAAACCCCAGCAGGATCGAATTCGTCACACCCTTCTCTATCTGAACCAGCGGCGCAGTCCCGGATTCAGATGCGCCCCGCTCCGAATAGGGCGGCCCACACCTTTCTCCTCAGTTAAGAGTGGGCTGACGCGCCTGGATCGTTCACTGGTCAGGCCTGGAAGCCGCCCCCACCATAGTCGTCGGTAAGCGCGTTCTCCTCAATAACATGTTCGGCAATGAAAATAGGGGCCTGCACCCGCACAGCGAGTGCCAAGGCGTCACTGGGGCGGGCATCTATCTCGAACTGCACCCCCTGGCGCTCGATCACCAACATGGCGAAATAGACCCCCTCGATGAGGTCGGTGATCTCGACGCGGGACAATTTTGCACCGAACAACTCTAGCATCGACAACATCAGATCGTGGGGCAGAGGGCGACCGGGGTCCTCCCCACTGCGACCCGTCGAGATCGAAATGGCCTGGAAAGCATCGATGACGATAGGCAGTATCGCTCCTTCGCCAGTCTTGAGCAGAGCTAGGAACTGGTTTCCCTCACCCGCTACTGCGATATCATCAACCGAGGCCTCGATCATGGTTGCATTGTATCGCAATCGGTCGCAGGGTCCCCGAACCGGACAGCACGTTACACTGCACCCATGCTTGAACCTGTTATCGGCCTAGAGATCCATCTGGCCATCAAGACCCGCAGCAAGATGTTCTGCAGTTGTGCTGCCGACAGCTTCGGAGAGGAGCCGAATGTCAACACCTGCCCGGTCTGCCTAGGTCTCCCCGGGAGCCTGCCAGTGGTGAACCAGGACGCGATTGAGAAGGCACTAATGTTCAGTCTGGCTCTCCAATGCAGCGTGCCCGAACTCACCCAGTTCCACCGCAAGAACTACTACTATCCGGATGCCCCAAAGAACTACCAGATCAGTCAGTTCGACCAGCCGATCGGTGAGGGCGGATTCATTGAGGTGGCAGGGAGGTGCATCGGAGTAGCCCGCTGCCATGTCGAGGAGGATGCCGGCCGGCTGGTGCACCCCTCCTACGCAGACCACAGCCTCGTGGATCTGAATCGGGCGGGTGCACCGCTCATTGAGATGGTGACCGAACCCGCCCTGCGCACCCCGGAGGAGGCGCGGAGCTTCCTGAATCAGGTGCGGGCCATCGCGCAAGCGCTCGACGTCTCCGACGCCTCGCCGGAGGAAGGGAAGATGCGGGCGGATGTCAACGTGTCATTGCGCCGCCCGGGAGAACCCTACGGAACCAAGGTGGAGGTCAAGAATCTCAACTCCTTCAAGAGTGTGCAGAGTGCTCTTGAGGTCGAGATCAGGCGCCAAACCGCAATCCTGGAAGAGGGCCGGCATGTGACGCAAGAGACGCGTGGTTGGAACGAGGGGGGGCAAAAGACCTACAGCCTACGAACCAAGGAGGAGGAGGCAGACTATCGCTACTTTCCCGACCCTGATCTGCCGCCCATGCGCTTCAATGCGGTCCGGCTCGACAGCATCAGGACGAAAACCCCGGAGCTACCGGAGCAGAAGAGGGAGCGCTATCTGAAACTTAACCTGAAGGTTGCCGACGCCGCACTTATCGCCTACGACGCCACCCTTTCGCGCTTCTACGATGCCGCAGCAGATCTCTTCCCCGGGGGGGGACAACCCCTCGCCAACTGGTTGGTGAGCGAGGTGTTGGGACACCTCAAAAGCTCCAGACTAGACCTTGCATCAAGCGGGCTGACGCCCGGCGGATTGGTCGCTCTGGTGCGCCTGGTAGAGGAGGGGGCGATTTCGGGCCGGGTGGGCAAGGAACTGCTGCCGGAGGTGATGGCGGGGAAGGACGCCGAGGCGCTTGTGCGGGAGAGAGGGCTCACCCAGATCACCGATACGTCGACGATTGAACGGCTGGTCGACGAGGTCGTCTCCTCTCATCCGGCGATCGCCTCGAGTGTTCGCGACAACCCTAAGGCGGTTAACGCGCTATTGGGGAGGGTCATGCAGGCCAGCCGCGGGCAAGCCAAACCCGATCTCGCTCGAACGCTCCTGCAGCGCAGGCTCGGTCTCGATTGAGGGGGAGAGCCGACCCAGATGGGGCGAAACCGAGAAACCCTCACCACCAAGCATGCGGGGCTCAAAGGGTCAGGCTCAACATAGGGAGGGACACCAACACCCACTCTAAGCCGAAGGGGACTTCTGCCACTGACACGCCCCACCTCGCACCCTGTCTAGCCGAACCATCCCAACTCCTGCCCTGGCATCGCGCTCGGAACGACTTTACGGGCCCGGGACGGTATGATACACTCGCGTCTGGCTTCATTCCTGCCGGTCTCGATCATCCCGGCACGAAGATCGCCATAACCGAAGGGCGTGGCAGAGGTGAAGACATACTTTTCCAAGGAACCCCGGAACGACTGGCTGCTCATCGACGCCGAGGGGCAGACTGTAGGTCGGCTCGCCACCCAGATCGCACAGGTGCTCCGTGGCAAACACAAGGTGGACTATAGCCCTCACCAACCGGGAGGCGACTTCGTTATCGTAGTCAACGCTGACAAGGTCATTTTCACCGGCGCAAAGCTCGATCAGAAGATCTATACCCGGTACAGCGGTTACCAGGGTGGCCTCAAGAAGATTAGGGCCCGCGACATGCTTAAGAAGCGGCCCCAGCGCGTGATCGAACGGGCCGTGTGGGGAATGCTTCCCAAGAACCGCCTCGGCCGGAGGCTCATCCGCCGTCTCAAGGTGTACGTCGGCGGCGACCACCCGCATCAGGCGCAGAAACCCGTGAAGATGGAGTTCAACTGATGGAACAGTACTACGGCACCGGTCGGCGGAAGACCGCCGTGGCCCGGGTCTTCCTGCGCCCAGGGGGCGGTCGCATTACCGTAAATGGTAAGGATTTCCAGACCTTTTTTCGCGGCCTTCTTTCTGCAGTTCAGGCCCTCGAGCCGCTCAAGGCAACGAATACAGCGGGGCGATACGACGTGCTCATCACCGTCCACGGAGGGGGGCCCTCCGGTCAGGCCGACGCCATCAAGCTCGGCGTGTCCCGGGCGCTGCAGAAGGTCGACCCGAACTTCCGCACAGTGCTGAAGCAGGGTGGCTACCTTACACGTGATGACCGCGTCGTCGAGCGCAAGAAGTACGGCCTCCACAAGGCCAGGCGCGCCCCACAGTACAGCAAGCGTTAGCGCCAGGCACCCCCGAACCTGGGTTCGGGGAGTCCCGGGGTCTCAATGACTCCACAGCAGGCACTCGTATTAGGCATCGTGCAGGGACTAACGGAGTTCCTGCCGATCTCGAGTTCCGGCCACCTGGTCCTGGTCAACTATTACCTCGGCTGGGGTGACTCCCTGCCTCTCTACGTCGATATCGCCACCAACAGCGGCACCCTCCTGGCCGTGGTCCTGTTCCTGCGAAAGGATGTGGGGCGAACCCTCGCGGGCTTCGTCGCGGGCCTCCGATCGCTGGAGGGGCGTCGCGAAGAGGGGTGGGCGCTCGCCGTAAGAGTTCTAGTGGCCTCGGCTCCGACTGTGGCGATCGGCCTCAGTTTGCGGGGAGTGTTTGAGCGTCTCAACGCTCCGGTTCCGGTCTCGTTCGCGCTGATCGCCACGGGCCTCCTACTCTGGTTCACCCCCCGTTCTGGCCCGAAGACGGAGGCTCGCAAACTCTCTCTCGGCGATGCCCTAGTGGCTGGCGTGGCCCAGGGGTTAGCAGTAATCCCCGGCGTATCCCGGTCCGGCACCACCATCGCCGCCCTCCTAGCGCGCGGGGCTTCAGCCGACCTCGCCCCCCGCATCTCATTCCTGATGTACCTGGTAGTCTCCTTCGGGGTGGCTGGGTTCGGCCTGTTCGAAGTGACAGACGAGGTCGAGGCTGCTCCGCTTGTTCTGATGGCCGCTGGCTCGTTCACAACCGGCTACCTGGCCCTATTCTGGCTGTTCGCCCTGCTCCGCAGGGGCCAGTTCCGCTGGTTCGCCCCTTATCTTTGGGCGGTTGCCCTGTTCACCCTGGCCTGGGCCACCCTGCACTAGCCATCCCGTTCAGGGACGATCAAAACATACCCCCACGACGCACAGCCTCGACAGGGCTAGCGAGGAGCGCAGCGGGGTCTTCGTCGCTTCACGGGCGACTCTAAGGCGGAGGCTTCCTAAGCTACAATACGTGGCGTGCGGTACGGAGCCCTAGAACTGCAGGTCTAACGATGCCACGGAGGCCTCAATCCATGACTGTTGTCACCCGAATCGCCCCCTCGCCCACCGGAGACCCTCATGTCGGAACCGCCTACGTCGGACTGTTCAACTACGTCCTTGCACAAAAAGCGGGGGGACGCTTCATCTTTCGCCTCGAGGACACCGACCGAAACCGGTACAATCCGGACTCCGAAGCCCGGATAGTGTCGATGTTGCGCTGGCTAGGCCTCACCCCGGATGAGGGGCCCGAGATGGGGGGCGACCGTGGGCCCTATCGGCAGAGTGAGCGGCTGGACCTGTACCGCCAGCACGCAGAGATGCTCCTTGCGAGCGGGCACGCGTACAGGTCCTTCGAAACCACCGAGGATCTCGAGGCCATGGCACGCGAACAGAAGTGGCATGGCAGGCCCCAAGGGTACGACGGGAGGGGCCGCTCGGTTCCACGTGAGGAACAGGAGCGACGAGCAAGCGCCGGAGAGGCGCACGTAATCCGGCTGAGGACCCCCGATGACGGTGAGACCACCTTTAAGGATAGTGTACGCGGCACGATTCGCTGGCCCAACTCCGAGCTGCGGGACACGGTTCTGCTAAAGAGAGACGGCTACCCCACCTACCACCTAGCCGTAGTCGTGGACGATCATCTCATGGGCGTCACGCACGTGATCCGTGCCGAGGAGTGGATCTCGAGCACCGCCCTTCACATCCATCTCTATCGCGCCTTCGACTGGGATCTTCCCCTCTTCGTTCACCTTCCCCTGCTGCGCAACCCAGATAAGAGCAAGATCAGCAAGCGGAAGATGAATACAAGTCTCGAATCGTATCGTGACCAGGGGATCCTGCCCGAAGCGCTGCTGAACTACCTAGCCACCCTCGGCTGGAGCATGCCCGACGGGAGAGAATTCTTTAGCCTCAAGGAGCTAGTAGACACCTTCATCCTCGAACGGCTTTCTGCGGGAGAGCCGGTATTCGACATAAAAAAGCTTAGACACTTCAATGCCAAGTATCTCCGAGAGATCCTCAGCCTCGATGAGCTCGCAGACCGGGTCGAACCTCACTTCAGGGCTGCAGGGTACTCCTGGGATGACGAGGACTATTTTCTCGATATCATCGACGTGCTCCGTCCACGAACCGAAACGCTGAACGACTTCACCGAACAGGCCAGGTACTTCTTCGACAATGACTTTCCCTACCAAGAGGAGGCTCGCAAGCGGCTGTCCTCAGCCCAGAAGTACCTTGAGGACCTCGAGAGGCAGCTTTCGATGTTGGAGTTCTATGACTACGACAGCGTAGAAGACCTCCTGCGCGAGTACGTCCAGTCGCAAGCGGTCGGTATGGGCAAGGTGCTACAGCCACTCCGGGCGGCGCTCACAGGCCGGACTCAGGCGCCCGGGGTCTCCGATCTGCTGACCATTCTCGGCAAGCAGAGGGTCCTTCAGCGCATCGGCCGGGCCCTGAACGCCATCAACGCTGGCCTTCCAGACGACCACCCCCAGAAGGAGAAAGAGACGAGCGATAAGGGCGAGCGGAGGGCGGGAGCAACCGGCTGATGTCCTGGTTCGATCGCCTGAGAAGGGGCCTCGGGAAGACCCGGGACACCCTTGCTGCCGATGTCCGCGACCGGGACAGGGGCTGGGAGATGGACTGGGAAGACCTCGAATTCGCCCTCATCGGAGCGGATGTCGGTGCCAAGCTTGCAGCCGAGGTCGTTGAGGAGACGAGGAGGGAACGGGAGCGGGGCACCCGCTTCCACGACGCTCTGGAGCAGGCGCTACTCGATCAACTTGAACCCAGCCATATGCGGCAGAAGCTCAGACGGGTCGGCTTCGATCTCGACGTCTCCAGGCAGGTGGTCGAGTTGGCTGGCCGGGTGGTGATGGTGGTCGGGGTGAACGGCGTCGGCAAGACCACCACCATCGCCAAGTTAGCGCGCTACTACCAAGGGCACGGCCGCTCCGTGATGTTCGCTGCGGCCGATACCTTTCGGGCAGCTGCGACCGCCCAGCTCGAGGTCTGGGGGGAGCGTCTAGGGGTGCCGACCGTCACCGGACCCGACGGTGGCGACCCCGGCGCTGTGGCATTCGACGGCGCCCAGGCCCGCAAGGCACGCGAAATCGACCTCCTGTTCGTGGACACGGCCGGGCGACTCCACACGAAGCACAATCTCATGGAGGAGTTGAAGAAGGTTCGACGCGTAATCGGCAGGGCGGATAAGGGGGAGCCAGCGGAGGTGTGGCTCGTCCTCGACGCCGTAACAGGTCAGAACGGTCTCGAGCAGGCTCGGAGGTTCCACGAAGCGGTAGGTCTGACCGGCGTGATCGTGACCAAACTAGACGGAACCGGTAAGGGTGGTATCCTGCTTCCGGTCGTCCGCGAACTCGAACTCCCCATCAAGTTTGTCGGGGTGGGAGAGGCATCGGAAGATCTCCAACCCTACGACGCAGCCACCTTCGTGAGGGCCCTCCTGCCGGCTCCGGCCCCCTGAACCGGGGCATCCTCCTGGCCCGCTCAAGCACTTGAGGTTCTGGCTGAGGAGAGCAGAGCCGCCCATCCTACTAAGGCACTTACAATGGCGATTACCTCGGTGCTCATGCCAGATGCCTCAGGCACCCGGCAGGTCTCTCTCGCCGCTGGCGGGCGGTGCACTCGCCGGACTCGAAGAGCACAGCCTGTCCCGGCGAATCCTTGGTCACCACCTGCTCCGGTATCACCCACCTACCTGCCGATGCTGGTGAGGCAAGCCATCACAAGTCCCGGCTCAGGCGTATCAGCGGGTAAGTCTTGAACCTATATGAAGATGCTAGGTCCTGCAACCTCTAAGGCCGCTCCCACTCACACTCTCCCACCGTTACCAGCCAGTCGTCCTCCAGGTACTCGGTCTCATAGCTGCAACTCCCGGTAACACCGATGAACTTGCCGGTGCCGCCCAAAAGCTGCATGTGGCCCTCGCCCCCCTGCCCGGCTCCACCGATGCTGCCCAGGGTACGCTTCGACAGTGTGAATAGCTTTTCGCCAGCAGCGTTGGTCATGACGCACGGCCCCTCGAGCTCCAACCCCGCTTCACTCCGCTTCGAGTAGATCATGCAGGTCGCGCGGCTGTTCTCGCCCGCTACGAACGGACCGCCGCTGCTCTCAAGGATTGTGGCCGTCCCCTCGAGCGCGCCACCGGTGATCGTCTGACCTGCAAATTCGAAGGTGGTGTAGTTGTGCTGATAGGATCGGATCAGCCTGAAGGTGCCGGTCTCGGCGGTGGCCGTCGCTACCAGAGAAAGCATCACGATCCCGACCAGCGCTGGCAACACCTGACGGGCACGATCCTTCGCAGACGCAGCCCAAGTCCTCCACCCCCAAGCCCGGGGGGTGCTGCCGCTGAAGCCAGCCGCGAGGGCATAGGCGACTCGCAACCGATTGCGCTCTCCCAAGGTGGTTGACGCCGTCATCGATTCGGTGCTGGTCATCTGTCTCCCCCTTCGTAAAAGGAATTATATCATGCGTCAGCAAGGGAGTGATCCAGCAAACCAGCCAAAACGAAACGCCTCGAAATGTATGATGGAGGTGCGATGCAGCCCAACCTTGGGAACAGGGGGCCAATGAGCTAGACCAGACTTAACCCGAGCGTGGGCGCCCGATCACCCAAAAGTGGAGATTGACGCGACCGTCGAGCAGGTAGTCAGATCTTCGCCGCAGCCAGACTGCCCGATCTGAGCACGTGCATCACCGAGAGCCGAATCCGAAAACCCAACCCTTGATCTCTCAGTAACGCAGCAGCCCCACTAGGCTGCCACGGGATCTTGGCTAGTTCGCCGGATGGTTCCCTTGATAGTCGGACCATCTTTTGTAAGGATTGTGACATGGCAACTGACGATTCCGACCTCCGCAGGCATGTCCGCTACCAGCCTGATGAAAAACCGCCAACGGTGATTGCCATAGGACTCGGTCTTCAACTCGCCATTCTCTCCATATCCGGCATTGTACTGACCCCGGCGATCGTGATCCGGGCCGCCAGCGGCACTGAGAGCTATATATCATGGGCCGTGTTCGCTGCGGTAGCAATAAGTGGGCTGACCACGATTCTACAAGCGGTCCGGGTCGGCCGGGTTGGCGCAGGCTATGTCCTGCTCATGGGCACTTCCGGCGCCTTCATCGCGGTCTGTGTGACGGCGCTCGTCGAAGGTGGGCCGGCGATGCTCGCCACGCTTGTCGCCATCTCAGCGCTGTTCCAGTTCTCACTTGCCGGGCGGCTCTCGCTGTTCCGGCGAATCCTAACTCCGACCGTTGCAGGGACGGTAGTCATGCTGATACCGGTGACGGTGATGCCAATCATCTTCGACATGTTGAAGGTTCCTTCGGAAGTAGCCCCGGCCCCAGCTGCCCCGTTGAGTGCGCTTGCGACCTTGCTTGTTTCTGTCGTCATCGCACTGAAGGCGACCGGAAGTCTGCGCCTCTGGGCACCGGTTATCGGCGTCGCTGTCGGTTCGGCGGTCGCCGGGCTTTTCGGCCTATACAACATCGGCCTCGTCACCGAGGCTTCGTGGATCGGCCTTCCGGCAGGTGAGTGGCCCGGCTTCGATCTAGACTTCGGTCCGGCGTTCTGGGCACTTCTTCCGGCATTCGTATTCGTAACCCTTATCGGCGCTATCGAAACGATTGGCGATTCCGTCGCTATCCAGCGCGTGTCCTGGCGCCGGCCCCGTGCGGTGGATTTCCGGTCTGTGCAGGGCGCGGTCGCTGCGGACGGAGTGGGCAACCTGCTGTCCGGCCTCGCGGGAACGGTACCGAACACAACCTATTCATCGAGCATAGCGGTCACCGAACTCACTGGGGTCGCGGCACGCAGTGTCGGAATTGTCATCGGCTTGGTATTCATCGCGTTGGCGTTCCTGCCCAAGGTGCTCGCCGTGGTTCTGGCGATACCAGGTCCGGTCGTCGCAGCCTATGCCACCGTATTGATGGCAATGCTCTTCATGGTCGGCTTGAAGATTGTCGTCCAGGATGGGGGCGACTATCGCAAGGGCCTGATCTCGGGTGTTGCGTTCTGGGTCGGTGTCGGCTTCCAGAACGGCGTGATATTCCCTGATTATTTCTCGGGGTTAGTCGGTGGCCTCTTGCAGAACGGAATGACTGCCGGCGGTCTAGCAGCCATTTTCATGACCCTGTTCGTGGAACTGACCGAGCCCCGCCGCAGTCGGACCAGGGTGGAGTTCGCACTCTCGGCCCTACCGAAGCTAAGGGAGTTCCTTGGCGAATTCTCGTCGCGCTGCAGCTGGGACGAAGAGATGGCGAGCCGTCTTGATGCCGTCGGCGAAGAAACATTGCTGACGCTCCTCGAGAAGCACGAAGCCCGTGCGGAACACGACCACCGGCAGCTTCTGTTGACCGCGCACAAGGAAGATGGTGGGGCGGTCCTCGAATTTATCGCCTCGACCAGCGAGGACAACCTTCAGGACCGGATCGCTCTGCTCGGCGAGCAGACTGCTGGAGTCCTGGTCGAGCGGGAAGTTTCACTTCGGCTACTGCGGCATTTCGCTTCCTCTGTTCTTCATCAGCAATATCACGGCTTAGACATCGTGACCGTTCGTGTGGATGCGCCGGAGCGACTGCAACGAACGAACAATGGATAGATCGAAGGTAACGATCCTTATGACAATGGACCTAATTTGGCTGTACAGCGACCGACGGGGACCAACTTAACCTGATTTCACTTCGCAATCGTCCCCCATCGAATTTATGATGGGGGTGCGATGGTGTCCAACCTTGGGGACAGGAGGCCAATGAGCTAGACCAGACTTAACCCGAGCGTGGGCGCCCGATCACCCAAAAGTGGAGATTGACGCGACCGTCGAGCAGGTAGTCAGATCTTCGCCGCAGCCAGACTGCCCGATCTGAGCACGTG
>MPNL01000042.1 GCA_002239005.1 Truepera sp. bin119
TGACGAATCCGACCCGAAGAGTCCGTCCTTGGCCGTTTAGGATCATCGCTTTGAGAATCTGGCCCGTGGTGATGATCTCATCCGGGCTGGTGCCGAGCCGGTCGTTAACCCCCTCCACCAGGCCAATCCGGTCGATCACACCGGCAATGATGCCGAGGTGATCAAGGTCCTCGATCCGTAGCTCTGACACCTCTGCTGTGGCCATACATCAAAAATACCTAGCTGATCAACAGGGGGTGCGGAATGTGGGTTGGTTGACATCTGGCTCACCAATCTCCCCACCATCAAACGAATCACTGCCAGCTAGAGGAAATGCTCGGTGGTGGCAGGCAGCAAGCTATAGTCCGGTTCAGTCTCCGCTGGAACGTCCGCCACCCGAAGTGAGCTCCACCACCCACCTTCGCAGGATCAGCTTGAGCCCCCGATCAAGTCGCCCCTGCGCCCCCGGCAAGTAGCGCTCGACCCGCCTCCACCACCGATACACCAACTCATCAAGGTATAGATCACCCACCGCTGGAACTGACCCTGATAACCCTGATCGGCTGTGCTGCAAGCGAGGGAAGACCCCTCGAATCGCTAGTGCGGCTTTGCAACCTCCCGAACTGCTGCAGCCTCGAGACCCAACGCGGGGTCCACCCTCAGTTCGCCATCAGAGTGGCGGTGCTGAACACCACATGGAAGGGCATACAGTAGATGACGACACTCTGGATGCCGCTCAACTCTACCTCGCCCGGGATCTCGTAGTTCTGGCTGCCACGGTTGCCTTTGAGCTGCCCGAGGTCGACGTAGGCGCCCTCCTTGAGCTCTCGCTGATTACTGGGCTGGGGGTGAGCCGAGAGGATCACATGCAGGTCGGGACCGTTGGTGACCTCGATCTCCTCGAGGCGGAGGAAGGCCGTGCCGTCGGCGAACTGATAGATGATCGCCCCGCCGCTGCCACGGTGGAAGCTGTCGGCGTCCTGGAGCTGGCCGCGCGCGACCTCTATTGGGTTGTCCTGAGCAGGCATATCGTCGCTGGCGGCGAATTCGACCTTGGCCATACCGGCCATAACCGCTTCGACCTCGGCCTGGGTCATGTTCTCGGGGATGGTAGCTGTGGCCGAGAGGGGAAAACTTTCCTCGACGGTGCGGTTCAGGAAGAGGGGAGAAACGAGCCACCAGGCGACCCCAACGAGGGGGATGAGGATGACGAGACCGATAATGAGGTACACAGGCCTTATGCGAATCAAGGTTGCCTCCTTAGACTAGTGGGCCCCCTACAAATAGCTTACTTGAGGGCCGTCACCTGGAGTTCGGATGGGTCTTGCAGACTTGAGCGGTTTGTGACTCTCGGCTCCGGCATGCTCAGGTTGCAGCGAGAGCCGGTGCGGCCGTTCACCGGCTGACGCGCCTTGCGCCGTTCGAACGCCTCCCCAGCCGGTACCTGAGCTGCCGTCCGTCGGGGGGCTAGAAGCCCGCTCGTAGACCCTTGGCTCATGCTGAGGTGTGGATCTCACCGACGAGGACCACACCATGACCTCTCGCCCCTTAATCACCAGCACGACCAGATAGCCGTGACCAGTTCTGGAGAGACTACTGAGAAGTACTCAGCTAAATCCATGCGTGGGAGGTGCTTAGGGTCAGTAGCTCGAGCCGGAGATGATTCCTCGCATCCCCATCGGTTGAGCTGGCACCAGCAGCGCTAGGCTGGCGAAGGCTGATCCCAAGAGGAGTACTGACCATCTGGCCCGTACTCCGCGCTGGTCAAAGTCCCTCAGCCCAATTCAGGTTGTGACATACTACGCCTACGATTGGCGAGGGTGCTGGGCGACACTTGCCAAGAGGAGTTGTGGCGGTATGAAGCTGATTGCGCGAAGTCATCGCCGTGTCTGACCCATACCCAATCGTTGAGGTGCAACCGGAATGGATCCTTGAACCTGAGCAAATGGGGAGCAAGGAGAAGTTCTGGTATTGGAATCCTGACTGCCCAGCAGCTTGGCTCTTCAAATACCCTCGGCAGAATACAGGAGAGCACTGGGCCGAGAAGATTGCCAGCGAAGTAGCCTCTGTGCTCGGGACTAGACATGCGAGGGTAGAGTTAGCCACGTTCCAAGGGGAACGTGGGTCGGTGACAGAATCTTTTGTCCGCAAAGGGAGCTTGTTACACCATGGCAACCAGTTATTGGAGGGAGTCGTTCATGGCTACGACCTTGAAAGAAGATTTCGTCAGTCGAGCCATACCCTGGAGAATATCTGGCAGGTAATTGACGAGATTTTAGAGCCTGAGGATAGGAGGCGGGCGAAGCTCGACATCGCCGAGTTCGTGGTTCTGGATGCGTTGATAGGCAACACTGATCGCCATGATGAGAACTGGGGTCTGCTTTGGAAGTGGGACGATATCGACCTGAATGTGGCTGTAGCCCCCTCCTTTGATCACGCATCCTCCTTGGGCCGGGAGCTTCGAGATGGGCGCCGCGACAGATATCTGACAGAAGATCGCGTCGGTTGCTATGCGGAAAATGGGCGCGGTGCAATTTACTGGTCGGAGAACGAGCGACACGGTCCCAGCCCTCTGGAACTGGTTCGGCGGGCGGCGCGCACCTATCCACACCTTTTCCAACCAGCGTTAATGAGGCCCAGAGGATTGAACCGGGGAATTGTGAGTGATCTTGTAAACCGCATCCCCAATGACTGGATATCCCCTTCGGCCAGAAGGTTCGCGATTGAGCTGGTGCGCTATAATTGCGAACGGTTACAGGAGCTTGTCTGATGAGCGAGAAGACCTTGTTCCTAGCTTGGCAGGACAAAGAACGGAGCCGGCGGTGGTTCCCGGTGGGGCGACTGGACGCTGACGTCGAACATTCTCGATATCGCTTTCGTTATACGGGTGGGGCGGAAGAGGCAAAAGAAGAGGCGGGGTTCCCGCCACTTTGGGATTTTCCTCATCTGAAGGAAGATTACCGATCCTCAGAGCTCTTTCCACTGTTCAGGAATCGGGTCATTGCACCGGGAAGGCCAGACCGTACGGATTACCTGTGCAACCTCGGCCTCCCAGCGAATGCAGATCCTGTCGAGATTCTATCGGTAAATGGTGGCCGTCGCGTCACAGACACTTACGAGGTCTTTCCAAAACTCTTAAAGCACGAAGACGGAAGCTTCA
The DNA here is from genome assembly GCA_002239005.1 of Truepera sp. bin119. GTDB lineage: Bacteria > Deinococcota > Deinococci > Deinococcales > Trueperaceae > MPNL01. The sequence continues at coordinate 3,140 of MPNL01000042.1, forward strand.
AGTGCCGTTTCTTTCTGCACGGCTGGCGGCACGTAAATCTATCAGCCCAAGAGCGGATTGGCCGCCTGATCGAGGATGAAAAACTGTACGTCACACTGGAATTGACCAATCCGGCGACCGGGTTGGCGGTGCAAATCCAAACAGCGGATTACCATGTGGTGGGGTGGGCACCACGCTATCTCGTGGCAGATTTGGTCAAGGCGATGGCTGAATCGCCAAAATATTCCGCGCACGTAGTACAGGTAAACCCCCAACCCGCCCCGTCGAAGCAGCGCGTTTTGATTGAGATGCACGGTCGCTGGAACGAACATGAACCCATGACCGGTGAGGATTTCAAGCCTTTGGTTGATTGACCGGTAATCTGAAGGAGCTTACACTTAGGCTCTGGCTTAGGTGTAGGGACAAAATGCATATCGTGGTGCGCATGACTGACCGGCAGGAGCGCTTCCCCCGCCACTATCTGGGCGATTGCCACTACAACGCCTCCGCTGCTGCTCGAGCGGCAGTCTACTCCCCCAAGTCTACCTACGTAACCAGCCACAAGTTGCTCATACACCCCGATGCCCGCCGCCCCGTCGAAACGGATACCGCTGCTACGCGCGAGAGGTTCTTGGCCACACTCGATCCCGTCCATGCCGCTTACCTGCATGGAACTTGGTCGGGCGGATGACCGAGCATAAGCCACCCCGGGTGACATCGCTGAAGGTGAAGAACTACCGAGCCCTCCGCGACGTTACCCTGTCCGAACTGACGCCGCTCACGGTGCTGCTCGGCCCGAACGGAAGCGGAAAATCCACCGTCTTCGACGTGTTTGCCTTCTTGTCGGAGTGCTTCGCCGACGGAATCCGCAAGGCGTGGGACCGACGCGGGCGCTTTCGCGAACCGCGAAGCCGCGATAGCCAGGGACCGATCGTCATCGAGTTGAAATACCGGGAACACGTTGGACACGTTCGCATGCCGCTCATCACCTACCACCTGGAAATCGATGAAGAGAGTGGGCACCCCGTCGTCGCACGCGAGTTTTTGCGCTGGACCCGAGGCGGCCGCGCGGGCCGCCCTTTCAACTTCCTGGACTACAGGCTAGGCGATGGCGAGGTTATTACGGGCGACGCACCTGAGCGAGACGACAGGCGGGTACCGCGGAAACTCTCCGGCCCGGATGTGTTGGCGGTCAACACCCTCGGTATGCTCGCGGAGAATCCGCGTGTGATCGCCCTGCGCGACTTCATTACAAACTGGCACCTCTCCTACCTCTCCGCCGATGCCGCGCGGGGGAGCCCTGAGGTAGGGGGCGAGGAGCGGCTGTCGCCCACGGGCAATAACCTGGCGAACGTGATCCAGTATCTTCACAATCAGCACCCCGAACGGTTGGAGAAGATATTCGACACCCTGCGTCGGCGGGTGCCGCGTATCGAGAGGGTCGAAGCGGAGGTTCTGGCGGACAGCCGACTGCTTCTTCGCGTCAAGGACGCCCCGTTCTCGACGCCGGTGCTCGCCCGTTTCGCCTCCGACGGGACGCTGAAAATGCTCGCCTATCTGACCCTCCTGTACGATCCGGCTCCGCCGAAGCTGATCGGGGTCGAGGAACCGGAGAATTTTCTGCATCCACGCCTCCTGCCCGAACTGGCGGAGGAATGCCGAGCGGCCTGCGAGCGCACGCAGCTACTCATCACCAGCCACTCTCCATTCTTCCTTGGTGCCCTACGGCCCAAGGAAGTGCGCGTCCTGTGGCGCGATGATGCTGGTTACACCCGGGCACAACGCGTTTCGGACAGCAAGGGCGTCAACGAGCTCGTGGAAGAGGGTGCGCGGCTCGGCGACCTGTGGATGGAGGGCCAATTCGGCGTGGGCGATCCGTTGGTCGATCATGGCGCGCCGTCTCGCAGGCCTTGTGAGGATACCCGATGACGGCGCAGCATCTGCTGCTGGTCGAGGAACAGTCGATGGAGGCGTTTCTGCACTGCCTGCTGCCGCGCCTGTTACCCGAGGGGCACACCTTTGAAGTTCATCCCTTCCGAGGTAAGCGCGACCTGAGAAAGAAGCTGAAGGATGTGCGGCTATGCCCGCTGGCTACCCGACGAATATCGCATCATCGTGATGGTCGACCGCGACAACGACGATTGCAAGAAGCTCAAGGCGGAACTCGAAGCCGCAGCGATGGCGGCGAGACTGCGTACGCGCTCACAAGCCAGCGGCGGCCCCTGGCAAGTAGCCAACCGTATCGTGATTGAAGAGTTGGAGGCGTGGTACTTCGGCGATTGGTAGGCGGTGCTTCGGTGCCTATCCCCGCGTGTCGCCAACCGTTACGAAGCAGGCGCGTTATCGCGACCCGGATGCTATCAGCGGGACCTGGGAAGCGTTCGAGCGCATCTTGAAGCGGGGTGGCTACGTCACCACCGGCCTGCGCAAGGTGGAGGCGGCCCGGGCCGTCGCTGTCCATGTCGACCTGGCGCGTAGCCGCTCACGGAGCTTTGCCCTATTTCGTGACGCCACTGCTGAGGCGGTCGGGCAAGCCCAGTGAAGCGCGATGCCTTCTATTACTGCATCAGTGCGGAGAGCGCGGCAAATAGAGTAGTTACGACCTGAGATTCAGGGCAGGGCCTTATGGCCGCCGTCCCAGGCATGGCGAACTCGTCGCGAGGCTAAGTACCTGTAGGGCAGGGATCAGCCAGCACCGAGAGTCAGCCTGCGTCCTCCCCCCACTGCAGGCGTGACTTCAGGTGGTTGAGCTGACTCCAGGGCAGCTGCCCTTCATGTTGGAGCCTTCCGACGACGATACCGGGATCGATCCTCTGGTTAGCGGCGAATTGAACAACGCCACTCTCGTCGAAAGAGGTACCCCTTATAAACCGATCCCAATGGTGACGCGGTAGCAGAAAATCGGACGCCCATCTGTCGGCTTCCGCATCGGCGTCCGTCAGCTTGCCCTTGCCACCCTGGACAAAGATGCCCCTCTTGCTGTGGAGCAGGATATGGGCGGCCTCGTGAAAGAAGCTGAACCACAGGTGGTCGCAGGTCAGGTGGCGAGCGCTCAACTGGATCAGCGCCTTGCGCGGTGTCAGCCAACGGGTTGTCCCACTAAGGGCCAGCTTGGGCAGTGGCTTGGTAACAGTGAGAACGACGCCCGCTTCCAGGCAGAGCCGTCGCGTCTCCGACAAGGCTTCATCGATTGGGATAGCTGTCAACTCTCTAATGCGGACCAAAGCCCTTTTGAAGGCTGACTCGCTATAATCGGCACACTCCGCCTGTTCTGCCTCTAGCTCTCCAAGCCGGAGCCACGTTGCCAACACCCACTCATTGCTCCTGAAACTTGGAGAGTGGCGGTAGGCGACTCTCTCCTTGTTGTGCCTGCTCTGCCACGCCTCTACCGACCCCACGCCGAAGAAGGCTAACAAGGTAGAGACCTTATCGGCACTCGATGCTGGTTTGGGGATAATCTTCCGCTTCACCAGTTCGCTAATCGGGAAGCGCTTTGCCCATGCAGCCGATTCCGCAGCCTTTTTTGTCTCGGCTTCGAGCGCTTGGTGAAGCCTGTAGTCGGACTCGATGCCTATCCAGATACGTGCGTTTACCCCCAGCACCCTCTCGAACTGAAGCGCGGTCACCGGTTCAATGGGAGCTTTTCCCGCGATGATCTCGCTGATCAACTTTGGGGACCGACCACACCGCCGAGCGAACTCGGCGTGCGAGATCCCCTGCGCCTCAAGGCGTTCCGCCAAGACCCAACCCGGTGGGACGGCATAGTCTGGTTGATACTGGTTGGCCGCTGTCGCCATTTGGTAACCCCCCTTTAGTGGTAATCGGTTATCTCCCTGATGGTGATCGCGGTTACACTGTCGGTATCGATTCCTCCGTCCTCTCTTCGTGGGACCGGGTCGTGGCTCGGTTTAAAAACCAGTCTGTATCGAGGATCAATATCTACGGCGTACTGTCCCCTCAGCTTGCCGCGGAGCTGGTGCCGCCGCTCCGGTCGGGTTGTGGGCACCGCTGATAATGTAGGGGCATTCTTCAGAACCGCAAGGCGCAGCTGGATAGTAGGTGCCAAGTTGCCATACACTTTCTTGAGTTCCTTCTCCGAGTTGAAGATCTTCTTGAGCTTCCGAGTTCTGAAGGCGATGTCCATACATTCTACTCTGGTTTCGTTACCGTATGGGTAACGATTATACCAACCAAGATCTTGCGTGTCGATTTCTGGGTCAGGGGGTACCGGCGTTCGCTCACTGCCAGGGTCAGCGCTCCAGCCTTGCGCAGAGCTACGAGGCTAGCGGAGGATGTCGCTCGAGCTACCCGACTGGCTCATGGCGATTATGAGCGTGTGGTCGAGGGCGTAGTGGAGGTCGGGTGAGCAGGCTGGGGGGAGGCTGGCGCCGGAGAGCTCCACAGCCAACGAGGTAGATGAAGGCCGTGACTGTCCGAGAAGTCGCGCTAGGGTGAAGCGAATCGGACGAGCCCTTGGTTGGCCGCGACCCATAGAGGGGTCGCCTGAGGATGTGGGCGAGGATCACGGGCTGTTCGGCGGTCCCTCAGTCCCCTCTCCCGCGGCACGTAGGGCCTCGCGCACACGGTTTCCAGAGCGGGCCAGCACCGCCCTGACCCGCTCCGGTTCGAGGTCGGTCTCGAGCGCGACGATGGCCTCGCGGATTCCCCAGTCGGTCGCCTTGAGGGCGGCGCGGGCGGCATCCTCGCTGGACCCGGTGGCGCTCGCGACGATGGCGATGGCTCGGCGGCGCAGCTTGTCGTTTATGGGTCGCATGCCGACCATGAGGTTGCCATAGGCCCCGCCGAGGCGGGCCAGGACGGCGGTGGAGAGTGCGTTGAGAGCGACCTTCTGGGCGGTGCCTGCGGCGAGGCGGGGCGGGCCCCCCCGCCACCCCGGGGCGCGGGCCGGGGGCGCCCGGCGGCCCCGGCAGGCGCCTGGGGGCCGGTGTCGAGGAGCACCGGTACTTCGGCAGCCGCGAGCAGGGCGCTTCCAGGGTTGTTGGCGATGCCAACGGTGAGCGCACCCCGGCGGCGGGCCTCGGTGACGCCCGCGACGGTGTAGGGGGTGCGGCCGCTGGCGGAGAGCCCGATGGCGATGTCACTCTCGGTTACGCCGGCCTTCTCGATGGCTGCCCACGCCCCTTCCTCGTTGTCCTCGTCGTCTTCACGGGCGGTGGTGCCGGCCTCCTCGCCGCCCGCCATGAGCACCAGCGCCCGGTCGAAGCCGAAGGTGGGCAGCAATTCTGCGGCGTCTTGGAGTGCTAGCCGGCCCGATGTTCCGGCCCCGAGATAGAGGAGGCGGCCGCCTGCCGCAAGCTTCAGTTCGACGCCGTCGGCGGCCCGGGCGAGTTGTGGCAGTGCAGCCTTCACCGCTCCCACCGCCTGGGCGCTAGCGGCGATGATCGCGGAGAGGCTGCGCTCGACCGGCCAGATATCGAGTTGATCGAAGGCGTCGAGGACCTTCTCGGTATTCATGGCTGCACTCTCCATCAGTTCCCGTCCCGCGTTACAGGTCGGGGGCGCTGGGCGCCAGTCGGTAGCGGTCGCTCTGGTAAGCACTCCAGGTGGGTTCGAAGGGCCGGTGTCGGGTCGTAGTGTGAGATTATCTCATACCCCCTTCAAGTCGTTCTTCAAATGGGGTTATCCCCGTCCGGAAAGCGATTTCTCGATCATTCTTCTCTCTCCTGGTAGGGGCAAAACTCGGTGAAGCCTGTTCGAGAACCGCCCCTTCACTCCACGATCTCCCTACCGGCACCAATTCCAAAACCGCGGGCTCTGCCAAGGTCTGGTACGCATCTCTAAGGACGGATCCGCTGGATCTGGTAGGGGGGTGGGATACTCTCACATCACTACCGGGGGCTGACCCAGTTGTACCTATCAGGCCTGCCCTCTGAGTGCCGGGTCCAGGAGATCTCTCAGGCCATCCCCGAAGAGGTTGAAGCCCAACGAGGCTAACAGGATTGCCAGGCCCGAGAAGACCGAGACCCAGGGCGACAGCAGCAGGTAGTCGCGGCTGTCGGAGAGCATCAGGCCCAGCGACGGCGTCGGCGGCTGGGTGCCGAGCCCCAAAAATGACAGGGAGGCCTCGACCAGGATGGCGGTGGATAGCCCCAGGGTGGTCTGCACCAGGACCGGAGCGGCCACGTTGGGTAGCACGTGGCGGAGCACGATGCGGCGGCCCCCCGCGCCGAGCGCTGTAGCGGCGGCGACGTAATCCCAGGCGAGGACGCTCAGGGCCGGGCCGCGGGCCAGGCGGGCGAAGATCGGGGTATAGACGATGCCGATGGCGAGCGCGGTATTGACAGTTCCCGAGCCCAGCACCGCCACCACCGCGATCGCCAGCAGGATGATGGGGAAGGCCAGCAGGATGTCCATCAGGCGCATCAGCAGCCGGTCGATGAAGCCGCCATAATAGGCTGCGACGAGCCCGATCAGGGTGCCGACGACCGTGGCCAGCCCGACCGCAGTGAGGGCCACCACCACGCTGGTGCGGTAGCCGTGGAGGACCCGCGAGTAGATGTCGCGGCCGAAGTTGTCGGTGCCCAGCAGGTGGCTGCGGGTCGGTCCCTCGAAGCGGTCACGGATGCTCTGCTCAAGCGGATCGTGGCTGCGGATCAGCGGCGCCAGCAGCGCCAGCAGCACCACCACGGCGGAGAGAACGAATCCTAGAAAGCCCACCCGATTCCGGTACAGTTGCCAGAAGAACGCGGTCATCACTCGTACTCCACCCGGGGGTCGATCAGGACGTAGGTGAGGTCGACCAGCAGGTTGACCACCACGAAGATAGCGGTGATGACCAGGATGATCCCCTGGACCAGCGGATAGTTGCGTTCGTTGATGGCGCCGATAACCAGCCGGCCGATGCCGGGGATGGCGAACACCTGCTCGATCACTACCACCCCACCGAGCAGGTAGCCGACCTGCACCCCGACGATGGTCACCACCGGGATCAGGGCGTTGCGCAGCGCGTGTTTGTAGAGCACCATCCGGGCGGCCAGCCCCTTGGCGTGGGCGGTCCGGACGTAGTCGAGACGCAGCACCTCGAGCAGGCTCGACCGGAGAATGCGGCTCAGTCCGGCGATCATCGGGAAAGAGACGGCTAGCGTCGGCAGCACCATCCGCGACAGGTTTCCCAGGAGGTCGTTGCGCAGCGGCACGTAGCCGATGGCGGGCCAGGGGGGGAGATAGAGAGAGGCGGAGGAAGTTATCAGCAACCCGGGCCCGCATGGCGGGAGGGGCGCGCAGATAGAGCGAGACGAAGTAGATCATCAGCACTCCGGTCCAGAATGACGGTAGGGTCAGCCCCACGATCGACAGGATGCGCACCACCACGTCGCCTAGGCCGCCCCGTGCCCGCGCCGCCAGGACGCCCAGCGGGAAACTGACCAGCAGTGCGAACGCCAGCGCCAGCCCGGTGACCTCGAGGGTCACCGGGAGCCGCGCCAGGATCTCCCCGGCGACCGGCCTGCCGGTCCAGATGCTCTCCCCGAGATCTCCCCGGACAACGCCGCCGAACCAGTGGAGGTACTGCACCACAATGGGTTGGTGAAGCCCGAGCCGCCTGCGAATGGCGTCGACCCGCTCCGGGGTGATGTCGGTATTGGCGCCCAGCATGATCTCGACAGCGTCGCCGGGGATCAGCCGGATCATCAAGAACACTATGATGGAGACGCCCAGCAGGACGATGAAGAGGTCGAGCAGGCGGCGAGCGACGTACGTCGTCATGGCGGGTGGTGGGAGGGTAGGGGGAGAGTCCCGCGCCGGCGACGACCCTCCCCGGGTGTTATCTCAGGGTGAGGTTGCGCAGGTAGCGTAGGCCGCGGGTCGGGATCTGCTGGAAGCCCTCGACCTCGTCGCGGTGGGCGGTGAACAGGGTGCCGTAGGCGACGTGGGCGATGGGACCGTCGCAGGCCAGAAGGTGCTGCAGCTGCCGGTAGATGTCCTGGCGGGCGGCGAAGTCGGTGTTGGTGCGGCCGGCATCGAGCAGTGCGTGGAGCCGAGCGGCGCTATAGAGGGAACAGTTGGTCGGGCCGGCATTGAGCAGTGCGTCGACTTGAGCGTCGCTATAGAGGAACACGTTGGTCGAGCCGCCGGTGTGGAAGGTGCGGTTGAGGTAGCCGTCGGGGTCGATGTTGCCACCGTTGAGACTTACGAACACGTCAAAGTCGGAGTTGCGCCAGCGCTGCACGAAGGTGCCGAACTCCTCGATGTTGACAGTGGCGTTGAAACCGGCATCGTTCAGCTGCGCTTGGACCACTTGGGCTAGGTCGGAGACCACCTGGAGCGTGCCGAAGGCGAGGATCTCGAGCTCGAGCCCCTCCGCGCCGACCCCGGCTAGGAGCGCCTTGGCGGCGGCGGCGGCGTGCTGGTAGCAGGGGTATTCGCTGATGTCGAGCGCCCAGTCGCTGAGGCCGGGACTCAGCGGACCGCCGGGCACGGCGTTGCCGAAGTAGACCGCCTCGACAATCTCCTCCCGGTCAATTGCAAGGTTGATGGCTCGGCGCACATCGGAGTTGGTGAGCGGCGCTCGGGTAGTGTTGATCCCGACCAGGCTGTAGGCTAGGTCTTGGGTCTCGAGCATGGTGATGCCGCTGGCGCCGCGCAGCGTTTCGGCGGTGGCCGGGTCGACGACCGGCATCAGGTGGTAGCTGCCGGTCCGCAGGCCCGCAGAGCGGGTCGAGGCTTCGGGCACGACATTGTAGCGCAGCGCCGCCACGCCGGGCTCGCCCTCCCGGTAGTAGTTCGGGTTCGCCTCGAGCAGCGTGAAGGTGTCGGGAACGACCTCGGCGAGCATGAACGGTCCAGTGCCGACAGCGACCTGTTGCAGGTCGCCGTTTGCCTCCACGACCTCCTGCGGGACGATGCTCAGGTTCGGCAGGTTCGACAGGAACGGGGCGAAGGCTTCGGAGAGGGTGAACACTACGGTATCCGGGTCGGTCGCCACCACCGTGGCCACTTGGCTGAAGCGGCTCGCCTGCGGGGAGCCGGTCTCCTCAGCCATGACCCGCTCAAACGAGTACACTACGTCGTCGCTGGTCAGCGCTCTGCCGTTGTGGAATGCTACCCCGTCACGCAGGTCGAAGGTGTAGCTGAGGCCGCTGCTGGAGACCGTAAACGATTCGGCCAGCGCCGGTTCGAGCTGCAGGTCGGCATTGACCTCGAGCAGACCTTCGTAGATCTGACCGATGACCTGGAAGCTGGAGAAGGCCGTCACGAGGTGGGGGTCGAGGCCGACGGGGGATTGGTCTACCGCGATCTCGAGCGTCCCCGACTGTGCCAGGGCGAAGCTGAAGCACAGCATGGCGATGGCGATGAACCTGCGCATAGGAGTACCTCCTTGAATGGGTGTTGGTTGACAGGCTTCTAAAGCACTGCTGTCCAGGTGGCGATTCTCCCCCCAACCGTACCAGTCCTGGGTCACCCCGGTCAATCGGACTTGCATGCTAGCCTACGACCATGCCGGAGGCTCTCGGTGGCGTCACCACTAGGCTCGCTGCGGCGATCGCGCATCGTGAGATACCAGCTGCGGTCGCGGTGGTCGGCACCGCTGCCGAGACCTACCCGCCCGTGGCCTTGGGTGTGCGACGCTACGGTGGGCCGGCTGCTACCGCCGACACTCGCTTCGACCTCGCCTCGCTCACCAAGGTGACCGCTACCCTGCCAGCGGTCCTGCGCCTAGTGGGTGAGGGCGAGGTGACGCTCAGAGATCCAGTCGGTCGCTTCTTCAGCAACGCTGGCTGGTTCCAGCGGCCCAGCGTCGCCGATGCCACCCTGGGCCAGTTGCTGTCACACAGCTCGGGGTTGCCCGACTGGAGGCCCATCTTCAGTCTCGCCTCGACCCGCCTTACGGCGCTGGCAAATGCCCTCCAGACCCCGCTCGGGTCCGGGCCTGGGACGGTTGTATACAGCGATCTCGGCTTCATCCTGTTGGGCGCGGTGGTCGAGCGGGTGACGGGTCAGCGCCTCGACGCCTTCACCTGCAAGGCTGTCTTCGAACCGCTCGGCATGGGCTCCACCGGGTTCGGTCCCCTCTCTGGGGTTCCGGTCGCCGCCACCGAGAACTGCGGCTGGCGCGGCCGCCTCCTCGAGGGGGAGGTGCACGACGAGAACGCCTTCGTAATGGATGGGGTGGCGGGCCACGCGGGGCTGTTCGGCACCGCCAGTGACCTAGCCCTCTATGCCCGCGCTTGGCTCGAGTTCGACCCCCGGCTCGGCCGCGAGGGGCTGCTCCGGAAGGCGCTCCGGGAGTACGCCTGCGGCGGGGGCCGCAGCGTCGGCCTCGGCTGGATGCTGTTGGCAGATGGCGGCTACCAGCACACCGGATTTACGGGCACCAGCCTCCGCGTCGAGCCGGAGCGGGGCTGGTTCGCGGTGCTGCTGACCAACCGGGTGCACCCGGATCGACGCCTGTGCGAGGGTGTGGACGACCTGCGTGCCTCGTTCCACGAGGTGGTGAAGGTGGCGCTGTCGTGAACGATCTGCCCGCCGCGAGCGTCCTCAGCCTGATGTCCGGCACCTCGCTCGACGGGGTAGACAGCGTGCTGGCGCGATTCGAACTGCAAGATGGCGCGCTCGTTTGGGAGGTCCTCGACCGGGTCGGCTCTCCCTACCCCGACGATCTGCGGGCGCGCTTGGAGGCGGCCCTGCGGCCCGAGACGTCGGACGTACTGCTCCTGACCCAACTGCACACCGAGGTGGGTCACGCCTATGCGCAGCTGGCTGAGGCGGTCGCACTCCGTCACAGTATCGACCTGATCGCCCTCTCCGGGCAGACGGTCTACCACATCCCCCGCGTCGATGAGTCTCGGGGCTGGCGCACCGTCAGTACCCTGCAGCTGGGTGAGGCCTCGATCACCGCCGAACGCTGCCGACTCCCGGTGCTATCGGACTTCCGTCAGGGCGATATGGCGGCAGGAGGCCAGGCTGCGCCGATGGTCTCGTTCGGTGACCTCAAGCTGTTCTCCGCTCCGGGCCGCGCCCAGGCGGTGCATAATCTCGGGGGCATCTCCAATCTCACCTACCTCCCGAGCGACAGCGAGACAGGCGAGGTGTTCGCCTTCGACACTGGCCCATCTACCTGCCTGATCAACGAGGCGATGATGCGGTACTACCGCCGCCCCTTCGATGAGGACGGCCGCACGGCCGCTGCGGGCCGCGTCGTTTTGGAGTTGCTGGCGCAGTTCCTCGACGACTACTACTACGATCTGCCGCCCCCGAAGACTACCGGCCGCGAGCACTTCAGCCTTGCCGAACTCGAGCGCCGGGCAGACCTGGACGCCGTCTCGCCCGCCGATCTGATCGCCACTCTGACAGCTCTCACCGCCGAGTCGGTGACCCGCGCCTACCGCCGCTACGTCCTTCCCCTCGGCCTTGACGAAATTTTCGTTGCGGGCGGCGGGGCGCTCAATCCGACCCTGATGCGGATGCTCCGGGAGCGGTTGCCGGTGCCGGTCATGACCTTCGAAGAGAGGGGTTGGCACTCCAGGGATCGCGAGGCGCTGTCATTCGGCGTGATGGCCTACTACGCCTACCACGGCCTCGCTAACACCCTGCCGTCCGCGACCGGAGCAACCCACCCCGCGGTGGCAGGCAAGCTCAGCCTCCCCTGGCGGGGCTGAGTGGGAGGGCCGGAGAGCCCCTTCACCGTTCCCGGGTGCGTCCGCTACCGCTGAGACCCAGGTGGTCCAGAGGTCAGTCCGGCTCTGGAGGAACTCGATGGCGGCCTCGGCGTCGTTGGCCTGCATGAAGGCGAGCAGACCGCTCATCAGGTCTCCATCGATGCTGTAGGCATCGATGAAGTCGAGCATCTCCTGCGAGGCGGCCTCGGCGAACTCCTTGCTCACCGCCACGTTGACGATGGAGACGGGGAAGGCGCAGCCCCGGTCACCCTCCCAGCAGGCGTCGCTGTACTCGGGCTCCTCGAGGGCGATCATGTCGTACTGGCCGAGGACCCAGGTCGGTCCCCAGTAGTAGCCGAGCCAGGGTTCCCCCTTCTCGTAGGCGGCGGCCAGCGAGAAGGCTAGCGCCGGTCCGGTGCCGGGCTTAAAGTTGGTGAACGACTCCTCGAGCTAGCAGGGGGCGGCTGGCGGACGCTTGTCGGTGTTCAGGTCGAAATAGCGACCGGAAGTGTTCACCTGTCGGGTCCGCTCGGGGGGAAGGAGACCAAGGGAAACCCGCGTGAGCCACCACCATGCCTCTACCGGGTAGCGGACCAAGCGTCCGCACTGTTCGACCTTCCGCTTCGGCCTCACCACAGCCGGGTGATAGGAAACTGCTCGAGGGAGTCATCCTTGCTAATCAGCGGGACCCCATCCAGCAGCGCCTGTGCTGCCAGCAGTCGGTCGAACGGGTCCTGGTGAGGAACATTGAACTGGCCTGCCAGGCGCGCGTGCTGGTGACGGATCGGCAGTTCCTGACTACCCAGTCGGCGCGTGATCTCGCGATAGATCTGTTCGTCCATAAATGGTGCCACCTCGGGCCACCTGCCAAGGCGGTGCTTGATACTCATCTCCCAGATGCTGGCGGGACTGACCAGCAGGGCGTTTCCGGGATTGCTCAGGAGGGTGTGGGCACGTTTACTGAGCTGCGCGGGATCCCCCACCGCCCACGCCAGGGTGTGGGTATCGAGCAGGTAGCGCATTTACTCGCTGCCGTAGAAACTCTCGAGCACATCGTTGCTGGTGGGGTCGAGCAGATCCGAGGTAAAGGCGATGGGGTAGAAGCCGAGTTCACGGGTTCCGAGCCCGCCCAGTCCGACGAGTTTCGCGACAGGTTTTCCGTAGCGGGAGATGACGATCTCTTCACCACTCTGCACTGCCTCGATGAGTTTGGAGAGGCGGGCCTTTGCCTCGTGAAGGTGGAAAGTCTGCATATGTTAGTCTATATGACTTGATCAAGAATCACAAGACCTGACCTAGTTGTGCATAATCCTGTTGTGCAGATCGGGCCAGCCCTCGAAGTGCCGGGTCTAGGAGATCTCTCAGGCCATCCCCAAAGAGGTTGAAGCCCAACGAGGCTGGCAGGATTGCCAGGTCCAAGAAGACCGAGGCTCAGAGTGACGGAGGTAGTCGCGGCTAGCGGAGAGCGTCAAGCCCGGCAACGGGGTTGGCAGCTAGGTAGCTTGGTCCCAAAAGAGAACCGGGGTCCCCAGTTACGCCCCCAGCCGTCTGCCTGCTGCACTCAAATGAGGATCAACCGGGAGGTCTCAGTCCCAGTCCTCGCCAGCCTCCCACGCAGCGGCCTTCGCCGAAAGCAGCTCTTCCCCCTCCTGCTCGCTTGCCAGCACCCTCAGGATCTCATGCTCGCTTGCCAGCGCCCTCAGGATGAGGGCTTTCGGCAGGGCACCGAGAAATACCCCCTGTTCATCGACCACCGCGATCGGGAGAGTACTGGCGGCCGAAACAGCGAGGAGGTCTGTGAGAACCTTATCGGGAGTGGTGGTAGGGGTGTCCGCTATCAGGGTCCCGGCCAGGTTGGGGTCACCAGCCTTGGAAGCGGAGGCGACCTGTTCGGCTAGCACTACCCCCAGGTACTTGCGGTTGTGATCGACTACGTAGCTGAGGTATTGGTTGAGTTTGCGCATGCCTCTCAAGGCGTCCTGCGGGGGGGTGCTCACCGGGATGAGAGCGACCTCCCTGTCCATGACCACCTTTGCGGTCAGGACTCGAGCGCGGTTGACATCGCGGACGAACGCCTCGACGTAGTAGTCGGCCGGTCGGGTGATGATCTCGATGGGCGTGCCGATCTGCACCAGGCGGCCATCTTTGAGGATGGCGATCCGGTCGCCTAGCCGCAGGGCCTCATCGAGGTCGTGGGTGATGAAGATGATGGTCTTATGCAGTTCCTGCTGCAACCGGAGCAGTTCGTCTTGCATCTCCCGGCGGATGAGCGGGTCGAGGGCGCTGAACGCCTCATCCATCAGCAGCACTTCCGGGTCGGTACATAGCGCCCGCGCCAGGCCGACCCGCTGCTGCATGCCGCCGCTTAACTGCCTGGGGCGCACCTGCTCATAGCCGCTTAGGCCGACCACGTCGATCCAATGCTGGGCCCGTTGGAGCCGTTCCTCTCGGGCTACCCCCTGAACCCGGAGGCCGTAGGCGACGTTGCGGATGACACTCCGGTGCGGGAGCAGGGCGAAGCGTTGGAATACCATGCCCAGCTTCTCCCGTCGCAGCTGCTTGATCTCCCGGTCGGAGAGTTCGAGCACCTGACTATCGTCGATCAGGATCTCACCGGCGGTCGCCTCGATCAGGCGGTTGATACAGCGGACGAAGGTCGATTTGCCGCTGCCGGAGAGCCCCATTACCACAAAGGTCTCACCCTGCTCCACACTCAAGCTGATATTGTCGAGCCCCACCGTATGTCCGGTCTTGGCCCAGATCTCATCCTTGGGGACCTCGGCCTGAACCTGCGACAACACCTCTTGGGGCCGGGGCCCGAAGATCTTGTAGAGGTTGTGGACCTCGATCTTAGCCACGACCGCCGCCCTGAGCCGGTTCGGTGGAGTAGTCGAGCCGCCGACCGTAGCCGGCGGTGATCCGGTCGAGGATGATGGCGAGCACCACGATCGCCAGGCCCGCCTCGAGCCCCTGACCGAAGTTGCCGTTGTTGACGCCGCGGAGCACCTCGGCACCGAGGCCCCGGGCGCCGATCATCGAGGCGATCACCGCCATCGCCAGCGCCATCATGATCGCCTGATTGACGCCGGCCATGATGGTCGGCATGGCCAGTGGCAGGCGCACCCCCCAGAGGACCTGCACCGTTGAGGCGCCGAACGCTTCGGAGGCCTCCACCACCTGTTCGTCGACTAAGCGGATACCTAGGTTGGTCAGCCGGATCATCGGTGGCACCGCATAGGTGAAGGTGGCGAAGATGGCGGCGACGTTGCCGAGTCCGAAGAAGAAGACCATCGGGATGAGATAGACGAACGACGGCAGGGTCTGCATCCCGTCTAAGATCGGGTTCGTGATTGCTTGGACGGTGCGGCTAGTGGCCGCCAGGATGCCGATGGGGAGACCGACCAGCACCGTCAGGGTGGTGGCGAGGAGCATGATCGTCAGGGTCCGCACGGTGTCGTCCCAGAGGCCGAACATGCCGATGACGACGAGTGACAGGGCCAGTCCGACGGCGAGGCCCCGTTTGCCAGAGGCGCTCCAGGCCACCACGCCGATCGCGAGGATCACCAGCCACCAGGGGAGCGCCAACAGCAGCCCTTCGAGGCGGTAGAGGATCAGCAAGACTTGGTCGTTGACGATATCGAAGATGTTGCCGTAGTTGCGGACCAAGCTTCGCAAGCCGTCGTTGGACCACTCCTTCAGGGGGATCCGGCACCCCTCGGGGAAGGTGGTTAAGATCTGGCTTAGGCTTGCTCTGCACTCCTGGAACCAGGTTCCGAGTTGAGAAAATAGGTTCACGGTGCAGCCGGGCTGTAATGCGAGATTATCTTTATATCCCCCTTCAAGCCGTCCTCCAGATGCAGCTATCCCTTCTTAAGAAGCGAGCTATCGAGCACTCTTCATCCCCCCGGGTATGAGCTTAGGTAGGGGCCTAGTCGAGAACCGCCCCTTCGCACTCAATTATTACCTCTGCCGGCACCGATTCCAAGGCTACGGGTTCTGTCAAGGTCTGGTGGGTACCTCTCCGGTCGGGGTGGGGGAACGTCTCACGTCTGCAGCCGTGGCCTGCAGGGGGCCGCCACAGCGGCCCCCTGCTGTGTCTTTTAGTTGAGCGAGGCCAGCACTCGCTCGGCAACCTCGTCTGAGACCCAGGTGGTCCAGAGGTCGGTCCGGCTCTGGAGGAACTCGAGGGCGGCTTCGGCGGCTTCGACATCGTTGGCCTGCATGAAGGCGAGCAGACCGCTCATCAGGTCTCCGTCGATGCTGTAGGCCTCGAGGAGGTCGAACATCTCCTGCGAGGCGGCCTCGGCGAACTCCTTGCTCACCGCCACGTGGACGATGGAGACGGGGAAGGCGCAGCCCTGGTCACCCTCCCAGCAGGCGTCGCTGTACTCGGGCTCCTCGAGAGCGATCATGTCGTACTCGCCGAGGACCCAGGTCGGCCCCCAGTAGTAGCCGAGCCAGGGCTCTCCCTTCTCGTAGGCGGCGGCCAGCGAGAAGGCTAGCGCCGGTCCGGTGCCGGGCTTAAAGTTGGTGAACGACTCCTCGAGGCCGTAGGTTGCAAGCTTGGCGTTGTTGACCAGTTCGCACTGCCAGCCGATGATGCAGTTGTAGTAGCGTCCCTTGTTGGGCTCCTCCGGGTCTCGGAACAGCTCGGCATGCTCGACTAGGTCGGATACGGACCGGAGGCCCGGTGCCGTCGCCTCGATGCCCCGCTCGGGGTCGCCCTCGACCATATAGCGTGGAACCAGGAACGATAGCTCCGCTGCACTCATGCTCAGGCCCAAGTCGAGGACGTCGCCGGTCTCGACCGCTTCGTAGTAGGTCTCGGGGGCGGTGTTGCGCCAGATCTCCATGTTGACGTCGATATCGCCCCGTACCAGGCCCTGTACCATCGGCACGGTTGAGCCGGGGATGTCATCGGTGGTGCAGGCGAAGCCCTGCTCGAGGATGTAGCGGACGATGGCGTTGCTGACTTGGGCACTGTTCCAGTCGAGACCGGCGAACACGATGGGCCGGTCGATGCCGTTGCAGTCTTGTGCCTGGGCGGCGCCTAGGAACAGACTCGAGCCGAGGATGATGGGCAAGAAACGAGTAAAAATCTTTGTGGCGGTCACGTATAACCAACACCTCTCCGTACTAGACTCATGTGGTTTGCCATCCGCAAAGCATGCCGATAAGCCAGCGCAGGTCGGGTTGATACCAACCCTCGCCAGCTTCAGCCGTTCCACGGGAGCCGATAACCGCAGAGGGTATGCCTCTGCCACCTCTCGCACAGGCGAGACGAGTGGAATGGTTATCCCCACCAGAAGAGGCCCTAGTCGGGAACGACCAGCGCTTTGCGCATATTCAGGTATAACACAGACCGGAGTGCGTTTCAAATTCGGCCGAGACTTTCGCCTCATAAAGCCTTAACGTCAAGTACGTTTTGTACTCTTGGCAAGGCGGCTGATCGCATACGAACTCCGATTGTCCAGGGTGATATCTCTTGTGCGGTCACCCGACTCTAGTTGCAAGGCCGATCATGGTGGGGCTTGGTAGCTATGGCAGGTAGTATAGAGTGCCGGGAATACAGGGCTCACGGCATCTGGGTCTCCTTGTCCTGCCGGGTCCTTGAGTGCGAGACTAAAGGGGGTTATGAGAAGCGACGCCGAGGTTCACGAGGACGCGCAGCCACGCGCGCAGTCTGATCTTTCGTAACCGCGTGGATGCCGGCCGTCGGCTAGGTTCTGCCCTGCCGCCGGTCGGCCGCGACGCCCTGGTGTTGGCCCTCCCTCGCGGCGGGGCCCCGGTAGCGCGCGAGGTCGCCACGGCCCTCGGGGCGGAACTGGGCCTGTTCCTGGTCCGGAAGTTGGGCGTACCGGGGCGCGAAGAGTTGGCCATGGGCGCTCTCGCCAGCGGCGGGGTTCGCATCCTGAACGACGAGGTGATCAGCTATGCGGGGATCACCGAGGCCGAACTGGAGCGCGTCACTGAGGCCGAGCAGCGTGAACTCGAGCGGCGCGAGCGGCTCTACCAGGTCGGTCGCAAGCCCCTCAGGATGTCGGGCCGGACCGTGATTCTGGTGGATGACGGCCTCGCCACCGGCGCGACCATGCGGGCGGCGCTCAGGGCCGTTCGCAGCAGGGGTGCCGGACGGGTGATCGTCGCTGTGCCCGTTGCTCCCAGCGAAGCCGTGGCCCAGTTGAAGGTTGAGGCAGATGACGTGATCTGCCTTGAGACCCCTGAGCCCTTCGTCGCAGTAGGTCGCTGGTATCAGCGCTTCGGGCAACTGAGCCACGCAGACGTAGTCGAGGCGCTCACCCTCGATTAGGGGAGATCGTAGCGGTCGCTGTCCGCACCAAAACCTCAAGTGGGCGTGCTCCGTCTGCACCTCAGTTCAGCAGGTCGGGAGAGTGGAGGGGGTCCCGCGCACGTCGGGTGCCAGGGACCGTGGCCTTGTGAACCGGGAGGTCCCCCGCAGACCAGTAGGACCGCCGACTCGCAGTGCCCAGCCCACCACCCCGCCGGTCCCTGATCCAGGGCACGATTCCATCTGTCGCTCCGGGTCGGCGCTGATCTCTCTAGGCTCTCAGGTAGCTT
Organism: Truepera sp. bin119; assembly: GCA_002239005.1. Taxonomy (GTDB): domain Bacteria; phylum Deinococcota; class Deinococci; order Deinococcales; family Trueperaceae; genus MPNL01. The sequence goes on from MPNL01000042.1 coordinate 21,316, forward strand.
GTACCCAGTTCGAGGACGGGGCAGGTGAGTCCCTCGGCTACCGAGTTCCAGCCCTGCCACTGTAGCCTCCGCTACCCGGTGGACCGATCCCCCTGACTTCGAGGGGTCGAATTTCGAGTAGACTTTCGGGTAGGCGTTTCCCCAGGATGTCCCATCCGGTCCCGCTCGACCGTGCCCATCGCGGTCTCTTAAGGGCGCGAGGCTGCGACGGACGGTCCTCGGGGGAGGAAGGAGTATTAAGAGATGCCTAGAAAGACCTATCTGACGTCCGGTAGCAACCCTCTGTCACAGGTGGTGCGGGCGGGGGACACCCTCTACCTCTCCGGGCACGTTCCGATCGATCCTGCGACCGGCAAGACCGCCGGGGACAACGTGGCCGATCAGACCCGCCAGACCTTCGAGAATCTCATCGTGACCCTCGAGCACGCCGGGGTCAGCCTCGACGATGTGGTGAAGGTCAACGTATTCCTGACCGATGCCGGCGGCGACTTCGCCGCGATGAACGCGGTCTACCGGGAGTACTTCCCGACCGATCCGCCGGCTCGGACCACCGTCGGGACCTCCGGGTTGGCCAACTCAGCCTTTCTCATCGAGATCGAGATGATCGCCTACGCTCCGCAGAGCTAGGGGCGTTCTCCGGCCCCCTCCATGAGTGGGGTGGTACATCCTGAGTTGGACACCATGAAGCGCACCGGAGACTCTGGTCGGTCGGGATCGGCTGCGCCCGGCGCTTAGGGCGGGTAAGGTGCCCACGTCGGCGCGACCGGTGTTGCGCTGGTAGGGCCTTGAGGTGACGGCGGTCGGGCCTGGGTCGCCGCCGGGCAGGGGGCTTCGCAAGCCGACCGATCGTCGCCTCGGTTGCTGGCCGCTCGGCCGCTGCCGGGGGTTCCTCGGCCAGAGACGATAGACTTATGGTGCGATGGTCCAGAGAGATGAACGAACTTGGTGGGGAGATTTCACCCTCTCCGAGGGGCAGGCGGGGCGCTGGCGAGTCGGCCCCAGCACCGTCTGGGTAGAACGGCTGGCGAACGAGTGGCGCCTCCATCACCTCCAGGCCGATGAGCTGGAACCTGACACCGCCTCGGAGGGGGGTCTCGCCACCTCGCTTGAGATCCCGGCGGGGGCCTCGGTAAGTCGCTTCGTCTTTGCGCGTACCGGCTCATCGATCGGCGTGCGGCCCGGGCTGGCGGATCGCCCCCTGGTGGTACACCCGGAGAGGCCGGTGTACGTGATGAGTGGTGAGGAGGTTACGCTCTACCTGAGCACCCCTCTCTGGCTCCGGTTCCTGGCAGGGGAGCCCGAGAAACTACTGGTCGAACTACCTAGCCACCGTCCATCGGACACCTGGTTCGGCCCGTCGACGATTGAGGGCGAGTTGTGCTACGCCAACCGCACGGCGGCTCGGGTGCGGCTAGAGAACTTGGCGCAGCTATCCCACCGGGCGGTGACTCCGCTGCGACTTAGCAACCGGGGCGCGGACCACCTGCTCGTCGAACGGGTGAAGCTGCCGATCGGGTTCCTGGCGCTCTACCGGGACGCCGGGGGGCGGTTCTGGACTCAGGCCGCCACCCTGGTGCGGGAGGAGAAGGGTAATCTAGCGTCGCTTCAGCTCAGCGAGGGGGTCCCTGCTGAGGCTGGGGCTGCTGAGCGGGTCGCCGAGCCTCGGGACCGGGCTGAGCAGGGCGTCGCGCTGCGGATGTTCGGCCGGCTCTTCAGCAGCTAGGTTGAGAGACTAAGCGAGAGAGGGTGACCACGTGGCACAGTTCCTGACCACCGTCCAAACCTGGCTGGTCGACCAGGTAGCGAGCGAGCAGTTCGTCGGCCTCCTACGCGCCGTCCTGCTAGTTGTCGCCGGGCTCGTGCTGGCCCGGTTGAGCCGGGTGGCCACCGTACGCGCACTCGGCGACCGCCTTAACCGGCAGCAGCTGATGCTTATCCGGAGGACGGTTTCCTACACCATCCTCATCCTCTTCCTGATCTCGGCGATGCGGGAGTTGGGTTTCGATTTCGGGGTCCTGCTCGGCGCCGCCGGTATTGTGACGCTGGCCTTGGGCTTCGCCTCGCAGACGTCGATGTCGAATCTCATCAGCGGCCTGTTCATGATCCTGGAGCGCTCGCTCGAGATCGGTGACGTCGTGCGCATCGGTTCGACTACGGGCGAGGTGCTTACCATCGACCTGCTCTCGACCAAGCTGCGCACCTTTGACAACCTCTTGGTGCGGATACCGAACGAGACTATAGTCAAGGCGGAGATCACGACCCTGACTAGGTTTCCTATCCGACGCGTCAACGTACGGATCGGCGTAGCCTACAAGGAGGATCTGAAGCGGGTGCAGGAGGTGATCCTCGAGGTGGTCGACCGCAACCCACTATGCCTCGAAGAGCCTAAACCGATCCTCATCGCCCAGGGCTTCGGAGACTCGTCTATCGACTATCTGCTAGGGGTGTGGGCCAAGCGAGAGAACTTCCTGGAGGTGCGTAACCGCCTCCAGAGGGAGATCAAGGAGACCTTCGACCAAGAGGGAATCGAGATCCCCTTCCCCCAACGCTCCCTGCACGCGGGCAGCGCCACGGAGCCGCTGCCGGTCCGCCTGGTGGCGGCAGACAGTCCCCAGCCCCCCAACATCTGACAGCGAGCGGGCCCGTGGCACCCGGGCCCAACGCTCCAGCTCCATCCCCTAACGCCTTCCCGCTGGCAAGTAGCCTAGGCTCTGTCTGAAAACGCTGTATTCGTGAGTAGTTGGCGAAAGCCAGGGTAAAGAAGGGGGATATATGTCCTCTTAACCTTCTTAGCCACCAAACAGCTTGATAGTTTCCATGGGCCTGCGACCTTGGTTTCGGTAACCGAGATGGGGTTGCTCAGAGTTGTAGTGGTGGAGCCAGGTATCGAGATCGGCTGGGAGCAGATCGACGCTCTCATAGCAGGTCTCGGCTAGCTTGATCCGGAAGAACTCAGCCAGGACCGCGCTCCACCAATCCGTTCGTC
>MPNL01000043.1 GCA_002239005.1 Truepera sp. bin119
CTGAACTCCCTTACGACCCACCTTGCAAATCTTGCAGATGTTGCGTCCACCACCCCCGATCTACCCCAGCCACTTTCGGAGTGAACGTCCGGTACATCTTGACTCCAATTCCAGATTACCCTTAGTATTTAAGAACTCTTTCTATTCAAGTGTCAGCGCGATATTGTACTATCCAGGGAAGCTAGGCAACATTTATAGAGCCCTTCACCTCATGCGACCCGTCTCACCTACTTCCTATCCCCTAATCGTTAGACTATATTAAGTTATCTTGCGGGGGCGGTTCTTAAGGTCTTAGCCGAAATATCGAAACCTGATGGAGGCTGATCACAAAAGGAGGTGTAAGATAACAGTCGACAGTCACAAGGTGTAGTCTAGATCCGTTCGGAAGCAGTCTCGAAAAGGAGTGGTTTATGAAGCGGTTAGTGTTTACTCTCTCCACGCTAGGCCTGATCGCCGTCGGTCTCCTCCTGCAGGGGGTCTTCGCCGGAGGCCATGAGCGCAGTGAGCGGGTCGGTGGGGATCTGATCTTTGTCAACGCGCAAGTAGCTAGGAGCCTCGATGCCAACGTCTGGACAGCAACGGCGGGTGCCCGGATCATGCGCCAGATCTACGACCCGCTCGTCTGGCAGCCGGAGGGTGGGGTCTTCTACCCCGGCTTAGCGGAGCGGTGGGAGGTGTCGGAGGATGGCCTCGAGTACACCTTCTATCTCCGCAACGATGTGACCTTCCACGACGGCACCCCGTTCAACGCCGAAGCGGTCAAGTATACCCTCGACCGGATAGCCGATCCGGCCAGCAAGTCGCTGCAGCTCCCCCGCTTAGGGCCCTACGACCGGAGTGAGGTCATCGACGAGTTCACGGTCAAGGTCGTCCTGACCGAATCCTTCCCGGTCTTCCTGAGCAATGCGAGCGAGGTGGCGCTGGCGCCGGCCTCGCCGACCGCGATCGAGACCATGGGGGACGACTACGCCCTCAATCCGGTCGCGACCGGTGCCTTCAAGGTCAGGGGCTGGGAAGACGCCAACACCGTGGTCTTAGAGCGCAACGAGGACTACAACTGGGCCCCCGACTTCTTCGAGAACCAGGGGACCGCCTACCTGGACACCATCATCTACCGGTTCATCGAGGAGCCCTCGACCCGGGTGATCGCCCTGGAGGCGGGTGAGGCCGACCTCGCCGACGGCCTGCCTCATCAGGACATCCTCCGACTCGAAACAGACGACAGGTTCGTCGTGTCCAGCGCCGTCATGCCGGGCCTGCCTCAGATATTGAACATCAACGTCACCCGCTTCCCGATGAACGACATCGCGGTGCGCAGAGCGATGCTCTTCGGGGTGGACCGGCAGATCATGGCCGACCTCCTCTTCTTCGGGATCAACCCCGCCGCCAACGGCCCCTTGAGCTCCGCCTCCTGGGCCTACTGGCCGGGGGTCGAGGAGATGTACCCCTACGATCCCGAGCGGGCGGTGCAGATCCTCGAGGAGGCGGGCTGGATCGACCGAGACGGCGATGGCATCCGTGAGAATGCGGAGGGTCAGCCCCTCGCCTTACGGCACGTCACCTCGTCGGGCGGTTCCAACCCGAAAGTCGCCGAGTTCGTCCAGGCGTCGCTGCTCGAACTGGGCTTCGACTACAACGCCGAGATCATGCCCTACGAGGCAACCGCCAGGCGCTACGCCGACAACGACTACGAGCTGGCCCGGCTCGGCTACCACCTGATCGATCCCCACGACACCTTCTTCCTCCCGTTCCACTCGAGCCAGATCGAGGGGGGCGGTCAGTTCAACCGGTCGCGGATCGACGATCCGCACATTGATGGACTCATCCGCGCCGGTTTGGATACGACCGACGTAGAGGAACGACGGGCGATCTACCGGGAGCTGCAGGAGTACGTCATGGATCAGGCTCTCATGCTGCCGGCTTACGAAATGACCCTCATCCACGCCATGAAGCCCAATGTCATGGGCTTCAGCGGTGACCTGTTAGGCCGACCCCACATGAACAACGTCTGGATCCAGAAGCAGTAGACCTTACGTCCGAGGTGGTCGGCGAGCTTAGCTCGTCGGCCGCCCCTCATTAAACATATTTGAGGAAGCTAGTATCGTGTCGAACCGATGGACTGTATTAAGTGCTGATCGCCTCTTCGATGGCACCGGGCGCCCACCTACCAGTGACGGGGTGGTGGTGATCCGCGATGAGGAGATCACCGAGGTCGGTGTTCGAGGGAAGGTCGGTGAACCTGCCGACGCGCGGACCGCTCACTTCGAAGCCGCCACGATCTTACCTGGGTTGATCGACGCTCACACCCACCTAATCATGCCGGGTGACGGCACCCCCGGTGAAGAGGTTATGAAGTATAGTGACGGCATCTTACTGCTGAGAGCGGTCGCTAACGCCCAGCGCGCCCTGGAAGCGGGGATCACTACCCTCGCCGATACGGGGGCGCGCAACCAGGTCACCTTTGTCCTGCGCGAGGCGATCCAGATGGGGCTTGGCACCGGTCCGCGCCTCGTGCTCTGCGGTAGACCGCTAACCCGAACTGGGGGACACTGCTGGTTCTTGGGTGGAGAGGCGGACGGCCCCGACGGAATCCGGTCGGCCGCTCGTCAGCTGCTTAGAGAGGGGGCGGACATCATCAAGGTGATGGCGACGGGGGGCGGGACGATCGGCACAGATCCGTACCGCCCATCCTATCGTCCCAGGGAACTAGCGGTCGCCGTAGCAGAGGCGCACGACGCCGGCAAGCGCGCTATCGCTCACTGCAGTGCCACTGAGGGTATAAGTCGCGCTCTGGAGGCTGGCTTCGATGTCATCTTTCATGCCCACTTCCGCCAGCCGGATGGTCAACTGGAGTTCCAACCCGAGGTGGCAGAGAGGTTGGTGGACTCGGGAGCCTACGTCAACCCGACACTGGAGGTGAACCGAGTCCTGGCCGAAACGCTCCGTAGCAGAGCAACTGAACTCACCCCGGCAGAGGAGGCGGTCTTGGCAGAGAGGGAGGACCGCTACGCTGGCCAGTGCGAGAATGTCGCCAGACTGGTACAGTCGGGGGTCAAGATGGTCGCCGGATCGGATGCCGGCTGGGGACATGTGGATTTCGACGGTCTGCTAAGAGAGTTGGATGCGATGTTAACGGTAGGGATGTCGGCTGAGGAGGTCCTGTTGGCTGCCACGCGGAACGCTGCCGACGCGTTGGGAGTGAGTAGCGAGGTGGGGACGCTCGAGGCCGGTAAGAAGGCGGATATCTTGGTGGTGGCAGGGGATCCCACGTCCGACCTCGCCACCCTGCGAAATGTCAAGGCCGTCATGCTGGGCGGCCGGTTTGTGAAGGGAGAGGCGGCGTAACATGTGGCTATACTTCAGAAGGCGTATGCTGACCACGATCCCGGTGCTGCTCGGGGTATCCCTCGCGATCTTCCTCATGCTCCACCTGCTCCCCGGCGATCCCGTGCTGATGATGCTAACCGAGCACCGCGGCGGTGCCGCACCCACGGTGACCGGAAACATCACTCAGGAGATGTACGACAACATGCGCCGCGAGCTAGGGTTGGATCGGCCCCTACCGGTGCAGTTCGGCAACTTCCTTATCAAAGCCGTCCAGGGTGATCTCGGGGAGTCGTTTCGCGGGGGGCAGCCGGTGGTCGACCTCCTCAGGAAGAATCTCCCCCACACTGTGATCCTGGCGCTCTGCGGGCTCGTCGTCGCCCTCTTCCTCGGCTTGTTCCTCGGTATTCTTGCCGCCCTCAACCGTGGCAGGTGGCTCGACGGCCTCACCATGACCTTCGCCGTGGTAGGGGTATCGATGCCGTCGTTCTGGTTGGGCATCATGCTGCTGCTGATCTTCGCTTTGTACCTCCGCATCCTGCCTGCGGTCGGGATGGCGGGCGACCTGAGATCGCTGGTCCTCCCCTCGTTGGCACTGGGGATTAGCGCCTCCGCCATCCTAGCGCGGCTGGCCCGGTCGAGTATGGTCGAGGTGTTGCAACAAGACTACGTGCGCACCGCCAGGGCCAAGGGCCTCAGAGAGCGATTTGTGGTCTTAAAGCACGCCCTCAAAAACAGTCTCATCCCGGTGCTGACGGTGGCGGGCCTACAGTTCGGCGGCCTCCTCAGCGGTGCGGTCGTCGTCGAGGTTGTGTTCGGCCGCCCAGGTATCGGGCAGATCGTGGTGAACGCTGTGCTCGAGAAGGACTTCCCGGTGGTACAGGGGATGATCCTCTTCGCCGCCTTCACCTACGTCCTTGCCAACCTGCTGGTCGACCTATCCTATGGCTGGTTAGATCCGCGCGTGCGCTACAGTTAACGCTTCAAGAAGGGATCACGCAGGTGTTATCAGAGACACAATCTGTCAAGTCGGAGGTGGTGACCGAGAGGCAATTCCTGGTCATCCTACGCTACCTTCTGCGCAAGCCTAGCGCCATCATCGGTCTCGTCGTCCTGATCCTGCTGACCTTAGCCTGCATCATGGCTCCACACCTTACCCCCTACGAACAGGCCAAGCTTTCGCCCAGGAGTGCCCTGCAACCCCCCAGCCTGGAGCACCCCCTGGGCACCGATCACTTTGGGCGGGATCAGCTTACGCGCATCCTCTATGGGGGGAGAATCTCGCTGCGGGTGAGCGTCGTTGCGATGATAATCGGCGCCACTTTCGGAATCCTCCTGGGGGCGTCGGCAGGCTACTGGCCCGGCTGGATCGATGAGGCGATCAGCCGCTTCATCGACGTCATGCTGGCCTTTCCCAATATCTTGCTGGCGATGGTCGTCATCACCCTGCTAGGAACCGGGGTCAACAACCTGATGATCGCTCTCGGCGTGGCCATGGTCCCAGGGTTTGCCCGGCTCGCCCGGGGGACGGTGATCTCGGTTCGAGAGAACGACTATGTCCTAGCGGCACGCGCGCTAGGGGGCGCGAGCCCACGGGTAATCGTTCGGCACATCCTACCCAACGCGGCCGCGCCGCTTATCGTCTTCGGCACCCTCGAGATCGGGGTCGCCATCCTGGCGAGCGCCGGGCTGAACTTCCTGGGTCTCGGCGCCGACCCCCCCACACCCGAGTGGGGTCTCATGTTGGCAGAGTCGCGCATCTACATTCGCAGGGCGTGGTGGCTCGCCACCTTCCCGGGGGTCGCGATCATGGTCATGGTTATCTCTATCAATGTCTTTGGTGATGGTCTCCGCGACGCCCTCGATCCCTGGCTGAAGGGCAGATAGCGGCAAACATCCAGGGGCGGCTCCGGGCAGTTACAGCGAGTTCTGCCTAGGAGGCTGGGGCCCGTGCCAGGATTGATCGCAACGGAAGTTCTATTGCCAGCCCGGGCACGAGCGGAGGCGCTGAGCGAACCCCGGGATGGGGGACCGACGGGAACTGCTACACTCCAGGCCAGCTCCCGGACGAAAGGGTATATGTCCGGGTGCCGCAGCCCAGGCGACCCCGGACGAAAGGACGACTATGGCTCAGACCTCCCTCGACCTCCTGCGCAGGGGTGCCGACCACATCGTCCCCGAAGGGGAGCTCGAGACCAAACTCCGGGAAGCCGAGGTCGCAAGGAAGCAACTGCGGGTAAAGCTCGGCGCCGACCCCTCCCGCCCCGACCTCCACATCGGGCACGCTGTCGTGCTCCGCAAGCTGCGTCAGTTTCAGGATCTGGGCCACAGGGTGATCCTCATCATCGGCGACTTCACCGCCACCATCGGGGATCCGTCGGGGCGTTTCAAGACCCGGCCGACCCTGTCGCTCGAGGCGACCAGGAGGAACGGCACGACCTATGTTGACCAGGCCACGCTAATCCTCGACAGCGATCCCGAGAAGCTCGAGGTCCGCCACAACTCGGAGTGGCTCGGGCCGCTCGACTTCGGCGACCTGATCCGGCTCGCGTCGACCTATACGGTCGCCCGGCTGCTGGAGCGCGACGACTTCACCAAGCGCTACCAGGAGGGGACCTCTATCAGCGTCCACGAACTCCTCTACCCGCTGGCCCAGGCCTACGACTCGGTGGCGGTCAGAGCCGATATCGAAATCGGTGGGACGGACCAGCTCTTCAACCTCCTCGTGGGCCGCGACGTGCAGCGGGCGTACGGCCTGGAGCCGCAGCTGGCCCTGGTCCTCCCGCTCCTCGAGGGGCTTGACGGTGTCGAAAAGATGTCGAAATCGCTCGACAACTATATCGGCATCGCCGAGGCGCCGGAGACCATGTTCAAGAAGGCTATGCAGGTCCCCGACCCGTTGCTTCTGCGCTACGCCGAACTCTGCACGACTCTCGATCTCGGCGAGTTCCGGCGGGGCGCCGCCGAGGATATCGTCGCCGCTCACCGCCGGTTCGCCCGCGAACTCGTCCGGACCTACCACGGGCCGGGCCCGGTCGCCGGGGCGGAGGCCCGCTACGACCAAGTTGCCAGAGGTGGTATCCCCGACGACCTCCCCGAGGTCGTAGTGCCCGGCGGGTCGCTCGAGGCGGGATCTGTCGGCGTGCTCGCTCTGGCGACGCTCGCCGGCCTTACCTCCTCCAACGGAGAGGCGCGGAGGCTGATCCAGAACCGCGGCCTCAGGCTCGACGGTGAGGTCGTCGAGGATTGGAGGCTCAGGGTCGATCTGGGAGAGGCCAGGGTACTGCAGCGAGGCAAGGACCGCTTCGTGCGGGTCCGCCGCTAGGTCAGATCGCAAGCACCTGGGCGACCTCCACAAGCTGCCAGTCTATCTCCTTGTTCTTAGCCCTGACCTCGGTGAGTGGGACGAACACCGCCTTCCGCTTGTCGACCCCGACCATGGCCCCACTCCGGCCCTCGAGGAGGCCTCTGACCGCCTCGTAGCCCAGCCGGGAGGCGAGTACCCGGTCGCGGGTAGAGGGGCTGCCGCCCCGCTGCATGTGACCCAGGATGCTCGAGCGAACCTCGTAGCCGCAGCGTCGCCGGATCGCCTCCTGAAGGGCGAGAGCCCCGCCCTCATAGGCCCCCTCGGCCACCACCACGATACTCGAGCTCTTGCCCCGCTCCTTGGCCCGGATCACCAGGTTGGTCACCTCGTCGGCCCCCAGACTCTGCTCCGGGATCAGGATCGCCTCGGCCCCCCCCGCCACCCCGACGTAGAGGGCGATGTTGCCCGATTCACGCCCCATGACCTCCACCAGGAAGAGCCGGTTGTGGCTGGCGGCGGGGGCGCGCAGTCGGGGGCGAACCCCCAAGGCCACATTTAAGGGGGGGTTGGAGCCGGCGGCGGTGTCGCTCAGTCGGTCGACGACCTCCAAGGCCACATTGATGGCGGTGTTGAAGCCGATGGAGACGTCGGTGCCATAGATATCGTTGTCGATGGTGCCGGGGATGCCGAGCACCGGGACCCCGTGCTCCTCGTGGAGCAGGGTGGCGCCGCGGAACGACCCATCGCCACCGATCACCACCAGGCCGTCGATCCCACACCTTGCCAGGGTGCTCGCTGCCAGCGCCCTGCCCTCCGGTCGGTAGAAGGGCTCGCAGCGGGCGGTCTGGAGGATGGTGCCGCCCCGCTGGATGATGTTGGCGACGCTGCGCGGTCCCAACTCCTCGACCGCGCCGTCGATCAGGCCTTGGAAGCCGTGAAAGACCCCCGATACCCTGAGGTTCCGATAGATCGCCGTGCGCACGACGGCACGGATCGCCGCGTTCATGCCCGGGGCGTCTCCGCCGCTGGTGAGGACCGCGATATGCTCTCGCCTCATCAAGCGCAACTATAGCCTCTGGAGGCCGGTGGCCGCGGCAGCTAGGCCCGCAGAGTCGCCCGAGGCCCGGCGAGACCCCGGAGCACTCGAATCGACCGGCCCGCCGCGACCGGGGCAGCCGGCTCCCACCCGCGAGGCGCATCCCCGGCAGCTCCGTGGCGACCGGGTGGTCGCAATTTCCGGGCTTCTCATTCATAATGCCTAGGTGATGATCATCTACTCAGCTAGGAGCACGGGCGGAGATGCCAGGGTCGCGCTCACCCCCCAAGCCGTCGAGAAGCTGACCAGGCTGGGCGCCGGGGTCGAGGTCGAAGCCGGCTATGGCGAACTCCTGGCGCTCGCCGATCAGGAATTCGAACGGGCGGGCGCCAGGGTGCGACCGGACCCCGACGAGGCCCTCGCGGGTGCGGATGTGGTGGTGGGGCTGATGGAGCCCGACCTGACCACAGTCACCAAGGTCAGGAGGGGGGCGATCTGGATCAGCTTCCTCGACCCGTTCCGCCAGACCGGCCTGGTCCGGGCTCTGGCCGAGGGGTCGATCAGCAGCCTGTGCATGGAGCTGATCCCGCGCACCAGCTACGCCCAGAAGATGGACGCGCTGTCGTCGCAGGCCAGCTTGGCGGGATACAGCGCGGTGATCGCTGCAGCCGAGCGGATTAAGAAGGCCCTGCCGATGATGACGACGCCGGCCGGAACCATCCCGCCGGCCCGGGTGTTCATCATCGGAGTCGGGGTCGCCGGCCTCCAGGCTATCGCCACCGCCAAGCGCCTCGGGGCGCGGGTGGAGGCCTACGACACCCGGCCGGTGGTGGAAGAGCAGGTGCTGTCGCTAGGTGCCCGCTTCGTCAAGATCGATGTGGGCGAGACCGGCCAGACCGAGCAGGGCTACGCCAAGGCCCTCACCGCAGAGCAGCTCGAGTCGCAGCAGCAGCAGATGGCGCGACACTGCGCCAATGCCGACATCGTGATCACCACGGCCCAGGTCTTCGGCCGGCCGGCTCCGAGGATCGTGACCGGGGAGATGCTCGATGGGATGCGGCCCGGCAGCGTGGTCGTGGACCTAGCCGCCTCCACCGGCGGCAATGTCGAGGGGAGCGCCGCCGACCAAGAGGTCGTCCGACCGAACGGCGTGACGATCCTGGGCTTTGGCAACCTGGCCCGCCAAGTTGCGGGGGACGCCAGCCAGATGTACGCGAACAACGTCTACAACCTGATCGAACACGCCTGGGACCAGGAGACGTCGAGCCTGAGGCTCGACCTCGAAGACACCATCATCGGCGGGTGCCTGCTCACCCACGAGGGCCAGGTCCTCCATCAGGGGGTGCGCGAACGCTTGGAGAGCGACTCATGATCCTGCTGCTATTCATCTTCGTACTCGCGATCTTCCTCGGCTTAGAACTCATCACCAAGGTGCCGTCGCAGCTCCACACCCCCCTCATGTCCGGATCGAATGCGATCAGCGGCATCACCATCGTGGGGGCCCTGATCGCCGCCGGTGTCGGTGGTGGCTTGGAGACGATCCTCGGCACCCTGGCGGTGATCTTCGCCACGATCAACGTGGTGGGCGGCTACCTGGTCACCGACCGGATGCTCGGGATGTTCCGGGTGGGCAAGAAGGAGTAGGCGTGGACTTCCTGATCAATCTCGCTTATATCGTCGCCTCCGTGCTCTTCATCTACGGCCTGAAGATGCTCGGTCGGGCCGAGACGGCCCGGCGGGGCAACCTGGTCTCGGCGCTGGGGATGCTGCTGGCGGTGGTGGTCACCCTGCTCGCGGGCGGGCTGGATTTCACCTGGATCATCGTAGGACTGGTGATCGGCTCGGCGATCGGAGCCATCGCCGCCCGCAGCGTGAAGATGACCGCCATGCCCGAGATGGTGGCCCTGTTCAACGGCTCCGGCGGCGTCGCGAGTCTCTTGGTCGGTTGGGCCGAGTACCTGCGGAACCCCGACAGTGTTACCTTCACTGCCACCGCCACCGTCCTGGCGGTGCTGATCGGCGGCGTCGCCTTTACCGGCAGCGTCGTGGCCTTCGGGAAGCTGGCGGGCTGGATCTCGGGGCGCCCCATCCGCTACCGGGGGCAGCAGTTCGTCAACGGCCTGATCGTGGCCGCTGCGGTGGTCTGCGGGGTCCTGTTCATACTCAACCCCGGCGGCAGCTACACCCTGTTCCTCATCGTCATCGCGGCGGCGCTGATCCTGGGGATCCTCGCGGTGATCCCCATCGGCGGGGCGGACATGCCGATCGTGATCTCGCTGCTGAACAGCTACTCGGGACTCGCTGCCAGCGCGGCAGGCTTCATCCTCGGCAACAACGTGCTGATCGTGGCGGGGTCGTTGGTGGGTGCCAGCGGGCTGATCCTGACGCAGATCATGTGCAAGAGCATGAACCGGTCGTTGGCCAACGTGCTCTTCAGCGGTTTCGGGTCCGTCATCCAGAGCAGTTCCAGCCAGGTCGAGGGCGAGGTGAAGGCGCTGAGCGGCGAGGATGCCTACTACATCCTCGAGGCGGCCAGCAACGTGCTCTTCGTACCCGGTTACGGCATGGCGGTGGCCCAGGCTCAGCACGCCGTCCGCGAACTCGCCGATCTGCTCGAGGAGAACGGTATCGAGATCCGCTACGCCATCCACCCGGTCGCCGGCCGCATGCCGGGGCATATGAATGTCCTGCTCGCCGAGGCGAACGTCCCCTACGAACAGCTGGTGGAGCCTGAGGATGTCAACCCGACTATGGACACGGTGGATGTGGCGGTGGTGATCGGTGCCAACGATGTGGTCAACCCCGCTGCCCGGGAGGATCAGGGCAGCCCCCTCTACGGCATGCCGATCATCAACGTCGACGGAGCGCGCACCGTGTTCGTTCTGAAGCGCTCGATGAATCCCGGCTTCTCCGGCGTGCAGAACCCGCTATTCTTCAAGGACAACACGCGGATGCTCTTCGGCGACGCCAAAACCATGCTCTCCGAACTGATCTCCGAGTTCAAGGAGGCGATGGCTGGTTGAGGGGGACCGGCAGGGGGATAAGTCCATGCGCTTTCAGACCGATGAAGTGCCCCCCGACACTCTTGTCGGCTGGGTCAGGCGCGCCCCCGAACCTGCTCGAGCGTCCAGTCGCTCAACAGTGCGCCGTTCCTGAATACCGGGACCAACTCGCTGCTGACACCGGTGGGGTCGGTGGCACGATCGATGGTACGAAGGGTGCCGTTTTTGTCGCGGACGAGATCGAGGTGACCGGCTTTGCTGTGCTTGAAGCTGCCGACCGGGCTCTTCCTGACCGGAATCGCCTGTCCATCAATGGTGACTTCACTAACCTTGAAGGCAAACCGGTAGGTGTCGCGATTGAGCTTCTGCAGCAGCCCGGCACCGATACCGAAGGCGATGTTGCTGGCGCTGAATCCGTTGGCTCTGAGCACCTTGAGCACCTCGGGTATGGTCCGGCCATCGATCTGGTCCCCGTGGATCACCCGGATGTGGTTGAGCACTCGGAACCCCTTGCTGTTGGTGGTGGTGCCGAACTTCTCCGCGAGGGCCGACACGACCCAGTCCACCATCTCGACGGGATCGCCGCTATCGGGGCGGACGACCACGGTGGCGCCAGAGTCGATGACCTCCTGGCGTAGCACTTCGCCCCAGAGCCTGATGACCGTGTCGTAGATATCGTAGCTGTCGCTGACTATAGCAACGACCGCGCCGGGCTTCGCGAAGCGCCTCAGCATGTTGCGGTAGGCCTCGACCTCCTGTTCACGGCCCCAGGAGATGACGGTGCTGTGTTCCGCTGCAGGGATGCTATAGCCGGCCATATCGGCACCGTAGTAGCGGCGGGCGGCCACCAGGGCCGGAACGGTGTCGGTACCCTGGAAGTTCACCAGATGCGCGAGCCCGCCGAGTGCGGCGCTGACCATGCTGCTGGCCCCGCGACAGCCGAAATCGTGGAGCTTGAAAGGCAACTCCGCCGTGGCGTCGTCGGCAGTAGCCTCGAGGTGTTCACGGATGATCTCCCGGAGGTAGTACGAGCGGGTACAGACGGTGGTGGGGTACCAGACCTGCACCAACAGCGTTTCGAGCCAGCCGACCAGCCAGGGGAGTTCCGGGTCGGTGCTCTCGACGGTCATGAGGACGTTGCCGGTAGGCACCATCGTGCCTTCGGGCACAGCGCGGATCTCCAGCGGGAGCAACCCGCCGTGCTCGCTTAGGATCCGCAGCCAGCCCTCCCGAGGGAAGGGCAGGCCGTGGGTGGTGAGGACCTCCTCAGCCTCGTCGATATCCTCTCGGGTAATGGGAGTCTGGAGATGCTCCTTGATGATCGCTTGGAGGCCGAAGAATCGCGTCTCGGCGTGGGCGCCGCCGCGGCTCTCGAGGTAGGCGAACAGCTTCTCGGTTCCTGGAGGGTACTGCAGGTAGTGGCTGGCCTTGTAGGAATCGGTTTTGAGAAGGAGATTCATGACTTCCATCGCAACTCCGCATCTTATCCCGCCAGAAGCCAGCTCAAAAAGTAGCGTCAAGATCTGTGTGTCAATTTCTGTGTCAGGGGGTACCGGCGTTCAAACATCTTCATCAGGCCCCCCCCAGCATCGGCGAAACCCCGGAGCCGACGATGCTCCCACCTCCCTACAAACGGACTCTTCGGGTCATAACGCTCACTCTCTGAGTAGATCAGCTTGAGTATCGATTCGGGTTTCGGAAACTGGGGGTTGGTTATCCTCTATCACCTGGGCGGGTGAGTGCTACCGGGATCTAGGGGGGAACCACTTTAGGGATCAGCAAGCGACGATCCGGCGGGCTGTTAGGCGCATTGAGCATCTTGGGTACCGGGTGACTCTGGAGGCTACCTGATGGTGGGCTGAGGGGGATTTACAGAGCAATGATTGCGCCATCGGCTCCTCATCCTGCTTGTATTTCGCTGAGACATGTCCGAAGATAATCTCATGGGAAACATCGACCATCAACAAGTGAACCACCCGTCGTCGTCGTAAAACGCCACCGAGACGTCATGCCGCTCAAGAACCACCGTGACTATGCGGAGTTCGCCGACCCGATGGCGCGCCCACGCTACACCGGCATCCCGACATTCATGCGCACACCTTACGCTGAGGAGGTGGGCGGTGTTGACATTGGCCTGATAGGTGTGCCGTTCGATGGTGGCGTCACTAACCGCACCGGGGCACGGCACGGCCCGCGCGAGATCCGCAACCAGTCAAGCCTGATTCGCAAGATTAACCAGACCTCGGGGATCTCGCCGTTTGATCTCTGCCGCGTGGCCGACCTGGGCGATGCCTGGCTGGAACAGCCGTTCCACCTAAAGTCCGCCCTGGAGGAGATTGCTGACTTCTACCGCCGCGTGCATGCGGCCGGCATCGTTCCAATCTCGGTCGGCGGCGACCACTCAGTGACCTTGCCGATCTTGCGCGCCATTGCCGCAGCGCGTCCGGTCGGCATGGTGCATTTCGATGCCCACTGCGACACCGGCGACGACTATCTGGGCTCAAAGTTTCACCACGGCGCGCCGTTCCGGCGCGCCGTCGAGGAAGGGCTCTTGGACCCTAAGCGGACCGTGCAGATCGGCATCCGTGGACCGCTGAACGACGCCGAAATCTGGAAGTTCAGCCACGACAGCGGCATGCGCGTGATCTATATCGAGGAGGTGTACGAGATCGGCGTCCCTGGTGTCATCGACGAGGCGCGTCGCGTCGCTGGCGACGGCCCGACCTATGTCAGCTTCGACGTCGACGGCCTGGACCCGGCCTATGCCCCCGGCACGGGCACGCCGGAGGTCGGTGGCTTCTCCACCCTGGAAGCACAGATGATGATCCGGGGCTTGCGCGACCTGAAGCTGGTCGGTGGCGATGTCGTCGAGGTGGCACCGCCCTTCGACCCCAGCGGAAATACCGCCCTGGTCGGCGCCAACATTATGTTCGAAATCCTTTGCGTGGTCGCGGATTCTGTGGCCGCGCGATCCGGCGGCGACAATCCCTAGTGTTTCCGATCGCGCCACGACCATACCAAGTGTTTCCCATCGAGCGCCGTGCTAGCTGCCCGGGGCGCGCTCGCGCATGACAACCTAGTCATGAATCCATCGCCACATCGCCATGGCTACACTTGATGCGGACATCCAGAAGGACTCCGGCGGCAGGGCGTCAAGAGGTCGACCGACGAAACCAAGCGTCGGAACCGCTACTCGAACCCGTCTTGTAGGTTAGAAGCAAGGATTAAGTACCCCTCCTGACCCCAAGCGGACATGGAGCCGGTACAGATTTGGGGCTGAGGCGTCTCGACTCCTCCCTTAGTATGACGACAACCCACCCTTGGTGATCCTATACTCGACTCATTGAGGGGCCTAACTCCAACACCGGGAGGCTAGAGACTATGGATGAGAGGGATGTCACCCAGAATCGAGAGACAAAGCGGGAGGGAACCGTGACCGAGGAGTTTCGCGTCTCCGGCGAGGCGGTTGTCAGAGACGTTGGAGACCCTTGTCGCTACCTGGGGTCTTCCGCCGCAGAGGAGAAAGACCATCACGGCGACCGCCGTCTTCATCGTTGAGGACGGGCTGCGCGGGGTCGACCGGCAGCGCCCCTTCTAAGGTCCGGTCCCTCCGACGTCGACCTAGCGGTGCCGCTCGATTCGCTGGGATTCGATCTTCCGAGTCGCGCCGAGGGTACGAGGGCGCTGACGCTTTTACCCGGCTGCCGCCGCCCGGCGGCGAGTGCGGCTGCGCGCCCCGCTCGCTGGAGTGGAGCCCGGCGATGTCAGTCGCTTCGCGCGTCGCGACAACCCCCAGGCACCCCCCGCCCCGACACCTCCGGCGGAGGGGGATCTTCACACGATCTCCACAAAACCCAGAGAAACTCCAAAGGGACGGAAGGCACACTCTGGAGTATGCCGTTTTCCCCTCCTCCCCCTGCCCGCTGAGGACCTCGAGACCCTGTCACCGGCGCCCCCCCCCGAAACGGGCGGGGCGGGCGCCGATCACCCGGCACCCGAATCCCGCACCTCAAGGGGCACCACCATGTCCATCGTAAGACTCGTCGATGTCACGAAGACCTACCCCCTGGGCGCGACCCAGGTGCACGCGCTCAAAGGGATCACCTTCGACATCGAGAAGGGCGATTTCGCGTCGATCTCCGGGCCCTCGGGATCGGGCAAGTCGACCATCTTGAACCTTATCGGCTGCATCGACACGACTACCTCGGGCGAGGTGTATATCGATGGGGTCGAGACCTCCACCCTGTCCGACAAGAAGATCACCAGGCTTCGGCACGACGTGCTGGGTTTCATCTTCCAGTCGTTCAACCTCATTCCCGTTCTCAATGTCTTCGAGAACATCGAGTTCCCCCTGCTGCTCGGCAGGAGCACCCTGCCGAAGCGCGAGAGGACGGAGTGGGTGAACCACCTGATCGACGATGTGGGGCTGAGCCAGTGGCGCAGCCACAAGTCCAACGAACTCTCGGGTGGACAGCGGCAGCGGGTCGCGATCGCGCGGGCCCTGGCGACCAAACCCAGCATCGTCATGGCGGACGAGCCGACCGCCAACCTCGACAGCGAGACCAGCGAGGCGATCATCGACCTGATGAAGAAGATGAACCGGGAGCTAAAAACCACCTTCATCTTTGGCACCCACGACCCCGACATCGTGAAGATCGCGGACCACGTCATCCGGTTGCGCGACGGAGAGATCGTCGAGGACTACCGGACGGCGAACGGGAGCAACGGCGCTCGGGAGCGCGCGCTCCAAGCGCAGCGAGGGCCGTCGTGATCCTACTTAAGATCGCCTTCCGAAATCTGCGCGAGCACAGGACCAAAACGCTCATCATCGGCACGCTGATCGCCCTGGGGATCGCCTTTCTGGTAATCGGCAACTCCGTGATGGCGACCATCACCAGGAGCATGGAGGCGAGTTTCGTCGAGAACTTCACCGGCGGCCTGATCCTCAGGACCGAAAGCGAAGAAGACGTGGCGTTTATCGGTGGCTTCGGGGAGGCGCCGGAGATCCTGGAGAACTACACCGACATCACCGCCTACCTGGAGACGCTCGAGGACGTTGAGGGCTTCACCCCGATCCTGTCGAGCGCTGCTAGCATCAGCAACGACGAGGGGGCACTCTCGTTCGCGCTGCTCTGGGGCATTGAGCCGAGCAGCTACTTCGAGATCTTCCCCGACAGGTTCGTCCTAAACGAAGGGGAGCTCCTGCGAGACGGCGAAGAGGGAATCCTGCTGTCACAGGGCGTGATCGACGATGTCCTAGACGAGCACGGCGTAGCGTTGGCTGTTGGTGACACGATCCTCCTCTCCGGGCAGAACGATGTGACGGGCACCAAGGTCCGCGAGGTCACCATCCGCGGCACCGGTTTCTTCGAGAACGCCGTGGGTCTGCTTGACAGGATCTCATTTGTCGATGCCAACACCCTACGCACGCTCACGGGCCTGACGGCGGTGCAGGTGGACCGTCAGAGCAGCGATTTGGCCGCGACGGAGTCCCTTTCCGAAAACGCCCTGTTCGGCGGCAACGCCGACTCCCTGTTCAGCACCCCCCTGATCGATGAAGGGGGTGGTGACGAGGTTCTCGACTTCGACAATATCCTCGGGGACACCTCGGTCCGCGATCGGTTCTTGGCGATCGATAACAACGCCTGGCACTTCCTCCTGCTCGACGTAGCCGATGGGACGTCCCTGCGAGCACTCAGCGGCCAGATCAGGGAGGCCGAGGCCATCAGCGACACGCTGATGGTGGAGAATTGGCGCTGGGGAGCGGGTTTTATCGCCGAACTCGCGTTCGGGATCCGCAACATCCTCAACATCATCATCCTAGTCATCTCTGTCGTCGCGATCATCATCATCATGAATACGCTGGTGATCTCCGTGACCGAGCGCATCGCCGAAATCGGAACCGTCCGGGCCATCGGCGGTCAGAAGTCGTTCGTGCGCGGCATGATCACCACCGAAGTGCTCATGATCACCGTCGTCTTCGGCGTCGTCGGCATGGCGATCGGGAGCCTGGTCATCGGCGTCTTCAACGTCGTCGGCCTGCCCGCTAGCAACCTGTTTTTGCAGATCCTCTTCGGCGGCTCCACACTCAACCCCGTCCTGTCCTTTAGCTCCCTATTCACCTCGCTGGGCATCGTCGCCATCATTGGCGTCATCGCCAGCCTCTACCCTGCGTCCGTGGCCCTCGGCATCGCGCCCGTCCAGGCGATGCAGAGGAATTAAGGAGGGCCCTGTGCAGCCCCTTCGCATCGCCTTGAGAAACGTCGTAAGGCACCGCAAGCGGACCCTGCTCCTAGGTGGCGCCGTCGCCTTCGGCTTCTTCATCTTCACACTTGTCAACGGCTTCACTGGCGGTCTGCTCGACACCGTCGAGAGCAATCTCGCCAACGCCTTTGGCGGGCACATCTATGTGTCGGGCACAGAAGTGAGCGAACTGGGAAGTGAGATCAGCGTCGTCCGCGACACCGCCTATGTCGACGCCGCCCTCACTGTCATCAAAGACCAGATCGCGTCGTATAACACCCGCTCCGCCGCCAACGCGAGCCTGATCTTCGGCTCGAAAGAAGAAACCCAGTTCCTCGTGGGCGTGGAGATCGACCAAGAGGCGGGTTTCCTGGACAGCCTCACTTTCGCCGAGGGCGACCCCGAGGCGTTCCGGGCAACCGAGACCGGCATCCTCCTCCCCACCGAAATGATCGAGAAGCTCGATCTCGAGGTTGGGGAGAGCATCATCGTCAAGGCACCTACCATCAACGGTCAACTGAGCATCGGCGACTTCATCATCACCGGGAGCTTCCAGAGCCAGGAGGATTTCGGCTTTGCTGTCGGCTACACTCATATCAAGTCACTCAATACCTTGCTGGACATGGAAGCGGGGCAGTTCCAGACGCTCAACATCTACCTCAAAGACCTGGGTGAGGTCGAGCAGGCGACTGACGCGCTCTACGCTGAGCTCGGCTCCCTCGCCCCGGTCGTACCCCGCGACATAGACACCAGCAGTCGCGACTTTGCTCTGGCCTTCGGTCTGGGAGGGCTGATCAGCGTCGACGAGGCCGACCGCTGGGAGGGCACGAAGTTCGATGTCACCAACGTGGACGACAACCTAGAAGGCCTCAACGCGCTGGTGAACGTAATGAACGCCATCGGACTCACGATCTTCCTGATCATCATCCTGATCATCATGGTGGGGGTGATGAATTCCTACCGGATGGTGATGATCGAACGTACTCCCGAGATCGGCACCATGCGCGCGATGGGTGTTCAGCGTGGGGGCATCCGCAATATCTTCATCTGGGAAGCGTTCTTCATCGCCTTCGGCGGCGCGATCAGCGGCCTGATCCTCGCCCTGCTGGTCATGGGCGGCCTGGGTCTCATCGCCTTCGGCCCGAGCGACTTCAGCTTCTTCCTCGATCGGGGGCACCTGCAGTTCGCCATCACCGTCCCCGAGACGCTCGGCAACATCCTCCTCATCTGCGTCATGAGCGTCGCCTCGGTGCTCATTCCCGCCAGAGCAGCGGCCAGACTGAAGCCTGCGGAGGCCTTACGTGCAAGCTAGTGACCCAAAACCCCATGCCGCCCCAACGAGCCTCTGCTTGGAGGAGAGTCCGCGGAGATCTGAAACCCTGAAGGAGACGACCGTGTGCGCCCGATTCTGCAACCCTGCCCGAACCCTCCTCGCCCTGCTGGGACTGTTCTTCGTCCTCCCCACAGCGAGCGCTCAGGAGCCGGACTTCGAAGAGGTTCTTCAGACCATCGATATGCAGAGCAACTTCCAGGGCGACTTCTCCGCTACCTTCACTCTGGAATCCACCGACCCCAAGGAGGGCAACGAGACCAATCAGGTGCGGTTTTTCCGCCGCGACAGCGAAGACAAGTTCCTACTGCTTATCCTGAAGCCGGAGACGCAGTTAGGACAGGGCTACCTCAACATCAAGGACGGTCTCTGGTTCTACGACCCCGAAAGCCGCCAGTTCACCTTCACCTCGCTGAGCGAAAGCTTTGAGGGCAGCGACGCCAACAACGACGACTTCGGTGCCTCTTCCCTGGCGGACGACTACGACGTCGTCTCCTCGAGCGAGGGCACCCTCGGCAACTTCGCGGTCTGGATCCTCGAGCTCGAGGCCGCCAACGACGAGGTAACCTACCCCTTCCGGACGATCTGGGTCACTCGCGACGACAACCTACTTCTAAAGAGCGAGGACTATAGCCTGACCCGGCGCCTGCTACGCACCTCGTTCTTCCCAAGCTACGCCAAGGTTGGCGACAGCTTCATCGCCAGCCGGATGATCTTCGTCGACGCGCTGATCGAAAACAAGACGACCTCCGTCACCATCACCGAGATCGCCACCGCGACCATTCCCGACAACGTCTTCACCAAGGCGTACGTCGAGCGCGTGAACCGCTGAGGGTGACCATGACGAGAACTGCCGCAGCGCTGCTCTGCCTCCTGCTGATCGCGTCCGCCCTCGCCCAGAGCACCTTCGATGACGATCTCTTCGGCGGCGAAGCGCTCGTCACCGAGGTGGACGAGAATGAGGAGGCCAACCCCGCCGACGAACTCCTTGAGAGCGAAAAGATCGTCCTCGGCGGCCGCTTCTCGGTATCGATGCGGGCCGATCTCGACCTGAACCCTGACGCTGGCGAGGACGTGGTCTCGAGCGGTCTCGCGAACTTAAGCACCCGCCTCTTCCTCGACGCCAGGCCGACGAGCGACTTCCGGTTCTTGCTCAAGGGCGACGCGAACTATAGCACCGGGGCGGGGCTGGACTTCGCGCTCCGAGAAATGTTCGCAGATATCGATATCCTCGACACGGTGTTCCTGCGCGCTGGCAAGCAGACGATCAACTGGGGCGTCGGCCCCTTTTTCAGCCCCGCCAACCTCGTCAACCTCGAGCGGATCGATCCTGAGAACCCCGAGGAGGAGCTAACGGGCCCCGTGGCTCTCAAGGGGCAACTGCCCATCGACACGAGCAACCTGACAGGCTACCTGCTTCTCAACGACATCGGTGGAGACGAGAATATTGGCGTCGCCGCACGCTACGAGTTCCTGGTGGGAAACTCCGAACTCACCATCGGCGGCATCTACGACTTTAGCAGCCCCTGGGCCCTCATGATAACGGCTACCGGTAATGTCGAGGGCGCCACCGTCTTCGCCGAAGCGGTCCTGCAGGGCAACAGCGATAAGGTGTTCGTGGTCGCAGATCCCAGGAGCCGCGCGGGGTTCCGCATCACTACATCGGATAGCCTCTCCGTCTCCGGCACGATTGGGGGACGCTTTAGCTACACCACCGAGGACGATCTCTACTCCGTCTCGGCCGCTGCCCAGTACCTCTTCAACGGCCTCGGCTACGCCGATCCCAGCCTATTCACAGACGACCCTGCAGCGCTGGCGTTCGCTCAACAGCAGATTGCCCTGGGCAACATGAGCCTCAGCGACCTGCTGGAGCGCGGGCAGCACAACGCCGCCATCAGGGTCAGTTCCAACGACATCGCCAACACCGACCTGACTCCATCTGTTCTGTGGCTGAGCAACCTCAGCGACGGCTCGGGCCTCGTGAGCGCAGGGGTGCGCTACGACGGCATCGACTTCGTCACACTCAGCCTCGACTACCGCTACCTCTACGGCCCGGATGGTGCGGAGTATCGCGTCGCCGGCGCCAGCCACACCCTGAGCCTGGGCGTCACGGTGAGCGGATCGTTCTGAGGCCCTCTATATTCTGAGCACCTCTACATCTGGAAGGTCTCGAACACGGAGACCTGGCCGCCGTATTTCACATGAGGATGGTCCTGGACCTTCGCCCGGCTGCCAGCCACGAAATCGTAGGCCCAGACCTGGTTCGGGTGTTGGGGCCTGTGCCTGATGCCCGACCCGTCATTGAGCCACAACCCTCCTCTCTTGGGTCGTTTCGCTGGAGCCCCAAAGACAGATTCTTCGGATCTCTTCGCCAGATCCGCTCGGGCTTCACCCTCCACCCCGCCTGATTGAGCTGCGCCGTGATCCTGCGCTAGCCCTATGACTCGCCGGCCCAACAATGTCCAAGGACGGACTCAAAATCAGACAAAGACGGACTCTACGGTTCTTGTCCGTCCTTAGGAGCGCGCAGTCTGGCAATGATCTGCTCGGGCTTATACGTTCTTCTGGGCATCTCCCCAGGCAGTCCTGGCACTCGTCGACGAAGGCGTCGTCGCCAACCGCCTCGGCCATCGCCTGCCCGCAAGGCAAGCCAGGGGTGCCCAGCCAGGTGCCCGCCACGTAGGCCGCGGTAGCCTCACCAGGGCAAGATGTCGTAGATCAATGCACCAGACATTCACGATCGTGTCGTGGTCCATGCCGTGACCATCGTCGGCAATCTCGATGTATGGCCCGTTCGAATCCTCATCGCCAGAGCGGATACGCACCTCGACTCTAGTCGCCATCGCGTCGTATGCGTTCTTGACCAGCTCCATCACCGCGACGACGTCACTGGTAACAAGATCGCGACCGAGCGCCGCCAGCGCGCGGGTGTGGAAGCGAAACGTAACCCGCGTGGTTCCTTCCGCCTCGTTCTTCGCCTCCGTACCGGGGGCTTGCGACCCGCTCGGTTCGCTCACGTCACGACCTCTTTCACTTTGGTGCCGAGTTCGTCGAGATTCGACTCGGCACCTGTGTCGAGGCTCTCTTCCGAGTCGGCTTCGGTCTCGAGAGGATCGACCTCAGGTAGTCTGGCTGCTGCCTCGCGAACGTCGAGTTTGCCGGTTGCCACATCGGAGATGAGGCGGGTCCGGTATTCGTTGAGGAGGGAGATTTCTCTTCTTACCTGGTCCATTGTGTTGTTTAGGGCTACAGTTTGCTTGGAAAGTGCATCAACTATGGCCAGTTGCTCTCTAATAGGCGGAAGAAAGACTGGAAAAGCTCGTAACGTACTGCTGTTGGTGGAGGCGAGATTGGTCGTTTGCTTTGCGGTGAGTTGGAAATATGTGCGCCCGTGCTGCGAGGCCATCAGTCCAGCCAAGAGCTCAGGGTGAAAAACCCTCGGCCTGCAACGCACGGCAAAAATATGGTTCTGATGGAGACATCCTGGAATCTCATCGTGCCACACGCAGCCACGACCGAGCTTGTCAATATCGCCCCCTTCGGTCATTAATACATCACCGTCCCGCAACGTAACCCTAGCCGCCTCATTGGGCGGGATATCTATATGCTTGACATGTGTGAGATCTAACCGACCAACCTGGACATTGGCCACGCTTAGGTATGGTCGCGACTCTGGTTGTACGCCCCCGTAGTCTCTATTGCCCAGCGTAAGCCCTGTCTGCACTTGCGCGACATCTTTGAGCCTTGCAAGTCTCCAATGCCCCGGCACCTCCCCCAGCCAATCCACCCCCGAGTCCTTGTAGGCCAGGTAGGGCTGACCGGTTCGGACATCGATCTGGCCGGTGACGGCCTGGTGGATGATGGCCTGTCTCTGTTCCTCGAGCAGGGCGATCAGCTTCTGTTTGGCTTGGATGT
The DNA here is from genome assembly GCA_002239005.1 of Truepera sp. bin119. Taxonomy (GTDB): domain Bacteria; phylum Deinococcota; class Deinococci; order Deinococcales; family Trueperaceae; genus MPNL01. The sequence continues at coordinate 22,158 of MPNL01000043.1, forward strand.
AGCGTTGGATGCGGCGGTCGGTGTAGTCGAGGAAGCGGGTGATTGCGGTTTGTTCGGGGAGGGGAGGTAACGCAAGAACGAGCGCTTTGACCATGCCCGAGTTAAGCCCATGCATGATCGAGCCCTTCCCAGCGACCGTGATTTGCTCCTTCACATAGGGGGACTCGTCAATGAGCCGAGAAGCGAATCTGACATTGATGCTTGTGTCAGTTCGCAACCTAAGGAGATGAGAATCCATGATGCCCATGGCGGCATCTTCGGGCACATGGGTGCACCTTCCGCTTGTTCCCATCATCGTCACCAGCAGATCGCCTGGGAGCACTTCGCAAGCGGACAACTCGTCGAATTTCTCCTGGTTGACGAATTTTGTGCCACGAGCGAAGTCCCTGGCAATGACGTTGGCTTGGCCGTACACTTTGTAGCCCGATGGTGACATCTGCTCGAGCTTTAGCTGGCTGCCGAAGGGACCGACCTTAATCCCATCTGGAGTGCGGAGCTTTCGGCGAAGTGTGCTAACCCCCCAATGCTCCGGCACCTCCCCCAGCCACTCCACGCCTGAATCCTTATAGGCCGGATAGGGCTTCAGATCGGCCATCATTGGGAGCCGCCCATCCGCGTTGGCACGCAATCGTCTAGCTTGCGGTGGAGCAGTGAGAGCAGGGACAGATAGTCCGCTGCATCATCCTCCCAGAGGATCTTGGGTTCATGCGCTAGTGGATTGCGAATCACACCGAAGCAACCCTTGAGCAGGGCAGCGAAGCCCTTGTGCTGGGACTTCTCCGTTTCGATCCGAAGCGAGTTCATTGCGAGTAGTGGCCGCTCGACCGAGAAAACGCGATCGACCAATACCGCTCCATCTGCCTCGATAGCACCGCCTCTTTACGGACGTACATGTAAACGAACAGATCTGGATTGGGCAGCGTTTGGATTGACCCATCGAGACGCCCAAGTGCGCGGTCGGTCTGAGAGAGCAGTACTTGCATCTCCTTGGTAATTTGGATGAGCGGGTTGGGAGGCAATGGTGCTGGAAAGAAAGACCTATATCCAATTGGCTGCGTGATATATTGCCCCGCCCGGTTTGAGGCTGCAGAACGGTTTTCCATAGTCAATGGCTCGCCTTCATATGGCTATTTGATCGACTCATAGTAAAGGTTGCGTTTACTATGGCACGTCACCTCGATCTTGTTAAAGGCTGTCTTTAATATGGGAACAAAATCTGCTCTTGATAGTGGCCACGTTTAATAGCAGCACACCACACTATCTGCAACGTCACGAGCGGCCGGACCAAGCACACCCGCGCCTGCCGGTCAAGGCCTTCCTGCACAAGTACGGCCCCAGCCGCCGGACAGCACTGCGGACTGCCGTGGAGCAGGCTGAGGCCCTGTCGGCTCCCTGAGCCGTTTCGGAGGAAGGAAGCTCGTTGCGATTCTTTGATTACCCGCAAGAGCTACGGACTCACCTCAGGACCCGCAGCAAAAACGGACTCTACGGGTCTTGTCCGTCTTTGCACCGGTCTGCCTGCTGGAGCGCTTCCATTGGGAGAAGCGGCGGGGCATCAAGATGGACGGTTCCTGGGGCCCTTAAAGCTTCTGAGAGAAACTCGGCGGGCTTCGGAAAGCGCTACCCCCATGGCCCGCATCTTCCGACACCAAACCCTTGACGCACCTGGGTAATCTGGAGGTAGAGTCAGGATGGACCGAGCATTAAGGGGAAGCTAA
>MPNL01000044.1 GCA_002239005.1 Truepera sp. bin119
CGACCCCGACGAGGCGAGCGAGCGCTTCCTGGGCGAGGCGGGAGCGCGCGTCCGCTGGGTTCAGGGGGATGTCACCGACCGCCCGGCCATGATGGCGCTGGTCGCCCGTGAGGGTGTCAGTCACCTCCTTCACGCCGCCGCGCTCACCGCCAGCCCGGAGGAGGAGCGTGCCGAACCCGCGAGCGGGTTCGATGTCAACGCGGGCGGCACCCTGAACCTGCTGGAGGGCGCCCGGGTGGCGGGGCTTAAGCGGGTGGTCTTCGTCAGCTCGAGCGGTATCTACGGTGCCGCGCCCCCGACCCCCCTCAAACGGGAGACGGAGACCCTAGTCATCGACAACCTCTACACCGTCGCCAAACAGGCCTCGGAGCAGTTGTGCCGCCGCTACCAGGATCTCTACGGGCTGAGCGTTGTCGTGGGCCGCCTGGGGACCGCCTACGGCCCGATGGAGCGGGTAACCGGCTCACGCCGGGGCATGTCGAGGGTCTATCAGGCGATCCACGGCGCCTTGGAGGGGAGAGCGCTCACCGTATCCGGAGCCTCGATCTCGCGCGATTACTGTCACGTCTACGATGTCGCTGAGGCGTTCGTGGCGCTGCTCGAGGCCGAGGTGCTGAACCACAACATCTACAACGTGGGGGGGGAGGGCGCCGAGCCCCTGCGCGCGGCCCTCGAGGCGATCGGTGAAGCCCTGCCCTCCTTCCAGTGGCGGGAGGTGGCGTGCCCCGAGGAGGCCGACCTGGTGTTAGATCCAGAGAAGGCTCGGGCAGGCCTGGACCTCGGCCGCCTGCGGACCGACACCCCCTGGCGAGCGCACTTCGACCTGCGCACAGGGGTGAAGGCCTACATCGACTGGTTGCGAGAGGAGAGATCTTGATCAGTATCACCACAGCCGAACGGGCCGTCCGATGAGCCTGCGCGTCGGGATCGCCGGCGCAGGGCAGGCGGGCGACCACCACGCTATCGGCTTCGCCGCCACCGAGGGGGCCGAGGTCGTCGCGATCGCCGATCTGAATCAGGAGTTGGCCCGCTCGGTAGCGGAACGCTACGGGGCGAGGGCCGTCAGCGACTGGCGCTCCCTGCTCGAGCTGGAGATCGACATCCTAGTGGTGGCGCTGCCGCACAATCTGCACCTCGGACCGGCCGAGGCCGCCGCCGAGCGGGGGATCCACGTCCTGATGGAGAAGCCGATCGCTATCAGCCTGGCCGACGGCCGCCGGATCGTCGAGGTGTGCGAGCGAGCCGGTGTAAAGCTCACGATCAGCTTCGTCCACCGCTACCGCGAGGAGTTGCAGCTGGCCCGCAGGTGGATCGGCGCCGGAGAGATCGGCACGCCCATGGTGGCGCGCGAGACGATGGGGAGCCAGCGCGGCCCCCACCTCGGCGACTGGGTGGAGAGCAGCCGAGAGGCGGGGGGAGGGGTGCTTATGTACAGCGCCATCCACGGTATCGACCGCCTCCGCTGGCTCCTCGGCAGCGAAGTCGCTAGTGTCGACGCCCGGACCCGTCGCTTCGATCCGGAGAGCGAGATCGAGTCGAGTGTGACCGCGCTCCTCAGCTTCACCGGCGGCGCGGTCGCTACGCTAAGCGCCAGCGCTCCCCTGTACCGGTCCCAACCGCGGTTCTGGGAGACCGAACTATATGGCAGCAGCGGCATGCTGCGGCTCCGGACCCGAGAGTGGGCCGAACTGAGCAGCGACAGCCGCCTCGAGCGGGTAGAGACCCGATCCCTAAGCGACGAACTGGGGCCGCACTACAACTTCTGGCGTCAGGCCGAGGCGTTCGTCGCCGCCATCCGCGAGGGGCGCGAGCCCGACGTCACCCCCGCCGACGGTGTCCGCTCACTCGAGGTCGCCCTGGCCATCTACGAATCTGCGGAGCGGAACGAATCCGTCGCCCTGGTGGGCACCTGAGCAGCCGGACCAGACTCAGCCCTCCCCTTCCGGGTAGTCGATCGCCCAGGCACCGTCGCTGCTACCTCCCGCGGCGGGTGCCTGCCACAGCTCCAGCAGTTCGGCCGGCGCCCGGTGCTCGGCCAGGTGGGTCAGAAACAGGTCGCGTAGCTCGCTAGCAACCCCGGGGTTGTCAGCAGCGACGTCGTGGCCAGCGAGCGGATCGCGGGTCAGGTCGTAGAGTTCGGGGCGGCCGTAGGCGCCGACCGGGGCGTAGCCCCAGCGGTCGGTCACCAGGAACGGGGTCGAAGCACGTCTAGGTAGGACGCCATCAGCAGCGAGGAAGCAGCCGCTGACGGCGTAGTCCCGGTGGCGACCACCCCCGCCCAGCACCGCCCCCGCAAAGGAGCGTCCGTCGAACGGCTGGGGCGGCTCGACCGTCACGCCCGCCAGTTCGCAGAGGGTGGGGGCGAGGTCGATGGGCTGGGCGATGAGGTCGAGGCTGCGGCCGCGGGGAACCTCACCGCCGGCGATCAGGCAGAGGGCGTGGCCGACCTCTGGATAGATCGGCCAGTAGCGCTCGTCGTCGGGGCGGAGGCTCGACTTGCCGGTGCGGGCATGCTCACCCAGAGACATGCCGTGATCCGACATTACAACCACCAGGGTGTCGTCCCAGAGCAGCAGGTCGTCGAGCTTCTGCAGGATCCGCCCGAGGTAGCGGTCGACCAACTCCGACTCGGCTGCGTAGTGGGCCCACAGGTTGCGCAACTCCGCCTCCGAGTAGGCGGACGACGGGCCGTAGTTGGGGTGGATCATCGGGGTACCCCGGTAGTCCGGGTCGTAGCGCTCTACCAGATAGGCCGGGGGATCCCAGGGCTCATGCGGGTCGAAGAGATCCACCCACAGAAAGAAGGGGTGTGCTCGGGAGTTCTCCTCGAGCCAGCGAACTGCGGTCCCCGCCGTCCGGGCGGCGAAGGTCTCAGCCTCGTAGCGGAAGTACCGGTTGCCCCAGCGATGCTTGTCGACCAGCGGGTGTCCCAGGAAGCCCGGCGACGTTCGCGTCTTGTCGGCGGGTACGACCTCCTCGATGGGATCGTTCAGATGCAGGAGGGGGAGGTCCCCCTCTTGACCTCGATGCTGGTAGGCGGCTGTGAAGGCGGGATGGAAGCGGGTATCAAACAGGTGCGGAGTATCGCAGACGAACTGGGTAACGTAGCCCTGATCGCCGAGCAGCGCCGCAATATGGTTCTGTCCACTCAGGTCGAGCGGTTGCCAGCCGTAGTGGGGCCAACCGAGCACGCCGGTAGCGAAGTCGGTGCGCTGCGGAACGGTCGGGAAGCTTCCTATGGTGAAACGCTCGACCTCGGTCGCCCGCTCCGCAGCGAATCGGTCGAGTTCGGGCGTCCTGACCGGCCGCTCGGCCCGGTCGCCGATATTGTCGTAGCGGAAGGTGTCGGTGATCAGCACGACGATGTTTTTTCTGATTCTCATGCCTAAAGTATATGGGGAGGAGCCGGGTGGCGATCGACTCGGAGGCGCCCCCTGAGTTCGGTCTTAGCTCGGACTCGCCGCCCCTTACCTCATACCGGAAGGGGCTCTCAGGGCAGCAGCTACGCCTTATGCCGCCGGCTTCAGGAGCTACCGCCCCGAGGCTCAGAGCGCCTGTGGGGGGATGCGCATCGACCGGGGCGCCGGGGGCCTGTCGGGAGCAGCAGAGCTGGAGAACTGCTACACTTTATTCCTCGTGCCGTCCGAACTCGAACTGAAATTCTCGCTCGCCGAGGAGCACGTTCCCGGCAGCGCCGCGCTGCGCGGCACCTTTGCCGAAGCGGACTACGAGGTGGGACAACCCCTGGTGATCAGGCAGCACGACTGTTACTACGACGACGCCAGGCTCTCGTTGGCTCGGGACGGACTGGCCCTGCGACGTCGCCTGACCGACGGTCAACTGCTAGCGACTGTCAAGACCCGGGGGCGCGTAGCGGGACCCCTTCACCTCCGAGAGGAACTCGAACTCCCGATCGAGGACAAGCTGTGGCCCGATCCCATCTCCCTCCGGGTCTCCGCCGTCACCGACCCGGACAGCCTCCGCAGGCAGATCGAAATCGAGACCGTCCGGGTGCTCCACACCCTGTCCCGGCAGGGTGCCGCATCTGCCCTCCTCTCCTTCGATGCGGTGGAGGCGCGGCGACCGCAGAGAGAGCGCAGCGTTCGCTTCAACGAGGTCGAGATCGAGGCCAGAGGCGGCACCACCGAGAACGAGCTCTTCGCCATCGCGGAACTGCTCGAACAGTTCCTCCCCCTCACCGCAAGCGACATGAGCAAGCTCGAGCGGGCGCAGAGCCTGCTCGTACTAGGAGTGTCCGGTGACTGAACTGAACCTCTATCTGATCCGGCACGCCCAAGCTGCCGACCGGGGTCCCAACTACCCGGACGATGGCCAGCGCCCCCTTGTCAACAAGGGCCACCACCAAGCGGAGCGGTTGGCGCTCGCTTTCGAACGGCTTGAGACCCGCTTCGACCGGATCTTTTCGAGCCCCCTAGAGCGTGCGGCACAGACCGCCAAGGCGCTCCACCACCTTGTCAGCGGCCGGGTCGAGCACCTGGAATCGCTAGCAGAACAGGATTACGCACAGCTGCTCGAGGACCTCGGTGAACAGCTACGCCCTGGCGACGAGACGATCGCCTGCGTAGGGCACGAGCCCTATCTGAGCGAACTCGCCTCCACACTGCTGACCGGAGAGTGGGGCAGCCTCGAGACCCGCTTCCGCAAGGCGGCTGTGATGATCCTCAGCGGAGTGACCGCCCCTGGAAGGATGCGACTCGAGGGATTCCTGACCGCAGGAGTTATCAGGAGGTTGATGGCAAGGGGGGGCCCATAATCTCTACTCTCTGTCTACTCCGTGGTGTCGCTCACAGGTACGGTTCTACCGACAAGTAAGCCCTCGATGCGAGCCACCCTCTCCCCTAAGCTGCCCACAGCGCAGTTCGGTGACACCAGCGCGCACCTCGCGACGCAGACTCAAGGCGCAATGGCACCAGGACGCCCGGGAGTACCAGACCGGCACCGTGGCAAGGGTATTGGCACCCATGTCTTTCCTCCCCACTCCCCATCCTCTCTTGCTCCCAACAGTCAACCCTTAATCCCCATTTATCAGGTGTGGTCCTCAACAGCCGACCTCATGAAAGAGGCCCCGAACATCAGCCAGACCCATCCCAGTCAACGCCAGGGGCACAGGTCCCGGACCGTCGACTTGTAGCGCTCGGCGACGTTATTGACGCTACTGGCCTTGCCCGACAGCGGTGACGACGCACCCACAAGCGTCCTCACCCCTTACCCAAACAGGATTCACCCACCAGACCTGCAGCAGCTCTGCAAGACCCCGAGCAGCGTCGGGCAGTCTGCTATTCGGCCAAACCCCCCGCGCGGATCGAAATCCACAGCCAACCCTACCGACGCCCCACCGACACGCAGGCGGAGAGAGTGCTGCAACCTCCGAGCAGGGGTGGACCCAGGAACTCGGGCCGCGGGAATTGTGATCGAATAGGATCGTGACCGATCCCAGACTCGTAATCGCCGGAGGCACCGGGGTGATAGGTCGCCACCTGGTGACCGCGGCCCGAGACTACGAAGTGACCATTCTCACCCGAGGGTCGGGGAGCCTCGTGCCCTCGGGGGCCAAGCCACTTCCCTGGGACCCTCAGGCGGCTCGCAACGGGGATGTCGCGGAGCTAGAACGGGTCGCCTCGGTCCTCGAGGGTGCCTACGCCGTGGTCAACCTTGCAGGCGCCTCAATCGGAGAGGGAAGGCTGGGGCCTGCACACCGGCGCAGGGTGCTGGAGAGCCGACTGGACGCCACCGGCACCCTCGTCGAGGCCTTCCTTCGCACCTCAGACCCGCCCGGCGTCTGGTATCAGGCGTCCGCTACCGGTTACTACGGAGACCGGGGCGACGAGGTCCTTACGGAGACCGCCGGTCCCGGCGACCAACCCTCCCTCGCAGATCTAGTCCTGCGCTGGGAAGCGGCCACCGCCCCGGTGAGGGAGCGGGTCCGACTGGTGGTGGGCCGGATTGGGCTTGTGATCGCTGACGACGCCCCGGCATGGCAGCGCTTCCTGCAGCCGATCAAGGCCTTCGTCGGCGGTCCCCTAGGGGGAGGCCGACAGTGGTACGCCTGGATCGATGCGGACGATCAGGCACGGGCCACGCTGCACCTGCTTGAGAACGCCGCCAGTTCGGGGGCCTATAACGTCACGGCGCCGGAACCGGTACGTCAGGGAGAACTGACCCGGGCAGCCGCCCGCCGCCTGCGCCGGCCCGCCTTCGTGCCCACGCCCGCGGTCGTCCTCCGGCTGGCCCTAGGGGCGGCGGCTGACATGCTCCTCCTACCGAGTGTCCGGGCTGTCCCGGCCAGGCTCGAGGCCGAGGGGTTCGAGTTCCTGTGGCCCGATCTCGGCACCCTGATGGCCAAGCTCTACGGGCGGCCCGGACCCTAGCGGACGACCACACCCCACCTCGCTCAAGCTAGACCGGCTCCTCCGCAAGAGTCTCAGAACACCCGCCACGACCTCGCGCACGCCGAGACGGGGCGGGGCCTCCCCGCTCAGGCGGCCGCCCCGAGCGGGAATCGTCACCGTAGAAAGAACTCCGAGGTGAGAGGCGATCAGGCCGCGGGTGGGGGATCGACCAAGGTCTCCGGGAGAGTACTTACGGGGATGGCCTGCACTCCCACTCGCAACCGTCCGAGCCACTTGGCTCCGCTGAGCGAAGCCGGGATACGAGCGGTAGGGCACGGATCCGCTACCGCTCACCAGGCACAGGACAGGGCTTAGGCAGTGAGAACAGGTCGAGTCGGTGGCGACGACCATCAGGAGGATCTACGCCGAGGGTCGGCGGGGCCCCCTGTCCCGGGGAGCTAGTTCAGAAAGTCCCGGAGCTTGCGCGTGCGACTTTCGTGGTATTTGAGCTTGCGCAGCGCCTTATTCTCGATCTGGCGGATCCGCTCACGGGTCACCCCGAAGTGGCTGCCCACCTCCTCGAGTGTGTGCTCGCGCCCGTCGATGAGCCCCTTCCGGAGCTTGAGCACCATCGCCTCGCGTCCACTAAGCTTGTTCAGGGCCTCCTCAAGCTCCTCTGACAGGATCGTCTTGCTAGCCTGATCGACCGGACTCTCAATATTCTCGTCAGGGATGAAATCGCCATAGAAGCTGTCCTCCTCGTCGCCTATAGGGGTCTCGAGGCTAAACGGCTCGCGGGTAAGCTTAAACGCCTCCTCAACCTTCTCGGCGTTCCAGTCGGGGCCCATAGCATCGGCGATCTCCCCGTAGGTCGGCTCGCGCGACAGCTCCTGCTGAAGCCGCCGCGAGGCCCTGGTGAGTTTGTTGATCGTCTCGACCATATGGACCGGAATGCGGATGGTCCGCGACTGATCGGCGATCGCCCGATTGATGGCCTGGCGAATCCACCAAGTGGCGTAGGTCGAGAACTTGTAGCGGCGGCGGTACTCGAACTTCTCCACAGCGCGGATGAGCCCCTGATTCCCCTCCTGGATGAGGTCTAAAAAACTCATGCCGCGACCGTTGTATTTCTTGGCGATCGACACGACCAGTCGGAGGTTCGCCTCGATCAGATGTCGCCTCGCCAGGTCGCCATCCTCGACCACCCTATGCAGGGCACGCGAATCGCGCTCAGACAGCCCCTCCCCCCGCTCACTGAGGGTCCGCCGGGCCTCCTCGCCCTCCTCGACCCGGCGGGCGAGACCGATCTCCTCTTCGAGGGTGAGGAGTTTGACACGACCGATCTCCTGAAGGTACTGCCGGACCGGGTCATTGGTCTTTACCCTCGCATCGGCCATCGCCTTGGCCCGGGCCTCGAGCTCGCGACGACCCAGCACCGAGACTTCGGCCTGGAGGCTATCCGAACCGTCACCATCGACCTCGCCGAGTTCCTCATCTCCAAGGAGCTCATCATCCGCCAGATCTGCTATGGCGATTCCGCGCTCCTCGATGACCTCCATGAGGTCTTCGAAATTTGCCCCTTCGCTGTCTAGATTCAGCGTCTCCAGCACCTGATTGAACGCAATGCTGATCTGCTCAGTGTCAAGCGAACCCTCCCCCTGACCCTGGGCAAGGAGCTTCTGGATCTGGGGCGCTTCGATCCACACAGGCGCAGTGGCGACCGACATCGCCTCCTCTTTCACGTTGGCCATCCTACCTCCTTCGGTCTGGGGGCCATGGTCATTCTGACTAAAGAGTGTCTTAGGTGTGCGATCTGTTATTGCCGGATCCGTCGTAACCCCACCCGCGAAAGCACTTTGGCTAGCCGACAGACCCTGGCTGCCAGGACAATGATATCACACGGAGACCGGGCCGAACCTGCCCCAAACCTACGGCCTTCGGGGCTCGGTTTTTGAGTGGGAGGGCACTCATCGGCAGAGGTGTTGCCCCCCAGGTCCCCATGACGAGCGCCCTGCTTTTCAACTCTCCAACCGGTTGCGCAGCCGGCCTCGACCGACGATCGGCCCTGCTTAATGGTAGGGAGGAGCCCTCAGGCTCGATTCCCCTGCACACCGACCCGTGGGTTGATAGAGCGACTCTGAGGTCGTCCTTTAAACCTCCGCCACCACCCCAGAGCGACCCTCCCGGACCGAGACTGAAGCCCGATGAGACCGTAAGAAGAGGCGCTCGTGCTGGCCACCTCACCTACCCCCCTGACCCCCCGATCCACGCCGGGTCGGACCCCTCCGCCACCACCCTTTTCAGGGCTGCAATGAGCGGTCTCAAGCGATCTGTTTTGAGCTTCAGTGCAGCCCGATTCACAACAAACCGGGCTGTCGATCTGAGGATCACATCGACCTCCTCCAAGTCGTTGGCTGCGAGTGTGCCACCGGTCTCAACGATATCGATCACTGCGTCGGCCAGGCCTGTCAGGCAGGCCAATTCGACGTTGCCGGCCAGCCTGATAACGTCGGTGCTCGACCCCACCTTGCGCAGGTAGCGGGTGGCCAGGGAGGGGTACTTGCTGGCCACCCGGCGCAACTCGCCTTCAGCCCCCCTACGCCGGATGAGCGACAGCCTACACTCGGCGAATCGCAGGTCCACCGGGGCGAAGAGTCTACTACCCGACTCGAGCAGAATGTCCTTGCCGACCACGCCAGCATCAGCCACACCCAACTCCACGTAGGTGGGGATATCACGATTGCGCATCTCGATCACTACCGCGTCGCCAGCCTCGTGGCGCAGTGCCCGGGTGCCGCCGACGACGTCGAGGTCGAGGCCCGCACGCCGCAGGACTGCCAGGCCATCTTGCATGACCCGGCCCTTGGGAAGAGCTAGGATGAGTCCGTCAGCCACCGTCGCCCTTCAGAGCCCGCTCGATCATCTCTGCAGTCGGCAGGGCCCCGTCCGCTACCAACACCTCCAAGCCGTCACCGAGCAGGTAGGGGATACCGAGACGCTGAGCGTCCCTGCGCGCCACCTCGATGTCGGTGGTGAGGGCCCGCTGCACCGCGAAGCCAGCGGCCCGGAGCCTGCGAGCGCCCTCATCGTCAAGGCTCAGCACGACCGCCGGGGGGGCGGGTTCGGGCTGGGGAAGAGCCCATATCAACCGCTCGAGCCCGATGGAGAAACCCGCAGCGCAGGGCAGCAACGCCCCATCGTAGCGACCGCCGCCCAGAAGGGGCTGGCCGAAGTCGAGGGTGTAGGCCCGGAACGTTACCCCCGTGTAGTAGCTGAGCCTCCGGGCCATGCCGAGGTCGAGGAGCAATTCAGTGCTGTCCTCGAACTCGCTGAGGATGGCCTCGAGTCGGTCCAGTTCACGGACCGTCTCCTCCCAAGGGGCTACCCGCCGAGCGACCTCCAAGGTGCGCAGGTCACCGTAGAGGTCGGTCACCCCGTGAAGGGCAGCCCGGAGGTCGGTGGCCAGGGAGTGGCCACCGAGTTCGGCTTCGATGTCGCTGTCATCTTTGCGGTCGATCGCACCAGCCAAGGCATCGTGGCGCGACTCGGGGATCTCAGCCAAGCGCAGGAGCGCCCGGACGAATCCCGGGTTGCCGATCTCGACGCGCGGCACCAGGCCCACCTCGCGCACCGACTCGCGAGCCAGGTAGATCAGTTCGGCGTCGGCGCGGGCGTTACTGACTCCGATCAACTCGGCCCCAACCTGGGTGAACTCCCGCGTACGCGCCAAGTCGGGGTCGATAGCGTGCCAGACCCTGCCCACATACTGTAGTCGAAGTGGCTCCTCAACCCCACTGGCGATCCGTGGGTGGGCGCGTCGCACCAGTCCCGCGAGCGCCGGGGTGAAGTCTGACCTGAGCGCCAGCACGCCGCTGTCCCGGTCCGACAGCTTAAACGATTGCCCAGCCCTCGGATGTCCCGGCTCGTACCGCTCCAGCACCGGCAGTTCGACCTGCTCATATCCCCACAGTCTGTAGAGGTGGAATAACTTCGAGAGCAACTGATGGCGGAGACGAGCCGTGTCGGGTAACTCGAAGCGGGTGCCGTCGGGGACGCCCTCCGGCGCGAAGTCGCTCATGTAAGGTAAAGTCTAGCCTCGGTACGCCCGCAGCGGGTCGGGGGTCTCGTCGACCGGCCTGCTGCGGCCCCCCCTGCGCCGGGCAGGGTCCCGGACCGTCGCCTGCAGGGCCGAGAACGCGACCAGCAACTCGAGGGCGAGCGCAGCAAGATTCAAGGGGGTGATCACGCCATCGATGACGACGCTTATAGCCCGCCCGAGGGCGGTCGCCCCCCACAGCAGGGCTGCGAAGCGAAGGAACGGGTTCGACCTCGGCCGAGTCGGTATCGCCCACAACATCACGCCGCCCATCGCCAGGAACAACATCCCATAGGTGGCCCGGATCTCACTCAGGCCGCGCGGCTCGAGGACTTCGAGCCCTAGGATCCGAACCATCAGCAGGGGGTTGAGAAGGCTCAGGAGACCCAACGCAAGAGTCAGGCCGGCTGCCAGGTAGGCCAGTTGGGTACGGAGACTCATGCCAGCCATGGTAGCACCTCCCGTGGCTCGCCACAGACCCTGTTTGCAACCCTACCCGAAACGCACCAGGACGAGGTTGTCACGGTGGACTACTTCGTCGTAATCCTTGTACCCTAGGACGGTGTGAATCTCGTGGGTCTGGCGGCCGCGGATCCGTGCCAGCGCTTCGCTGCCGTAGTTGGACAGGCCCCGCGCGATCTCCTGTTCCTGGTGCAGGATGGCTACGGCGTCGCCGAAGGCGAACCATCCGCCCACGGCGGTGACACCGCTAGGCAACAGGCTCCGGCCCTTCGAGAGTGCCTGGGCCGCCCCGGCATCGATATGCACCTCTCCGCGTGGGGGCTGCTGAGCGAGCCAGGCCTTCCGGGCCGACGTGGGGGCTCGCGCCCGGATTCGGGTCCCCCAGACCTCCCCGGAAGCGAGTCGCTCCAAACCGGCCCCGCCACCACCGATAATTATCGTCTCAATACCAGCCTCGCTGGCGATACGAGCGGCTCTGAGTTTGGTGAGCATGCCCCCGGTTCCCCGCTTCGAACCCGCCGTTCCCGCCAGGTGTTCGACCTCGGAGATGTCATCGACCTGCTCGATACGCCTGGCGCCGGGATTCCTGCGTGGGTCGTCGTCGTAGAGGCCATCGACATCGGTAAGGATCACGAGCACGTCGGCATTCATCAGGTAGGCGGCCCAGGCCGAGAGGGTATCGTTGTCGCCCAGCTTGAGTTCCGCCGTAGCCACGCTGTCGTTCTCGTTGATGATCGGAACAGCGCCGAACCGGAGACTCGCCTCGAGGGCGTTCCTGGCGTTGACATAGCGCTCACGGTCCTGCACATCCGATGCCGTGAGCAGAAGCTGCGCGACGGGCAGAGGCGCCAGCGCCCGAGCCCAATCGAGGACCAACAGGGCCTGGCCTACGGCGGCGGCTGCCTGCCTCTCGGGGAGAGTCAGCGACCTTACCAGCCCGAGGCGTTCGCGACCGGCCGCCCCAGCCCCCGACGAGACGATCGCGAGTCTGGCGTCGTGCGCCGCAGCGAGGACCTGGGCGCCGCGGGCGATAGCCCACATCTGCGGCGGCTGGATGCGGCCGGTGTCGTCGGTGAGGCTACTGCTGCCGATCTTGACGACGATCCGCTTCCAGCGCTCCACGCCACCCCTCACAGTGGTCCCGGAACGCGCCAGGGAGAATGGCCCACCAAACCCCCCGAGCCTGGCACCGCCGCCGCTTCAGGCTCGCCCGAGCCCTCTCCCGAACGCTCCCCAGAGCCAGCTCCCTGCCGGTCTCCATTGGCGCCGACCCACCTGAGGGAATTGCGAGTGGGAAGCTCAGCCAGCCTGCACCACTCCAGCGCGTACCGGGCGGCCCGCCACAGCTCTCCGTCCGCCATGTCCTCATGGTACGACGCAGACCGAGGTGGGACCTATCGGTCCGGAGATTCCGGAGGCGACTCGGGGTGACACCCAGGCCCGAGCGCGTGCTACACTCTTGGCCGAGCCGCGCAGATCGGCTAGGCCCCCGAGGGAGGATCTCACCCTATGCGAGTCGCCATCGTAGGCGCTACCGGCGTGGTCGGCCAGGAGCTCGTAAAGCTGCTTCAGGAGCGCTCCTTCCCACTCACGTCGTTAACGCTCTACGCCTCGCCCCGCTCGGCCGGACGCAAGGTGGCCTTCGGCGACCGTACCCTCACAGTGCAGGCTCTGCCGAGAGAGGGTGACCTGGCGGCGGATCTGGTCTTCTCATCGGCTGGGGGAGGCCTGTCGAGAGCCCAGGCCTGGGACTGGGCCGGGGGCGGTGCCGTCGTCGTCGACAACACCAGCGCCTGGCGGATGGATGAGCGCTGTCCCCTGGTGATCCCCGAGATCAATGGGGAAGCGGCTCTCGGCCATCGCGGTATCGTCGCCAACCCGAACTGCTCGACCATTGTCGCGCTGATGGCGCTCGCCCCGCTCCACCGGAGATTCGGGCTGACGCGGGCCACCATCGCCACCTATCAGGCGGTCTCAGGTGCGGGCGCATCCGGGATCGACGAACTCGAGCGGCAGACCCGCACCCTCCTGGCTGGCGAGGCGATTACTCCAGAGAAGTTCCGGCACCCTATCGCCTTCAACCTGTTCAGTCACGATAGTGCCGTCGGCAATGATGGCTACAACGTCGAGGAGCGCAAGATCCTCCTAGAGTCCCGCAAGATCCTTGGCGAGCCCGATCTAAAGATCAGCGCGACCTGCATCCGGGTACCGGTGTTCCGCGCCCACAGCGAGGCGATTCACGCGGAGTTCGCCAGGCTTGTCTCCCCCGACGAGGCTCGTGAGGTGCTAGCGGCTGCACCGGGCGTAACTCTGATCGATGAGCGAGAGGAGAACACCTTCCCCATGCCGCTCACAGCCAGCGGGAAGGATGATATTCTGGTAGGCCGCATCCGCGAAGATGTGAGCAATCCGGGCGGAATCGCCCTGTTCGTCTCGGGTGATCAGATCCGCAAGGGGGCGGCCCTGAACGCGGTGCAGGTCGGAGAGTCCCTGGTCAAACGGGAGGCCGCAGTACTCCCACCGGTCTCCTAGGCTCTCCAGGGGAGCGCCGAACGGTTCAGTGGCCGACCCGACCGAGAACCCCCCCAGCTCGTGCACGGCGCGCCCGAGGGAAGAGAACGTCGGCGGTATGAGGAATCGCAGCCCGCCGCGCCGTCCAGCAGTCCTCCAGCGTCTCGAAGGGGCTTAGGGGAGGGCACTCGTGACCAGGCTCCCGAATAGGGCTTCAAGACAGGTGCTGCGCCCCCCGCCTGAGGGAGAGCGGCTCCCGGCCCACAAACACCTCGTCACAGAGGATTTCTGAATCGGCTCCGGCCTGACGGGCGCACCTGTGGCCAACGCTGCCCGAACCAGTTGCCCGTCGATGGGTAGCGGCAAGGCCGGACTCGAGCAGGGAGCGCGAGCGACGAAACAGGCCCGCTCGGGCATGCTCAAAAGCCCCTCTGGGCTATAATCTTTAGGTGGCACAGCCCAGGGGGTAGGGAGCAGGCCTGGCCCAACCCGCAGCGAGAGCGATGTCCAGTAGCGGGAGGATGGAGCATGAAGCTAGCAATCATTACAGATTCGACCTGCGATCTCACCGAATCGGAGCTTCAGCAGTGGAACATCGAGCGAGTACCGCTGTATGTCGAATTTCAGGGTAAGACCCACCGGGACTGGCTCGACATTACCCCCAGCGACATCATCCGGGGGGTCGAACAGGGGGCCGACCTACCCACCACCAGCCAACCTACCCCGAAGGACTTCGAGGGGGTGTATGCCGAGGCAGCTACGGGGGGGGCGGAGGCGATCCTCTGCCTGACCATCAGTTCGTCCCTTTCCGGAACCTATCAGTCCGCGACCATTGCCGCCGAGACCTCCCCCGTGCCCGTCACCGTGTTCGACAGCCGGCACGCCAGCCTCGGCCTAGGCAATATGGTCAAGAGAGCGGCCGAACTGCGCAACGAAGGTGCGTCGCTCGCAGAGATCGTGGTCGCCGCCGAACATATCCGCGACAGCAACCACCTGCTGTTCACAGTGGCAAGCCTCGACTTCCTGCAGAAGGGGGGACGCATCGGTCGGGCCAGCGCCCTCCTCGGGGGCGTCCTGAATTTCAAGCCGATCCTCACGATCGAGGATGGCGGGCTCGCCCCGCTAGGCCGGGCCCGGGGTAGCAAGCGCGCACTGCGCGAGGTGATCGGGCATATCCAGGCCTATCGCGAGGCCCACGAGGGAGAGTTGCATGCCTCGTTCATCCATGTCATGGACCCCGCCGCCGCCGACACCCTCAAGGAGGCCATAGTGACCGCTGGCATCAGCTATTCGTCGGGGCAGGTCTACGAGATGGGAGCGGTGATCGCCTCGCACGTGGGTCCGGGAGCGTCCGGCGTCTATCTGCACACCGAGAAGGGTTGAGCCCGAGAACCCAAGGCCCGGGCGCTGCAAACGGACCTGCGGCCTCAAGGCGGCTAACCTGAGGGGCTCCTGCCCACCCCAGCGACTAGGTGAGACGGTGGTCGCCCGTGTGGTGAACGGATGGCGGCCCGGCGTAACGGTCACCCGGAGCCGGATATCAATAGCTATCTCGCCACGTCCCAGAAGGGGCATTTGTCCCTCGCGCTCAGTTCAGCCGCTGTAGGAATCTAGACCCGCACCGGTAGCGATTCCACGACCGCCGGAGCTCTCAGGCATGGTGAAGAAGACCTGTGCGCGTCGCGCTCGATCGGCTACTCGCTGTGTTACATTGTGGATCTGGTAGCGAGTCTGTTGGGAACAGCGGACCGCCGGGCCGCAAGAGGCCGAACCCTCTGGGAGGAAAGCGTGCTGATTCGGAGGTCAATCCAGACCTTGCCCCTGCTCGCGCTCGCACCTTTGCTAGGTGCCTGCGCTCTCGACGGTCCCCAGTCTATCTTCAATCCGGTCGGCCCCATAGCACAAGAGCAGCTCGATCTGCTGATCTGGACCTACTACCTGAGTTGGCTCGTGATCGTCCTGGTGGCAGGAGCCATGATCTACGCGATGGTGCGCTACCGGCGCCGGCGCGGGAGCGATGAGATCCCGACCCAGACGCACGGCAACACCACCCTCGAGATCGTCTGGACCATCATCCCGGCCCTCATCATCGTCGCGGTGACCGTACCCGCCGTGCGCTCCGTCTTCCGCACCGAGACCATCGTCAAACCGACCGAGGAAGATCTGGTCATCGATGTGATCGGCTACCAGTGGTGGTGGGCCTTTGAGTATCCAGAACTGGGCATCGTGACGGCCAACGAGATCCATATTCCCGAAGATCGCCGGGTGATTCTCAACATGACCTCGGCCGACGTGCTGCACGCCTTCTGGGTACCCAAGATCGCCGGCAAGCGCGACCTGATCCCTAATCAGAACAATCAGCTCTGGTTCATCGCCGAGGAGCCCGGGCTCTACAAGGGGCAGTGCGCCGAACTCTGCCTGGGGGCACACGCCTACATGCGCTTCCGCGTCGTGGTCGATACCGAGGAGGATTTTGCCACCTGGGTTGCGAAGTTCCAGGCCGTGCAGGGCCCCGAAGCGGAGTTCGAAGCGGTCCAGGCCGGTCCAGAGATCGAACGGGGCAAGCAGCTCTTCGGCCAGAAGTGCGCCGCCTGCCACACCGTCGCCGGATTCGCCGAGGGGACCACGATCGGCGAGCCGATCTTCCCGAACCTGACCAATTTCGGGCTCCGGACATCGGTCGCCGCCGGGGTCCTCGACAACAGCGCTGAGAATCTGACACGCTGGCTGCGCGACCCCCAGGAGGTCAAGCCGGGCAACCTCATGCCCACCCTGTGGGAGGCAGACAATCCTGACCGGGATGAGGAGATCGCCGCCGTCACCGCCTACCTTCTAAGCCTCGGCAGCGACGACACCGCGATGGCGCAGGCGAGCGCCAGGTAGATGAGGGGTTGATCGGATGGCCATAGGAAGACAACCTGCCCAGCCTGTCAATAATGTAGGCCTGCTGATCCGTCCCAACTGGGATCGAGGAATCCTCAGCTGGCTCACGACCGTCGACCACAAGCGGCTAGGCATCCTCTATATCGTCACCAGCACCTTCTTCTTCTTGACCGCCAGCGTCGAGGCCTTCATCATGAGGCTTCAGCTTGTGCGGCCCGAGCAGCAGCTGGTCTCCCCGGACATCTTCAATCAGCTCTTCACCATGCACGGCGTGACCATGGTGTTCCTGGCGATCATGCCGCTCGGCATCGGGCTAGCCAACTACTTTGCGCCACTCATGATCGGAGCGCGAGACCTGGCCTTTCCCCGGCTCAACGCCTTCGGCTATTGGGTCTACGCCTTCAGCGGCGTGCTGCTTTTGTCGAGCTTCATCTTCGGCGGCGCGCCGGACGTAGGCTGGTTCGCCTACGCCCCCCTCACCTCGCTATCCAACAACCCGGGGACCGGCACCGACTACTTCATGGTGGGCCTGCTGATCAGCGGGCTCGGCACCCTGGTGACAGCTATGAACCTGATCGTGACCATCATCAACCTGCGGGCACCCGGCATGACCCTCTTCCGGATGCCGGCGTTCGTGTGGATGATCCTGATCACGATGTTTCTCATCGTCTTTGCCTTCCCGCCACTGACCATCGCTCTGTTCCAGGTGATGATGGACCGCACCTTCGGGACGCTATTCTATGACCCCGCCGGCGGGGGCATGGCCATCTTGTGGCAACACCTGTTCTGGATCTTCGGCCACCCGGAGGTCTACATCATCATCCTGCCGGCCTTCGGAGTGATTAGCGAGGTGATCCCCGCCTTCAGCCGCAAGCCCCTGTTCGGCTACGCGATGGTGATCTTGTCGGGGATCTTCATAGGATTTATGGGCTTCGCGGTATGGAGCCACCACATGTTTACCACCGGGCTCGGCCCGATCGTCAACACCGCCTTTGCCCTCACCACGGTGGTGATCGGAATTCCCACCGGGATCAAGGTCTTCAACTGGCTCGCCACCCTGTGGGGGGGCAGGATCCGGTTCACCACCGCGATGCTGTTCGCGCTGGCCTTCCTGGTGACGTTCACCATGGGGGGGATCACCGGCATCATGCTGGCGCTCCCCCCGTTCGACGCCCAGGCGCAGGACAGCTACTTCGTTGTAGCCCACTTCCACTACGTCATGGGGGGTGGGGCGCTGCTCGCATTCTTCGCCGGCGTCTACTACTGGTTCCCCAAGATGACCGGGCGCATGCTCAACGAGGTGGTCGGCAAGTGGGTGTTCGCGCTCGTCGTCGGTGGCTTCCACTTAGTCTTCTTCCCGCAGCACTTTGTCGGCCTGCTAGGCATGCCGCGCCGCATCCAGACCTACGACGCCGGGCTCGGCTGGGAGGTCTACAACTCCCTCTCCACTATCGGCACCTGGATCATGTCGATCGGTGCCCTGATCTTCCTGACCAGCATGGTCCTGGCTTTCCTGAACGGCAAGCGGGCCGGCAACGACCCCTGGGACGCTCGCACCCTCGAGTGGAGCACCTCCTCTCCCCCTCCGTACTACAACTTCGACAAGGACCCCGTGGTTACCGGCCGCGACGCCTGGTGGGCCAAGAAGTATCCGGAGTCGGTCCACGCCGATCCCGCAGAGCAGGCGGCCGCCGAGGCGGCCCACGAGGCCGAGCATGACGGCGGCATCCACATCCCGGGTCAGTCGTGGTACCCGTTCATCGCCTCGGCCGCCATCTTCCTCGGCGGATACGCTTTCATCTACGACAACTGGTGGCTGGCGCTGCTCCTCCTCGGCGTCCTGCTGATCAGCTGCTACGCCTGGGCCCTGGAGGGGATCGGCGGCCGCCACATCCATCCCGAAGAGGGGCATGTATGAGCGGCAGCGTCGCTTTAGAGCAGGTGGAGCACCAGCCGCACCGCACCGGGCTGCCCGACCTCAAGCTGATCATGTGGCTCTTCCTGGCCTCGGACTGCATGTTCTTTGGGACCCTCATCGGTACCTATCTGGTCTACCAGGGCCGCAGCCTCGAGGGGCCCTTCCCAGCCGATGTGCTCGATATCCCGGTCACCACGGTAAGCTCCTTCGTCCTGCTGATGTCGAGCTTCCTTATGGTCTTAGCCCTACACGCCCTCCGTAAGGATGACATCCCGCGCTTCCGGCTGTGGACCTTTGGGGTCGCCTTCTTCGGCTCGGTCTTCCTGGGTTTCCAGGTATTCGAGTTCAGCACCTTCGCGCTAGAGGGGCTCTCCCTGAACCAGAACCTGTTCGGTTCGACCTTCTTCGTCCTCACCGGCACCCACGGCATCCACGTGACGGTCGGGGTGCTGATGCTCCTCTCCATCCTGATCCTGTCGTTCGTGAAGCCGATGAGCAGCAAAGATGCGATCTTCCTCGAGGTGACCGGACTATACTGGCACTTCGTAGATATCGTCTGGATCGTAATCTTCACGGTCGTCTACCTGGTAGAGTTTGCCTAATGAGCGATCCTAGAGGAAACCACGGTCATCGGGGCAGTTCTGTCGCCGCCTACACCGCAATTGCGCTCATCCTGGGCGCGATCACCTTTGTCGAATTTGCCGTCATCCAGTGGCGGCTCGACTGGATCTCCACCGGCTGGCTGGTCTTCGGGCTAGTGGTGTTGTCGGTCGGGAAGTTCTGGCTGGTAGTAGCCTTCTTTATGCACCTAAAGGATGACGAGAATACCTACTCCGGCTTCTTCACCATCGGGATGGTGTTTGCGCTGGGTACCTTCGTCGCTCTAGGGTTTTTGTTCACCGTCGGCAGTGTCTCTTCGGTCTGGGCCAAGGCCAACGCCCCCCAGGAGATCGCCTCCGAAACGGGGGGGCACGGAGCAGCGGGGGGAGGTGGGCATGGGATTCCCAAAGGCATTCCCGAGGCCACGCTCGCCAACATCGAAAGTGACGGCTACTCCCGGTCTCTGACGGTCCTGCTCGACACCCCCAGGCCCAAGGACCATGAGGCCATTCAGATCTCCTTCCCACTGCCCGAGACCGGCGACTTCCAACTGCAAGTCGCCTCGCTCTTCGGAGGGGCAGGGGTACCCGACATGGTCGAGGACACTACGACAGCAGACCGGGCCTTCGCCCAGGGGGAGCCCGGCTTAAGCTTCGACACCGAACTGGGCCTGGAGACCTTCAACACAACCTGTGTGGCCTGCCACCAGAGCACCGGCCAGGGACTCCCCGGCGCCTTCCCACCCCTGGTCGAGCACGCGGCCAACCTCTACAACGTCGAAGGTGGCCGCGACTACCTGATCTCTGCCGTCCTCTACGGCCTCCAGGGACCGGTCGAGATAGCGGGGACGACCTACAACAGCGTGATGGCCCCCTGGTCCAGCCTCTCGGATGAGCAGGTCGCAGCCGTACTAAACTACGTCGTTACCTCGTGGGGGAATCGGGAGCTGCTGACAGAGTTCACCCCGATCTCACCCGACGAGGTCGCCGCCCTACGTGGCCAAGGCCTCTCTGGAGCCCAGGCCCTCGAGCTCCGCCCGAGCCTCGAGGGCCCCTGACGGGCCCCATTCACCGCTACGGCGATCAGGGTCCTACGCCCCCGCAGGGAGCCCACAGCCCGGTAGCCCGACATGCCTGACCTATATCTGAGCTGGCAGCTCGACCCGGTCCTCATCGGAGGGCTCCTCACCCTCACGGTCAGCTACACCCTGGCGGTCGGTCCGCTGCGCCCACGGCTGGCCCCAAAGATCCCCTTTCCCAGGAGGCAGGCACTCCTCTTCTATTCGGGCATCGCGCTTATGTACCTGGCCGAAGGCTCACCGCTGCACGACCTCGCGGAACGCTACCTGTTTAGCGCCCATATGGTCCAGCACCTGCTGATCAACTACCTGGTGGCGACGCTCTTGCTCTGGGGGATGCCGACCTGGATTCTGCGGCCGCTGCTCCTCAACGCCGTCGTCGCCCCCGTCGCCCGCCTACTCACGAAACCGTTGGTGGCGCTGCTGGTGTTCAACATCCTCTTCTCGCTCTGGCACCTCCCCACCATCTACGACGAAGCGCTGCGCAGTAGCGCTCTGCACCACTTCGAACATCTCCTGTTCCTGCTGACCTCGGCGATCTTCTGGTGGCCGCTTATGAGTCCGCTCCCGGAGTTGCCCCGCCCCGCCCCGCTGGTGCAACTGCTCTACCTGTTTGTCACCCCGATCCTTCAACTCCCGCTGTTCGGGATAGTGACCTTCGCCAACAGGTCCCTCTACGAGACCTACAGCGCCGCCCCCCAGTTCTGGCTCTCTGCAGTGAGCGACCAGGCGCTCGGGGGGGCGCTGATGAAGGTGCTAAGCCTGTTCGGCTACGGCATCCCCTTCATCCTCATCTTTTTCCGCTGGTACCGACGCGAGAGCCGGAACAGGCACCTCCCCGTCCACCTCCCCCCCCAGCCCGGTCGATCATGACCAGGGCGATCACCCTCGACTGGAGGGGCGTCTTTAGCGGGACCTTCGACCCCGAAGAGACGGTGTTCGTCGACGACAACAGCGCTAACATCGCCGCCGGTGAGCAGTTCGGCTTCACGGGTATCCCTACTCCAGACTTCAAAACCTCCAAGGAGCGCTGGAACGCCGTCCCGACGGAACTGGCCCTAGCGTGACCGAGAGGGCCGATCGCAAGGCGATCAAGCTCTTGCAGGGGTACATCTGGTATCCGGCCGAGGCCGATGTCGACCTCGGCGACTACCTCCCCAGCCACTTAGAGCCCGATATCCACCTGCTGTGGGACGCGATGCCGCGCGCACCTTTCGCCTTCTTCGACGACGGAACCCTCACCTCGAGTCAGCAGTTCTACCAGTTCACCGTACTGGCCATGACTCCCGAGGGAGACGATCCCGCTCGCCTGTTGCCCTGGCTGGCCGAGACGCTGCAGGCGGCCCTAGAGACGACGCCCCAAGGGGTCGGCTGGCAGCTGATGGAGGATCTGAGGGAGATCGGTTAGGTCCGGGGCTCGAGTCCCCGCCGCTAGCAGTGACCGCCGCTAGGAGAGCCAAGGGCTTTTCCACAGGATCGCTCAGGTGAGAGGTCGGCCCCCATCGACCGGGATGACGCAGCCTGTCGAGAAGGGGAGTTCGGTCGCCACGGCGAGGACGGCCCGGGCCACGTCGTCGGCACTGGCGAGTCTCCTAAGGGGGGTGGCCTCGCGCTGCGCCCGGCTCCAGGCGGGGTCGAGCTCCTCGGCGTACCTGCCCTCCACTAGCCCCGGCGCCACCGAGACGACGCGGATCGCCGGCGCGAGCGCCCGACCGAGCGACCGGGTCATGGAGTCCAGAGCGGCCTTGGAGGCACAGTAGGCGACGTTACTTCCCTGCCCTGTGCCCCCGGCGACCGAGGAGATGTTGACGATCAGGCCGTGGCCGGAGGCCTCGAGCAATCTCCTCATGACCCGGGTAGCGGCGAAGGCTCCGCGCCAGTTGACGCGGAAGATCTGGTCGATCAGGTCGTCATCGAGCCCGTCCAGGTCGGCGTGGTCGACGAAGCGCGTGAACCCGGCACTATTGACCAGGATATCGAGCCGGCCGTGGCGGTCGACGACGTGCCCGGCAAGCGCCTCGAGCGAGTCGCTGTCAGCCACCTCCACCCAGGCGACCGAGTGCCCCGTCCCGGGGAGAGCCCTGGCGAGCGCCCCCGCTTCACCCCCGCTGCTGCGGTAGGCGACCACCACTGCGGCTCCCGCAGCGGCGAGGCGCTGGCAGATGGCCGAGCCGATGCCGCCAGTGGCTCCCGTGACCAGTGCGACCCGACCGGCCAGCGGAGAGCTCACCGCCACGCCTTCCGGTAGCGCTCGACCCGCAGGGCGGCGACAATCCCCCTGACGGTGGCCTCCACCCGCTCACCAATCTCCTGCTCGGTACCGACGTCGCTACCGGCCTTAACGGATCCTGACCATGGCGCCCTCCTGCTCTGCGCTTGTCTCACCCGGGGTGGGGCACCTCCACCCCCAACTCAGATGCGGTCGTTGCGAGTTGGTCCCAGGTGGTCGGGTCGATAGGAATGCCCTCGCGGCTCCGGCGCTCGGCCTGGCCACGTTCCGGATCGCCCGGAACCATGATGTTGGTGAAGCCGGGCGCGGGCCTGAGCGTCCGCAGGTGCTCGGCGACCTCCGCAGCCTCGTCGAGGAAGGCCTGGGCAGGGCGAAAGAGGTCGGTCGACAGCAGCAGGAAGAGGACACCGTTGCGAAACCGATCGTAGGAGGGCAGGCCGGGGACACCCTGCCCCGTGAGCACGCCACCGAGCAGTTCGACCAGCAGCGACAGCGCGGAGCCCTTGTGAGCGGCGATGGTCAGCAGGGTGCCCCCATCGTACAGGTCGTGGGGATCGGTGGTGGGCCGACCGCGCTTATCCTGAATGAGCCCCTCGGGCAGGCTCTCCCCCCGGTTGCGGGCGACACGCACCTTCCCCTCCGCAACCATGCTGGTAGCGAAGTCCACAACGATGGGATCACCTCCGGTGACGGGGACACCGGCGGCGACCGGATTGGTGCCGAAGAAGGGCTCCAACGAGCCGTACGGGGTTACCAGCCCTCCGGGGTGGGCACCGTTGGCGAAGGCGAGGCCGACGACCCCCTCAGTGGCGGCCAGTTCTACCCACTCGCCCAATCTGCCGACGTGCTTGCAGTTGGCCAGCCCGACAGCAGCGAGGCCCACGCTCCCGACCATGTCGACTCCGTATCTGACAGCGAAATCGGCGGTTACCTGACCGAAACCGTGGTGGCCATCGACCCTGGCGACGGCCGGCAGATCCTGGACTACGCTCGGTTCGGCGGTCAGGTCGAGTTGGCCAGCAGCGGTGGCGGCCAGGTACTCCGCAACCCTGATGACGCCGTGTGAGTCGTGGCCAGCCAAGTTGCTGCCGACCAGGCTGCGGGCCACCAGGGCCGCCGCTGCCTCACGCGCCCCGGCTGCACGTAGCACGCCCCTCACGAACGATTCGAGCTTCTCGGGCTGCACCGTCACCATGCCGATTCCCCCTTGTAATCCTAGCCTTATCGACCGCACAGCCGACTGCGTCGTCGAGACCTGCTCGAGGTTCCCCGTATACACCCACAGCTAGAGATCGAGGGGGCGGGTCTCCCCATTCACCTGGCGTCCATTCTCACGCCCCGTGCGATATGCGCCGCCACTTCAGTCGCCAAAGCCTGGAACTTGCAGGCTGTACTAGGCGAAGAGAACCGTCGATTTCTTGCTCAGCGCAAGTTGGTGCCACCCTACTTCCACCCCTTCATTCCTGTCAATCAGGAAGGACGATGGCCCTTAACACTTCAAACCAAGGGGTCGTACCGAGACCAGGATGCTTGAGCAAAATGAGGAAATCGGAAGCTGCTTTGCAACGCCCCGAGACGACGCCAACTACATCATGGACACCTCCCCCATCGTCCGTCGTAAGGACGAGGATCCGTACGGCGAGTACCGAACCAAAGGGTGCGATCCTCGAAATCTACGATGCCCTGCAGCAAACGATCTGTACGGGACAACCCTATTCAGAGTCGGCTCGGCCCGCCCGCTGGCCGACCCACCGCTGGACACTCAAGGACGGAATCAGTAGTTAGGGGCTTGACAAGCAGTTCTGACCGCTGAGCTATCGCCTCCTCTCGAGCCGTTTTCGATAGG
>MPNL01000045.1 GCA_002239005.1 Truepera sp. bin119
CACTCAAGCGGCCGCTATCTCAACCACAGGGCCGGCAGCTATATGAGAGGCGCTCTCCGGCAATGGCTGCGGAGCTAACTGATCGGATTTGGAGTATTCGGGAGTTGCAAGGACGGATTCGCTGGATCCGCTCACCCACTTATCCGAGTGGGGGGCAGAGATAATCTCACGTTACGACCTGAGACCGAGACCCTCGATCTATTGAATCGGGCCCTCAGAGCATGCCGTAGGGAGATACCGGCTATGACTCGACTCACTTCGGGTCGGGAGATCAGACCCGGCGGCTCTTCATGAGAGCTAATCAGACTCAGCTATCGCCATGATCGCTCGGGGGCGGGCGAGTCAGGAGTAGAGTTGAGGGAACCACAGGGCTTCAGGCCAAGCTCACCGAGCAGGGCACGACCGCAAGCGCGCCGCTCGGATGGTGGCTTGGTCGGGGTGAGTCGGCACAAGGGGCCATGCACCGCGACCTCTAGGCTTGTCCGGCGCCCGACCTAGTCGAGTGTCGCTTCGTAACCGCTGCCCCTCTGGTTCGTGCCCCACCCGCCAATCACGGTGGGCTCAGGTAGCTGACTATCGCGTTCAACCTGTTCAGTTGCCAGGGCCGGCCGGACAACTAACCACCGAGCTGATGCTCGATGTGCTGGCACTGGCGGTAGAGCGGCGACATCTGAACTCGACCAGCCGTCACTCCGGCAAGGAATGTCGTACACTTTGTGGCCTTCGGCGAAGATCGGGGACGACAGGGATACGTCCCTCGCTGAGCTCAGTCGGGGCTGCTACGATAAAGCCATGGCCGAAAGCTTCTTCACGACGCTGGAGTGCGAACTCCTCAACCTACTCAGAATTATCGCTAGGTCTACCGGGCGCCATTCAACTTCGCGGGAATGTGCGGTCGGCATCGAGGTGGTTAATGGGGACGGGTGGCGCGGCGGCCAGTGTACCTGTGAACCCTAGGGGATAAGCGCCAGAAAGCGCGCATAGGCCTCGCACCAAGCAGGTGAGGTGCGAGGCTTGAAGTGCTCCTGAGCGAACGAGGCAGCCACAGCGGAGCGGCCTGCCGCTAGGTCGGGCAGGCGGCCGGCAGCGATCAGTTGTACGACGATATTACCTAGGGCTGTAGCCTCCACTGGACCCGCAATGACGGGGCGCTCGCAGGCGTCAGCAGTGAACTGGTTGAGGAGTCGGTTCTGGCTGCCACCGCCGACGACTCGGATAGCCAAGAAGGTGTGGCCGGTGAGTTCCTCGAGGGCATCGAGCACCCAGCGATAGCGGAGGGCGAGACTCTCGAGGCAGCAGCGCACAACCGCCCCGACGCCGTCGGGCTCAGGCTGGCCGGTCCGATGACAGTAGGCACGGATGGCGCCGAGCATGTCCCCCATGCCAATGAAATCCTGTGCATCGGGATCAATCAGACTGCGGAAGGGTTCAGCTTGCCCAGCCAATTCCAACAGTTCGTTCCAGCCGTAGTCGCAACCTTCGCGCTGCCACTGGCGGCGGCTCTCCTGCAACAGCCACAGACCGGCGACATTCTTGAGCAGACGGATAGTCCCTCCCACACCCCCCTCGTTGGTGAAGTTCAGCTCGAGAGCGCGTTCGGTCACAATCGGTTCCGGGATCTCGGCACCCATTAGACTCCAAGTACCACTGCTCAAGTAGGCGCTCTCATGGTCGAGATCTGGTACAGCCGCCACGGCGCTGGCGGTGTCATGACCACCGACGGCGAATACGGGGACCGGGCAGGCAAGGCCCAGTTTAGTAGCGACGTCGGGCAGAACTTCGCCGAGCATCTGAGCCGGCTCGATCAACTCCGGTAGAATCCGGGTAGGGATGCCGAGGTTCCACACCAGTTCGGCCGACCACTGTCTAGTGTTTGCATTGAGGAGTTGCGTGGTCGAGGCGGCCGTATACTCGGAGACGCGGCGACCAGTGAGCCAGTAGTTGAACAGATCCGGGATCATCAGTAGGCTGTCAGCTTGGTCTAGCTGGGGGTCGTCGTTCGCCACCATACTGTAGAGTTGGACGAGGGTATTGAGTTGCATGAACTGGATACCGGTGATGGCGTAGATGCGCTCACGGGAGATCCGGTTGCAGGCGCGCTCGATCATGCCGTCGGTGCGGGAGTCGCGGTAGTGGATGGGGTTGCCCATGAGCGCTCCAGCCTTGTCAAGTAGGGCGTAGTCGACGCCCCAAGTGTCGACCCCGATGCCGTCGGGTGGACCATCCGCGTGGCGAACATAGGCCCGGAGACCCCGGCTCATCTCCTCCCAAAGGCGTAAGACATCCCAGTAGACGTGTCCAAGGATGGTGACAGGATCGTTGGCAAAGCGGTGGAGTTCCCTAAGACCGAGGTGCTCTCCGTCGAAGCTGCCGAGCACCACCCGTCCGCTGGAGGCTCCAAGATCCACGGCCAGTACATTCGTCTGTGTCATCTGTCCTCCCCCCTAAGAAGCTCGCGACGGCGCACCACCTCGTCGAGCCGGCGGTCGACGTGCTCAGTCTCACCGGGAGGCAGGCACCTCGGGCCGCCGAGCGCGTAGGTCCCCCACAGGATACGTGCCCACTTGTCAGCCATGAGCATCACGTTGAGCACCTCCTGTGGAGTCGCGCCGAGCGCTACAGGCCTGTGGTTGACCATGAGCAACAGCTTGGGAGGCCGACCGTGCTCACCCCGGTAGCGGTGCAGTTCGGCCTGTACCGAGGTGGCCAGAGCGAAGCCGGGAGCGACGTAGGGCACGACCGCCGGACGGGTGCCACAGACCACCACCGCATCAGGGAAGACATGCTCAAGGAACGGCTCGGCACCGAGGCAGCTGCACAGGATCTGGTTGACCGACACCGCGTGAGTGTGCCCCACCCAACTTGCTCCCCCCGCAGAGAGGTAGAGCGCGTGAAGGAAGGTCTCAACCGAGAGCTTCTTGGATCCGAGATCGGCCCGGACGCCGAGCAACGTCTCCTCGATGACCTCCTGGCTCGGCTCCTAGCCCTCGAGAAGCTCAAGGATGGCAGCTGTGCGGACGCGTGAGAGGTCACCGGGGGTAAGGGTCTCCAGATTGGTGCCGGACGCCTTGATCCAGAAGGTGCCGTCGCCGTTGTCGGCGCTGGTGTTACCCTCACCGAGGATAGCGAGCTGGCGCTCTCGCGACCGAGTTCCTGTGAGAGATCGAGCAGCTGGTCACGGACTCGGTCGGGAATCACCGTAGGTAGGCTCCGCCCACTCCGCCGTCAACGGTGAGTGCCCCTCCGGTCGTGCGGCTGGCGCGGGGACCGGCTAGGAACGAGATCGCCTCGGCAACGTTCTCGGGGTAAACGCTGACCTTGAGAGTGCTACGGTTCCGGTAGAACTCGTCGAGCTTTTCAGGCTCGACGCCATAACTCCTAGCCCGCTCGTCGCGCCAACCATCGTCCCAGATTCCGCTCCCCCGAAGGACTGCGTCCGGCAGAATCGAGTTGACACGGATGCCAGCGTCGCCCCCCTCCTCAGCAAGGCAGCGTGCCATGTGAAGCTCGGCAGCCTTTACAGCACTGTAGGCAGCGGCATTCTTGCCAGCGTAGACACTATTCTTGCTGGCAACAAAAACGAGACTTCCGCCCATCTTCTGACGCCGCCACAGTCGGAACGCCTCACGGCTAACCAGGAAGTAACCGGAGCCCATAATCGCCACCATCTTTTCCCAATCGGCGGTGCTGGTTGTCTCGATTGGGCCGGCGTTGGCAAAGCCAGCGTTCGAAACCACCACGTCGACGCCGCCGTAGGTCTTCACAACCTCGGCGAAGGCCCACGCGACCCTCGCCTCGTCGGTAACGTCACAGCGGAGTGCCAGCCCCCGACCCCTGCCGTGAGCAGCCTCGATATCGGCTGCAACAGCCTCGGCCCCCTCGAAGTTGATATCGAGGATGGCAACGTGGGCATGGTCTTGCGCCAAGCGCTTTGCGGTCGCGCGGCCGATACCGCTGGCGGCACCGGTGACCACCGCGACGCGACCTGCCAACTCCCTGGGGGGCGGCTTGAGGCTAAGCTTATAGAGTTCGAGCGGCCAGTACTCGACAGCGAAGGCCTCCTCGGAGTCCAGACTGACGAAGCTGCTGAGTACCTCACTCCCCTCAATGACGCAGATGGCTCGGTGGTAGAGCTGACGGCTGACATCCGCCCCCGCCTTGTCCGGACCAGCGGTGATCATGCCGAGACCGGGCACTAGGATGACCCGCGGGCAGGGATCGCTCATCTCGTTACCCACAGAGCGATTAGTCTCGAAGTAGTCCTCGTAGTGGGCAACATAGTCCTTGACCCTAGTCTCAAGGCGCCCCAAGAGGGCGGCCTCGCCCTCGGAGGGCTGCCAACCGACGAAGAGTGGCTGGCGCTTGGTGTGAACCAAGTGGTCGGGACAAGCTGCGCCGATCTGCGAAAGGTCGCGCGCGGAGGCGCTGCCGACAAAGTCGAGCACCTCAGGGCTAGCGTCGGTTGCAAGGATCTTAGGTTGGCGGCCGCTCAGCATCCCACGCAGCTCTGGCAGGATCGCAGCGAGGGTAGTCTCGCGCTCTCGCTCTGCCAATGCAGAAACGTCAGCACCGACGAAGATCTTGCGGCCGGACCGCCGCGCCGCAATGAAGTCCTCTGCCTCCTGGATAGTAGAGATGGTCCGATCGTAGGCACCCCGACTACTATCACCCCAAGTGACCAAGCCGTGCTTGCCCATCACTACCAGTTCGGCTCTGGGGTGGGCACGGATACCCTCTCCAATCCACTTCGAAAGGGTGAAGCCAGGGCGGACGTAATCGACCCACACCATCCGATCCCCCCACAGCTGCTCACACAGGGTGCGCCCACCCTCAGCGCAGGCGAGGCTGATGACAGCGTCAGGGTGGGTGTGATCGACATGTTTCGCCGGGGTAAAACCGTGCAGCAGCGTCTCAATCGACTGCCGGGGACGGTCGAGAGCGTACAGCGCGTGGGCTAGATAGGTGACCATCTCCTCATCGCTCATACTGTCGCGCCCGAGGAGCGGAAGGATGTCGCTCATGCGCAGCCCGGCGAAGCCGTCCTCACCAATAGTAGCCAAGTCGTTGCCCGAGCCCTTGACCCACAACACCTCGACCCTACGGCCCCGATGGTCGGTCTCAATAGACTTAGTACTGGTGTTGCCGCCATAGATGTTACACACAGTCCGGTCAAGACCGAGCAACCTGGAGCGGTAGACGAGGCTAGCAAGGCCCTCACCAGTAGGTGCTTCTTTGGAGTCCCACATATTCTTTGCCATCTCCTCATTCCCTCTCAACTAGTCGGATCTCTCATAAGAGGCTGAATACGATTGACCGCGCTTGACCAAGAGTATCGCGCATCCTATGGATATCGTCTAGGACGGGTTGATCATTGCGTGAGGAGCCGTGGCATCAATGCATCTCGTCTCGCCAGCACAATACGGCTAACTCGAGCGGTTGCGTTGGCCGGCCAACGCAACCGCTCGAGTATATGTACTGGTAACTCACCCCCAGCTACTCCAGGACTGCGTGCGATACCCTTACTTGCGATAAGGCTATCGCAAGAAGACTCAGGGGAGGCGAGCCTCTCCAGCGGTGGCACGGGCTAGTAGCAGACGTGTCCGCTCGCGCTGGCACCGGCTCATCCCAGCAGGGCGGCTTTTCCTAAGGTCCACCAATGGACGTCTAGGGTTGGCTCGAGGGGGGTGTTCCGGCACCGGGTTCCTAACGGGGGTCATTGAGCTCTCCGTAGGAACCCCATTAGGGTTTTAGAGTTCCTAGGGTCTGACTCGTTTGCGTCTGTGACGGAGTTCGCTGATCGGGTCGTAACGTGAGATTATCTCTGCCCCCCACTCGGATAAGTAGGTGAGCGAATCCAGCGAATCCGTCCTTGCAACTCCTGAACACTCCAAATATGATCGGAAGGACGGATTCGCTGGATCAGTCCT
Organism: Truepera sp. bin119; assembly: GCA_002239005.1. GTDB lineage: Bacteria > Deinococcota > Deinococci > Deinococcales > Trueperaceae > MPNL01. Next base: position 5,928 of record MPNL01000045.1, read on the forward strand.
GCAGCCATCGCTGGAGAGCGTCTCTCATATAGCTGCCGGCCCTGAGGTTGGGATAGCGGCCGCTTGAGTGACCATACACTCCCGGGCCCAGTTGTAGATCAGTACTCCCCATGCTCCCAGGACCTGCTTGGTCAAGGACGGATTCGCTGGATCCATAGTCTTGGCGAAGGCTAGGCTCTAAGAGTCTGTTCCATAAGTCGCGAGTGGTCCTACCAAGTGGTATTCCAAGTTTGATTCCCACATCAATCAAGGAGGACCATATGGCTTGGAACAGGACCACTCGCGAGCAGTATAAGCGTGAAGCAGTACGCTATGAGAGTGACCTTACCGCTGCAGAGTGGGAACTTATCGAACCACTGATTCCCAGACAGGGCCGGCTGGGACGGCCTCGAGAGCGGGATCTCAGGGAGGTCTTCAACGCAGTCCAGTACCAGCTGGCAACCGGTTGCCAGTGGCGGGCACTTCCTAACTGCTTTCTTCCCTAAGGACGGACTCTTCGGGTCTCTACCGTCCAGAACTACTTCTACAGTTGGCGGGACACGGGTGTCTTCGACCGGATGATGGACCCGAAGAGTCCGTCCTTCGTAATCCTAGAACTGCTGGCGAGGGCTCCGACGGTAGCGAAGCTGTTTGCCGATGGTGGCTATGCAGGTCCGAAACTAGCGGGGAGGTCAAAGAAGTTGGGACTCTCCGATCTACTCGAGATCGTGGTCAAACCCAAGGGAGAGACCCGAAGAGTCCGTCTTTAGGGCTTTACCGTTCTATCTCGTCGTTGGGTAGTCGAAAGGACCTTTGCCTGGCTGGGTCGCTGTCGGCGTCTAGCCAACCCGAAGAGTCCGTTTTTGGACTTCGAGATCCGAGCGAAAGCGAGAATCCGCCCTTCGAACTGTTGCCAGTTCGGTAGCTTGGGTGAAGCTGGCCATCTGCCGGTTTCTGATGCGGCGGGTTGCCAAGAGTCTGAGCAGTGGAAGCCATCCGGAAACCCTCTCAGCATGACTTATGGAACAGACTCTAAGGCTGGGGTCCCCCCCTGGGGGTACGGATTCGCTGGATCCGCACACTCGTCGCATCCATACCCCGGGCAGTACCATTGCGCCGTTCGATGGTGCTGGTGTTGGCCTGCGAGAAGCCCAGCCGTGAGAGCTCCCTGGCTACCCGCTTACTACTTCCATGGGCAACCTGAGCCTCGACTTGGACTAAGCGTCCTCGCTGCCTGGTCTTACGGACCATTACCTGTGCCTGACGCCTGCTTAGACGGTAACGTACGTTGGGGAACCGACCCCGAGATCCGTTCCGGGCGGGTCGGAACGGTCGACCGAATGTGCGGCGGACCCGAAGAGTCCGGTTTTAGAGTCGCTCATAGCTCGGCTCACCATCGCTGAACAGAACCACTCCCTGGGGGTAAACGAGAAACGGCGTCCTGCAGGACTTGTTCCATAAGCCTCTCGTCCCTTACTCCCGTGGCAAAGGCTACCACTAGCCTGGTTGCCGGATCGATCACCTCAGCCTGCCAGAGTTGCTCGCGCTTACTGCCAGCGAAGCCCCAGCGCTCATCGGCTTGCAAGCTGGTACTGGCCAGCTGTTGGACCCGCTGGTCGTGGAACCGCAAGGACGGATTCGCTGGATCGGCGTGCACTCCTAACCGTGAAGCCAGTCGCCGGATCGCTTCTGGGGTGACGCCTGTGAGTCGACCCGAAGCGAAAACGTGCTCTACGGGCCCAACGAAGCCGCTCTTGTCCGCCCTTGGGGTACCCCTGATGGAGGTGCCTTCAGCGAGTTGTAAGGACGGATTCGCTGGATCGGCGATAGCGCTAGCTTTGCTCTCTCTGATCTTGCTATTCCACACCCGAAGAGTCCGCCCTTATGGGGTGTTCTTACGTTCGCTGAACTCGCTCTGGCAATTCAGGCAGCGTATCCAGCGAATCCGTCCTTAGTAACGGATCCGGTCTGGTCCGTAGCTCTTGCGGGTCCAGCGAACCCGTCCTTCTCCGAGGTTGCCTTGTCCTGCCCGGCCGTAACTGGGGCACTCATGATTGGTGCAGGCTAAACTTGCTATGGGAGGTCGGTCTCTATTTTTCACATGGTGCAGGATGCACCAGGACGGGCCTCCCCCCTTCGGGGGGTAGAGATAATTTCACGTTACGACCGCTGATCGGGAGTTCAAGTATTTTTTGAGGAGCCAGCTCACCGGCACTAGGGTCCAGGATCGGTGACGCTGTGCACTTTTGACGGCGGCGCAAAACCGCGCACTGGCTCGAACGTGGATTCCCGGCCCCTCGAATCGGCGCGCCCGGGCCGAGTTTCCGTCTAACACCTCCACGATCTCGATGGTGTCGCCGGCCGGTGCCGTGCCACTCCGACCGTTCGCCATGTACCCGGCCTCCTCGAGTCGTCTGATCCGATCCCGGTAGCGTTGTCCCTCCGCACTACGAGGACGTGTATCTGGAGGGATATGCTCGCCAGCCACCAACACCAGTTGCCAGGGCACGAAGATCTCAGGTCCTGGCCCCCCTGGATTCTCGGGTCGCAGGTTGTTTGGGATGCGTCCGTCTCGTCCCCGGCCAGCACTTGGCCCCCAGCTCAGCGCCGCCTCGTGTCCATCGATAGTCCGGTGCAGGTCGTCCCAAGTAACGGAGAGTGGTCCCACGTGGTACATGGTACATCCCTGCCCAGCTGCACAGCCCACCCGATAGCCTCCAAGCGGCTGCTCGTCCCCGACCCTTCCACCAGAACGGGGGGCCCAAGCAGAACTTCGCTACCATTGACAACCTCGAGCGTGCCGAATCGGTCCAACTGCGACACCAGTATCGCCAGGGCTAAAGATCCTGTCGACCACAGAGTGGAACACGTGGGCTGCGGCATAGCCGAGGTCGATCAGGTCTCACAGCACCACCAACTAGGTGCAGCCGTCGTTGACGAACGGCTTCATCGAGTTGGTGGTCGCAAACCCGACAACGGCAACCTCGCCACAGAGACTCGCCTAGGGTGATTGTAACCGACCACGCGGATGTCCCCCCGGTCGAGAGCAGGGGCGAGTACAGGCTGGATGGCGGCTGGATCGTCGGCTGCGAGCAGGATACCATCGATCTCATCTCCAGCGATCACAATTCTCGATCACAATAGATCTAGCTGTTGATGTTCGCCTCGGTCAACCCATCTGCCCGGTGACGTCGCCGAGTCCCTCAATGGCCTGTTTCATACTGAAGGCAGTAGCGCTGAAGCAGCCAACACCGACGAGACTTTACAATCAAGGGCAAAGCCCGGAAGGAAACACGATCTGTCTCGCGGTCGAAGTCTACGCTGAGACCAAAAAATCTGTCAATGACCAACCAAATAGAGTATGAGCTTGCGTGAGGATTTGTGGCTCTGCTAGACTCCGCGGGGACACAAGCGCGGGCGAAATCGCAGGGAACCGATCTCGAGAATCAGGGAGGGAATGTGGCAGCCAATGCGACTTTGGAACAGCGGCTCGGAGTTCAGGGGCGGAGTCTCGATGAGGTCAAGGAGGCCCTCACCAGGCAGGCCATCGAGACACCCTCCTGGGGCTACGGCGACTCGGGGACCCGCTTCAAGACCTTCTCCTGGCCAGGAGCCGCCCGCACAATCGAGGAGAAGTTCGACGACGCCGCCGTAGTGCATGACCTCACGGGGGTGGCACCCTCGGTTGCCCTCCACATCCCCTGGGATAAGACCGACGACTACGACACCCTAAAACGCTACGCTGCCGACCGGGGCATGCGCATCGGTGCCATCAACCCCAACGTGTTTCAGGACGAGGACTATCGCCTCGGCTCACTCGGGCACCCCAGAGCTGACGTCCGGCACCAGGCCTTAGGGCACCTCCTCGAGTGCGTTGAGATCATGGGTAAAACAGGATCAACCAACCTCAGCCTGTGGTTCGCCGACGGCACCAACTACGCTGGTCAGGACGACATCCGGCGCCGCAAACGCACCTTCCTCGAAGGCCTCGCTACGATCCATGAGGCCCTCCCTGACAGCAGCCGCATGCTGGTCGAGTATAAGCTCTTCGAGCCAGGCTTCTACCACACCGACCTCGCCGATTGGGGCATGGCCTACGCCATGTGCCTGAACCTCGGGCCCAAGGCCGAGGTTCTCGTCGACATGGGCCACCACGCCCAAGGAACTAACATCGAACACATCGTCGCTTTCCTGCTCGACGAAGGGCGCCTAGGCGGTTTCCACTTCAACAACCGCAAATACGCCGACGATGATCTCATCGTCGGCACCGTCAGCCCCTTCGAGCTGTTCTGTATCTACCACGAACTCGTCAAGGCCGAACGCTCCAGTGAGCCCGAACTGCGAGCCCACGTCGGGCGCGTCGCCTACATGATCGACCAGAGCCACAATATCGAAGGTAAGGTGGGGGCCATGGTGCTGAGCGTCCTCAATTGCCAAACCGCCTACGCCAAGGCCCTCATGGTTGACCAGGACAGACTCGCTGTGCACCAAGCCGCTGGTGACGTGCTAGCCGCCCACAGGACCTTGCTGGATGCCTTCGAACTCGACGTACGACCACTACTAGCCGAGGTCCGCGAGGAGCAGGACCGGCACCCGGACCCGATGCGGGCGCTGAAGGAGAGCAGATACGAGGAGCGAATCGCCGAAGAGCGCGGCAGCAATGCGGCGGGGAGTGGCTATCCGACGTAGAGGTGTCCAGCAGGCAATCGATCGACCTCCAGTCGCACCGCCTCCATCGCAGGGTGCCGCTTAAGCAGAGGACTCTTCCTACCCGAGTAATGGAAGTCGGCAAGCCGAAGTCTCGCTCGAACGAGACCTGCCCCTGATCGGCAAGTCGAGGCGGGCGCTCTTGAAGCATAGCCCGCGAACTCTCGGAAGATCAGGGCCGAGATCCATAGGCAAGCTAACAAGGACCGGCACTGGTCGATACCGGGCATCCCGCCGAATCGACCGCTCATACCCCCAAGTCCCCCTCAAAGCTAATGATGACCGTCCTCTCCACCTCCAAGCTGTAGACTGCTTCAACTCCACCACCCTAGGGAGGGATCATGAGCGACCCCAACCCCAAGCGCACCGTCGCCGAGCTCAAGGACCTTCGCGCGCGCACCGCCGACGAGAGCGGTGCTTGGCGCGTCGCCTGGAGCGACACTTGGCTCGAGGCCCGAGCCTGGCTGCGCGAGAAGACCGACGCCCTCGGCCTCGAGACCCACATGGACGCTGCTGGCAACGTGTGGCACACACTGTCTGGCGAGAGCGACCGAGAACTCCTCCTCGGCGGGCACATGGACTCTGTACCGGGTGGAGGCTGGCTCGATGGCTGCCTCAATCTCCTCGCCGGGCTCGAGTCGGTCCGCCGCATCAAGGAGCAGTACAGCGGCAGACCACCCGTCACCGTGCGCCTCGTCGACTGGGCCGATGAAGAGGGTGCCCGGTTTGGCCGCAGCATGCTTGGCTCGAGCGCCTGTAGCGGCAGCCTCGTCCCTGACGAAGAACGGGGACGCAGCGACAAGGATGGTGTCCTCATCGAAGATGCCCTAGTGCGCTGCGGCGTCGACCTTGACCGCATGCTCGAGTCGGGCCGCGAACTCGAGAAGGCTGCAGCCTACCTGGAACTGCACATCGAGCAGGGGCCGGTGCTCGAGGGTCTCAGGCTACCGCTGGGGGTGGTACAGGGCACCTTCGGGGTGGAGCGCCATGGCATCCACTTCCGCGGCCAAGCCAACCACTCCCGTTCCCCACCCCCCACCCCGCCCCACCCCACCACCCCGGCTCCCCCCCCATGGACCGGCGCCGCGACGCCTTCCTCGCAGCGGCTCGAATGAGCCCCGAGATCTACGCTATCACCGGTCGGCACGGCGGGGTATGCACCATCGGCAGTTGCATCACCCAGCCCGGCATTGTCACCTCGGTGGTCGAGGAGTGTGATATCACCCTGGACCAGCGACACCTCAACGCTAGGGCGCTATCTACCATGCTCTCCGAGGCGCAGGAGGCGAGCCAACGCTTCGCCGTTGAAGGCGACGTCGAGGTCTCCTGGAGCCACCTGTGGAGCATCGCTCCTATCTTATTTCACCCGGAACTGATCGAGCTGTGCGATGAGGTCATTCGAGAGACCACCGGTGCCTCCCACCAGCTGCCGAGCGGCCCCCTGCACGACGCAGCCGAGGTCGCCCGCATCGGTGTCCCCACAGTGATGATGTTTGTCCAGAGCCTCCGCGGAATCTCGCACAACAAAATTGAGGACACGAGCGTTGAACACATCGAGCAGTCCGTGATCGCGCTCGATAGACTCGCGGAGAAGACGATGGGGTGGATCATCGACCAAGAGTGATAGAGGAGCGCCTATGAGCCGTTCCATCGTCGCCATCAGTCACGACTTCTTCGATGAGATCGTCTATTGAAAGTTGCAGCACGAATACCCCGAGGCGACCGCCAGAACGGTGTTCAGGCTGTTCGGCCACAGCTCGGAGGCCCTCGGCCTGGACGATGAGCACTCCCGAGACCATCACTGGGGGAGAGTCTTCACAGAGCAGCGGGAAGAGATCCTGCAGATGCCGGGGGCGAATATGCCCGAGACCTTCCAGGGCCGAGAGTTGGGAAAACGGGATCTACTCTGGCACGCTCTCTACGGGTCCTGATCCTCTCCCAGGGTCGCCTCTCTAAGGCGCCGGTAGGCCTCGGTGCCTTTGAGTTCCTCTCGGTCCTTGATGAAGTCCCAGGGAGTGTTGCCCTTCGCATCGTGCAGCGTGGGGTCTGCACCAAAGTCTAGTAACGTCTCAATCGCAAGCTCGCAGCCACCTGCAGCCGCATAGTGCAGGGGGGTCTCGCCCCAGGTAGCCGAATAGTGCTCCCAGTTCTGATCCTCCCAAACGTGAGTCCGAGCGTTCACATCGGCCCCGGCCTCGAGCAGGAGGGTGAGGCCGGCGACTTCTTCAGCGGGGGGAACGCGGTGGCACCAGCTTTCCTCATCGGGGGCCTTGAACAGCATGGCCCGGGCAGCCGCGCTGTGCAGGGGGGAGGAGGTCAGAATCCCCTCCCCCCCCACCACGAAGGTTTGGTCTGGGGGGACATTCACATCCGACCCAGCATCTAGCAGGACTTGAATGACAGCGGGATCACCGCTGAACCAAGCTGCACTGTGCAGGGGGGTGTCAGTGAATCCTCGGTGAGCACTCACGTCCGCTCCGGCCTCGAGCAGGAGGTGGAGAATCTCGATGTTGCCGATCGTGGCCGCCTCGTGCAGGGGGGTAGTGGGGTGGTAGCCGTTGTTGTTCCAAGCACTCACGTCCGCTCCGGCCTCGAGCAGGAGCACGACATTCTTGGGGTTCCCGCTTCTGACTGCATAGTGCAGGGGGGTATGGCTAAAGTCTCCTTTGACATTCACATCTGCCCCATGCTCGATCAGGAGGGCAACGATGGCGGGGTCGCCGCTCGCCGCCCAGTGCAGGGGGGCATCAATATTAATAGCGTTTGCATCCGCCCCAGCAGATAGACAACCCCTCACATCTTCCGGGGTGGCCACCTCGAAGAACTTCATCATCCAACTCCACTGCCCCCACTGGTCACAGTCCGCCGCCCAGGCCGAGGATGGATTCGCTGGAAGCGCCAGCAACACCAACAGGCCCACCACTAACACTCGCTGTGACATTCCTCACTCTACCCCGAAGGGAGCCCGGTCCCGGTGACCACCCCTACCTTCCGGCTCTCGAGCACCCCCACCCTGATCGCCCAGCGCCTGGTCCCCGGCAGCCTCCAGCTCTCCTTTGACCTCCAGCGCCGCTCGGTCTGCACCTTCCGGCTGCTGCCGGTGAGTGGGACAGGCCTCGAGATCGGTCAGCCGGTCAGGGGGACCGTCGATTCGGACGTCACCGACCTGCTCGAGGGCGGCGAGCAGAACGACTATTCGGGAACGATTAAGCGGCTACTACCCTGAGCCTGCCTGGCTCCGACGTATGACCCACTGGTGCCGCTATCAGTTAGGGATGGGGGGACCTACGCCCCTAAGCGAGCCACCCCGCGTGGCGACGCTCTCTTCACCACCCTCTCCTTAGCCCGAGCGCTGCAGCTGACAATCCAGCTCGCTTTCATGCTCGACCAGACTACCTCCCTTACGACAAGTGGTCTCTCGCCTTTTTCAAACACCTCCCCCGGATGTACGACCGGCTTGGCGAACTGGTCGGGGAAGCCCTAACCCCCTCGACCTCGTGTCAGTGCAAGCTAGAACTGCTCGACCGGATGTCGGATGTACTCGACAGGACTACGATCGAGGACAACATCACCCCCCGCTCACGGGGTCACCCACTTCGGGCTACCGGTTGATGGAGCACGCCTATAAGGCGCTTCTCAACCGAGTGCCCAGGGAGATCAGGAGGGTGATGCCCCCCTGTGACCAGGTTCCCTAGAACGCTTTGTGGTCGACCACACCACGGGCATCAACATGGAGGCCTGGCACGCCGACCCGAACCTGAGTTCGTAAGGGGATGATCGCACTGCAGGCTCACCCTCCTGCCACAACAGAGTGCTGAGGTAAGTTAGAACGACCAGCGAGTCCTTTATGTCGGGGTTGATCTCGAGCCGATACCGGCAGTGTCCAGAAAACTTCTAGTGAACCCCGATCCCCTGCCATGTCCTCCCGTGTTCTCCCCTATTCGGCAGATGCCCACCCTACATGGAGATCCCGAGGGGTCCACGAGTCAGTTGAAAGTCGTCCTGGCCCCGCCCGCTCAGTTTGGGAACGGTCCGCCCGGCGAGGGTATCGAGGACAAGGTGGAGGAGTCGCACCGCGTCCTCGTCCGAGTTGCTCTCGAGAAGGAGGTCAAGGTCCGCACCACTGCGCTCATACATCACCGGATCCGAAGTGACCTGCAGGAGGGGCAACAGCGGATGGGTCTGCTGGGAATGGTCGGCGACGGCACCGAGGATTACCTCCACACCGGTAGCGCCCAGGCCAGTGGTGGTCTCTACCCAGTGGGCTGTCGGGGCCTCCATAATGTGTAGACCGGGACTCCCGAAGGATTGCCCGTGCGCCAAAGTCGCTGCAATGGGCGGTTCAACCATAGTGGCGCCGAGGAAGGTCCGGTCCGCCAGAAGTTCGGTGGTCTCTGGGATCACTACCGTTCCACCGGAGGCCACCACGGACCGGGTGAGCAGTGCCAAGCTGCGGGCTGTCTCGGGAGTCGGGAGACCGGAGGTGAGCAGGCCGAGTGCCACGGGCCTCTCACCCCTAAGTTCCTCGGGCACAACCTCCTCACGGGCCACCCGCTCAGCGAACCAAGCCCGGACCTTGCTCGCCACCGCGTCGATGCCTCCGTCAAGCTGGATGCTGGCCCAACCATAGAGATCGGGGTCGAGCCCTCGAACGGCGAGCTGGCTCCGCCAAAAGTCGTTGTGGGTGACCTCGCAGCCGTGCTCGAGCAGTAGGGCCTTGGCCACCGAGGGATGGGTGAGATAGCCGAGCAGGGTACGGAAGTGGAGTTCGCGTACACCGGTGACACCGCATCCCTCCGTATGAACGAGGGCGATGAATCGCGCGACCCCGCCACGCCGAATCTGTTCTCGGTTCAGGCGGTCGGCGATCATGCGAGCGACCTGCCCGGCACAGAGGCTGGTCGGCAGGATAAGATCCACCCGTTCCCGCGGCTCGGTGCGGGCGATGTTGAGATCCCGAAGCAGCTCCTCGGGTACGGACACCTCACCCCGGAGCGCCAGAGGCTCCCCACGTAAAGGTGTCCTTGCTCGCAGCATCGGGAGCGCCCGGCCATCGCTCTGCGGCCAGTCACGCCAGATCTGCACCTGGGCATGACCAGCCCGCTCGCCCACGCTGCGGCGGCCCGAGGCCACCTCGAGGGCAAGTTCAAAGGTGCGCTCACCCAGGGTATTCATGGGGACACCGTCCAGGTAAGCACCCGCGTTGACATCCATGTCCGAGGACAAGAGTTCATAGCGACCGCTGGTAGTCACGATCTTGACGGTTGGAACGAAGGGGAAGTTGGTGATCGAACCGTTGCCGGTCACGAAGAAGATCAGGTTGCAACCCGACGCGACCTGCCCGGCTATGCTCTCGAGGTCGTTGCCGGGGCTATCCATGAAGTAATACCCCGGTTCCGTCATGCGTTCCCCGTAGTCGATGACCACGTCGAGGCGGACCTCAGAGTGCTTCTTCATGGCTGCCCCGATAGATTTAAGGACAATATTGTAGAGTCCACGGAGCTTGTTGCCGCCCGAGGGGTTGCCCTCGGCGGTCGCCCCATGCCAAGCAGCTCTCTCCTTGAATCTCTCTACTGCCTCCAGGAAAGCGCGGGCGGTTGGCAGATCGCGTACACGCTGCAGCACGTACGCCTCGGCACCAATCAACTCGTCAGTCTCCGCCAGATTAGCGGTGCCGCCGTGGCGAATAATCTCGCGCGCGACCCACGACGCCAGTGGGTTTCCAGAGACACCTGAGAAGGCATCAGAGCCACCGCACTGCAGGGCAAGCTTAAGGTGCAAGATGGGCACCGGTGTGGCTGCTGTGGCATTCACCGCCTCGAGCCAACCCCTCACTGTGGCCTCGCCCCGATCGAGATCCTCCTCGAAACCCCTCCCGATCGTCAGAAACCGGTGCAGCACCTCACTCAGGGGATAATCGTTCTCCTCCATATAGCGGCGCAACCGCTCGCCAGTGACGACTTCGGTCCCCCGGTCCACGATCAGCACGGCCCCGACGTTGGGGTGGACTACGAAACCGGCGAGGGTGCGCAGGAGCAGCCCCAGGTTGTTAGGCGTCCGCCGGTCACCTCCCTCGGTATGGGAAACGGCAACGACCTCATCGACATTGTCCAAAGCACCTGCAACCCCTCTTAAGCGCGCCTCAAGCTGCCGGACGTAGCTCCCGGCGAGCGAGGTGACGGCGAGTAGTACAATGGTGTTTCGGGTGCCGACGCCGCGGCCAGCAGAGCGCGGGTAGCCGAGGAAGGTGCGCACACGGCTACTGCGGTGGACCTGTGCGGCCGGTGTGACCGTTCCCTCGTCGAGTCTGAAGGAGACGATCTCATCTTTGAAGTTCGGAATTTCCTAGTTTAAGGTCGTTATTTAATCACTCTTACTGACATACTTACGGGGCACACCTGTCTTACGATATGATACTTTCTGTCTCGACATTTTAAGCTCCGGCTTGGGCTAGAAAGGAAAGACGTTGTGGGACGCCAAACACAGACTCTGCGGGTATTGCGTTTGTTGGTATTGGTGGGTCTGTACGCTAGTGTGCAGGCTCAAATGCAGGTGTTCGGTGATTGGGTGGTTCTTCTACGGACCGACCCTATCACGGACGACATCACCACGTTTGTGTATGCCCCGGCTTGGGATAATCCAGACCGTAATGAAGGTTCGCTCATGGTGAGGTGTCGAGACGAGGTTCTTGAGATCTACTTTAACTTAGGTGGTTTCGCCGAATTAGAGAGGGACTCCCTTCGGGTAACTCCGATTTATCGCCTGGACAAAGAGGAACCAGTAACTGTGCGTGGTGGTGGTGTGTCGACCAGCGGGGAAGCGTTCTTCTTCCCCGCTGACGGTGAGGAGGAGCTACTCGGCGGCTTCCGACGAGCCTCCAACTTCGTGTTCAGAATTGAGAATCGCCGCAACGACCTGCTCACGTATCAGGTCTCGCTTGATGGGTTCGCTGAAGCCTATGAATATGCCGCCTTAGGGGCTTGTGAAGAGTAGTAGTGTAACTCTTACTCTTCAAGTATGAGCGGGTAGGGATCATTCACCTTGGGCAATGCCCGATTGAGGTTACGCTGAAAGGAATCCCAATTAGGCGAGGCTCGCATCAGCGCAATTACGGCTGCTAAATGCTCTTTCAGCTTCGGATGCCCTAAGTCTGGGGTGAACCACTGATGGTGCGTACTCCCTCTTCTTCCAGTGGGTAAAGTTGGGTTAATCCGCTTGAGTTCTTCTAGCACCCCAGGGGCAATACGGGCGTAGACGAAATCATTGGTGTAGTGCCCAATGACCTGAGGTCGTTTCTTGCCTTTGGGACCATCCCACCCTTTTAGACGGAAGATCTGCTCATAGAACTCGTAGGGAAAGGTCTTGGTCCAAGGTTGAAGTTCTCTGGCAATGAACTTCTCTAGGATTGTCGCAAGGGCGCGTTGCTCTCTAAGCTCTTGATAACCGGTTGCTTCATCGACTAAAGAAATGATGCCTACTCTGGCTAGGCCGCGGATGAGGACTTCTGCGCGCACGGCCATGTGCTGCTGCGATGGCAACAAAGCTCCTGCGTCGCGGGCCTCCAAGTAAACTTCGCAAACCCCTGGAAGCAACGTGGCTAGATAGCCATATCCCTTTCGTCCTTCTGTTGTCTGGAATGGAATAGGAGTTGTCGACACCAACAATTCACGTGAGACAAAGGGCTCAAGGTTCTTTGGAGCCAAAAATACGGGGGGGTTGTCGACACCCCCAGTTCCAGCTTTTGGGCTCCGTGATCGACCAATGGCCTGCAAAAAACCACCTTGACTCAGGACTCTCGTTTCATCCTCTAGTACATAACAAGGGATTTCAACGTTCCCTATCACCAGCGGCTTATCCGGGGTACCAGCAATGACCTTGAGTGGGTTTCTCTTACTCATGCCTTTACTCCCAACCCGTGATTGATAGTGATGTTAAAGGCTTCGTCGCGGTCGACCTTGCGAAGGTTGTAACGGTAACAAAACTCGTCCACGTAGCGCTGTAGGCGTCTCCGACTGACACTGTGGAATTGCCCGAACATGCCACGCTTCAGGAGGGCCCAGAAGCCCTCAATCGTATTGGTGTGGAGGTTGCCTTCCACATACCAGTCTTGGTGTTTGATGACGGCATGCGGTAACACCTTTGACATACCGATGTAACCCTTGTATTCATCGGTGATTAACCCCGCCCGCTCAGTATCGACGCGCTCACGAACAAAAGCCCGTAGGTGGTAACTCTTCATCTTGTCCTTATCAACAGCCTTGGCGGTGACTCTGCCCCCACGTTCGGCTGCACCAACCACAGGAGCTTTTTTGGTACCGCGTCCACGTGTATGCCGCCCGCTTGGGCCGTCACCCTTGGTTCCCCGCCTGGGTTTCCCGCCAAGGAAGGTTTCGTCCATTTCGACTATGCCGCTAAGCAACTGACGCTGTTCGACTTGGGACATAGCCTTGCGAATCTGCATGGCAATGCGCCAAGCTGTGTTCTTGTTCACATCCAGGTCACGGGAAAGCTGAAGGGCCGAGAGCCCCTTCTTGGCATTCAACATCAGCATGACTGCCAAGAACCACTTTTGAAGTGGCAAATGGGTGTGATGAAAGATTGTTCTAACTGTTACACTGAATGAAGTCTTGCAGTTATAACAGCGGTGCCGACGCTGGCTACGGGCAGTGTTTGTGGAACTGCAGTAGGGACAAACAGGCGTATCGCCCCAACGTGCCTTCTCAAGATATGCAATGCAGTCTTCTTGGGTTGGAAACTGCTCAAAGATATGTATAATGTTCATGGCACTCCGTCCTATCTTGGGATATCAACCTCACAGACTGATTATCTCATAGATGGGACGGAATGTCAAGACCTTAAACTAGGAAATTCCGTTGAAGTTTGGGCTTGCCGGAAGCACCGCATCAAGGGAGCGATCTGCCAAGGCCTCGAGCATCCCCGCGTTGCAGATGTAGCCACCTGCCCCAATGTCCCGGGTCGCCCGCCCGAACGGCAAGCCCCAGGAGAGTAGCAATTCCCCTTTGAATATCGCCCGGACGGCGAAACGGTGTCCCTCCAGGATAGTGCTGTCCAGGACCAACTCCCGACCCTCAAACATGAGCCGATCACCCACCTCAAGCCGACGGGAAGCGATGGCTACATTATCTCTCACAGTAGGAAGGCGTCCGACCTGTTCGAACTCGAACAGCCGGGGTTTCCCGCTCCCTATCTCACGTCGAGCAACCATCAGGGGTGCTGTACCCCCTGGGTGTTTAGCCGGATCGCGTAGAGCGAGGTGCTGGCGGTGATGAACAGTCGATCCTTGTTCGGGCCGCCGAAGGTGCAGTTGGCATTTAGTTCCGGCACCATGATCTTGCCGAGGTGATCGCCCCCAGGACTATAGACCTGGATCGAGTCTAGACTGCTGGTGAAGATATTGCCGTGGTGATCGATCCGAAAGCCATCGGAGCAACCGGGGTTGATCTCCGCGAAGATGCGGCCATTGGCGAGTCCTGTTCCATCTACGACATTGTAGGCAAAGATATGATGCCAGCCGCTCTCGTCGTGCGAGATAGCGGTGTCGCTCACGTAGAGGATGCTCTCGTCGAGGTTGAAGGCGAGCCCGTTCGGCTTGTCGCGGTCATCGGCGACCGCATCAAGCTGGCCAGTCTCGGGATCGAGACGGAAGACGTAGCAGCGCTCCTGCTCCTGCTCCGCCGGGTAGCCCTCGAAATCGCTCAGGATGCCATAAGGCGGGTCAGTGAACCAGATGGTACCATCGCTCTTAACCACCAAGTCATTCGGGGAATTGAGCCGCTTGCCCCTATAACTATCGGCTAGGACTGTCACGGTGCCGTCCTCCTCGGTACGGATCACGCGCCGCCCGCCGTGCTCACAACTGAGGAGTCGGCCCTGATGATCTCGGGTGTGACCATTGGTAAAGTTGGCTGGCTGCTTGTACACAGTTACCCCGTCAATCTCCGACCAGCGCATCATCCGGTTATTGTGGATGTCGCTCCACAGCAGAAACTCGCCCTCGGCAAAATAGACCGGACCCTCAGCCCAGATAGTTCCCGTGCCGAGCCGTTCGAGCCTCGAGTCAGGGCGCAGCAGCGCGTCAAAGCGTGCGTCGAAGCTTTCGAATCGTGTTTCGACCTCCATGAAAGACCTCCGCCGTAACCAGAGAGTTTAAGACCACCAGGATATCAGGGTCTACCCAGGGAGCGAGCGCCTGGAACCAGCCCGACACCGGGCAGGATTTATTTGGACTCAGGGAGCAAGATGTGGAATCCGCCCTCATCCCACCCCCCCAAGCGGGTAGTCTGGAAAGCGGTGCTCTCGTCCCTCCGCAACCCCCAACTGCTCCGCCCGGTCTGGCGGCTGGCGCTGCCAGTGATCCTAACCAACCTGCTGATGGCGCTAGTCAACATCGCCGACGTGTTCATGGTGGGGCGCCTAGGGCCAATCGAGATCGCCGCGGTCGGCATGAGTTCCACCGTGCGACTGCTAGTGATCATCTTCGCATTCTCAGTCACCGCCGGCGCCATGGCACTAGTGGCCCAGGCCAAGGGTGCACGCGACCCTTCCCGGCTCAGCTTCGTGGCCAGGCAGTCGATATCGCTAACGCTTGTGCTGGCACTGATGCTGAGCCTCGTCGGCTGGGTACTAGCCGAACCAACCTTGCGGTTCCTCAACGGCGACGGCGAACCCCTCGCTGTCAGGTTGGGCACGAAATACCTTCAGCTACTCTTCGCAGGCACGGTGTTCCTCGCTGGCAACTGGCTGGTGAGCAGCCTGATGCAGGGGGCGGGCGACACCGTCACCCCGCTCTTCTTAAGTGGGGCTATCAACGTGCTCAACATCCTCTTCAATTATCTGCTAATCTTCGGCCCCGGCCCCTTCCCAGGACTGGGGGTCACCGGTGCAGCACTGGGCACCATCCTGGCACGTATGCTGGGGGTAGTAGCTGGACTAGTCCTCTTCTACTCGGGCCGTAACGTCGTCCATATCCTTCCAGGGAGCTACCTCCCCAACTGGCGGATGTTCCGCGACATCCTCTCAATCGGCATCCCCTCGGCACTCCAGGGGATGGTGCGCAATACCTCGCAACTGCTAGTGATCCGCATCGTCACCTCGACAGCAGCGGGAAGTTACGGGGCTGCGGCCCTAGCCATCGGCCTGCAGATCGAATCGCTGGCCTTCATGCCGGGGCTAGCCATCAGCATCGCAGCCACCAATCTGGTGGGGCAGTCTCTAGGCGCCTGGCAGGTTGATGATGCGCGGCGCTGGGGCGACGCCGCCAGCCTGCTGGGGATGATAGTGATGTCGATCATCGGCGTTTTGCTAGTGCTCTTCGCCCCCAGTCTAGTGAGATTATTCGACCCTAGCGCCCACCCTACGGTGGTGGCTGCCGGAACCTCGTACATCCGTATCGTTTCGCTGAGCCTTCCCGTGCTAGCCCTGTCAATGGTATACAACGGTGCCCTGCGCGGAGCAGGAGACACCACCCCAGGCCTCTTCGGAAACCTGCTCGGACGCTGGCTCACAGGAGTGCCGACCTCCTACCTGCTCGCGGTGGTGCTCGGCATGGGACCTGCAGGGGTATGGTGGGGCCTAGTAGCAGGTACCGCTGTGGCGGGCATCTACGTGCTGATTCGCTGGCAGGGAGGGCGCTGGGCTGACGTGGCTTTGCGCAAGACCGACCTGTACCGACGGCATCTCGTCAACCTGCCTGAGGAAACCCGGGAACGCTATCTGCGCGAGATCCGCACCTCCCTAATGGCACGACCGGGTGCCACCGAACATATCGAGGAGGCCAACGTGCGCTACCAGCTAGGCCAGAGCGGGTCCGTCCGCATCCACTTCACGGCCCAGGACTATCAGGTGGCTCAGGACGAAGGAGGCGAGGACAGACCGATCCCCGGCCCGAACGAAGCTCCCCGCTCCTAGCAACAGATGCGAGGGAAGGCAATCCGCCTCCCCACTGGATTGAGAAAGTGTCCTGATTCGAAATCCGGTCGTAGTGTAAGATTGTCTCTACCCCCCGAAGGAAGTCGGGCCAGTTCTGCTGGGTCAGCTATGAACTCTAGGATAGGAAGTATAGAATCACCCCGTTTGCCACCTGAAAAGCACCCCCGAGTAGATCAGGTTGAAGGCAGCAATCTTGAGGTTTACCCGCGTTCAAAGTCGGACCCAAGGCTGGGGTCCCCCCTTGGGGGTACGGACTCAAGGACGGGTTCGCTGGACCCGGGTACGGGTGAGCGACAGAAAC
>MPNL01000046.1 GCA_002239005.1 Truepera sp. bin119
GACGAACGGATTGGTGGAGCGCGGTCCTGGCTGAGTTCTTCCGGATCAAGCTAGCCGAGACCTGCTATGAGAGCGTCGATCTGCTCCCAGCCGATCTCGATACCTGGCTCCACCACTACAACTCTGAACGACCCCATCTCGGTTACCGAAACCAAGGTCGCAGGCCCATGGAAACTATCAAGCTGTTTGGTGGCTAAGAAGGTTAAGAGGACACTTGATGACATCCGCACCTATTGCCGGATGGTGACTGCTCTCGGGCGCACACTCACGATCCAGCGGCAGGTCGATGCTCTCTATCCTGATGTTGAGAAGGACAACGTTTCCATACAGTGACGGCAATCACCTGACAGTTCCCTATGACTTATGGGACAGACTTTAAGGTTTGGCAGGCAGCACCCGGATAGGGGGAGAGACACTGAGATCAAGCGAATGGATCAGGCGCACGCGATCCCCGTTGAGCACCTCGCCGATGTCGATCCTGGTGGGTTCTACAGGGAGGACAAGGCGAAGATTTGCAATTTCGACCTCGGCATCGGATAGGTGGATGCCGTTCGCGAAGACAGCCAGTTTCCGATCAATAGCTTGGCCGAACAGGAAGTCTACAATGATCTGGGACTCACTGGTGCTCTCTACGGTTACCCGGGCGATTCGGATCAGTTCGCGTGCTGCTGAAGGGTCTGGAACCCAGCTTCCCGATGAGGGATCGAACCACCCAGACTCCTCCAGCACATATCTCTGAGAACCTGGCAGTGCAACCCCTGCGCGGATGTGAACCGGTGCCAGATCGTCGAGCATGATCGTCTGAGAGCTCCTGCCGCTCGCAATACTCCTCGGTTCCAACATGGCTCTGCCCGCTGTCAAAAGGACTGAGGCCTCCCGCGCCACTTCGATCTCGAGGGTGATTCGATGGGCTTCTGCCACCCCGAGTGTCGCCGTGGCACTTGCAAGTTCCAGGGGTTTGTAGGCCAGCACTTGGACTATGTAGACTTGATTTGCAAGGGTGGCTGTCCCATAGCCGACGTGTGTATAGAGAGGGTTCATCAGGTTGGCATGGTGTCCGGGGCTCGCCAGCCAGCCTCCTACGGCCTCTTCGGCGACCGCCGACCCGGTTGGGACGAGGGCGAGATTCTCGCCCAGCGTGACTAGCGCAGATCCTGCTAGTGCGACCCGGTGCCGCAGGGACCGGTGGCTCGGTAGTGGTGACGTGTGCGAAAAATACTCCAGCCTCACCATCTCTAGGGCGTGGTGGCGTGCGGCTAGGACTAGGCTCGCGTCGAGTGCTAGCGGGGCTACCCCGGCCTCCTCGCGAGCCTGGTTGACAGCCCGCTGCAGCGAGTCCTCGAGGGTGGCGTCCCCCACCAACTCCGTGTAGCCTTGGGGAAGACCTTGGGCGAGGGTCGGGGGGGCGACTAGGAGCAGGCAGGCCAGCAGGAGCCGGGGAGGGGGAAGCTTCATGGAACTAGAGTGTAAGGTAGCTAGAGTTGCTTATCTGGGAGTTCGTTTACTCTGAACCGTCATGCTGACCTTTCGAGAGTCTGTGTTGCGGGTCGTCAGGGCGATCCCGAAAGGACGGGTGGCCACCTACGGTCAGGTGGCGGCCCTCGCAGGTTCGCCGTTAGCTGCCCGGCAGGTCGGCACCGTCTTAAGAGGTTCTGGCAGTTGCGAGGATATTCCTTGGCAACGGGTCGTGAACGCCTCTGGAGGGCTTTCTACCTACAAGATTGGGGTGGGGGAATTGCAACGGGCCCTCCTTGAGGCTGAGGGAGTCCGCTTCTCGGGAACTCTGATCGATCTGAAGGCGTATCGCTGGGACCCTGGCAAGGTGTCCGGCACCGTCGGTAGCTGAACGACTTAGTATGTAGCGCACATCATACGATCTGGCAGGCTCCAGCACTCTCTGGAAGCCATCTCATAGATAGAGCTGATGTGATGTCGCGCTTGGATATGCAAACAAGGAGGTCGCTGGCGCAATTCACGAGCTGGTGTTAGACGGGATGCTGTGGATATGCGGTGCCCAATGATCGAGGCTGCTGGATCGCTCATATCAGACCTGCCATTGCCGATCTCAGCAGTGGAGTAAAGCCAGCATCATGGATCGGGTAGACCTTGGCTCAAGACTTGGAGCGGCGCAGCCGGATCAGAGGAATGCTTACGGCCTAAGCAGCACTGGAAGATCGAACGCCTCTTCTCGTGGCTATCGCAGGCTGGTCACCGAACGCTATGGAGAGAGCTTCCTGGCCTTTCTTGGACTCACTAGCGTTTATGGTTCTTGCCAAAGGGGTGTCTTCTAGTTAGGGATAGCCCCATCAAAGGTGTTGCTCACAGTTTATGGGGTCCCCGCCTCAGTCTGGTGGTCCCTGTCGTCCGACCCATGCTGATCTCTGATTGTCAGCGAACTCGCCGGACTGGTTGCGAGTGGCTCTGTCTTGAGTTGGTTCAGCAGTCCATATCTCACGTTCTACACGTGAAGCCTTTGATCTACGTCGTATGATGCCTCTATGATTGATGTTCCTGTGATGAACGAAGCAGGGCTAGCAGAATCGCTGATCCGAACCTTCAGCCCCTCCGGGCGCGAGAGCGGGGCCACTGCAGTTCTAGTTAGTGCTTTCGAGTCTCTCGGCTATGATGAGGCCTACCTCGACGAAGCTGGTAACGCTGTCGGAGTCTTGCGTGGGGGAGCGGGTCCGACCCTGATGCTTAACGGGCACCTCGACACGGTTCCGCTCGGTGACGAGAAGGAGTGGTCCTACCCGCCCCTGTCTGGTGCTATAGCGGATGGAAGGATCTGGGGGCGCGGTGCCTGCGATATGAAGTCTGCGGTTGCCTGCATGACCTTCGCTGCCCTCGACGCCCGCGAGCGTGGCTTCATCGGTACTCTGGTCGTAGCAGGTGCTGTCCTCGAGGAGGTAGGGGGTTTAGGTTCGTACCACCTTGCAGAGACGTTGCGGCCGGACATCGTTGTCTTGGGGGAACCGAGCAATCTCTCTTTGAAACTCGGTCATCGTGGGCGGGTGGAGTTGCACGGGATCGTTCCGGGTTGCATGGCCCACGCCGCGAAGGCCGAACTCGGTGAGAATGCCCTTAACCGGGCAGCAGCCTTCCTTTCAAGGCTAGAGGGGCTCGTTCTGCCCGAAGGGGGACCGCTCAAGAGATCGACCGCGACCCCGACCTACCTCGTCAGCCATCCTAAGGGCGGGACGAACGTGGTTCCCGGGTCGGCTGACCTGATCATCGACTACCGCAACGTTCCGGGAGATGAGCCTGAGGATATCCTGCGGCGCATCCAGGCCCTGGATCCGGGCATCCGCTGGACCATCCCTGATTCCGAGCTCATCACGGAGAATGGTGAGATTCGCATCCGTCGGGGCGAGATAGTCGGCCCCTACCTCACTCCGGGGGCGAGCCGTGCGGTCGAGCGATCTCGGGAGATCATCTGCAGTAGCTTGGTCAAGAACAACCTCCCTTACAAGGAGGGGGTGTGGTGGTTCGCTACCGATGCCCCACAACTCGCCCGCTTCGGGGCCCCCGTTATCGGCTTCGGACCTGGAGAGGAGGAGCTCGCTCACACGACCAGAGAGTCGATACCACTAGAGCACCTCCCCATCGCTAGAGAGGTCTATGCCGATCTCATCTGCGGGCTGCTGGTGGGGCCATGAAAGGCCGATCTATGGTCATCAACGGTGATCGCTGGGCGGTCGTCGACGTGGCACCGGCGGCCCCGCTTGCCGAGATGGTGGCCGCCCTGCTCGAAGAGGAGGGTTTCATCGTGATTACCCGCGAACCCGGCATGGGGGACGCCCTGACCCACCTCGGTTCCCACGGGCTGGGGATCACGTATGTCCTGGTTCCAGAGGCGGACGCTGTCGACGCCCTTAAGCTGATTGAAGAGACCGTTACAGACTACCAGGGGGAAGAGCTCGACGAGTTGATTGGAGGGCTTGCCCAGTCGGAACGGGAGGTCGAAGATGAAGACTGAACCAGGGCGGACGGCCCTCAAGGTCCCTGTGGAGTAGGACTGGGGTGCTCCGGAGCTGTCCAGGCCAAGATGGCTATATGAACGTTGGGGTCCTCCTCTACCATCATGTTGGAGAGTTCGAGGTGGCCGCTCCGACCGCCGTCCTCGGCTCCGCACGGAGGTTTCAGGGGGACGATGCCACTATCGAACCCTTTACCGTGGCCCGCTCGAGGTTCTCCGTGCAGACCGTCTCCGGCCTGACCCTGACGCCGAAGTGGGCATTCGCCAGCGTTCCCCGGACTGATGTGTTGATTGTCCCTGGCGGCCTTGGGGTGGAGAGGGCTGCGAAAGACCTCGCCACTATCAGATTCCTTGCAACCACCTCCTCGAGGGCGACGGTAGTGGCTGCGATCGGCAGTGGGGCTGTCCTGCTTGGGGTTGCGGGTGTCCTAAGGGACCAGAACATCTGCGGTCCGCCGGAACTTCTAGAACGGCTCGAGGAGTTCGAGGTGGGGGAGCACCGGCAGGAGGCGCTCGTCCGGAATCCCACAGGCGTGTGGTGTGCTGGAACGCCGGATGCGGGGGTCGACTTGGCGCTCGCGCTTGTGCGTGAGCACGCCGGGCCCGATCTCGCGCGCAAGGTTGCCACCGCACTCGGTTGCTAAGCGCGGCTTTAACCTAGGTGAGGGTGGAGCGGGATGACCTCTAGGTCATCACCCTCCGCGACCTCGGTGCCGCCTGGTAAGATGGCAAGCGCATCGGCCTCGACCATCGAACGGAGCACGCCGGAACTCTGATTCCCCGTGGTGATGGCCACTGCCGAGCCCGCATGGCGCAGGATCCTCACGCGCTGAAACGTCTCCTTTGCCCCTGAGGCACGGAAGGTCTGGCCCGCTTGGGCCTTCACCCGCCGGTGGTAGGGTAGGGGATCGCTCCTCCCAAGGAACGTGTCCAGGAAAGCTCTGCCGAGGAGCAGGAACACGACTACGCTAGAGACCGGATTCCCCGGCAGCCCTAGAATGGGGAGTCCACGCCAGCGACCGAACATGACCGGGCCGCCCGGGCGCATCGCCACCTTCCAGAAGAACACCTCACCGCCGTCGAGAAGGAGGTCGCGCACTAGGTCGTAGCGGCCCATAGAGACCCCGCCAGAGGTCAAGAGCAGGTCGAGCCCAAGGTTCTCTCCGATTACCCCCTCTAGAGCCCCTGCATCGTCGGGCACAAGGGGTAGGTGGACGGGCTCCCCGCCTGCTGCGTGCACTAGGGCGGCGACCGAGTAGGCGTTGGCGTTAAAAACCTGACCCGGTTTGAGGGTGCCACCGGGGGCGACGACCTCCGAGCCTGTCGCTAGAATGCCTACCCGTGGCTTGCGGACCACCGACAGTGTCGCGTGCCCCATGGCTGCCACGAGCCCGATGCTGGCGCTGTCGAGCCGGGTGCCCGGCTCTAAGTAGCTCCTCCCTGCTTTAAGGTCTTGGGCCTTCGGGCGGATGTGGTTGCGCCGGGCCGGCTCGAGCACCTCCACCCGCCCTGCGCGCTCTCGCGTCACCTCGACGGGGACGATCGCGTCCGCCCCACAGGGAACAGCTCCACCCGTGTAGATGCGTACCGCTTCACCTAGGCCGACGCTCCTCTGGTAGGGTCGTCCCGCCGGCACCTCGCCGACTACAGCAAGGATGGCAGGGTCGTCTTCAGATGCCTCTGCCGTATCGACCATGCGGCAGGCAAAGCCGTCCATCGCGGAATTGTCTACGGTGGGGTGGTCGGCCCGACTCGCTAGCCTCTTGGCGAGTGTGCGGCCTAGCGCGAGGTCGATCGGCACCCGCTCTGGAGGTCCCATCGGGGTTTTTGAGCAGACGAGTTCTATCGCCTCATCGACCGAGATCTGGCTGGGGTAGGGGCTCATGCAGAAAGGATACTAGGGCGTGGTAGACTCTGTTGCTGTTTATGCTGGGCCCAGGGTCCGTTCCGAGGCGAGCCAACCGGGGTGGCAGCCGATCCCACGCTGATCGAGGAGAGCCATGAGTTTTCGACAGATAACGGTTCCCGAGGGCGACAAGATCACTATGGTCGGTGGTGCGCTCCGGGTGAGTGACCGCCCGATTGTCGCGTTCATTGAGGGGGACGGGACGGGGCCCGACATCTGGTCTGCTGCGCAGCGGGTTCTCGATGCGGCCGTGGAGAGAGCGTACGGGGGCGAGCGGCGGATTGCCTGGATGGAGGTATTCGCAGGCGATAAGGCCAACTCGATATATGGCGAGGCTGTGTGGTTTCCCGATGAGACCGAGGATGTCCTCCGGGAGTACTTGATCGGTATCAAAGGGCCGCTTACCACCCCGGTTGGTGGTGGGATCCGTTCGATCAACGTGGCGATCCGCCAGCGACTCGACCTGTACTCTTGCGTGCGACCGGTCCGGTACTTTAACGGTGTGCCCAGCCCCGTTCGTAATCCAGAGTTGGTGGACATGGTGATCTTTCGTGAGAACACTGAAGACATCTACGCTGGGATCGAATACCAGCACGATACTGAGGAGGCGACTCGCTTCCTGGAGTTGATCGAGAGGGAGTTCCCGGAGTCCTACACCAAGATCCGCTTTCCGAGTACCGTCGGGATCGGTATCAAGCCCGTCTCGAAGGAGGGAACGGAGCGGCTCCTGCCCGCCCCCAGCCCCCCGTGCCCGGGCCCCGCGGGGAGGGGATCCAGCCCCGGCCGGAGGGGGGGACCGGGGCGCCCCGCCCGACCCGCCATCCGCTACGCGATCCAGACGGGCCGTGACAGCGTGACGCTGGTCCATAAGGGAAACATCATGAAGTTCACAGAGGGTGCGTTCCGCGACTGGGGCTACGGGCTCGCCGATGCTGAGTTTGGTGCCGAGTCGCTCGACGGCGGTCCCTGGAGAACGATAGAGAGCCCGATCTCGGGCCCGAAGATCGTTGTTAAGGACGTGATCGCCGACGCCATGCTGCAACAGGTGCTGACTCGGCCCGCAGAGTATTCTGTCCTGGCAACCCTCAACTTAAATGGGGACTACATCAGCGACGCCTTAGCTGCTCAGGTCGGCGGTATCGGTATCGCGCCGGGCGCCAACATCAACTATGAGACCGGCCACGCAGTCTTCGAGGCTACGCACGGCACCGCACCAAAGTATGCTGGCCAGGACAAGGTCAATCCCTCGTCCGTGATCCTTTCCGGGGAGATGATGCTTCGACACCTCGGCTGGTCTGAGGCAGCCGATCTAATCGTTGGGGCCATGGACACCACCATCGGACAGAAGAGGGTGACCTATGATTTCCACCGGCTCATGGAGGGCGCCACCCTGCTCAGCTGCAGCGAATTTGGGACGGCTCTCATCGACAACATGTAGCCGTTGTCAGATCGGCGGGCGATGAGAGCGCGTCAGACCCCTTGGTTGCCGCGCCCATCCCAGCCCGTGTAACTGTAGAATCTGCCGGCGCTGCGGTCCCTGAGGTAGGTTGCTAGAGGCTCTCGTAGCGGGGGGGCGGGGATGATGTTCTCTACCTCGCCTACCGGGAAGAACCTTGCCTCTACGATGAATCCATCGGGATCTCTGGGATTCAGCAGTCCGTCATACTCTGCTGCGAAGGCAAAGGAGATCGCCCGGTCGTTGCGGCGCCGATCCTCGATGTGCACCGCGTACGCGAGGTGCTCGATCCGGGTGATGGAGAGCCCCGTCTCCTCCTTCACTTCGCGCCGGAGGGCGTCGAAAGTCGACTCCCCGCGTTCGACCACCCCGCCGGGGAGCGTGTAGCGGACGTGACCGTAACCCTGCCAGTCGTTGCCGACGAGCAACACCCGACCTCGCGAGTCGAGCAGTATCGCTGCGGCAACGACGAATTCACGCCGTGCCACCGGCTCGATCCGAAGGGTTCGCGGTAGCTACTCCCTGGGATATCATGTGGAGGCGCCTCACCTGCTCGGCATCGGTGAGGGCGCCATTAAGCTTCTCGAGCCCGCCCGCTATGATCTCGGCGAGATTGTGAGAGGTGAAGTCGATCCGGTGGTCTGTCACCCGGGACTGCGGGAAGTTGTAGGTACGGATCTTCTCCGATCGCTCGCCCGACCCGATTTGGACCAGCCTCGACTCCCTTACCTCGGCCTCGGCTTTCGCCCGTTCCCGCTCTAGGAGCCGCGCCCGGAGGACGGTCAGGGCCTTCTCCTTGTTCTTGATCTGGCTCTTGCCATCCTGGCAGGTGACCACGATCTCATCTGCGGTACCGGGCCGGTAGCTGATACGCACGGCCGAGTCGGTGGTGTTCACGGACTGCCCCCCCGGACCGCTCGACCGGAATACATCGACTCGGTAGTCGTTGGGGGAGAGGTCAATATCCACATCTCCCGCTTCAGGGAGGACCGCGACGGTGATTGTGCTGGTATGGATCCGACCCTGCGTCTCGGTCCTGGGCACGCGTTGCACCCTGTGGACGCCGGATTCGAACTTAAATCGGCTGTAGGCCCCTCTGCCAGAGATCTCGAGGGAGACCTTGCTCAGCCCACCGACATCGGTCGGGTTCGAGTCGAGGATCTCGCTTCGGAAGCCGAGCACCTCCGCGTAACGCTGATACATTCCGAGGATCTCCCTGGCGAAGAGGGATGCCTCGTTACCGCCAGCGGCCGCGCGAATTTCAATAATGACATTCTTGTCATCGTACGGATCCTTGGGTAGCAGCAACCTTTCCAGTTGGCGTTCGAGGTCGAGCTTCGTCCCCTCGAGTAGCTCCAACTCCTCTCGAGCCATCTCGGTCAATTCGGGATCCGCTAGGGCCGCCTCGGTTTCCACGATCGCTTCGAGGACAGAGTTGTAATCCCGGAAGGTCTCGACCACACTCTTAAGGTCGCTGTAACGTCTCATGACTGCTAAGTAGCGGGGTTGGTCCTGGAGGAGTTCTGGGTTCCCCAGGCTCCGCTCCAGCATCTCGAATTCGGCTCGTAGGGTGTTCAGTTGATCGATCATTAACCGTCAGTCTACCGCGACTAGGCGCTGGACTCCGTAAGGTTTTGCAGCCGACGATCTGTTACGGGAGGCGGGCACCTCCGCCGCGGTTCACTTCGACCACGACTAGGCCTGAGGAGAGCGCTCCGTCGGTCCGACCCTCGCGAAAGTCAAAAAGACCGCTCGCTCCGGCCTGCTCCGGCAGTCCTACAAGGGCGTCTCTTAGGGCTAGCCGGTAGGCTGCTACGTCGGCGGGTTGCACCGGATAGAGTGCAGTCTGCTCCACCGCCCGGAAGAGGAAGCCTATCGCATCGTAGACTCTGGTACCGCCGATACCTTCCGATCCAGAGAGGTTGGCGAGGTGGAGTTGGAACTGCCGCTCGGCGACTGCCGATGGATGCGCGGCCGTGAGGCTGGCTCCTGCAGCGGCCGGGATGACAGGTACGAGGACATTGTCTAATGAAGAGGGGTCGAGCGACCCCAGCGCGAATTCCGCCTCCGGTCTGGCATAGATAGGTCCAACGAAACCGCGGATCCGGAGTGCTGTAACAGCGCGTCTCGTGTCCTCGGCAAGACCCCAGATCACGACGGCATCGGGCTGGCGCGTAGCTACCCAGAGCGCTTCCGGGGTCAGTGCGGTCGCCCCCGGGCGGTAGCGGGCCTCGCCAGCAAGCGACATGCCGGCCACCGCCAGATTGTTGTTGAGGAGTTGTGCCGCTTCATCGCCGAAGGTGTTGGCGGAGGTCATCAGTCCGACTGCGTTCCCGCCAGAGTCCTGAATGTGTCCGAGTAGTGCTGCCATGAGGGTGGTGGTCCTAGGGACCAGGGTGAAGGTCCAGACAAGTTCCTCCCCAGGTCTGCTCCGGTTGAGCGGTGCCGGAGACAGGAGGACGGTCTGTGCGGATTGGAGGTAGGCTGCCACGAGCCCCGTCGCCGCAGCAGATGTGCAACAGATGACAGCATGAATTCCTCGCTCCTCGACCAGTTCTCTGGTAAGTTCGAGGCTTCGGGTGAGGTTTCCGTGGTCTTCGAGGAGGATCAGTTCGACGTGGTGGCCGTAGCGGCCCGGGTTTCCGCCGAGCGACTGCAACCTGGTATAAGCGGCAGAGGCTTGGGCCTGTCCGAGTTCGAGGTCCGCTCCGTCTTCCGAGACGACGATGCCGATTCGCACCTCTTGTCCTGGGACGTTCCCGAACAGGAGGAGGCTGGCGATCAGGATGAGGAGGCGGGTCACCTGCAATGTCTTATCCTTCTAGCCGGTGAAAGGGATGAGAGTTTGGCCCGCAAGAGTCTCTTTATGATCACCGTTCCCAGGCGAGTGGCTCTTGGGCTAGGTCAGGGTGGTCGTATTGCATCTGTTGGTTGAGACTAGGGAAGTTTACCCGTCAAAGGGTCTAGCTCCTCAAAATAGATCTTGGGCCCTTTTCCAGGTCCATCACTTCGCACCCCTAAACGGCATGTGCTTGCCGGGGATATACGTCGGGCGGGTGGCGTAGAGGTTTTCTACTGCAGGGTGAGCCTCGCCGCGAAGCAGGATGCACTCGTGCCCCTCCCGTTTCACGCAGGTGGAGGTGGGTATGTAGCGGAGCGTCAGACCTACGCGCCACCAATCCGAGTAGTTCGGGTTCGATCCGTGGATGATCTTCGGGTTGTGAATGGAGACGTCACCGGCCCTCAACTCGAGATCCACCGCGTTGGAGTCGTCGATCTTACCGGGACGGATGCCAGAAGACAGAACGTTTTTGCCGTCATCCACGATCTCGAGCTCGCTCTGCTTTAGCAGCCGAGCGTTCTGCGTGCCGGGCAGAACCCGCATACACCCGTTCTCCACCGTCGAATCCGTGCCAGCCAGCCAGACCGTGGTGACCTCCATGGGTTCAAGGGGCCAGTAGGTACCGTCCTGATGCCAGAGCACGGCTTGGCCGTCGTGAGGCCTCTTGGCTATGTAGTGGGCGGCGAACAGGGCGATGTCGGGGCCGACAAACCGCTCAACGAGGTCGAGTAGTCTGGAGTCTCGGACCAAGTGATGCATGAAGGGATCGTGGACCAGCAGGGGGTGGCCGAGCTGCTCGGGCCGTACTCCCGGATTCCTCTCGAGGAGCCATTGCACGTGGTCTACAGTTTCTGCTGCTAGGTCAGCGTCGATTACGTTGCGGGCGATCACGTACCCGTCTTGGTCATAGGTCTGGCGGAGTACCGATGGATCCAACATGCTGCTCCCTATTACTGTATAGGAATCTATGGCTGACGACCGATTGAGAGGTAGACCGCCCCCGAGTCTCTGCAGGAAAGGCTGAGACGGCCAACCGATGCTGGGTGATATGGCTCGTACCAGGGAGATTGCCGAGGCACTCTGGCAAGTATACCTGTTGAGGGGGTTCAGGCTACTGGGCGGTGGTGCCAGAGAGCCGAGTCTGTCTGAGCGCTCAAAGCAGTGTATTCAAGACAAGTACTCTCGACGTAATATACTGCCCGGCCAGGACGTGTAAGGCCCTGATCCACTTCGAACTCTGGATAGAATGGCCGATGGGATTGCTTAAGTGGGGTCCGAGGTAATCGAGACGCCACGGTTGGGAGGTGAGGCGAAAGATCGTACGGGTCTTTGCAACGACCCCGAACAGTCGGCTCCTCAAGCGGGGATGCGGTGATACCTTGGATCGAGGATCTGACCCCACTGCACAGGGAGTGATGCATAATTCGGCTTGATCTCCGTCCCCCGCCATATTCCTACTCGGAACGGCTGGGCAGCGCGGTACGGCGTCGCTGAGTTGGTGATCGGCAGTGGACTGTGGGGAACATCTCGGCTTCCCGGGAATCGACCGACTACATCGGGGCAGCACATGCAGTGACCTCCTGTACAGTTCGCCCCTCGCTGAAGCTGAGCGTAGCCATCGACAGTGGGGGTCTACCGGTCCTGTCCCCAGGGAGGTGAAAGTGGGAGACGACGAAGGCATGGTTGCCTTGCCCACCTGGCTGGCCCCTGAGGTGGGCGGTAAGACCTTTGAGGGAGAACGGCTAGAGGGGCGCGTTCACATGAAGGTGGCGGCCAGCGTCAGCACACACGGCGGCCACCCCGCCGATGAGGCGACCTGTGCCGAGGACGAGGTGTGGTGGGTTGGGAAGAGTGGTCGATGATGGCGAAGCGTCTCCTGATCGTATATAACCTCGACCATCCCTGGGTGCGCTCGGTGGCCCTTGAGCATGTCCCGGAGGAGTTCGAACTCCGCTTCCCCGACGACGCGATCGAGTCTCTGCTGCCCAAGGCCGATTTCCTGGTGAGTGGCAGGGTATTACCTGAGTGGGTGCCGCTGCTAAAGAACTGTCGGTTGGTACAGAAGTTCGGTGTGGGTCTGGACACTGTCGATGTTGAGGGGCTTAGGCGTGCCGGTATCCCCCTGGCCACCAGCCCTACGCTGACGCCGGAGGGGGTGGCCGAACACACTCTGATGCTGATCCTGGCGCTCTGGAGACAGCTGATCCCGATCCACTTAGGCGTGCGGGAGGGGGGGTTCGACGTGTTCGGCTGCCGTGAGGATATCCACCTACTGCACGGCAAGAGGGTGGGGATCGTGGGGCTAGGTCGCATCGGGCGGAAGGTGGCGCGACTGCTCCACGCCTTCGAAGTCGATACCCTTTACTCTGATCCGCTCCGTCCTCCTCCAGAGTTGGAGTGGGAGCTGGGGTTGCAGGCGGTCTCGTTCGATGAGATCATCACCTGCTCCGACGTGGTGACCGTCCACACCCCCCTGACTGCGGAGACCCGGCGGCTGTTCGGCGCGGCTGAGTTCGCCCGCATGAAGCCCGGTGCACTATTCATCAACACCTGCCGAGGTGACACCTATGACCTCGATGCTCTCCATCGGGCACTGGCGTCTGGTCACCTGGGCGGTGCCGGCCTTGACGTGTTCCATCCAGAGCCTCCCCCCCCGGAGCACCCGCTGCTGAGGCTTCCCAATGTGGTGTTGACGCCGCACAATGCTAGCGGGACGGTCGAACGCCACCATGCCATCGCCCGCGAGCATTTCATCAACTGTCAGAGGGTCTTGGCTGGTGAGGTACCGCTTCACTTGGTTGAGGGGTAGGGGGCGTTTGGATCTCGCTTCCCTGGCCGGATCGTGCCTACCTGAGCGTCCCGCTCTATGGGGGTCGGGTCACTCCGCGCGGCGGAGACGCTCCGCAGCAGTCTTCGGGGCGTCGACCTTCCCGGTCGCAGGGTCCACCACCACGCCATAGGTCTCTTGGGCCTGCCTGGAGCTGACGAGGCCGGCGGAGACATCTTTATGTACGCACTCGGTATCTCGCTTAAGGGGATCGCCGATCCCGCTGCCGCCCGCCGTCCACGCCTGGAACACTCCGCCGGGGTAGAGGGTGAGAGGATTTTCGTGCGGCGGTTGTCCGTCAATTTCGGTGCGCGTGCCCATGCCGGGGTGACCGCCCAGCAGACCGACAGGTGGGTGGCTGACGAAGTTGGGGCGGAAGGCGAGGGTCAGCGGGCGATCAGCCAGCGACTGGACGGTGATCACCTGGCCGACCCCTCCCCTTTCGCGGCCGGCGCCCCCCGAGTCGCGCCGGAACTCGCGACCGATCAGGATCGGGCAGAGGCTTTCGGCAACCTCGGTGGAGATCATGGTGCTGTTGGTAGGGAAGACAGTGCAGTTCCAACCGTCCTGACCACCTCCGGCACCCATCCCCCCTTTCGGCATGAGGGTCACTTGGAAGAAGTCGCCGTCATCGCTGTGCCCGGCGACTGTCAGGATGAAGGTGTGCCCCGAGCCAGCTTGGACTTGCTCCGGCAACGCGACTGCTAAGGCTGCATTGAACAGGGTGCTGATGTGGAGTCCCGTTCGGGTACGGGCGTAGACGGGGACCGGCGGTACGGCGTTCAGAATGCTGCCCTCAGGTGCTTGCACCCGAACCGGGCTGAACTGTGGGCCGATGTTGGGGATGTCAGGGGTGAACAGGTACTGCACCGCGTAGATGGCGTCGGCTAAGGTGTAGGAGAGGGGAACATTGATCGCTTGCCGGGGCTGCTGGGGGTCCGACCCCGAGAAGTCGAGGAGCAGTTCCCCGTCCTCCAGGGAGGCGCGCAGCTCCAGGTGGATCGGCAGGTAACTGTTCGGGTCGTCTCCTGGGGCGCCGTCGACTTCCAGTTGGGCATAGAAGTTGTCTCGCGGTAGTCTATCTAAGTGCTTTCGCACGGCCCGTTGAGCCCGGACGCTCACCTCCTCAGCGACCGCTTCTAAGTCGAGCCGACGCGCCTCCTCGAGGAGTGCACACAGCCGGCGCGAGGCGACTTCGATGGCGGCCCGCATCGCGGCGATGTCCCCCCGAACCTGCTCCGGTAGCCGCACATTAGCGAGCAGAATCGACTCCACGCCCCGGTTCGCCCGCCCCCCCTGATAGAGCTTCAGTGGGGGCAGGGCGAGCCCCTCCTCATACACGTCCCAGGCACGGAAGTCTCCGAGCGTCCCGCCGATGTCGGCAACGTGGAGGATGGTTCCCACGAAGGCAACAACCTCGCCTTGGTGGAAGACGGGTGCGATCAGAACCAGGTCCGACTTGTGGCCGGCGCAGAGCCACGGATCGTTGGTGATCAGGATGTCTCCTGGATTGAGGGTTGCAGGGGGGAATTGCTCTGCCAAGAGCCTGATGGTGCGCGGCATGCTGGTTACGAACAGGGGCATGCATTCGGTCGGGAGCGCTAGGCAGCGGCCCTGTGGGTCGGCGATCACCAGGGAGTAGTCCTTGGCGTCCCGCACCACGCTGGAGAACGCCGTGCGCAGGAGCGCTCGATCAGCCTCGTCGGCGATGGCCCGGAGCCGACTGATTACAATCTCGAGCCCCTCTGTCCCCCTGCTTCGAAGGTCCGAGGAGGATCGCGGAGGTACTTCCATAACGAGTTCACCGGTTTCTGTGAGCGACACCGCTCCAGACGGTCCCACCACGTAGGTGGTGTGGTCAGCCTCGATCACCAGGGGACCATGGAGACATTCCTTGGGTTGGAGTTGGTGGAGACAGATCACTTGGGCTTCGAACCAGTCATTCCCTTCGTCGAACCACACACGCCGCGTGCGCGGCGTCCAGTCGGTAGGGCCGATCACTTTAGAGGGGTGGGGCGTGATTTCCGGCTCGGGGCCCTGTGCCTGGAGCCTACAGGCGCGGACCTCCACCTGCCCCTGATGATGGACGCCGTAGCGGCGCCAGTAGGCTGTTTTGAAGGCCGCCTCAAGGCTGCCCGATTCGAGTTCTGAGGAAAGGTCGATCGGGACCGTGACGTCGTATCCTTGTCCCTGGTAGCGCATGTCGAGGGCGTACCCGATCTCGATCTCGTTGTCAGCTAAGCCAGTCGAGCGGAGGGTCGTCAGCGCGCGTTCCCTCAACTCCCTGGCGCTGGCCTCTAGCGTGTCTCTGGACAGCCTCTGCAGAGGGGAGATCAGGGTCTGGACTAGCTCGAGGCCGGCAGGGGCAGTGAGGAGGCCGAAGGCAGCAAACACCCCCGCCCGACTGCTGAACCTCACCCGCTCGATTCCGAGATTGCGGGCGATGTCATAGGCGTGGAGCGGCGCGGCTCCACCGAAGGCCATGAGCAGATAGTCTCGGGGGTCCTCGCCTAACTCGGTGACGTGTAAGCGGATCGCCTGAGCCATCTTCTCAGTTACCAGGCGCCGCACCCTCTTGGCGGCTTCCAAGGCGGAGAGGTGCAGTCTGCTACCGACACCCTCCAGGGCCTGAAGAGCCAGCTCGGCATCGAGTTCGAGGCCCCCGGCGAGCGGCGTCTGGGCGGCGAGGTAACCGAGCGCTAGGTTCGCGTCCGTGACAGTCGCTCCGCTGCCGCCCAAGCCGTAGCAGGCGGGTCCAGGGTCGGCGCCGGCGCTCTGCGGTCCCACCTTGAGGAGGCCCATCTCGTCGATGCCCACTAGGCTGCCACCACCCGCCCCGATCTCCAGCAGTTCGATACTTGGGACTCGCACAGTGATGCCGCTCCCCGGCCTGTCGCGGTGGACCCGACCCACCTCGAGCGCCGAGCAGCGACCCGGTGTCCCCTCCCGGACTAAGCAGACCTTGGTAGTGGTCCCTCCCATATCGAAGGCAACGATCCGCTCCAGAGCCCCGGCCCTGGCATCATGTCCCGAAGCTAGCGCGCCTGCAGCTGGTCCGGACTCCAGTAGTCGGATGGGAGTTCGCAGCGAGGCCTCGACCGAGGCGAACCCGCCGTCGGACCACACCAGGTAGAAGCTGCCGCGGTGGCCTGCTGCGAGCAGCGCTTCCTGAAGGCGGCGCAGATACCCTTCGACGATGGGTTGGATGTAGGCGTTGGCCGCGGTAGTAGTCATCCGTTCGAACTCGCCGATTTCCGGTGCGACTTCACTCGAGAGGCTAAGGTATACGTCTAGCCCGAGCGACTCCGCTACAGTCCTTACGGCCTGTTCATGGCGGGGGTTGGCGTAGCTGTGCAGGAGGCAGACGGCGACCGCCTCCACCCCTTCGAAGACCAGCTCCTTTAGAACGTGAGCTACCTCGCCCGGGTCGATCACGGTGAAGGTGGTACCGTCAGCTAGGAGACGCTCAGCGAGGGTGCGGCGCCACGGCCTGGGTACCAGCGGTGCAGGCTTGGTGAGCAGGCGGTCGTAGGGGTTGTAGCGATTCTCTTTGCCGGTCTCTATGATGTCCCTGGCCCCTTGGCTCGTCACGAGGGCGGTGCGCGCCCCGCGTCGCTCGATCAGAGCGTTGGCCGCCAGCGTGGTGCCGTGGATGATAGTCGCCTCGTGCAGCTCCTCTGGAGCGAGGCCTGCGCGAGAGAGTAGCTCCCGCAGGCCGGTCAGGATACCGATCGTTGGATCGTGCGGGGTGGTGAGGACCTTATGTGCGAAGAGCGCTTGGTCCTGCGGGTGGTAGGCAACGAGGTCGGTGAAGGTGCCCCCAACATCGATGCCGATTCGTAACGCCACTCTCACAACGATATCCTTGGTACCGAGCAGCCTAGCATAGCTACACTTTCTGAGTTCCCCTATGTGGCGCTCTCTGATCAGAAACTTCCAGGAGTGAGGCAGGCATAGGACAGGTGCTGTCGATATTCGCAAACCAGATTCGGGTAGTACAGGTGGGGATTGTAGGGTCTGATAAAAGCTTGGAGCCAATGGCCGGATTTGAACCGGCGACCTACCGATTACGAATCGGTTGCTCTACCTCTGAGCTACATTGGCATACGCGGCACCGAATCACATTGTGATTGAGCATAGCAAATCCTCCTCATTGGATTGTGTTGGGCCCCCCAATGCTTCACTTCCGTTGGGGCGCCGCTGCGAGGCTACAAGATTCCCGGGGGTACCTGGGCCGGTGGTGGTTTCGGCAATCCCTTGGGGAAGGGAACACCTTCGAGCTTCTTGACTAGCCCGTTCTCATTGCAGCCACGGAAGAACGGACAGCGGAGACACTCGGACCACACCCTGGGATGGAGTTCACGGCTCTTGTCGATCAGCCGGAACCCACATCTCTCGAAGAAGCCGACAGCGTAAGTCCAGGCGAACAACGTCGGGATTCCGAGGCGTCGTGCCTCGGCTTCGCAGGCCGCGACCAGCTTACTCCCGACTCCTCGTGCCTGCACGTCGGGTGCAACTGCCAGCCCCCGGATCTCGGCGATGTCACCCCAAAGGACGTGCAGGGCTCCCGTACCCGCAAACCTTAGCCCCTCTTCCGTACTGGTCTCTGCTACGAAGAAGTCGCGCAGATTCTCAAAAAGATTCTGCATGGGTCTGCTTAGCATCTGGCCTTGGCGTGCCCAGTGTTCGATGATGTCGTGAATAGCTACTACGTCGTCGGCCCTAGCGGGTCTGACTAGGACATCCCCCTGCACTGGGGTCTCCGTGCGAACCTTCATCACCCCCTCTCCTCGGCAAGGGTCGCCCTGACCCGTGCGAGCTGCGCCTCAACCTGGGCCCTCGCCGTCCCACCATAGCTTGTCCGAGAGTTAACCACCCGTTCTAGTTGAAGAACTTCGAGTGCGCCCTCGTCGATCCGCTCGCTCACCGTGCGCATGTCGGTGAGGTCGAGTTCCTCGAGCCTCCGGCCTTGGTCGATGGCGATCGCGACCAAGCGGCCGACGATGTGGTGGGCCTCCCGGAAGGGCAAGCCCTTCGATACCAGATAGTCTGCGAGATCTGTGGCATTGCCGTAGGCCGCGGCCGCGGCCGCGGCCATTCGCTCGGGATGGGGCTCAATCAGGGGGATCATAGTCGCAGTGAGGTCGAGGATGTTCGCGATCGTCCGGGCGGTGTCGATGACCCCTCCCTTGTCCTCCTGCATGTCCTTGTTGTAGGCCAGCGGGAGCCCCTTCATGACGGTGAGGAGTCCCATGAGGGCTCCATAGATCCTTCCTGTCTTCCCACGTATCAGTTCGCTTACGTCGGGATTTTTCTTCTGTGGCATAATCGAACTCCCCGTGGTATGGGAGTCCGGTAGCGAGATGAACCCGAACGCCGGACTCGACCAGAGGATCAACTCCTCGTGGAACCGGGAGAGGTGCATCGCCAGGATGCTGGCGTTCGCTAGGTACTCGATGGCGAAGTCGCGATCGGAGACGGCGTCTAGGGAGTTGGCAGCGGGCCGGTCGAAGCCAAGCAGTTCGGCACTGCGCTCGCGGTCGATGGCAAATCCGGTCCCGGCTAGGGCACCGGCCCCGAGAGGGGAGACGTTTACCCGGGGGAGCGAATCGGAGAAGCGCTCCCGATCCCGCCCTAACATCTCCACGTAGGCCATCAGATGGTGGGAGAGGAGCACCGGTTGAGCTATTTGGAGGTGGGTATATCCGGGCATGATCACGCCGAGATGCCGCTCTGCAAGGTCCACGAGGGCCTCTCGCGCTAGCGTCAGGCTGTCCATTGTCTCCACGATGCGTTTGCGCAGCCAGAGCCTAAAGTCCGTCGCTACTTGGTCGTTCCGGCTCCGGGCCGTATGGAGCTTGCCGCCGAGCGGGCCGATTCGCTTGCCAAGGGCGTATTCGACGTTCATGTGGACATCCTCGAGATCCTCGCGCCATTCGAATCGGCCTGCAGTGATCTCATCCCGGATGGCCTCTAAGCCCGCGATGATCTTCACCGCTTCGTCCCGCTCGAGGATTCCCTGCTCTGCAAGCATTCGGGTGTGGGCGACGGAGCCCTCGACATCCTCGAGCGCGAATTCCCTGTCGATATCGACCGAGGCATTAAAGGCTTGGACCCGTTCGTCCGTCGGAGCCTGGAAGCGGCCGCGCCACATCCGCAGGTCGTCCTTGCTCATGACGTCGATTCCGACTGGTACTGCCAGGTGCCTCCGACCCGCTTCTTTAAGGTGCTACGTTCTTCGCTCCGGTCGGTAAGCCTGTATCCGAGTCGCTGATAGTAGGGGAGAGGATCGTCCTGATCGAGGGTGAGAGAGAGTTCTGGAACGTTATGTCGGATGGCCAGCGCCTCGACCTTCGTCATCAGCCAGCGACCGAACGCCTGACCCCGTTCGGAGGGGAGGGTTGCGATCCGGTCGACGGTCCACCCTCCCTCTCGCTCGGCCCAGCGCACAGCGCTAAGGATCTCCCCACCGGGATTCTCGAGGTAGAGAGCGCCACCCCGCTCCAGCCAGTTCCGCAGATCCGCCTCGGTCTCGCCAGACTCGGGTCGGGCAGACTCGTAAAGGCGCGCGAGCCGGCTGGCATCGTGGAGGCTTGCTGAACGGAGGCGCGCAGCCTGGTAGGCCTCCCCGGGTTGCAGCGCCTGGATCTGCCCCTTGTGTGTCATCGGACTCAACTGGCCTGTGCGATTCTCAGATCGGCGACCTCACGTTGCCGGGCGATTCTGAGGCGCAGAGCGTTCAGCTTGATGAACCCGTCGGCATCGGCCTGATCGTATACACTGTCCTCCTCAAAGGTGGCTACGTCCTGGCGGTAGAGGCTGTTCGGGCTGCGGCGACCCACGACTGCGATCCCCCCTTTGTAGAGCTTGAGCCTCGCCACACCGGTCACGGTCCGTTGGATATCGTCCATGAGGGTCTGGAGGGCCTGGCGCTCTGGCGAGAACCAGAAGCCGTTGTAGACCATGGCGGCATACTTCGGCATGAGTTCGTCGCGCAACTGCATCACCTGGCGGTCCAGAGTCAGCGATTCGACAGCTTGGTGTCCCCGGTGGAGCAGGGTCCCTCCGGGCGTCTCGTAACACCCGCGCGACTTCATACCGACAAATCGGTTCTCGACGATGTCGATCCGGCCCACGCCGTGCCTGCCGGCGAGATGATTGGCCGCCCTGAGGAGAGGGGCGGGAGCGAGCCGCTCGCCGTTCAGCGCCACCGGGTTGCCGGCGTCGAACGAAACCTCGACCTCCTCGGGTTCGTCAGGGGCCCTTTCCGGGTCGGCGGTGAGCGTCCACATGTCGTCTGGAGGCGCGGTCCAGGGGTCCTCGAGGATGCCCCCTTCGTAGCTGATGTGGAACAGGTTCGCGTCCGTGGAATAGGGCTTGTCGCGACTCACCGGAACTGGGATCCCGTGCTCCGCAGCGTAGGCAACGCAGTCCTCTCGTCCCTTTAGATCCCACTCCCGCCAGGGAGCGATCACCCGGATGTTGGGGTTCAGTGCATAGGCGGTGAGTTCAAAGCGCACCTGGTCGTTTCCCTTGCCGGTGGCTCCGTGGGCGATGGCGTCCGCACCCTCGTCGTCTGCGATGGCGATCATGTGCTTGGCAATAAGAGGTCGGGCGAAGGAGGTGCCTAGCAGATAGTCGTTTTCGTAGACCGCCCCGGCCCGTAGGACGGGGAAGACGAAGTCCTCGACGAACTCATCGACCAAGTCGACGGCGTAGGCCCTGCTCGCCCCGGTGGCGAGCGCCTTCTCCCGGGCCTCATCGACCTCCTCTCCCTGGCCTATGTCGGCGGTGAAGGTGACGACCTCAGCGCCGTAGCTCTCGCCGATCCACTTGAGAATCACAGAGGTGTCGAGCCCGCCAGAGTAGGCGAGAACGACCTTCTTGAGGTGTTGCAACATCTCTTCTTCCTCTCCCTATCCGTTCCAAACGACAAAGGCCAGACCACCTGCGCCAAGAGGCGCAGCCACGGCGCGCGGCCCGCAAGTTGCGTGCGGGCCTACCTGCGTCGAGCGCGTCGTGGGGTCTGGGCCGGACAATTCATAGATTTGGAAGTCCCCGCGCACTTATGCGCAAGTACCCTGATTCGATGCAAATGTAGCAGAGATGTCTCCCGAGGTCAAGGGTCCCGACGCTCGCTGGGGTGCGGTCTAGGGCTGGAGCGATCCCAGGTGGATACCACCGCCGCGACGAGGATTAGTCCCCCTCCCGCTAGGCCCATGGGGCCGAGTCGCTCTCCAAAGAAGGCCAAGGCGAGGGTCGCAGCCACCACCGGCTCGACCGTGGCCACCAGCACCGCTCGTGACGCCTCGACCCGCTTGAGCCCTGTGAAATAGAGCAGGTAGGCGAGGTAGGTAGACGCGATTGCGAGCGCGATCAGGAGGAGCCACGCCTTAGTCGGCTTGGGCGAGAAATCGACCAGCGGCAGGAGGCCGGTCGCCCCCAGTGGAAGGACGAATGCGTAAACGGTGATGGGGGAGTAGCGGTCGAGGATCCACTTCCCGAAGATGTAGTAGCTTGCGTAGCTGAGGCCTGAGCAGAGGCCCCAAGCCACAGAGGTGAAGGTGACCGTGACTCCGGTGCCGCCGTTGCGAGCGATGAGAGTGATCCCGATCAGTGCAAGGCCCACCAGCACCACCTTGAGACGGGTCAGGCGTTCGCCGAGCAGGAGCCAGGCGAGAATTGCCACGAGGGCCGGGGCACTATAGAGGAGCAGGAAAGCGAGGCTGATCCCGCCGGTCTCGATTGCGAAGATGAGGGAGGTGTAGAAGAGTGTAACCCCTACGAGAGCGAAGCCAGCAAGGGCTACCCCGTCCCGTCGGTGGAGCAGCTTTAGGGAGCCAGTGAAGGCCCCGTGAACGAGGAACATCCCACCGGCAAGGAGGGCCCGCCAGAACGCGATTTCAGTGGCCCCGAGCCCCGTGTCGAGAATCCCCCTAGAGAAGACGCCGATGAGGCTCCAAAGGATAGCAGCCACGAAGACCAGGGAATATCCCTGCACAGGGTCAAGGATACGCTACCCTTTCTTCCCTGGGGTGGGGTCGCAACGGTTAGAGAGGCCCGTGTTTCAGACCCCCTGAATACGGTTGGTTCTCTTAGCGGCCGAGGCGGATGCCCCTGCGCAGAATCGAAGTGGCCTACGATATTTCGATCCTAGCAGCCTGTCGGACTTTGTGTGAGACTTGAGATTATACAATCAAGACGTTGGCCTTGGTCAGGAGTCCTTTGATGGGGAAGTTCGTAGAGCGTGATCAGTCGCAGTTGTTTCTGCTTCCGGTAGA
>MPNL01000047.1 GCA_002239005.1 Truepera sp. bin119
CCTTGATTGGCCCTTGACACACACCCGCCCAGAGCGAATAACCCGGGTCACCCCTGCCCATCAGCTCTGAGAACCGCTGTTTAAACGCATAATCAACTCCGTTGGACGGCTTATGTCCGACAGACTGTTAGCGTGAAAGAGCGGGGATGGTCAATCAAGAAAGGGGGTCAGAGACGTGAATTATATCAATTTTCCCAGAGGCCGGTTGGTATAATGAGAGTCCGTTCCCAATCGCCACCTGACGGGTACGATCAGAGCGCCCGCAAAGCGATCGACTCCCTCTCACCCTCTCTTCGAGGTCTCTGGTTCCTACTCAGTTGCGGGTCTGGCCCTCTCCGTCGATCAGGTACTTATGGGTGACCATCTCCTCTAGACCCATGGGGCCACGGGCGTGGAGTTTCTGGGTCGAAATCCCAATCTCCGCCCCGAATCCAAACACGAATCCGTCGGTGAAGCGGGTCGAGGCATTGACAAAGATGGCCGCAGCGTCGACCTGTTCCTGAAACAGCATGGCGGAGCGCCTGTCCTCAGTGATGATCGCCTCGCTATGCATGCTGCCGTAACGATTGATATGCTCGGTTGCCGAGGCAACCGAGTCGACGATCCTTACAGCTAGCTTCAGGTCAAGATACTCCTCCGCCCAATCGGCCTTAGTTGCCTGGACCACCTCGGGGAAAATTGCCCGGGTCCGCTCACAGCCGATGAGCTTCACCCCAGCCCCTGCTAGGGCCCTGAGCGCCCCTGGGAGGAATGAAGCGACCACATCCTGGTGCACCAACAGCGTCTCCACCGCGTTGCAGACGCCCGGCCTCTGCACCTTGGCGTTGAGGACAATCGCCTCAGCGGAGTCGAGATCTGCGGAGGCATCGACATAGATGTGACAGTTGCCCACACCGGTCTCAATCACCGGAACTTTCGCATTCTCGACGACATGGTCGATGAGCGAAGCTCCTCCCCGCGGGATGATCAGGTCGACCTTGCCCCTAGCGCTCAGCAGATCGGTAACAAGAGCCCTGTCAGGAGAGTCAACGAGCTGAACCGCATCCGCGGGCAGGCCGACCCCCACCAGGGCCTCCCGCATGAGGCGGACTAGGACCCTGTTACTTTCGAGAGCGTTGCTCGATCCTCGAAGGACCGAAGCGCTCCCCGCCTTGAGCGCTAGCGCAGCCGCGTCGACGGTGACGTTGGGCCGAGATTCGTAGATCATTCCGATCACACCGAAGGGGACGGTAACCTTGCGAATGGACAGCCCGTTCTCGATACGCCAGCCATCGAGAACGCGATTCAGGGGATCCGGCCGTGCAGCAATCTGCCGCACGGCCTCAGCGATCTCCTCAATACGCCCCACCGACAGGGCGAGCCTGTCGACGAGCGCTTCCGAGGTGCCGCGCTGGCGCTCCGCCTCAAGGTCCCACTCATTGGCCTCAAGGATAACCCCGGCGCCAGCTACAAGGGCGTCTGCCATGGCGAGGAGTCCGGCGTCACGATCGCTCTGCACGAGAGCGCGACTCGCGGTCCGGGACCTACCTAAGGCGGCATCAAGATCGTACAGGGTTGCAATGGCCATACGGGAAGTATAGCCCAGGGGTGGCGCCAAACCCGGACAGACTCTGCCAAGGGAGGTTCTTGACGTGGATGCAAGATGTCGTCGCCATCACCGGGGCGATTGCAGACCATTTTGCACAGGTGGGTTGGAGGCTCGCCCTCCTCGACCTTCCGCACGGAGTCGACCGACTCGAACAACGCTTCCCTGAGACCACAGTCCATGGGGCCAATCTTGCAAACAGCGCCGAGGCACGCGTCGCTATTAATAAGACGTTGACCGAACATGGTCGGACCGGCGCACTTCTAAACGTCGCTGGCAGCTTCTCGATGCAGAACGCCGTCGAGGCCACACCCGACGATTCTCGAGGCTCAACTCGGAATCAATCTCCACACCCTCTTCAACACCACCACCGCCGTCCTGCCACACATGCTGAGCGTGGCTTCCGGGTTCATCCTCGGCATCTCAGCAGGACCAGCCGTGAATGGTGGAGAGAGGATGTCGGTGTACGGTGCAGTGCAGGGGGTAGTCGCTGGCTACCTTCGCTCGGTCCGAGCGCTCGCACTCCACGCGGTTTGTATTTTGTATAGTGTCCCTCCGACACCCCAAGCGTCAATAGTGCACTCTGGAGCCTTACACAAAGGACGCTCGATACTCGTGCGAGAGACATGCTACCGACCGGGCTGCAGTCTGAGGACCCTACCCCCCTCTCTCCCGACCGCTTCGGAAGGTCCACCGACCACCCTTGATCGTACCGACTACCGAGAGATTCTCCGACGGCTGGAGTGGGTCGGCGTCGAATAGGGTGAAGTCAGCGTGGTACCCGGGACGGATCTGGCCGGACCTGTCCTGGCGACCGATGGCCCGAGCCGCACCGACAGTATAGGCCTCGAGGGCCTCGCGCGGAGTAAGGGCCTCCTGTGGCGTGAGCACCTGTCCTAAGGAATCACGCCGCTCCACGGCTGCCCGGATGCCCCACACCACATCGGGACGTGCTACCGGGGTATCCGACCCGAAGGCGAGCAGGGCTCCAGCCGACTTCAGGCTGCGCGTCGCGTAGGCCCTGTCTAACCGGTCCGGCAGCAACGCCACGATCACCGCCAGGTCGAAGGTGAGGTGGATGGGCTGCACCGAGGCGGTCAGACCGAGGGCTCCGAGCCGCTCTACATCGTCCGCGTGCAGGTGCTGAGCGTGCTCTAAACGGGGCTGGGGATCCAGTTCCCACCACAGCTCCCTAGTCGCCTCCAATGCCTCCAGAACCGCGCGGCCAGCGGCGTCCCCTATGGCGTGCGTCACCGGAATCAGCCCCACCTCGAGGGCAAGGGGGTAGCGAGCGGCAAGGACCTTGGGGTCATCGACGACCACGCCACAATTCGAGGTGCCCGCATATGGCTCGAGCATCCAGGCAGTCTGTGACCCGAGGGCTCCATCGGCAAAGAACTTCGCCCCCCCGATGCAGAAGTTGTCCCCGCCCTGGCCTGTCGCGATCCCAATCGCCGCGGCCATCTCAATCTCCTGCTGGGGAATACAGGACCAGACGCGAATGGGGTAGGCAGGGTCACTCGCCGCCGTCGCAAGCGCCCGCCAGTGGGTTGCCGGCTCGTAGGCCATCTGATGCACCGTCGTGATTCCGTGCCTAGCTAGATCCCGACCTGCAACCTGCGCAACCTCCACGAGTTCGGAGACAGAGAGGCTCGGAAGGACCTGCTCAACCAGGTCCAGGGCCCGTTCAAGGATGAGTCCCGTAGCCCGCCCCGCCCTGTCGCGCAGGAACCGACCGTTGAGAGGATCGGGCATGTGCTCTAGCACCCCAGCCCTCTTCAGGGCAGCGGTGTTGACCCAAGCGCTATGGTGGTCTTGTGATCGGAGCAGTACGGGGTTCCTCGGAGCTGCCTCGTCAAGGTCGAGGCGCGACAGATCGGTTACGCCCCACCGGGTCAGCGAGAACCCCGAGCCTTGAATCCACGCCCCCCCAGGTAGCCCTTCCGAACTACGCTGCACTGCATCTAGTGCAGCCTCCATGTCAGGCACATTGTTGAGGTCGATCTGCCTGAGTTCAAGACCGTGCTGCATAAGGTGCAGGTGGCTATCGTGGAAACCGGGCAGGATGAACTCTCTCGACAGGTCGATCACCTCAGCACCCTCGCCAGCCTCAGATAGCACATCGTCTGTGCGCCCGACCGAAGTGATTTGCCCACCACGGAAAGCAACCGCCTCCGCCTCAGGCAATAGGGTATTCATAGTGCGGACGCACGCGCCTCTTAGAACCGTCGCTCTCACACCGATAAGCCTCCCTCCGGCGCCCACCTCCGCAAGAAGGCGGCACCTAATCATCCTGACCGTTCTGCGTCGAGCCATCCCGACGCTGCAGTTTAGCCTCCGGCGCAGGCCGATCCTCGAAAGCTTTCTGCACTGATCGGTCACATCGTCCCCAACAGATCCGAAGTTCGTAGTTGGCCCGGTAGCACGCGATCTCACGAACACTCAGGCCCCTCCTGGAAGTTCTCGCTTTCGAAGAGGCACTCGTAAAGCTTCAACGTCCGGCACCCCGTCCCCCGCGACTCGCAGGCACACCCCTTTCCCGCGATACAGAGCGGTGAAGAGGATTGCTGCACGAAACTCCCTAGCTACCAGACAGGCACAGATGAGGGCACAATAACCGGGGCGGTCCGAGCACACCCTCAGATCGCACCTGGCTCATCCCAATCCCGGTAACGAGGCCCCTTGTTTTCTCATTGAGTAGCGTGGCCGAACCGAGGTCTGTCACCGCGCTGATACCTCAGCCAGTCCATGTGGGCAAGGCGGTGCACACCACGTTTCCCTTGAAGGAGGTGGGTCGGTTCAGGGTGACTGAGGCGGGACCGCCACCGCACTGCACAGTGATGAAGACCATGGCGCTCGCCCCCTATAGTACACGCTGAACAGGGGGCGGTCAGACAGGTCGACAGAAAAGCTGAATGATCATCTCAATATCGTCTGGACAGGCGGGGTCGTCGAGCGCTGCCCGGTTCCTCCGGGGCTCTCCGCAACTCCGACAGCGGCTGATGACGATCCACCCCTTCTTGCCGCTATATTCCACACCGACAGGCACGAGTAGGCCTTGGCAAGGGTTGGCCCGGTCCCCAGGGAAGTGGTCCACGTGTCGCGAGAAGAGGCAATACGGGCAGTGGTTACGGCAGCCACCATTCATGAGGGGAGGCACCTCGCGCCCACAGTTGAGGCAGATAAAACCCTCGTTTGCCCCCTGGGCTATAAAGCGCCTCACCCGCCCATCCCCGATTCCACAAGGATCATCCTACTGTGTCGACAGAGGTGCTTGGCGTGCTGAGAAGGACCGACCTCACCTTGGAGGTTCTGCACGCGAACGGCGATGGCTGTGTCGAGGTCATACCTAGTCGAGATGGCGAAGCTGCAGCCTAGACCTGCCCGCCAAAGGTGGGGAGACGCCCACCGGAGCGGACTTCACCCTGTAGAGCCTCACAGACTCGAACTCCCCTGCCCTGATCGAGGATCAGTTTAAGATGGTCGAGATGAGCGCCATTAGCGCAACAAACCTCAGCAAGCACTACGGCACTGTAGCAGCGGTAAACAGTATCAGCTTCAATATCGAACCCGGCGAGATCGTGGGCTTCCTCGGACCCAATGGGGCGGGCAAAACCACCACCCTACGCATGCTGGCAGGCCTCATCCACCCAACGGGAGGCAGTTGCCGGATCCTTGGGCGGCACGTGCCTAGCCCCTCGCTTCTCGAAATCGGAACCATGATCGAAGAGCCGAGCTTCTACCCGTACATGACGGGCACTGCCAACCTC
Source organism: Truepera sp. bin119 (assembly GCA_002239005.1). Taxonomy (GTDB): domain Bacteria; phylum Deinococcota; class Deinococci; order Deinococcales; family Trueperaceae; genus MPNL01. The sequence goes on from MPNL01000047.1 coordinate 5,356, forward strand.
AAACATGCCGCCCTGCTCCACGGCGACGTGCCGAAGGCGCGCATCGGCGAGGTCCTGGCCTTAGTGAAGATGGAGGGGGCGGCAGACAAGAAGGTCCGAGCCTACTCGCAAGGGATGCGCCAACGGCTCGGACTCGCGCGGGCGCTCCTGTGGCGTCCCAAGGTACTACTCCTCGACGAGCCCACCAACGGACTCGACCCGGTGGGCATCGCCGAGTTTCGCGAGAGCCTCCTAGAGACGGCGAGGCAGGGCGTCACAATCCTCATCTCAAGTCATATCCTCGCTGAGATCGAGAAGCTGGTCGAACGGGTCCTAGCGATCGAACGGGGCCGGCTCCTGTTTGACGGGCCACTAGAGCAACTCCTGCTCCACACGGACGAGCAACGAGTCACCTACCGGGTCGAGGCGACTGATCAGGGAGTGCTCCTAGCTGCCTTGGCAGACATGAAGCTCGGAACAGAGATCGTAGACGAGCGCTTCGTGCGGGTCATCCTACCCGCGTCAGCCACCCCCGGTTTCGTCTCAGGCCTGGTCCAGCGTGGGGTCGAGGTACTCGAGGCGCGGCGCGAGACCGGGAACCTGGAAGGCGCCTACCTCCGCCTGCTTCGCGAGGACGGGAGGCCGGCATGAGCGGCCTCTTCAATGTAATCCGAGCCGAGCTATTCAAGGCCAAACGGAAACGCCGGACCTACATCCTGGCTGGCCTCCTCTGGGTGGTGCTGCCAATTCTGATCCTCATCGTGGGACGTATCCTCCAGACGAACCTCTCGGGGTCGTTCGTCGAGGACACCGTCGGAGTCCAGACCCTTGTCCAACAGGTGGCCTCCCCGTTCGCCGTGGCTCGCCTCAACCTGATACTACCCGTGCTCTCGAGTCCCCCCTTCCTCATGATTGTCATCGCCTTGTTCGCAGCCCTGCTGGTCGGCGAGGAGCGGAATCAGAACATGTGGAAGACGACGCTCGTGACCCAGCCGAATCGGTGGTCGGTCCTGTTCGGCAAGATCGCGGTCGGCATGATCCTGTACGGAATCATCCTTGCCGGGGCATTCCTGAGCGGCATCCTCTTCGGTGCAGTGGGGACCCTGTTCCTCGACACCACCTTCGCCGGAGAGTGGGGGCACCTAGCCGGACTCTACGCCCTCCAGTGGGTTCTCGGAATCGGTGCGATGATGTTCGCCTTTCTGGCGATCTGGCTACTCCGCAACGTCGCAATGGGCATCGTCACCGTTCTCTTCCTCCCTACCCTGATCGAGGGTCTATACACCCTCTATCGGACTACAGTGGGATTCCAACCACTAAACCGCTTTAATGCTCTGTTCCAGATGCTCCGCCTTAGGCAGACACTTGAGGATCTTCCCCGCTACTTCTTCACCAGAAACCTGTACGCACCTGCCCGAGATCCCTTAAGCGATGTGGTGATAGGGCTGGGGGGCGACCCGGCCTCGAGCGATCTAGGCTCTCTCGTGAACGCTCTCGGAGGGAATATCACACTCCAACACGCCACCCTGGTCACGATCGGTTACGCACTAGCCCTAGGGGGGGTGTTGATCTGGAGTTTCCTAAAGCGCGACATACAGTAAAGAGTCTCGGCCAACCCGACCCCTGTCCAACCAGGTCGATCGTGGCCTACCTTGACTGGCGGCAGCCGTCGCGGGAAAATACATCCACTCAGGTGGCCGAGGGATCTGGCCCGAAGACGCCGCAGCAGCCCGCCCTCATATCGGCGCGGTGTTCACCAGCCGGGGATGCGTCACGATGGCGATACCCTAGCACCCAAGAGGGGCCTTAGACCCCCATACCATCCTAGGAGGTCGTCTTGAATTACACCTCCCAGAACGAATCTGATCATCCCCTCTACACGGCACTCCGGGAACGGATCCTGATCCTTGATGGGGCGATGGGAACCCTGATCCAGAGAGAGGACCTCACCGAAGCCGACTTCCGAGGCGACCAGTTCCGAAACCATCCGAAGGATCTACAGGGCGCCGCCGATCTCCTCTCCCTCACCCAGCCGGGGTTGATCCGGCGCATCCACGAGCGGTATCTCGAGGCAGGTGCCGATATCATTGAGACCAATACCTTCAACTCGACCTCTATCGGCCTGGCCGAGTACCAACTCGGAACCGCGATCTACACTATCAACCGGGCTGCAGCAAGGCTCGCCCGGGCGGCTGCCGACCGTTTCAGCAGCCCCGAGCGACCCCGTTTCGTCGCCGGCTCGCTGGGTCCGACCAACCGCACGGCAAGCCTCAGTCCTGACGTGGAGAATCCAGGCTTCCGCGCCATCGACTTTGACAGGCTCAGCGCAGCGTACGCGGAACAGACCCGCGGCCTAGTCGACGGCGGCGTGGATCTTCTACTCATCGAGACGGTATTCGACACCCTGAACGCTAAGGCGGCACTGTTCGCCATTGAGATGGTGTTCGAGGAGCGAGCGGTGCGGCTCCCGCTGATCGTGTCGGGGACCATCACCGACGCCAGTGGGCGAACCCTCTCTGGACAGACGCTCGAGGCGTTCCTGACCTCGATCTCCCACGCCGACCTGGTGGCGGTCGGCCTCAACTGCGCCCTCGGCCCTGCGGAACTCCGCCCCTACGTAGAGGAACTCTCCCGCCTCACCGGACATTACACAGCCTGTTATCCCAACGCTGGGCTTCCCAACGCCTTCGGGGGATACGACGAGACGCCAGCGCGGATGATTCGGGTCATGGGTGAATTCCTAGAAGGTGGGTGGGTCAATATCCTGGGTGGCTGCTGTGGCACTACCCCGGAACATATCCAGGCCTTCGCTGAGACCGCCCGAGAGTTCGGCCCGCGCGTCCCCAGGGAACCGCCAAGTTACCCCAGCTTCAGCGGCCTAGAATCGCTGGTGATCAGGCCCGAGACCAACTTCGTCAATATCGGTGAGCGCACCAACGTTACCGGGTCGCGGCGCTTCGCCCGCCTGATCCGGGAGGGGGATTATGAGACCGCCTTAGCGGTGGCAAGGGAGCAGGTCGAAGGGGGTGCCCAGATCCTTGACGTGAACATGGACGAGGGCATGCTCGACTCCGAGGCGGCGATGATCCGGTTCCTAAACCTGCTCGCGGCCGAGCCCGACATCGCACGGGTACCCGTGATGATCGACTCCTCCCGGTGGGGAGTGATCGAGGCCGGGCTGAAGCGCGTGCAGGGCAAGGCACTGGTGAACTCGGTAAGTCTTAAGGATGGCGAGGAGGCGTTCAGACGCAACGCTCTGACCGCCCGCCGCTACGGCGCCGCGATGGTAGTCATGGCCTTCGACGAGCGCGGCCAAGCAGATACTTTCGAGCGCCGCATCGAAATCCTCGAACGATCCTACCAGATCCTGGTCCTCAACCTCGGAATCCCGGCAGCCGATGTGATACTTGATCCGAACGTCCTCACTGTGGGGACCGGCATCGAGGAGCACCGGCGCTACGCCGTTGATTTCTTCCAGGCCGTGAGTTGGATCAAGGAAAACCTGCCTGGCGCCCTCGTGTCGGGTGGGGTCTCTAATGTCAGCTTCGCCTTCCGTGGCAACCAGCGGGTGCGCGAGGCGATGCATGCGTCGTTCCTTTTCCACGCCCGCAAGGCGGGCCTGGACCTGGGAATCGTTAACCCCGCCCTGCTCGAGGTGTACGAGCAGGTGCCCAAGGAGTTAATGGAGCGGGTCGAAGATCTCCTTCTCGACCGTCGGGACGATGCCACTGAGCGCCTCGTTAGCTACGCAGGATCGGTCGCGGGAGAGGTGAAGGTTCGCGTTCACGACGACCCTTGGCGGGAGCAACCGGTAGAGGCGAGGCTTAAGCACGCCCTAGTCCGGGGGCTTACCGAGTATATCGAAGCGGATGTCGAGGAGGCCTACGCTAGCTACGGCTCCCCTCTTGCGGTGATCGATGGACCGCTCATGGACGGCATGAACGAGGTGGGTGACCTGTTCGGTGCGGGCAAGATGTTCTTGCCTCAGGTCGTCAAAAGCGCCCGCGTAATGAAGCGTGCGGTCGGCCAACTCACCCCTTATCTTGAGGCCGAGCAGAGGTCTGGATCAGATCCGACAGGGCGAGCACCCAAGGTACTGCTCGCTACGGTCAAGGGAGATGTTCATGACATCGGCAAGAATATCGTCGGTGTAGTCCTCTCCTGTAACGGTTTCAACGTGCTCGACCTTGGGGTGATGGTACCTGCAGAGCGCATTCTCAAGACCGCCAGGAGTGAGGATGTAGACTTGATCGGCCTCTCAGGTCTCATCACACCGTCACTCGACGAGATGGTGCATGTAGCAGGTGAGTTGACCCGTCAAGGGTTCGACCTTCCTCTCCTCATCGGGGGGGCGACGACCTCCCGCATCCACACGGCCGTGAAGATCGCCCCGGCCTACTCGGGCCTCACGGTGCACGTTACCGATGCCTCCCGAAGCGTGCCGGTTGCCGCCCGCGCTTCAGGCAGAAACCGGGAATCGCTCAAAGCTGAGATCTCCGCCCAGTACGCGAAGTTGCGGGACAGGCACGCCCTGCGCGCGCGACAGCGCCAACTGATCCCGCTGGCCGAGGCCCGGGCCAATCGACTCCCATTTGATCCCAAACGGGCTCAGCCTGTCGCACCCACGCTGCTCGACACCGAGGTGTTGACCGACTATCCGCTCGAACGGCTTATCGAACGGATCGACTGGGGACCGTTCTTCCTCGCCTGGGAACTGAAGGGGAGCTACCCCGAACTTCTAGACGATCCAAGATTGGGGGAGGAGGCCCGGAAACTCCAGGGCGACGCACTCGCTCTGTTAGAGCGTATCGTCGAGGAGCGGCTCCTGAGTGCGAATGGGGTCCTCAGCATCTTCCCCGCCAACGCCGTCGGAGACGACATCGAACTGTATGTCGACGAGGACCGTTTCAGGGTCCGGGCCATCCTCTACTCGCTCCGGCAGCAGACCCGCAAGCGTGACGGGCAGGCCAACCTCGCTCTTGCCGACTTCGTGGCGCCGAAGGGGAGCGGAACCGCCGATTATGTCGGTGCGTTTGCGGTGACAGCCGGTATCGGGGCTGACGCCCTAGCTCACAGCTTTGAGGCCGATCTGGACGACTACTCGTCGATACTCGTCAAGGCGCTCGCTGACCGATTGGCGGAAGCCTTCGCGGAGCACCTTCACGAACGGGTGCGCAAGGAGTGGTGGGGATACGCACCGACCGAGTCGCTGAGCAACGATGAACTGATCCGTGAAGCCTACAGGGGAATCCGGCCCGCTCCCGGGTACCCAGCCTACCCAGACCATAGTGAAAAGGCGATCCTGGTCAAGCTACTCGACGTGGAGCGACTAGCCGGCATCAGCCTCACAGAGAGCTTTGCCATGCAACCTGCAGCCTCAGTGAGTGGGCTCTACCTTGCCCACCCCGACGCCCGCTATTTCGCCGTGGGGCGCCTGCTCCGAGACCAAGTTGAGGATTACGCCCTGCGCAAGGGGATCTCAGTCGACGAGACAGAGCGTTGGCTAGCACCGAATCTCAGCTACGAGCGCGCAGCAGAACTCAAGCCTACCACCTAATCTGTAGACGCAGCGCAGACTCTAGCCACCGAGTGCCTTGGGGCTTGCCCAGCTCCTGCATCCCCCTTAGTCGAGTTCTCATCTGCCCCAACCCATCACTCCGACCTGCTGCCCAGAACCACAATCACACCCCGAAGTCAGTAGCAGCAGCGGACCGGTGTCTACACCTTACGACCCGGCACAGGAATGTACAGGCACGGATAGGACTGAGGTATAACGACAGCATGGCATGGCTGACTTCACCGGAGGCGTGGGTCGCCCTTGTGGCCCTGACCGCACTCGAGATCGTCCTCGGGATCGACAATATCATCTTTATCTCAATCCTGACCGGGAAATTGCCACAGGAACTCCGGGCACGCGCTCGGACCCTTGGGCTCGCCCTTGCGATGATCTTGAGAATCGCCTTGCTGTTCTCGATCACCTGGATCATACGGCTCACCTCACCCATCTTCGAACTGTTCGGCCAGGGAATCAGCGGGCGCGACCTGATCCTGATCGCTGGCGGTCTCTTTCTGCTCGGAAAAGCGACCCAGGAGATCCACCAGAAGCTTGAAGGGGAGCACGGTCAGGCAAACGCCTCCATATCGGCGTCGTTCACCTCGGTTCTGATTCAGATTATGCTGCTCGACATCGTGTTCTCGATCGACTCGGTCATTACTGCGGTCGGAATGGCGAACGAACTCGGGGTTATGGTAACAGCCGTAGTGATCGCAGTCGGGACCATGATGATTCTCGCTGGGCCCATCAGCGCCTTCGTCGAGCGGCGCCCGACGGTAAAGATATTGGCACTCTCCTTCCTCATTCTGATCGGAATGTCGCTGGTTGCTGAGGGCCTCGGGCAGCACATCCCCAAGGGGTACCTCTACTTCGCTATGGGCTTCTCAGTCTTCGTCGAAGCACTGAATTTACGACTGCGCCGGAGTACTTCATCGATCAACCTGCGGAGTCCCTACGTCAAGCAGGACACTCCCTGAAGCCCCTAAAGGGTCGGCTACGTAACATGCGACAGACTAAGAGCCTATCCGAAAACCCCTAAGAGCTAAACGCATCCTATCCAGAATAGGTTTGCTGAAACTCCCTTCTGGAGGATGCGTCTTGAGCCAAGGATACTCAAGCTCAAGGATCGACTACTTCCAACTCCCCCGACCTAGCTGGCGCAAGATCAAGAACATCCTTCCCAAACCCAAGCAGAACAAGTGTGGTGGCCACCCCAGGATCCCCGATCGCGCTGTCATCAATGGCATAGATTCAAGAACGGACAAGTTCGGCTTCGTTGGGCCCGTAGAGTCCGCCTTTGGATGTTTTCGCTTCGGGTCAAGCGTCCTGCACGAGAGATTCCAAACCTGGCAACAGTTCGGCCTAGTTCAAAGGACCGTGCGATGGCCGGTGCTACTCCAGGAGACGCAAGATCAAATGGGAATTCCGGTCTGAGCGTTGCTGGGAGCTCAAATCAGACCACCAAGATAATCGCCAATCCCGACACGGATCGGCATGAAATACACGTTGCCGTTCTGAGATCGGATGATATCAAGGGCGCTGTGGGCGAGTGCGCGACACCAGGCGAGATTCGGTTCAAAACCCGCCGGGAATACAGCTAGGTTACGCGTCTGCCAGTACCGCATGGAGCGCTGACTAGTGACGCTGGTAAAACCCCAGAAAATGTCCGTGTTGGGAAGAAGATCAGCGTACACCTCCATAAGTCTGAGGTCGAAAAAGGGTTGAGTGAACAAGCCCGAGGCTCCGGCCTCGAGTTTCTGATAGGCATATCTCAGTTCGGCTTGGAATCCCTGTCGATACGGATCCAGAGCGGCATAGATCCTGACCCCGGGTAGCTCCTCACGGACCTTGCAAATTACCTCCAGGGTACTGGTCCCGTACACGGTCCGCGACATGTCGACCGGAACGTCCCCGGAGATAACGACGACCTCCTCGACTCCGATCTCCTTGAGGGCCCCAGCCATAGCTAGAGGGGCCGAAGGGTCGATATCGATGGCTCGGATGTGAGGGATGACGTGCCGGACCCATCCCTTCGCCACAGCACACCCGTCCCAACTCCTCATGTCGAAACGGTGGATGTCGGGGAGGTTTATGGTGTCTACCTGGGGCAGGTGGGAACGTACCTCGTCGAGCTGACGGACAAGGTCCCCCTCATTACGAGGAACAAGCTCAATAGAGACCCGCATCTTGTGATTCTAGCCCTTATCACCTTAGTCACTGTCACCCTTTAGGTTTTGCCAGTCTGAACTCTTGGCCTTGATGGAGAATCACCCAATCTCCGAAGGTTCTGCCCTGAGCGCCTGCTCGATCACACTAGCCACACAGCCCGACTGAAGTCAGGCAACGCGCGGCGAACGCTGAGGTCGAACTGCCTAGGGCCGAAGGGCTCACCGACACGGATCGTGGCCAAGAGCGATAGTGGCCTGAACAATGTCCAACACCCGCAGCGTGCGCTCAAAGGGAGTCACAACCAGCGACCCGCCACCGACCGACGCTACCCTTACCCCTGCTAGAACTGGGTCCGCGCCGCGACAGCGGTGTCGGGGTGAACGATGTGGAGGTCGAAATCGGCGATGGCTTCGCACCTCTGGCGGGCGGTCCCCTCTGCGATCAGCACCTGCATCGTGGCTACACAAGTTTCGTATTCGTAGATAAGGACGACCTTGCACCCCTACCTCACGCCGACCTCACTCGGGCCGACTGCGAATCGTCCACCAGAGTAATCCTCCGATAATCAGGGTCAGAAGTGCAACCCGGACCGGGCTAGCGTTAAAGAATGCGAAGTCCAGCAGTCGCTCGAGCAGCGCGACGCTGAGGAAGGCAGTCCCTACCATGAGCAGGGCCAAAGCGATCCCCTTGTACACACGCCGGGTCTTGTCACCCATAGATCAGCACCATTATAGCTGCGGACCAGCACCCGCCCATCATCACCAGCCCATTCTGTCTCTCAGTCGGGTAATGTGCGCAGTGTGATGCATACCATGCCAGGCATAATGGGCCAAGTTTAGCTCAAGGGAGATCTCTGAACCGGTTTCAGGGTGCAGAAACAGACTTTGGAAGTCTGCCTCGTCCATCGCCTCTAAGAGGGCGGCCCAGCGCCTATGGAGGGCATCCAGGAAATCGAGGGACACGACCACAGGGAGGGTGCTGTCGGCGAGGGCCGCCCAAAGATCCTGGTCGTAAGGTCGGATGGTAGGTCGATCCTCAGTCAGGGCAAGCTTGAAGCGAGTGTAGGCGTTCAAGTGGCTGTCAGAGACGTGATGCACTACCTGGCGAACCGTCCACCCTCCCTCCCGGTACGGGGTGTCGAGTGCGATCTCATCGAGCCCGTCGACTGCCCGACGCAGCGCTTCGGGTAGACTCGTTAGGGTCATCAGCCAAGCCTCTCGCTCCTTGCGAGTCGCCGGGCCCACGAATCGGAAACGTCCAATGGGATACCGGAGATCGTCCATACTCCGTCATGATACCTGGGGGTGTGCCCAAAAGTGCCAGGTTCGGCCCACCCGATGAACCGGACAGGCCGCACGGACACCGGTCACTACCGATCGGATCCTCCGTCGACTTCGGATGATCCCAGAGTATCCCAGCCATTCAGCTCTTCGTAAGAGGCCTCGTCCTCAGGATCGAAATCACCGAAGGCTCAGCGGAAAGCTCACGTTGGCGGAGGATCGTGAGTCAGCCCAAGCCAACCTAAATGGAGCAGAAAGAGCGAGTTGTGGGCTCCCGCAGCATCCTTGCGGTCGCCCCGGCCTATGACTCCTCACTACTCGCCACCGGAGCATCTCTGTAGCTCGTCCAATCGCTCCACGACCCCACATAAAGCCTCGCCCCGTGAAACCCGGACTCCTCAAGAGCCAGCAGGTTGTGGGTGGCGCTGACACCGGAGCCGCAGTAGACAATCACCTCCTTGGCGTCCCTGGCAACAGCGTACCGGGACCGGAGTTCATCCACGTCGAGGAAGCGCCCCTCCCGGAGGTTCCCCTCGTACGGAAGATTGACAGCTGAAGGGATGTGCCCCGCCACCGGATCGATCGGCTCAACCTCTCCACGATACCGCTTCTCCTCTCGTGCGTCGATGAGAAGGACGCTAGGGTCCTCGAGATGTCGGAGGACATAGTCGCGGTCGACCGCCATCTCTCTCTGAGGCACAACGATGATCTCGGTTGCCGTGTAGGTGGTAACTTTAGAGGTCAGCGGTAAACCTGCTTCCCTCCAGGCCGCGAGTCCGCCGTCGAGAACGCGTACCTTATCAAGCCCAAGATAGCGCAGCATCCACCACAGGCGCCCAGCGAACACGCCGGGACCGTTGTCGTAGACCACCACCTGGTGGTCGCTGCCGATTCCACGCTGCCCGAGGAGGGCAGTGAAGGTCTCCGTATCAGGGAGCGGATGCCTGCCCCCGTGAACGCCCACGGGGGCCGAGAGGTCGAAGTCAAGGTCAAAAAAGAGCGCGCCCGGAATGTGCCCTGCCTCATAGGCCCTGCGCCCAGAGTTCAGATCAGCCAGGTCGAAACGGGTATCGGCGATTCTGACATCCGGGGCCCCAAGGAGCCTGTTGAGAGCATCTACGGAGATCAGTTGACTCATACCGTTACAGTGTACGTCAGTGAGCTACAATTCCTCCGTGGTCGTCTTACAACGGCACATCGACAGCCCCAAGAATCCCCACCTCAAGGCACTCCTGCGACTGCGTGAGAGGCGTGTCCGCGAGCGCGAGGGACGTTTCCTGGTTGAGGGGGCAAGAGAGGTGGGGCGGGCCCTCAGCGCTAGCCCCCGGATTCTAGAGGCGCTACTCTGTCCAGAGCGGTTCACGCCGGAGGCCAAGAAGATTGCAGCTGCCGTCACAGCTGCGAATTGTAGGGTTCTGTACTGGGTCTCCAAGGAGGCGTTCGACCGGCTCAGCCTCCGGCAGCGGCCGGACGGGATCGCGGTGGTGCTCCCAACTTGGGCTTGGTCGCGCAAACTAGGCAATCTCGAAACCCGTGATGATACCCTCTTGTTAATCTTGCACGGCCTCGAGAAGCCTGGCAACATTGGGGCTCTGCTCCGCACCGCTGACGCGGTCGGTGCCTCTGCGGTGGTGCTCACTGGCGGAGGCACTGACCTTTTCAACCCCAACGTGGTACGCGCCAGCACAGGTAGCCTGTTCACAACCAAAACTCTGCACGCTACTCCAGATGAGGCAAGGGCATATGTCGAGCGAACCGGCCTTGGGCTAATCGCAGCCACACCTGAAGGCCCGATGTCCCACTGGGATGCCGACTATGGTGGCCCGACTGCCATCGTGCTCGGGAGCGAAGACGAGGGCTTAGACTCGCAGTGGCTTGACGCTGCCCCGATTCGGGTACACATCCCCATGCTGGGCACGGCTGATAGCCTCAATGTTGCGACGGCCGGCGCTGTGCTCCTCTACGAAGCAATCAGACAGCGTACGAAGATCGCCCGCCACGCCTTCCATCCGCGCTAGAATGGGTAGTCATGGCTGGCTCATACCCTGAACTTGAGGCTTTCATAGGCTTCTACCCTACTAGTGACCTTACTATCACCCAAAACTTTTACGGGCACATCCTCGGCCTCCCCCTAGCCCGCGACCAAGGGAACTGCCTCATCTTCCAGATTGCAGAGACCAGCTACGTGGGATTCTGTCACCACGATCGTCCCTTCCACTTGCACCCCGGCCTAATCCTCACGCTGGTTACCGACGATGTCGATGGTGTCTATCAGCGCCTCCTAGACCATGAAGTACAAGTGGAGGGGGTCCCGAAAACCGACGAGACCTATCGGATCTATCACTTCTTCACTCGTGACCCCGACGGCCATCGGGTCGAGGTCCAGCGGTTCCTAGATCCTCTATGACCCCGTGTGGGAGCAGTAGACTAATGAGTTCAGAAGCTGAGACTAGCCGTTCGGGTCGTAACGTAAGATCACCTCTGCCCCCCACTCGGATAGGTAGGTGAGCGAATCCAGCGAATCCGTCCTTACAATTCCCGAACACTGCTAATCCGATCAGAAGGACAGATTTGCTGGATCCACCCTGTGGTGGGGTAGAGGCCGCTTGAGTGGATCTACACGGCTCCAGCTATGGTCCAGCACTCGCTAGGTCCCCAGAACCTCAAGGATAGCCTCTCCCGATCTGGTCCGGGCGCTACCGCTGTTCTTGCTAACCTCGCTGTTCCAGACCTGCAACTCGAAGCCCCGAAGAGGCCAAAGCCGGGGTCCCCCGTTGGGGGTACGGACTCTACGGGTCTTGTCAGCCCTTGGGAAGAGTTCTTGGGCTCGCTTCTCCTGGGCGAATCCGCCCCTGGTAACAGAGCTGATCTGGTCCGCAGATCTTGCGGGGCTCGAGGTTGGGCCTGCCTGGCTGTAGTTGAGCCCTCATGGTTGCTGGGGGTTAGGTCGGTTACTGGAGGTCGGTCCTAGCCAGCTGTGCAGGAGGTACCAGGACCGGTTTCCTCCCTTCGGGGGGTAGGGATGATCTCGGGTTACGACCGGCGGGAGTTGGCTACCTGTTAACCCGCATCGGGACCGACAAGCAGAAGCGTACTGAATGTGGTTTTGGAGCACAGCTTCAAGCTTGGTAGCAACAACTGGGCCTGATCAGATCTTCTTCCCCTCTCAAACTCTGTAGGTGTCAAGTATCCGAGGCTGGAATGCCGCCTCTGGCGATTGTGGAGCATCTTCAAGAAGTCGAGGGCTACCGCCTGTAAGACATCTGGGGTAGGCCAGCAGTGTCGATCGAGCAGATCGGTTCGCAAAGTTGTGAAGGAGCTCTTGGTGATTTAGTAGGACTTGTTAAGTGCGTATCCGGGTCCCCAAGCTGCCCCACTACAGCCGCTACCATCGGATCTTGCGGAATGCCGAGAGGCTAGTGGCTGAGCTCGCTCTATCGGTGCTGGGGGATGACCGGATTCACCTGATCGACAGCAAACCACTGCCGGTGGCAAACCCGAAGAGTCCGCTGTTGGGGAAACGCTCGTCCTGGTCGAAGTTTCCTGAGGCCAGGAAGGGGTTTGGCACCATGGGGATGGTATTCGGCTTCAAACTACACGCCTTGACCAACCTTGAGGGACTGCTCGAGAGATGGGCTTTCGCAGCGGCGCATCATCCTGATGTGACCCGGACCCAACGAGTCCGCTTGTGAGTCCGTCCTTGGCTGGCTCGAGAGCTGACCGACCCGGAGAGTCCGTACCCCCAGCGGGGGACCCCGTCCTTAGCGAATCGAAGCGAGTTTCAGTACTCTGGTACGGTCACTGACCCTTCATGCAACTCAGGTGAAGACGTTTCTATCGCTCACCCGTACCCGGGTCCAGCGAACCCGTCCTTGAGTCCGTACCCCAAGGGGGGACCCCAGCCTTGGGTCCGACTTTGGACGCGGGTAAACCTCAAGATTGCAGCCTTCAACCTGATCTACTCGGGGGTGCTATTCAGGTGGCAAACGGGGTAATTTGCGTTTACGAGTGAGTCTCTGACGGGGGAGGAAGATATTCTTCAGAGTGTGTCGCTAGTCCCGGATCCGGGCGTATACTGATGCGGTTGTGAAGATTACGGCCGCCGCCCTTGAGAGGCTCGCCTTTCCCCGTATTCGGGAGGCTCTGGCCGAACGTGCCTCGACCTACCGCGGCCAGGAGCGGGCGTTTGCACTGGTGCCGCTTGCGGAAGCGGGTGCGGTCGAGCAGGCTCTCAGTAGGGTTGAGGAGGTGGTGAGTGGTGGGGCGCTTTCTCTCGGCGGGGTGAGCGACATCAGGCCGCTCCTCCAGCGGGTGGCAGAGGGTCGGCTTCTCGAGGGGACAGAGATCTTGGAGATAGCCTACACTATGGACGCTTCCAACACCATTCGCAGGAGCATCCTTGCGTCCGAGAGGCCTGCCCTGGGTGCACTTGCGGCCCGCCTGGGTAGCTTCGATGGTGCGCTCCGCTTGGTTCGCGAGCAGCTCGACACCGACGGCGAGGTTCGCAACAGCGCGACCCCTAGGCTTAGGGCTATCCGCCGCAGGCTCAACCCCCTCAGAGGTCGGATTCGGGATCGATTGCAGAGACTTCTGGCCACATACAGCGCCTATGTCCAGGACCCAGTTATCACCCTGCGTCGCGACCGCTATGTGATCCCGGTCCGGGCAAGTTCCCGGTCTCACGTCCCCGGCATCATCTTGGACCAGAGTCGTTCTGGCTCCACCGTCTTTGTCGAGCCCGAGTCGGTAGTTCCCATGAACAATGAGCTTGCACTTCTCGAGCTAGAAGAGCGTGACGAGGTGCGCCGGGTCCTTCTGGCCCTGGCACAGCACCTAGCTTCGGCATCCGGCCTTGATGAGACCCTTGAGGTCTTGGCAGAACTGGATCTCGTCAACGCCTCCGCCCGCCTCGCTGAGGATTGGCGGCTCGCTCGTCCGCGCTTCAGTGAAGAGGGCCGGATTCATCTAGTGGAGGCCCGCCACCCTCTCGTGGAGGGGTGTGTACCCAATCCGATCTCACTCGATACTGACCTGCGACTCCTTATCGTCACCGGCCCCAACGCGGGTGGAAAGACGGTCTTGCTGAAGACCCTCGGGTTGGCGGCGGTGATGGCTCATGCTGGGCTGTTCGTGGCGGCGGACCCAGATCCTGCCCCCGAACTTCCTCTCCTCGAGGCAGTCCTCACCGACATAGGTGACGAACAGAGTATTGAGGCGAGTCTGAGCACCTACGCCGGACACCTTACCAACCTGAAAGCCATCCTCGAGCAGGCTGACGAGCGGGTTTTGGTGCTCATCGACGAACTAGGCTCTGGCACTGACCCGGTCGAGGGAGCGGCCCTGTCGCAGGGCATTCTGGAGCAGATTCTGGACTCTGGGGCACGTGGGCTGGTAACGACCCACTTAGCCCCTCTGAAGGTGTTCGCATCTGAGACGCAGGGTGTCTGCAATGCAGCGATGCACTTCGATGTGGAACGGTTGCGCCCCGCCTATCGCTTGGTGGTCGGTCAGCCGGGTCGCTCCTACGCCCTAGCCATTGCAGAACGGCTGGGTCTTCCCGGCGACCTCCTTGACCGCGCTGCTGCTATCTTGGGGCCAGAGGGGGAGCGTCTTGAGACTTTGCTCGAGATCCTTGAGGACCAGCGCGAGGCGCTTCGATATGAACTGGAAGAGGCACACGAGGCTCGCGTTCAGGCCTGTCGGGAAGCCGGGCTCCTCCGTGACCAGATTGAGACCCTGCGTGCGAGCGAGGCCGAGGTCCTGGCCTCCGCTGCTGCGCGTGCGGAAGAGATGTTGCAGGATACGATGCAGCGGGCTAAGGAGCTAAAGCGGGCAGCCACCACCGAGCCGAGTCAGCGGGGCCGTGCCCTAGAGGCCCTGCAGGAACTTCGACGCAATGTGCAGACGCAGGCGGACAGAAAGCACGCTGGGCCAGTTCGACGAGAGCGCGACACCCTGACTCCCGGCACCATCGTTTTCGTCGAACCCTACGATGCTGAGGGTCCGATCGTAGAGGTGCGTGGCAATCAACTCGTGGTACAGCTTGGGCTCCTCAAGGTTGAGGTGGAGCCCCGAGACGTACGCTCCGTCCAGCGAAACGAGGAACTCCGGCCGGTAGCAATAGCTACCGGCGATGCTCGCCAAGAGAGCGAGTTGAACATCCGTGGCGAACGGGTCGAGCAGGGCATCGAGAAGGTACGCGACTTCATCCTCGAGGCCCATGCCCTCAAGGTACTCAGGGTGCGGATTGTTCACGGTAAGGGTACCGGTTCGCTACGCGAGGCGGTACGGACCTATCTTAAGCGGGAGAAGCGGGTACAGCGTTTCGAGGATGCCGTCCCCTACGAGGGGGGGCACGGGGTGACTGTAGCTTATCTGAGACCGTAGCAGAGTTGGCACAAGATGACTCTGGCTCCAAAGGCGACCTGATAGTTCCTCATCCTTACTTCCTGCTGGCCTTCCTCATCACCCTTCCTATATGCCAGCGCAACAGGCCTCGTGGTGCTGCTTGGACGCACCTTCATCACCGTCAGTAGGCGGCTACTGACCCTTTCTCCCAATTACGTCGTTTGCTACTTGATCTGCAGGTATAGAAAGAGGGATGGTAGGTTGTCATGAATCCCCATCCCCGTTACCAGTATAAGCCAGAAGACCTGTTCCAGACAGACGGACTCTTCGGGTCACAGTATTCGTCTACCTAGACGACTGGCTCAAGCCCTATCAGAAGCTACTCCCAAGGCTGGGGTCCCCCTCTGGGGGTACGGACTCTACGGGTCAGCAACCTGCCCAGAAAGCGAGCTACAGCGAACTCCAAGGACGGCGGGGTCCCCCCTTGGGGGGTACAAAAGCGGCTTCGAAGGACGAGTTCTTCGGACTGGGGCTTCGGGTGGACTATTGCAGTGGTAGGAGAGATCCTGGCTCAACCGAAGGTCGGATTCGCTGGATACGAGAGCACTTGGTACTGGATCGTCAGTCAGCTCTTCAGAGAACTGTAAGGACGGACTCTCCGGGTCCCCAAGCTGCCCCACTACACTCGCTATCACCGGATCTTGCGGAATGCCGAGAGGCTAGTGGCCAAGCTCGCTCTATCGGTGCTGGGGGATGACCGGATCCATCTGATCGACAGCAAACCACTACCGGTGGCGGACCCGAAGAGTCCGT
>MPNL01000048.1 GCA_002239005.1 Truepera sp. bin119
GCCTCTTAAACCGGATCCGAAGCGAAAATATGCTCTACGGGCCTAACGAAGCCGCCTTCGTCCACCCTTAAATTCCAGTCTTGTGTGGCCCTGATTGGGGGGAAAGGTCAGTTGGAAAGGTCGGTTGATCCTGGGAATGATGATTTTTCGTTCAAGCTCTTAGAGTCTGTTCCATAAGTCGCGAGTGGTCCTGAAGTGTGGTAATCCGGTTTGGTTATCAGCCCAACCAAGAAGGACCATGGTTTGGAACAGGACCACTCGCAAGCAGTTGCAGAGTGGGCACTCATTGGGCCACTGCTTCCCAGACAGGGTCGGATGGATCGTCCCCGAGAGCGGGATGTCTGGGAGGTCTTCAATGCAATCCAGTACCAACTGGCAACCGGTTGCCAGTGGCGGACACTTCCCAACTGCTAAGATCGGACTCTTCGGGTCCCACCTGTGGTAGTAGGGTAATCACCTGACAGTAGGCCTGAAGAAAGGACGGTGGCCAGACCGGCCTCGCCGGGGTTAGCTGAGAAGTGCTTCAAACGACTCACTAACCACGGAGAGGAGAAACGAGAATGACCACCGTCCAAGCAGAGAAGATAGCGCGCCGGAAGTCGTCTTTGCTACAACTCGCCCAGGAACTCGGCAATATCTCGAAGGCGTGCCGGATCGTGGGCTACAGCCGCCAGCAGTTCTACGAGATCCGGCGGAACTTTCAGTTGCACGGTGCCGACGGGCTGCTCGACCAGCTGCCTGGAGCGAAGGGACCGCACCCGAACCGCGTGCCCGCCCCGGTCGAGAAGGCGATCCTGGCCCAGGCACTGGAGCACCCGACCCACGGCGCCCAGCGCGTCACAGACGAACTGCTGCTGTGGGGGATCCAGGTCAGTTCGGGCGGCGTACGGGGGGTGTGGATCCGCAACGACCTCCAGACCCGTCATCACCGGCTGCTGCGGCTGGAAGAGACGGTCTGGAAACGGACCCGAAGCAAGAACGTGCTCTACGGGCCCAACGAAGTCGTCCTTGTCCGACCTCGGATCAAGCTGAGTGAGGAGCAGATCCAGGCGCTGGAGCGGTTCGACCCCGAGTACCGCGAGCGGCAGATCCAAGTGGGCGCCACCGGCGAACTTGTGGCCGTGGACACCTTCTTCGCGGGCACGCTCAAGGGCGTCGCCAAGGTCTACATCCAGACTGTGCTCGACTGCTTCAGCCGCTACGTTTGGGCCCGGCTCTACACCTCCAAGCTGCCGGTGACCGCCGTTCAGATCCTGAACAATCACGCGCTGCCCTTCTTCGAGGGCCACGGCCTGAGGGGCCAGACGATCCTGAGCGATCCAGCGAATCCGTCCTTCAACGGACGCGAGTACTGCGGTCGGCCGGACCAGCACCCCTATGAGCTCTTCCTGCAGCTCGAGGAGATCGAACACCGCACCACCCCTGTCGGCAGGCCGCAGTCGAGCGGCTACATCGAGCGCTTCCACCGTACCCTCTTGGAAGAGCATCTCAGGATCAAGGGCCGGACCCGAAGAGTCCGTCCTTCGACTTGGTACGAGGCTGTCGAGGAGATGCAGATCCGAAGAATCTGACCTTATCCGAAGAATCCGACCTTGGGACTTGGACAGCTATCTTGAGACCTACAACACCCGCAGGCCACACCGCAGCCGCGGGATGGAGGGGAGGACACCCTACCAAGTCTTCAAGGCCGGGATCCCCGCCAAGTCACCGGCCCGGAAGAAGCCGGCCAGAAAGGAGGTGAAGCCAGCCGCGTAGACCCTGACCTCGGTGAGGCCGGGTGTCAGGTGATTACCGTACTTGTACATCCCACCTTTCTCTACCGTCCGGAACTACTTCTGCAACTGGAGAGACAGCGGTCTGTTCAACCGGATGATTGGGGATGCTACAGGGGCAACGTGTCATGAAGCACCTAGCCATCCTTATCCTTCTTGTCTACCTTGTGGGCTGTCTCGATTCACCTAGTGCCCCACTCTCGAGACCGCAAGCCCCGCCTGCTCCCGTAGTGCCGGATCCAAGGCCGGATCCAAAGCAAACGCCGATTACCGACCCACAACCACCGAGGATTACCGACCCACAACCGAGCCCGGATCTGGTAATTCGAACAGTCTTTATTAGTAGCAACCCCTGGTGTCTTGATCCCGGGTGTACGATCACCTTATCGGTATCTGTAAAAAACCGGGGGGAAGGTGCCTCACCAGCCACGACGCTACGCTACTACCGATCGACGGACGCGACGATCACGACAGCAGACACAGTGGAAGGCACGGATCCCTTGCCCGGACTTGCTGCTGACGGGATTAGTCACCAGAGAATGGATGTGCAGCTATCTACCGGAGGACCGTACTACTATGGCGCGTGTGTAGACGCGGTGGCGGGGGAGTCCGACACGGACAACTGCTCATCAGCCTTGAAGCCTTGAGATTTCCGCTGTCTTGAAGGTCGAGTAGACCGAGCGACCACGACGGTCGCACTCAGCACCCTACCTCTCCACCTCCTCGATAATATGTGAGTCGACCCTAGATAGGTCACCTGCCACCTGCGTGGGGACTCCTGACTGGCCACCTGCAAGGTTGCGGTAGTGGTCACGACTATGGTCAGGGGGATAGGGGGACAAGGGAGAGGTTGGCGGGTCGTGGGGATCTCGGGGAGCACGACAACTGGGATCTCGCCCCGTTCGTTTTGTCAGTTTGGAGCAGCCATCCGCTCTAGCGTTGGGATTAGCGCGAGGCCAGCCAGAACGAGTAGGGCGGCGAACGCGAGCTGCACAACGTCTCCGGTCGCCTCCATAGGGGGCAGCACCGGCACCGAGACGTCGTCCTCGCTGAGTTGCCAGGGCCACACCCTCCTAAGGCTGCCCAACATGAAGCCCGCGAGGATGGTGAGGATGGTCCGCTCGTACCTCTCGAATAACAAAGAGAGCAAGCGCACGAAGCTCAGTAGACCGACGAGGGCTCCGGCTGTGACCGCTGCAAGCGTGGCGAGGTCGCCACCATTTACTGCACTGAGAACACGGTCGTACTTGTCCAAAAGGACAAGGACAAAGGCACCGGAGATGCCGGGCAGGACTAGGGCGCAGATGGCAAGGGCGCCACTCAGGAACAAGAACCAGGTCCCGTCGGGCGTCTTCGTCGGGGCGAGACCGACAATGGCGAAGGTGCTGGAGGCAGCGGCCACGAACCCGAGGATCTCGGTCATGCGCCACTGTTGCACTTTGCGAGCGATAGTGAGGACAGAGGCGAGGATCAGACCGAAGAAGAAGCTGAACAGAAGCGACCTCTGGTGTTCAAGCAACCACTCGAGCCCTCGTGAGAGGGTGAGGACCGCTGTGCCTACGCCAATGCTTAGGGCAAGCAGAAATGGCCAGTCGATAGCCTCCAAGGCCTTCCTGAGCCGCAGCCGGACAAGGGGGCGCAGAAAGGCAGGCTGGGTAAGACCTCCGAGCGTATAGATGAGCCGTGGGTAGATGCCGAGGATCAAAGCCATGGTACCGCCCGACACGCCGGGGATGATGTCGACCCCTCCCATGCCGACCCCCTTCAGGAAGAGGGTGAGGTACCCTCTGGGAGAATGGGGAGGAGGATCACCAGTCACGGCTTAAGGCTAGCACAACCACTGGACATCGTATCCTTGCCCCATGGACGATCTCATGGGATACCCTGTGGGGAGATGCAGAAAGAGTTGCTGTGACAGAGCAGGCACTGAAAGCAATGGTGAGGGAAGCGCTTCGAGACAGAGGTCTCAGTGACAAGCAGGTTGAGAACCTAGGAGAACAGTTACTGTGGCGGATCGGACATGAAGGGGATGAGGGTCCGCTGACCGTTCGGGTCGGTCTCGCCTCGAGTGCACCTCTCTTTGCAGAGATGTCCAGGCTTAGGAGCGCCTCCGAGGCCGAAATACTGATGGCAGTGGAGTCGAAGGCAATCCGGGTCGAGTGGGTCGGGCACTCCCTGGATTAAGCGCACGAGGTTCTTTACGTTCACTCTCCTGCGCCCTTGATACCCCTTTTCGGCATGGACGCGGCGTTGTTTGGTGTAAGACCCCCGCTGTTTTTGTGCCGGCTGCTCTATGATGTCTAATTGAGGCTGCCCCATTTTGAGGGCCACATCAAACTTCTGTTCTCAAGTCCAGCCTCCATTGAGCTTGAGAGTTCAGACCCGAAGGTCCAACGAAGCCGATCTTGTCCGACCTTGCGAACTCTGCTGGCGCCAGGTATCCCCAACTGCGAGACCGGACTCTTCGGGTGTGCGGCCAAGGACGGATTCGCTGGATCTACTGGTTGTAGTCGAGGCGCCACTCTTCAATCACCCTCCTAGCTTCGGCCAAGCTCACGAACCAGTGCAGGTTCAAGCACTCGACAAGCCGACAAGTACGGCTTCGTTGGGCCCGTAGAGTCCGTACCCCCAGCGGGGGACCCCGGCTTTGCAGGTTCTTGCTTCGGGTCAAAGCTTGGTTATCCAGGGTTAGGTCAGCGACGATCTGTTTGAGTCTGCGATTCGCTTCTTCGAGGTTCTTGAGCTTAAGTCGCCAGCTTCCAAGCCGCCGTACTTGCTCCAGTTGTAGAGGGTCTTCTCGCTGCTGCCGTACTCACCGACGATGTCGCCGGTCCTTCGGCCAGCCTCGGATTCCTTGAGGACCTGGGTTTCGGTGTAGCGTTTCCGTTTCATGGTTTCGTCCTCTCTTGGAGTGTAGAGGACGGAAGTGGTGAGTGGTCCTGTTCAAGGGGCAAGGTCATAATGGCTAACGACGCTAGACATAATGGACCCCTTGGCCCCACCTGATCGGAGGTTGTGGGTGTGGCCGGTCCAGACCGATGGGGCTGCTGTGGCTCTGGAGGCCAACCTCACTTGCCCACGCAAAATTGCGAGAAGATGTACTCGAGGGTTTCCTCTGCGACCTCGGAGCGCCCCGTCATTTCTCCGAGTTTCTGGAGGGCGAGTTCGAGGTCTAGGGCGGCTAGGTCATCGGGGACCTCCCTAGCACGATGGATGAGCTCGAGAACATCTTCTAGTAGGACGCGATGTCTTTCGACAGTGATCCAGAGTTCAGTGTTGCTCACCCCCCCCAGAAGCACCTCGCGAACAGCTCGACGCAGCCCCTCGAGTCCCATCCCTGTCCATGCAGAGACAGTGAGTTGCGTCCCGGTCCAGGGCAGCGCCGTCCAGGCAGCTGGCAGATCTCCCTTGTTTGCCACGATGAGCGTTGCTGGGCCAAGGAGTCCTTCGAAGAGAAGTTCATCTCCAGCCTCCACCGGGACACTCCGGTCGAGGACTAAGAGTGTGAGATCGGCGGCTGCGGCTATCTCCCTGGAGGCTGCTACCCCCACCGCTTCGACCTCGTCTCCAGCACTCCGGATTCCAGCCGTATCGATGGCGGTCACAGGGAGGCCATCAAAGTCGAGCGGGGCCTCGAGGTAGTCCCTAGTTGTGCCTGGTTGCTCACTGACAATTGATCGGTCGAATCCCAAGAGGGCGTTCAATAGGCTCGACTTCCCAGCGTTTGGTTTGCCCACTAGGACGAGCCGAGCTCCCCTGCGGGTAAGGTCACCTGCCTTGGCCGTTGCCAAGAGCTCCTTGAGGGTAGCCGAGATTTCGGATAGGGGACAATCTCGAATGGCAGGCGGGACGCCCTCCTCTGGGTAGTCGAGGCTCGCCTGGATATCTCCATAGACCTGAGTTAGTCGCGTCTGAATCTCGTCGATGCGACCACTGAGAATGCAGGAAAGGCCGAGGCTCGCCTGACGCCGGGCCTGATCGGTCTGGGCATGCACCAAGCCGAGGACGCTCTCAGCTTGAATCAGATCGATCTTCCCCGAGAGGAATGCGCGGAGGGTGAATTCACCTGGACCAGCAGGCCTAGCTCCCTGTTTGAGACAGAGGCTCAAGACCCCTCTGAGCACCGCTGGCCCCCCGTGGGTATGCAACTCAACTACATCCTGGCCAGTGTAAGACTTAGGGTGGTGGAAGGTTAGAAGGAGGGCCTGATCGTAGGTCTCGCCATCACGAATGATCCTCCCGTACGTTACCCGGTTAGCCTTTAGGCGGCTGGGGAGACCTCCAGCGGTTGGCTGAAAGATTGCGTCAGCGACACGCAGGCTCTTAGGGCCCGAAAGCCGGATAACTCCGATGGCCCCCGAGCCCGGCGGGGTGGCGATGGCCACGATAGTGTCTTCCGTGTTGGGAAGTGCCATAGGGTCCTCGTGGTGGCGACTCGAGTCACCTTCTTGTTCAATCTCCATGCTGGCACGCAAGCGGGGTGTTCGGCGGATCTCAGCCTACTGAACCTGCTACAATGACTGCCGATTCCACAAGGGGTCTACTTTTCGATTGGGAGGCCTGATTGGAAACTATCAGGGCGTTGCAGCAGGTCGCCTCACCCGCGCTCGATCAGCTTATGCTCTGGATCACAGAGCTCGGGTCCGAACGCGCCTACGTGGCTCTCCTCCTGATCGCCTATCTCGGCGTCGGGCCATCTAAGGGACGTCGGCTAGCGGTGTATTTCCTCGTCGGGTCCTATCTCAATCAGCAACTGAAGGGCCTGTTCGAAACCGTCCGCCCGTTCGAACTAGATCCGACCGTCCTCCGCTCCGAAGCGGCGGGCGAGACGGCGCAAGGTTCAGGCTTTCCCAGCGGACACGCCCAGAGTTCGACCACCTATTGGGGGTTGGCGGCGCTGTATGTGGGAAGACGGATCTTCACTCTTCTTGCTATTCTACTGATTGCGCTCGTGTCAATTAGCAGGGTTTTCCTTGGCGTTCACTTCCCGGTTGATGTCGTCGGCGGGGTCCTGCTGGGGCTGGCAGTAGTTAGTCTCGGGGCGGGGTTGGACCGACTCTGGTATCCCCCAGACGCCTGGCTCGGGGTGATGCTCGGTATCGCTATCCCGCTGTTGCTGCATCTCCTGTTCCCGACTCCAGAGTCGAATCTGATCCTGGGCGGCCTTGCAGGTTTCCTCACAGGACCTATCTTCGTTATCCATCGGCCGCCTCGGTCGCTCCTACGCCGGGCCCTGATTTCGCTGCTCGGGATTGTCCTGGTGTTTGGCTACCTGTTTGGAGCGAGTGCGGCCCTCCCGGGACAGGTGAGGGATCATGCCCTTTGGGGCTTTATCTACTATCTCGCTCTCACGTACGTCGGCTTAGTCCTGGTTCCCCTGTTGGGTAGGGCGCTGCGGCTCGGGCGACCGGCGAGCTAGAGGTGTGCGCAGAGTTCGTCTTACGCTCGAGTATGACGGGATAGGTTTTCACGGCTGGCAGCGCCAAGCGACAGGGGAGAGGACGGTGCAGGGCGTTATCGAGGAAGCTTTGGATCGACTTCCTGGGAAGCGTGGTCCACTGTGCGCTGCGGGGAGGACGGACGCTGGCGTTCACGCACTTGCGATGGTCGCCCACGTTGACAAGGCGACAGATCTTCCCGATGAGCGGTTACGGTTGGCATTGAATGCCCACCTTCCGAGGGAAATCACCGTTCTCGATGTCGTGACTGCTCCGGATGGCTTCGAGGCCCAGTTTGACTGCACATACAGGAGATATCTTTACCGTCTCAAGGTCTATCGCGATCAGCCAGCAGGCCTAGCTCTCGAACGGGACCGGGTGCTCCCGGTGTTCCGTAGGCTCGATGTCGAAGCGATGGATATGGCTGCAGAGACCTTCGTGGGCGCCCGGGACCTCTCGGTGTTTGCTACCCAGGAGACCCGATCGAGGACGCGGACTGTGTACCTCTGTGCTTTGGAAAGGTGCCGAGAGGAGTTGCGTCTCCACGTGGCGGCTGATGGCTTCCTTCGGAACATGGTGCGGGCCATGGTAGGAACCCTCCTGTGGGTCGGGAAGGGTAGGCTGTCTCCGGACGATATGCATGGGATCCTTGAATCGCGCGACCGCACCTGTGCGGGGAACAACGTTCCGCCACAGGGCCTCTACTTCGTCGAGGCGGGATACCGAGACTGGGACAGGGTCCGATCAGACACGGTTGCCCGAGAGCGGATCTCTTCCGTCCTGGGGTGATCCTAGAACCTTATAATGGTTGCTATGTCGATTCACTTCGAGAGCGGTCGCCCGACTATGGTGGATGTAAGTGAGAAGGCACCCACGGTGCGAGAGGCGGTTGCTGAGGCAATCGTCTCACTTCCAGAGGAAGCCGCTCGCACCCTTATTGAAGGGGATGCTTCTAAGGGCGATCCCGTCTCCGTGGCTGAGTTGGCAGGCATAATGGCTGCGAAGCGGACCCCTGAACTCATTCCCCTGTGCCATCCGCTCCCACTTACCTCAGTCAAGGTTCGCGCGGAGGTCGATCTTCCCCAGGTGAGATTTGAGGCACGCTGCAAGACTACGGCCCCCACAGGGGTCGAAATGGAGGCTCTAACCTCGGCGTCGGTGGCGGCGCTAACCCTCTACGACATGCTCAAGGGGGTGAGCAAGGGGATTGAGATTCGGTCGGTCCGGCTGATCTTGAAGCGGGGCGGACGATCAGGGTTATGGCGCCGCTGGTAAGGCTTCTGGGTTCCGAGGATGAGGCCGCACTTATCACCATAGATAGGGACTATGCTGAGGCGCTCGCCGTTGAGCCGGTGATCGTGCCGGGGTGCCTGTCGTTTTTCGTCAGGACGGGTCACGCCTTCGTGGCCGAGGTGTCCGGCACCGTGATCGGCTTTGCTCTTGCACAGGTCGTCTGGGACGGCTCTAGGCCGACCCTGCAGGTGAGGCGGATGGTTGCGACCGGGGGGAAGAGTAAGATCCTCGAAGCCTTGTTGGCGGCTATTACCCGGAGCGCATACGATTCCGGAGTGTACGACATCGAACTGAGCGTCATCGGGGGAGACACCGCTGCTGAGGCGGCCCTTCTGGCCACCGGTTTCAGGCGGAGACCCGTCGTGGCGTACGGGCGGGTCCTTGGCTCTCGGGGTGAGGGGTAGATGCTATGACGGGATCCCACTGTATCGAACGAGCCCTAATGGATCTCCGTGGCGCTCTAACTCACTCTAAACAGGGGGAGGCACTGCTACGCTCTACGGAATTCATAACGGTGTGGATAGCAGGGGATAGAAGGATCCTGATCGTTGCTGGGCAGGGTTATCGAGGCTGCAACAGGCGCACAGACAACCCTCGTGTACGGGCCCTGCCAAGGCGACTATCGTGAATCTGCTCTAGGCGCTCAGTCGGACCGACTTCGATTACCTGATATGGCATAGGCTCTGAGTAGTGCTGTGGAGGAACCTGTCTACATCGGTGTGCTGATCCTCGACCTAGATATGCCGTGGGTCCGGAGTTTGAAGGAGAAGCGCTCGATCGTCGTCTCTCTGGTTGAGAGACTCAGGTCCCGTTTCCCAGTCTCCGTAGCAAGACTTGGCGGTCAGGGAGATCATCGCTGGGAGCGGCTGGGAGTGGTGTCCATCAGCGGCAACGCTATCTGGCTCGAAGAACTCCTCAACCGCGTCGCTCACGCAGTCGGTGCTGGCGAGGTGAGAATCCGTACAAGCTCACTCACTGTCGAAGTCTGGGATGTGTAATGGGCTCCCCCTCCAGTGTAGGAGATACTTGATATGCTAGTTATGTATGGGGCAAGAAAAAGCCTGGAACCTCCCAGACGACTCACCGGAAGCCTCGTCACAACCCTCCGGTCTGGACGAATCGAGCGAGGTGAGTGGCTAAGTGATAACGGGCCTCTGCGGTGTTGGGCATCTCCCCGGCCACTGCCCGGGAAGGGTTCGGGAGGGATCTCTGGATGTCGGAGGCTGGGAGATTGATTGCGTCGGCGGTGGGAGCGTAGCCGTTCACCTTAACGCCCCCCGCGGGGAGAACCTTCGGACTACTGCAGAGTCGAAATGGAGAGGTGGATCGGCTCTGTGGTCGTGGCGTTCTCGGGCCTCAAGCTGGAGTAGGTTCCCGTCCCATGTTGCCGGGGTGAGCCGTGAGTGAGTGTGCTGGCTTTACGGTCCGCGACCTCACGGGCGCATTCATCTATGCTACGGACTGGCTCAGGGTCTACGTCGAGGAGGTGAACGCCTTAAACGTCTATCCCGTGCCCGATGGCGACACAGGGACCAACATGCACCTCACCATGCAGTCTGTGCGGCGGCAGTTTGGCGACGAGAACCCGAAAAACATGCGCGAGTTCGCTCACGCTCTTGCGTACGGTTCGCTCCTCGGTGCCCGTGGCAACTCGGGTGTGATCCTCAGTCAAGTTCTTAAGGGATTTACTGACGAGGTGAAGAGGTACGAGAGCATCGGCCCAGCGGAACTCGCGGCTGCTCTCTCTACAGCGACAACCAGTGCCTACGCCGCAGTTGTGGAGCCCGTCGAGGGGACGATCCTCACAGTGGTGCGCAAGGCGGCTGACGGGGCGAAGGGAGAGCATGGTTCCTCTCAAGAGGCCCTCGAAGCAGCACTTGAGGCTGGCAGGACTGCCCTGGCGAAGACACCGGAGCAGCTGCCGTTGCTTAAGCAAGCGGGTGTTGTTGACGCTGGCGGCCTCGGTTTTCTGCGAGTCCTCGAGGGAGTCCTAGCCTACTACCGGGGGTGGGATCTCCCCCTACCTCCAGTAGTCACGGAGCGAGCGCAGGAACAGTTCGAGGAGGAGGAGTTCGGGTTTTGCACAGAGTTTCTCCTTGCTGAGGTGACTGCTCCTACGCGCGATATCCAGGAGGTAGTGAAGCCTTTCGGCGACTCCCTCCTCGTCGTAGGTGCAGAGGGGTTCGTCAAGGGCCATATCCACACTGAGGAACCGGAGAGGCTCCTCGCTACTGTGGCGAGGTTCGGCAGGATGATCCGTACCAAGGTTGAGGACATGAGTTCACAACATTCCGAGATCCTGGCAGGGATGGACCTATCGGGCGCCGAGGTAAGCGAGAGCGGTCTCGTGGCTGTGAGCAGCGGCTACGGGGTCACCAAGGTGCTTAGGGACCTAGGAGCGAGGGTGGTCGGCGGGGGACAGACGAACAATCCGAGCGTCGAGGACATCGCTGACGCTGTGCGGAGCGTTGGGGCGCAGCAGGTCATCGTGCTGCCGAACAATAAGAACATCATCCTTGCAGCGGAGCGTGTGGCTGATTTGCTTCCAGAAAAGGCCGTCCACGTACTTCCTACAAAAACAGTGGGGGCGGGGCTCGCCGCCGCCGTTCTGTTTCAGGAAGGGATCCCTGTCGACCAGCAGATCGAAGACATGGCCGAGGCGGCAGATCACACCATTACCTTCGAGATTACAACCGCTAGTCGGGGTGCGAGGTTCGACGGAGTCGATGTTCAAGAGGGAGAGATCATCGGCTTGGTAGATGGCGTTCTGAAGAAGGGTGGAACGACTCCGGAGTCGTGTCTAATCGACCTCCTTAAAGAGACCGATCTCGGGGAGTTCGAGGTGGGGACCCTCTTTTTCAGCGCTGCTGTGGGAGAGGAGGCCGCACATGTGATGCTTGATTCGATCACGGACATCTGTCCCGATCTCGATGTTCAGGTTCTCGGGGGCGGTCCAGATCTCTACCCCTACCTCTTTGCCTTGGAGTAGCCTTGCACCCTAGTTCTCTACCAAGGTGCTACCCTGGGGGTACGGACTCTACGGGTCTACGGGCCCGACGAAGCAGTCCTTGTCCGTTCTTAAATTCCAGTCTTGTGTGGCCCTGATTGGGGGGAAAGGTCATGGCGTTTTGATCTTTTTTCCCTTCTCAGCTTGTAGCCCCGGAGTTGTCAAGATAAATCCGTCGCTAACTACTCGCACACCACTCCGTCGCCGTCCGTATCTCGCATGTGTTCATATGCAGGTGTGCCTTTCACTACCGGCAGCGGTGCTCCTTGTTTCTCCACTTCGTCGCAGCTGAGCCGCCCGTTGCCATTGGCATCCCACCTTTCGAAATCGAAGGTTTCCCAATCGAATTCACCGGTACCAGGCAGAAGCTGAAGGGCTGGGGAGGCGGGGCAGCTAGCTAGCACTGCTTCAGCGGCATTCCATTCGGCCCTATCAATCGTGAGGCCGTACTTGCGCTTTACTTCCAAATAACGTTCCACGTACCAACATTGATTAGCCTCGGGTAGCCACTCGGCTAGGTCGCGCCCCCCCTTCTCACTGTTTAGCCATTTAGGAATGACCGTCAAGTTGAAGGGGTCGGAAGCGAATTGCTGTCGGGCCTCAGGAAACGCGGCGCACAAACCGCTGTCGTGACCTTCCGAACGAGGAACGATGTGCTCAATACTGAGCACTTCTCCTTGCTCGAACGATCTACCAGTATAGAGGTTATAGAATCCCTCTTCACCATCGTAAGGGATGCTGACTACGGTTCTCAGCGAATAAGGATAGAGATCCCTACTATACTCGGTGCAACGATTTTCCGGGGCAACAACCTGAAGGCTACTGAGTTGCTCTGAGAAAGTGATAGGGAATAAGAACAGAGCTGTGACAATGAGAGGCAATCTAGGTACGGGTCCAACCGGTCTCGGTGACCCCTCAGCTCGAGATCTACGCGACCGGCGTACGAAACAGGATTTGCGCAATGAAACGGTTGCCAGGGGCTTGCCCCTACCCCTATCGAACAACACCTTGTGGATGTACGTCACAGCCACTATCCTGGCATAAGGTGATGGGGAGCTGCTCCTAGAGATTGGACAGGAACTCGATTCCTTCGCCTTCGTAGCACCCCGTGGTGGAGACGTCAGAGGTGTACGCTGCGATATTCGATCATGCCACGCCCAAGCTGCCTACGCCCCTGTATCTGCCGCCTAGGGTCAGGAGCAATTTGACCCTGAACCACCTCCTTTGCTATCTAGATACTTCTACTGAGAACGACCTTCGATCGTGGCGTTCAACGCGTTGCGCATCTCGTGGGTCGCTTGCCAGGCAAGGTCAGTATAGTCTATATCTTTCGTGAGATAGGTAAGGCTCCGGCCCGAATTTACTACCGCGCCGAGGCCATCTTGGAGAAAAGCAGTCGCGACATCAGAGGGGTCTGCACCCTGAGTCCCGAATCCTGGGACGAGCAGGAGGCTGGTCGGAAGGAGGTTGCGAACTTTCATGAGCGCTCCGGGAAAGGTGCCGCCTACTACTGCTCCGATGGGGGAGAAGCCAGACTCGTCGATGTGCCTCATGGCGAGGCTGCGCAGCCCCTTGGCAAGCTCCATATAGAAGCTCTGCCCAGTCTCAAGTGTGAGATCCTGGAGGTCTCCACTGCCGGGATTCGAGGTTTTCACTAGCACGAATAGACCCCGGCTGTTGGTTGTCGCGGCCTCAATGAATGGCTCTAGGCTGTCGAAGCCTAGTAGCGGGTTGACGGTGAGCGCGTCGCTGCCAAATACCCCCTCGCCTAGGTAGGCGGAGGCGTAGGCCCGCGCAGTGGAGCCGATATCCCCCCGCTTCGCGTCAAGGATTGTGGGTACGCCGAGTCGGCGACAGTAGGCGATCAATTGGGCCATGGCGATTAGCCCGGGAATCCCCATTGCTTCAAAGAAGGCGCTCTGAAGCTTTGCACAGGCGATCAGGTCTTGTGTAGCCTCGAGGATGCTGCGAAAGTAGGCTACGACTGCCCTCGCGACCCGCGCCGGATCACCGCCGTGGTTCTCGGGGTGGGTCGAGGGGTGCAACTCGGGCCTGGGGTCGATGCCGAGGCATACTCGCGTGTCGAGCCGCGCGATCCTCTCGTGAAGTCGTTCGGGGAAACCCGTCATCGCCGTGCCCCCGCTCTTACAGCGTCAGGCAACCGCTCTTCCGTGGCAGTGCTTGTACTTCTTTCCACTTCCGCAGGGACAGGGGTGGTTTCTGCCGACCTTCTGCCCGCTCCGGATCGGCTGGGTTGGTCCCCCACTTGGCTCGGTGCCGGGCTGACCTAGGAGACCGTCGTCTGTGCTGTAGCTGACTCGGCGTTTCTGCTGACGTCGTTCGAGCCGCTGGTCCGTTTGCACCTGGATCCGGAACAGGAGTTTGGCCACGTTGAGCCGAATCATCGACTTCATTTCCTCAAACAGGTTGTATCCCTCGAAGGCATACTCCTGGAGCGGGTTACGCTGGCCATAACCGCGCAGTCCGATCCCCTGCCGCAGGATGTCCATGTTATGCAGCTGTTCCTTCCAGTGCTGGTCGACGACTTGGAGGACAATAAAGCGCTCGAGTTCACGCAGGAGCGCTGGAGTAAGCTCCTCCTCGCGTCCTCGGTAGGCACCCTCTAAGACGGGGATCAGAGTTTGGGTGGCCTCGTCTGGGTCTTTGCCTCGGATCGATTCGAAATCGAAATCGGCCAAGGACGGCACTGCCTCGAGAATGGCGGTCTTCATCGCCCCGATGTCCTGCTCTTCTGGCTCGAGTTCGGGGTTGAGGTAGTTCTGCACCTGGGAGTCGACGTACTCGGCAATCATGTCCTGAACGTCCTCGCTGATATCGTTCCCAAGGAGGATGTCACGCCTCTGGAGGTAGATGACTTCGCGCTGCTTGCTCATGACGTTGTCGTACTCGAGGAGTTGCTTGCGAATCCCGAAGTTCCTGTCCTCGACGCGCTTCTGCGCTCGCTCAATGGCGCTTGTGACCATCCTAGCCTCGATTGGTTGGGTATCATCCATGCCGAGGCGGTCCATCATGCCAAGGACCCGATCATTGGCGAAACGCCGCATCAAATCGTCGTCGAAGCTAACGTAGAAGCGGCTCGAGCCCGGGTCGCCCTGACGCCCAGATCGACCGCGAAGCTGGTTGTCGATGCGGCGTGACTCGTGGCGCTCCGTACCGATGATGTGCAGGCCTCCGAGGCAGATGACCTTCTCGTGGTCTTTGGAGGCCTCGTCCCGAAGCTTTTCGAGTTGAGGAATGATGGCCTGTGGAAGATCCTCGAGTCGGCCAGCGATCTCACGAGCCTCGTCTAGCTTGTTCAGCATGATGGCTTTAATGAAGAGTTCGGTGTCTGCGTCGTAACGCTCAAACCCTTCACGTTCCAAGAGTTGCCGCGCGAGCATCTCCGCATTGCCCCCGAGGACGATGTCCGTTCCACGCCCAGCCATGTTGGTGCTGATGGTGACCGCTCCGCTTCGCCCCGCCTGGGCGACGATCTCTGCCTCTCGGCTGTGATACTTGGCATTGAGGACTTGGTGGT
Source organism: Truepera sp. bin119 (assembly GCA_002239005.1). Classification (GTDB taxonomy): domain Bacteria; phylum Deinococcota; class Deinococci; order Deinococcales; family Trueperaceae; genus MPNL01. Next base: position 15,049 of record MPNL01000048.1, read on the forward strand.
CGATCCCCTTACGCCTTAGCATCTTGGAGAGCGTCTCAGAGGCCTCGATGGTTACGGTGCCTACCAGGATGGGTTGCCCGGTCTCGTGAACCTTAATAATTTCCTCGACGACTGCGTTGAACTTGCCCTGAACACTCCGATAGACGACATCCTCGTAGTCCTTGCGGATTATAGGCTTGTTTGTCGGGATGACCAGGACATCGCTGCCGTAGATCTCCTGGAACTCTTTCTCCTCAGTCTTGGCGGTGCCCGTCATCCCCGCGATCTTGTCGTAGAGCTTAAAGAAGTTCTGATAAGTGACGGTTGCGAGCGTCTGATTCTCGCGCTCAATCTTGACACCCTCTTTAGCCTCGATGGCTTGGTGAAGACCCTCGCCGAACCTGCGGCCTGGCATGAGACGGCCCGTGAATTCGTCGACGATCACCACCAAGCCACTGTCGTTGAGGACGTACTGCTGATCTTGATGGTAATGCTCCTTCGCCCTAAGTGCTTGGCGGAGCATGTGACCCGCCTCCATGTTGCGGGCACTGAAGATATCTTCGAGGCCGAGAAACTTCTCGGCCTTCTCGATCCCCTGCTCTGTGAGGTGGATATCCTTACTCTTCTCATCGGTCGTGTAGTCTCCCGTTGGTGGCTCCTCACCCTCGCCAGGCTCACCTCGCTCGAGCTTCTGGACGATCTTGGCCATCGTGAAGTACATATCGGTGGCTACCTCGGCCGGCCCCGAGATGATGAGCGGTGTCCGAGCCTCATCGATCAGGATCGAGTCAACCTCGTCGATAATTGCGTAGTGTAGGGGGTGGTCCTCGCGCAGGACTAGCTGATCTGGACGGAGCGCCATGTTGTCTCGCAGGTAGTCGAACCCCAATTCGCTGTTGGTAATGTAAGTGATATCAGACCGATAGGCCTCGCGGCGTGCCGCAGAGTCGTGAGAGTGTTCAATGACGGCGGCCCTGAGGCCGAGCCCGCGATAGATCGGCCCCATCCACTCTGCGCCTGTCCGGGCGAGGTAGTCATTGGTGGTCACTAGGTGTGCACCCTGTTTGGAGAGAGCGTTGAGGGCAAGGGCAAGAGTGGCCACGAAGGTCTTGCCTTCACCCGTCTTCATCTCCGCAATCCGACCGAAGTGGAGAGCAGCCCCCCCAATCAACTGAACGTCATAGTGTCTCATACCCATGTTGCGGACCATGGATTCCCTGGTGAGGGCGAACGCCTCTGGCATGAGTTCTTCCAGGGACTCGCCCCCCTTGAGGTGGCGCTGGCGAAGTCTGTTGAACTCCTCGGCGAGGTCAGGTACCCGCTGCACTTTGTCCTCGAGGGCGTTCACTTCGGCGACCGCACTTCTCTCAAGTTGCCGGACATCGCGGTCGTTGTTGTCGAAGACCTTCTGGAGGAAACCGAGCATTCGGCCCCTTTCTGAATCTGCAGCGCCCCTCACTTGTGAGGAGGAGCTCCTCAATCACATGCACGATAGTCTAGCACGTGCCTATTACGTCACTTGCCACTGAATCTGCAGGTCAAAGAAGGGGGTAATGATAGGTTTTCACAGCTCCCCATCCCGGTTACCGGTATCAGCTGGCGGAGCTGTTCCTCACACGGTTGTCTACCCGGAGACTGGCTCAAACCCTACCAGAAGCCATTACCAAGGACGGACTCAAGATCAGACGGCTTCGTTGGGCCCGTAGACCCGTAGCGTCCACCTCCACCTTTGGAGCTTCGTTGGGCCCGTAGAGCGGATTTTTGCTTCGGGTGACCATTGCAGTCGTAGGAGAGATTCTCGCTCAACCTAAGGTCGGATTCGCTGGATATGAGAGCACTTGATACTGGATCGTCAATCAACTCTTCAGGGAACCGCTCTCAAGACTACCTCACTACAGCCGCTATCGCCGGATCTTGCGGAAGGCCGAGAGGCTACTGGCTGAGCTTGCCCTCTCAGTACTGGGGATAACCAGGTTCGGCTGATCGATAGCGAACCACTGCCGGTAACGAAGGGGAGACGTTCTTGCTGGTCGAAGTTTCCTGAGGCGATAGGTAGTACCGTGGGGATGGTATTCGGCTTCAAGCTGCACACCTTAACTAGCTTCGAGGGACTGTTTGAGAGCAGGGCCTTGGCAGCGGTGGATCATCTGGATCTGACCCGAAGCTCCAACGAAGCCGATCTCGTCCGTCCTTGAGTCCAACTTTGGACGCTGATGAACCTCAAGATTGCAGCCTTCAACCTGCTCCATTCGAGGGGGCTATTCGGGTGGCAAGCGGGGTAATCGGCTCATGTCAGCGCACTAGGGTAAGCGAGTTGCTGCCGTAGCGGCGCGTTTCTGCACCCCTGCCCAAGGTCGGAGAGGGATTGGGGAGGACAAGCGAGGAGGGGTGCTGGAAAATGAGGATCCCGGGTCTGTCTTCCGACACCTGCTCAAGGAGGGTGGCAAAGATCGCCTGCAGATCTGAGTCGTACGGGGGGTCAGCGAAGGTCACGTCGAAAGGGTGGGCGAGCTCTCTCGTGAAGGCTAGAGCATCCCCCTGGATTACGGACACCTCGAGGCTGAGCCGCTTGGCGTTGCTTTTTAGGGCCCTCATCGCCGTCGGGTTAGACTCGACACAAGTGGAGTTCCAACCGCGGCTCGCTGCCTCGAGACCCACTGCCCCTGTACCGCTATAGAGGTCGAGGAACATTCCTCTAGACTCAAAGGCGAGGATGTCGAAGAGGGCTTTTCTTAGTCTGCTTGGACTGGGGCGCACCTCTCTACCTGCCGTCTGGAGTCGTTGTCCCTTGGCGTTACCCCCGAGGATGCGTAGTGTTGACACGCTGGAAGCATACCCCAGTCTGGGGGTAACCTCCTCCCTTAGGGGAGGGAATTGGGTAGAGTGTTCTTAGATGTGCTGAGACGGATTTCCCGTGACGAGATCGTCTGGTTTCTAAGCCGCTCCTTCGCCTTTCTGAGACACGGGGATCCGCATGGTTTCGCTACCAGGGTAGGCCAACTCCTACGCGACCCAATGAAGGATGTTGAGCATATGGTGGTGCTGTGCAAGGGCGATGGGTGGCCGGTGGCCGGAGCCTACCTGATCGCCCCGGACGTTAACGCTGATGTGCAGCGTCTCGAGCTTACCCAACTCTGGTTCGATCAGGAAGCTGGCGATCTTGCCCGACTCGTCACGGAGGTGATGGCAGGGCGTCCTCACGAGGTTGCTGAGGTGCCTCTTCAGGGTATCCCCTCCGAGCCAGCGGGTCGCCTCAGTGCTGCTTTGGAAGGGATTGGCTTTGGGATCGAGGACCGGAGGGACCTAGTCTACAATCTCTCCGACGTTCCTCCGGTCGGCAGCCCCCTTGTGCTTGAAGCCTGGGACCTAGAGGCAGACGAGGAGTTCCGGGCCGTGTTCGAGGCGTCAGAGGGGGTCGTGAGCGACTCCCGCTGGGCCCGTCTCAAGCGCTGGCAGAGCCCGTTCAGGCCCGACCTCTGGTTTATCGCTAGAGAGACCTTGGACCAGGAAGCCGTCGGCTACGCCTTCACGGGCTCGAACCGGCCTAGCCTCGACGGCTCCTTCTACCTTACTGCAGTAGGTGTGACCCGACCCCACCGGGGCTCAAGCGATATGCTGAAGCGCCTTGTGATTTCGATACTTCAAGAGCTCTCTGCGCTAAGCCCCCTCGGCCAGATCGAGACCTCGTTGGGCACGAACGATCCCAAGCTCATTGATATCCTCCACTCGCTCGGCTTCTACGTGAGTCGGGGCTACAGGGTGCTGGTTCGGGACCGTCCTTGATCGGGCGCCACGACTACGGTATGAACCTACTCATTCGCTGGGGCCTGAATGCGGTTGCTCTGTGGTTAACGGCGCAACTGGGCATTGGACTGACGTTCAGCAGGCCGGGTCTGGTTCCAATCCTCATCGCGGCTTTTGTGCTCGGTCTTGTCAATGCGGTGGCTAGGCCTGTCATGATCATCCTAACGCTACCACTCACCCTCCTTACCCTAGGCCTGTTCCTGCTCGTCGTCAACGCCCTCGCACTCAGTGTTGTAGCCGCCCTCACGCCGCTGACCCTGTCTGGATTCGGTGGGGCGACTCTCAGCGCGCTGGTCCTGTCAGTTCTCAGCGCCATACTCAACCGCCTTTTCCAGGAGGCCCCCACTAGATGACCTAGTGTGTCGTCCGTCATCGAACATTTAGGGAACGGCGAACCTTGCAAACGGGCTTGCCAAGGTAGCGGGCGACGGCCTCGGCCTCGTAGTGCTGCGCAGGCTTTGCCTCATCACGGCACCTTTCAGTTCTACGCATTTCTTCAGTTTCCGAACGCCCTCTTGGGCCTGGTTAATAGCCAGAGACACGACGGTGGATGTGTACAGCGTCTCGAGGGAATCCAGGTACTTCAGTATCCGCTTCAAGCCGTCACTAGGCGTTTTCTCCCCCCTCCTTCGGCCCACCCCTCAACCGGGGCGTATACCGTCAGCTATGAGATGGAGCCACTGGCTCAGGTAGTACCCGATCACCGCTCCTAGGGCAAACTCCCTCCAGGCATCGCCAAGCTGGGCTTCGAATCGAAACTCATACCCGAGGTGAGGACCCAGGGCAGCCGCAAGGACAGAAAAGAGTAGGCCCAACAGAGCGATGTAGATGAGCCGGGTGAGCGGGCCCAATAACCAACTGTGGGACAGGCCTCGGTGCTTGAAGAGGTGACCGTAGGGCACCCAAAGGAGGCCCAGGAGACCCCAGTTTTCCTTTGCCCGAACCTGATTCTCAGCTAGGTCGAGGTCAGGGGTGATGAGGAACGTTCCCACCAAGTAGCTCGCTAGGAAGGCCGTACGCGCAGGGGGCGGCAGGGCAGCTTCCAAGTCGGCAGCGAGCCCCTGGGTGCGACCGTAGGCGTAGCCCACGGCCATCACCCCAAGAGTTACCAAATTTATGGTCTCGTGAGTGCGTCCACTCGGCACAGCCACATCATATGAAATTAACCTGAGTTCGGAGTTTAGGTCGTAACGTAAGATCACCTCTGCCCCCCACTCGGATAGGTAGGTGAGCGAATCCAGCGAATCCGTCCTTACAATTCCCGAACACTGCTAATCTGATCGGAAGGACAGATTTGCTGGATCCACCCTGTGGTGGGGTAGAGGCCGCTTGAGTGGATCTACACGGCTCCAGCTATGGTCCAGAGGTAGCTCGGTTTATCCGAACAGTTTCCGGGTCATTGATAAGTGGAACCCCGCCCTGGTCAGGCCGCCACCGAGAAAGGCTTTGGCTGGTTTAGCTATGCCTGATCGGGCGTCTGCCCAGCAAGCGCTGAATGCGGTCTTCTCTGATGGTAGAACTTCACGTTCGATTCCGGCACGGG
>MPNL01000049.1 GCA_002239005.1 Truepera sp. bin119
CTCGAGATCCAGTGGCAGCGACTGATCGCCATCATGGATGAGGTCGACAACGCCACGGTGCGGACCTCGTTTTCGACCATTGTCGGCGAGAGCAGAGACTTCGCCTGCATCCTGGTCAATCGGGAGGGGGTGTCGCTCTGCCAGTCGAGCTTCAGCCCCCCCAACTTCTGCGTCATCCTGCCCCGTACCAGCAAGATCCTGCTCGAGCACTATCCCGCTGAAACACTCCGTGAGGGGGATGTCCTAGTCAGCAACGATGCCTGGATCGGAGCTGGCCACCTCCCCGACTACATCGTCATCACCCCGGTCTTCCACCGGGGCGAGTTGGTGGCGTTCATGGGCACGGTCGCCCACCTCGCCGATGTCGGCGGCCATGGCGGCGACATCGAGGCACCCGATGTCTTCACCGAAGGGATCCGCATCCCCCCCGCCAAGCTCTACCAGGGGGGCGAAGAGAACCGGTTTCTGTTCGAGGTCATCGGCAACAATTGCCGGGTTCCGGACCTGGTTCTGGGGGACTTGCGGGCGATCGTGGGGACCCACCAGGTGGGGGCGCGCAGGCTCCGAGAGTTCCTCGACGACTACGACCTCCCCAACCTGGAGGCGCTCTCCACCGAGATACTCGGCCGCTCCGAGGCGCTGATCCGGCAGCGGATCGAGGCGTTGCCGGACGGGCGGCACGAGTTCGGCCTCGACATCGACGGCTACATCGAGACCGTCCACCTGCACGCCACCGTCGAGATCCGCGGCTCCGACATCTATGTCGACTACACCGGCACCTCGCCGCAGACCTCCAGAGCGGCGATCAACTGCGTCTACAACACCACCTACGCCTCGACGATGTACCCGTTCAAGTGCTCATTGGTTCCGGGGATTCCGAACAACGAGGGGCTATTCCGACCGATCCACGTAACGGCACCGGAGGGCTGCATCCTTAACACCACCTTCCCCCACCCCGTCCGGGCCCGAGCCAAGACCACCAACAACATCAACCAGGTCCTCTTCGGTGCGGTGTGGCCGGTGCTGGGCGAGTTTGCCCAGGCGGGGAGCGGGTCGATCTGGCCCTTCAGTGTGAGCGGTGAGGCGCCGGGGTACGGCACCTTCAGCGTCCACATCCTGCCGCACGGGGGGCGGGGGGCGATGCGGGAGCTGGACGGGCTTATTCCCATCGCCTTCCCCCACAACAGTTCGGTCACCCCGGTCGAGGTGATGGAGACGCAGGCACCCCTGCTGATCCTCGAGAAGGAGCTGCTGCCGGACTCGGCCGGGGCGGGCAGACGCCGGGGCGGCATCGGTCAGGTGATGACCTTCCGCAACATCGCCGAGGTAAGCTACAGCGCCCGGGTGCGGCCGGACAAGATCTTCTGTGCGCCGCCCGGGATCGCCGGGGGTGCTCCGGGTCGTACCGGTGAGGTACGTTTCAACGGTGAGGTGCTAGAGCGGTTCCCGATCCTCGCCTTCGCTCCGGGAGATGAGATCGAGATGCGGATGCCGGGGGGTGCGGGGTTCGGGGATGTGAACTTGAGGGAGCGAGAGCTGGTGTTACGGGATGTGGAGTTGGGCTACGTCACCCCCGAGGGGGCCGAGCAGGACTACGGTGTTACCGTCGATACCCGGGAGGAGGGGTAGATCCCGGTGGAGAGGAGAGGGGGAGCCACGATGGACATCGATCCGATAAGTCTCGAGGTGATGTGGCAACGGCTCGTGACGATCGCTGATGAGATCGATACCGCCACCATCCGCACCTCGTTCTCAACCATCGTCGGTGAGAGTCACGATTTCGGTTGTGCCATCCTGGACGGCTCCGGCTCCGGCCTCGCGCAGGCCCAGTGGAGCCCGCCGCAGTTCTGCACCATGCTTCCGAGGACTGCCAAGGCGATGTTCGAAAGGTTCCCGATCCACACCTTGCGCGAAGGGGACGTGCTCATCACCAACGACCCCTGGATCGGAAGCACCCACCTGCCGGACTACAACCTGATCTCCCCGGTCTTTCACCAGGGCAGGGTGGCAGCGTTCCTGGGAACGGTGGCGCACGTCTCTGATGTGGGTGGACACCTAGGCGACCTCGAAGCCTCCGACATGTTCATGGAAGGCACCCGGGTGATGCCCAACCTCTTCTACCGGGCAGATAAGGTCGATCCCATTATCGAGGAGTTCATCGCCGCCAACTGCCGGGTACCGGAGATGGTCCTGGGTGACCTTCACGCCATTGTCGGGACCCACCGCATAGGGGCCCGGCGGCTTCAGGAGTTCATGGATGACTACGACCTGGGTGACCTCACCCACCTCTCGAGTGCGATCCTGAGTCGCTCTGAGGGGGCCCTGCGCGAGGCCATTGAGGCGTTGCCCGACGGCGAGGTCCGCTACGAGCTTACCGCCGACGGCTATCTCGAGCCGTTCACGCTGAAGCTCGCCCTCGAGATCCGCGGCTCGGACATCCATATGGACTTTACCGGCAGCTCGCCCCAGCAGGGCCACTCCGCCATCAACGCCGCGTTCAATATCAGCTACTCGACGGCGGTCTACCCGATAAAGTGCATGCTGGTGCCGCGCATCCCCAACAACGACGGTCTGGTTCGGCCCCTACACATAACCGCTCCAGAGGGCTCGATCGTCAACTGCACCTTCCCCGCACCGGTCCAGGCTCGGGCCAAGGTGATCAAGCATATTCCACCACTGATCTTCGGCGCCCTCACCCCCCTGCTACCTGGTGAGACCATCGCTGCGGCGGGCGGAATCTTCCCCTTTCACTTCGTCGGCGAGGATGAGCGCTTCCCGAAGTTCGCCGTCCACATGCTCCCCCACGGTGGGCTGGGAGCGACCCGTGACGCGGACGGCCTCCTACCCGCCGCCTACCCCCACAACAGCACGGTGACGCCGACCGAGATCATCGAGCTGCAGTGCCCTGCGGTGATGATCCGCAAGGAGATCATCCCGGATACCGGCGGTTCGGGCCGTCGTCGAGGGGGACCGGGCCAGGAGATCACCCTGCGCTGCACTGCGAAGAGACCGGTCCTGCTAACGATTCGCCCCGACCTGATGAAATATCCCGCCCCCGGTCTCGAGGGTGGGGGTTCGGGAGCACCTGGCGGGGTCCTACTCAACGGCGAGCGCGTAGAGCGGTTCGTCCCGATCCCCTGGCACCCAGGCGACGAGATCACGCTCCTGGTTCCCGGCGGGGGTGGGTTCGGTGACCCGCGCCAGCGGGAGGGCGAGCGGATCCTCGAGGATGTCGTCCTGGGGTTGGTCTCTGCCGAGATGGCCCGTGAGACCTACGGCCTCAAGCTCGATGTCGCCCCCGACACCCTGCGACTCGGGGCCATCCGGGAGCACGTAGCGCGGCAGGTCGAGCGGGGCCATGGCTGACCTGGCCATCGTCAACGGAATGCTTGCCCCGCCCGGTCCGGGTGCCGAGGCTGAGCCCGGGACGCTGCTTCTCGACGGTGGCCGCATCGAAGCTGTCCTGTCACCGGGCGAGGCCGTTGCTGCGGATCGGATCCTGGACGCTAGCGGGCTGCTGGTAATGCCCGGTGCCATCGATATTCACTTCCACTGCCGTGCTCCCGGTTTCCCGGAGCGGGGCGACTTTGCCTCAGAGTCGAGGGCGGCAGCGGCGGGTGGGGTGACCACCATCTTCGAGATGCCCATCTCCAAGCCCTGTGCCTCAACCACGGAGGTGTGGAGGGCGCGACGTGACCTCGCGTCGCGCGACGCCTATGTCAATATCGGGATCTACGCTGCCCCGGGGCGCTTGGACCGCGCAGAGATCGAGGGGATGGCCGCTGCCGGCGCCATCGCCTTCAAGCTGTTCACCACCGAGACTGTCAGGGGTCGCGAGGACGAGTTCCTGGGTCTCAGCACCCCCGATCTCGGCGACATCTTCCGAGCTCTGGAGCTGGTCAGGGAGACCGGCCTTCGCTGCACCTTCCACGCTGAAGAGCAGCGGCTCATCGACCTATTCAGCGGGCGCGCCCGCGCGTTCGACGGGCCGGATCACCTGCGTCACCTCCGCTCGCGTCCCGGGGTAGTGGAGGCGGCGTCCGCCGCGCAGTTGGTCACCCTGGCCGAGTGGCTCGACACGCCCATCCACCTTGCCCACGTGAGTGCGAGGGCCACGGTCGATGTCGTCCGCGCTGCCAGAGCGCGGGGGGTTAAGGTCTCCGCAGAGACCTGTCCGCACTACCTGCACTTTACCGAGGAGGTGCTCGCAGAGGTGGGTCCGTTCGGGAAGATCAACCCGCCGCTCCGCTGCGAGGAGGATCGGGAGGCGCTTTGGGAGGCTGTCCAGGAGGGTGTTATCGATGTCATTGCGACCGATCACGCGCCGTTTACTGTGGCGGAGAAGCAAGCTGCCTGGGGCGACATCCTGTCCGCACCCCCGGGCCATCCCGGAGTGGAGCAACTGGTGCCGCTGATGATGAACGAGGTTCTGAGTGGCCGACTCGAACTCTCCCAGGTGGTCAACCTCATCAGCACCCGGCCAGCGCAGCTGTTCGGCCTCTACCCTGACAAGGGGGTCTTGCGGGCTGGCGCTGACGCGGACCTTACCCTCTACGACCCACGGCCTAGGACGGTCATCGATCGACATAAGGGCTTCAGCCGAGGGGCGGGGTGCAATTGGCTCTACCACGGTATCGAGGTTCAGGGCGAGGTGGCGGTCACCATCGTCGGTGGCAAGACCGTCTTTAAGGATGGCGACGTTCAGGGCAGTCCCGGGGACGGTGCGATCGTCCGTCCCCGCAGCCAGAGGCAATAATACGGACTTGAAGGAGGAGATCAGGAGATGACCAAAGCGGATCTAGCCGAACGCGAAACTCGGTACCGTCGCGTCCGCGAGGCGATGCAGCGAGCAGAACTCGACGCGCTACTGGTGGCGGGTAAGGGTCACTGGTGGACGGGCCGTGGCTACCTGCGCTACTTCACCAACTTCCACCTGTGGGGGCACGACGGCCTGCTGCTGATTCCCTTGGACGGTGAGCCCGCGCTGACCATGTCGAGCCCTGCGCTGGCGGTCCGCATCGGAGAGGAGGGCTGGGTGACCGATACTCGCGGCGACGTCTACATCGTGCCGCGTATGGCTGACTATATCCGCGAACGGGGCCTCGCCAGCAGCCGCATCGGCATCGCGGGTCTCCGCTTCATCCTCTCGGCAGGCAGTTACGCCGAGCTGAAGAGGCTCGTGCCCGATGCCACCTTCGTCGACGCCGACGACCTTATGGACCGGCTCAGGTCGACCAAGAGCGCCCTCGAGATCGTCCAGGAGCGAGAACTGTGGGCTATGGCCAAGTCGGTCATGACCCGTTTCGGCGAGCTCGTTAAGGGTGCTAAGGGGGTAAGCCAGCGCGAGCTTATCAGCGAGGTGACCAAACCGGTATGGGCTTCAGGAGCGCGTGACCTGCTGATCTTCATCGGCGAGAGCCCCGGTGTGAGTGAGGTTCCCGAAGACATACCGCTCTTGCTGGAAGACAAGCTGCGCTTCCACCTCGAGATCTGTGGTGAGAGCGGACACTGGTGTGAGATCACCATCAACTGCGCCTTTAAGGAACCTAACGACCTTGAGCGCAAGATCATCGAGGATGAGCTGCTCGCCTTCGCGGAGGTGCGCAAGGTAGCTAAGCCGGGCAACCGCCTCTCAGACATGGCTGCGACCTTCAACCGGGTCATGGAACAACAGGGTTGGGGGGACCTGGGCGAGGAGACTACTCACTTCCACTTCCATGGCCAGGGCATGGATACTATCGAGCGGCCCTGGTTCTCCCAGAAGCGGCCCTGGGGGCAGTCGCAGGACTGGCAGCTCGAGGCCGGCATGGTCTTCTCCTACCACCCCAGGCGGGACGTCCTGCCGCCCGGAAACTGGAGCAGCGGGCTCAACGAGGACATCCTGATCACTGAGGACGGTGCCGAGCGCCTGAGCGTCGACTGGGAGCACCGCTGGCGCCCGATGGGCTGACGCGGAGGGCGGCAGCTAAGGAGTATAGACCCATGGCAGAAGACAAGTTCGTCGGCATCCAGATCAGCCCTATTAGCTTCATCGACGAGGGGGTCGACGAGGTCTTGGAGACCCTCCAGGAACGTGTCGGCGTCAATGTCCTGATGATCGGGACGGTCTCGTGGTTGGGCCTCAAGGTCGGCCGCAGCATCTCCTATGAGTTCGACAGCTGGCCCGACCACGGCGTGCCCGAGCCGCTCACGCTCCAAGGGGGTGCCTACTTCGACCCGGACCCTGGCTACTACCGAAACACCTTCATCAAGGACTACCGGGCGACCGATCCCGAGACAGCGGGCAAGGATGTTCTCGACATGGTCATCCCCGCCGCGAGGGCGAGGGGCATGCAGGTCTACGCCGAGTTGATGGAGCCGTTCTTCAAGTACGCCGGTCATGGCTCGGCCAACACCGTGCAGATTCCCAATCTAGCCCAGTGTCTCGAGGTCGACTTCCTCGGGCGCCACGGCGCCGAGCCGAGCACCAGCCATCCGGACTACCGCCTGTGGATCCACTCGCTGATCGAGGACCACTGCCGCAACTATGACCTCGACGGCATCATGTGGTGTAACGAGCGACGCAGCCCTATCGATCAGCTGATGGTGGGCCAGGCACCCGGCGACTTTAGCGAGGCCAGCCGTCGCGAGGCCTTGGAGCGCGGCATCGACGTGGAGCGCGTCCGGGGCACCTTCGCTGAGGTGTACGACTACTTTCAGAGAGTCCGCGCCGGCGAGTCGTTCGTCGACGGGGCGCTGATCGAGTTCCTGCGGGTGCTGCTGCGCAACCCCGAGGTCCTCATCTGGGAACGCTTCTGGCTCGAGCGCAACAAGGACTTAGACCGCGAGCTCTATGGCATCGTCAAGTGGTGCAACCCCGAGCTGCAGTTCGGTCTGAACGTGTGGAACCGGAATCACTTCAACCCTGTCCGCAAGGCGCAGTGGCCCTGGGAGGAGCAGACCCGCTACGCCGATTGGGTTAAGCCGATCACCTACCAGCACCAGTCGGGCCTCATCTACCTCAACGAGATGACCACCTTCCACCAGACGATCTTGCGCGACTTCACCCCCGACGAGATGACCCCGCTAATGTACAAGCTGCTGGGTCTCGACGAGGCGCCTTGGGGTGAGGTGGTGCAGGCGGGCATGGACCCCGACAGCTATGTCTACGGCCAGTGCGCCGACACGGTGCGGGGTGTGAACGGCAGGGTGCCCGTCTACATGGGGCTGGGGGTAGACGCCCCACGCTCCCGCGCGGACCAGGCGGTCTGCACACCCGACATCGTCTACCGCAGCGTGAAGGCCACCTACCGTGCCGGCGGCAAGGGGGTCATCTTCTCCCCCAACTACGCCAGCATGAAGCTCACCAACTTGGACGGCGCTGCGCGCGCCCTCGAGGAACTCGGACTGAAGTGATCTGGACGGGAGACACCCCAGAGCCTAAGTAAGGAGACCCCCATGCCCGAACCCCCAGCCTGGCGCTTTCAGAAGATTATCAAGTCGATGGTCGACATCCCCCTGGGTCACCACCTGCTCAGGGGCCGGGTGCTGACCGGCAGAGGTGATGAGGTCATCGAGGATGGCTTCGTCGAGATCTCCCAGGACCGGATCGGGGCGGTCGGTCCGGCGGCCGAGTTGGGCTCGCGCGCCGACACCGCCGTCGACACCGGCGGCACCCTGCTGCCGGGGCTATTTAACAACCACGCCCACCTCGCTTGGGACGGCGTCCACGACTTGGCGCGGCAGTCGATGGGCGACCCCCCCGAGATCAGCGCCTACAAGTCTGCGGGCAACATGCTGATCAGTCTGCGTGCGGGTGTCACCACCGTGCGCGACCTCGGCATGAATACCGCTAATATCTTCGCCAAGCAGGCGGTCGAGCAGGGGATCTTCCCCGGACCGCGGCTCCTCATCACGGGTGAGGCGATCATCCAGACCGGTGGGCACACCTACTGGTGCTGTCGCGAGGCGAGTGGTGCCGATGAGATGCGCCGGGCGGTGCGCGAGCAGGTGCGTGCGGGTGCCGACCTGATCAAGATCATGGCCTGTCACGACACCCTCGAGTTCACCGACGAGGAGCTCTACGCGGTGATCGACGAGAGCCACCGCAACGGCCTACCGATAACCGCCCACGCGACCCGTAACGACGCGATTCACCGGGTGGCGAGCGCCGGCATTGACTGCGTCGAGCACGGTGGTGATATGACCGACGAGACCGTCGCTCTGCTACTCGAGCGGGGCATCCCGATCGTCACCACCTTCGCGCCACTGGTGATGCAGAGTCAGGCTGAGATCGCCCGCCAGTACGATATCCCCGAGTGGAAGATTGAGGAGCGTCAGCGCGCCGTCGCCAACACCGGTCGCTACGAAGGCATTGTCAAGGCTGCCAGGGCGGGAGTGCCTATCGGCTTCGGCACCGACGCCGGTAGCCCGGTGGTGCCCCACTCCACGATTGCGCCCGAGATGAAGTTCATGGTCGAACTCGGCGTGGTGGCCGACAACTACGGTGCCCTGCGGAGTGCCAACTTGGTGGCCGCGAAGATTAACGGTCTCGAGGCGAGTCTGGGCACGCTCGAGCAGGGCAAGCTGGCCGACGTGATAGTGGTCGAGGGCGACCCGCTGGAGGATCTGGACGCTTTGGAGAGCGTGACCGCGACGTTCGTGGCGGGGAGGCGGTTGGTGTAGTGCTCTCAAGTTGGCCGAGGTCTGGCTTGGGCCCAGCCACCTCCGAGCGCAGGGATCGCTGTAGGGGACAGGTGCTGCCTCACATCTCCTGCTATCACTTCGGGGAGCGGACTTGGGCTCGGACGGCCCAGGTCCGCTTAAGGAGGGTGGCGCCCCCGATTAGGCGACCTCGCTCCGGAGCAGCTCGAGGAGCAGCCGCACCCCGTAGCCGGTTCCCCCGGCTGGGGTGTACGGCCCCTTGTCGTCGCTATATGCCATCGGGGCGATGTCGAGGTGTGCCCAAGGGTAGTCGGTGAAATGCTCGAGGAACACCGCCGAGGTGCCGACCCCGTTCCGGGCACCGCCACTGTTTTTGATGTCGGCCACCTTGGAGCGGATGGCGCACCGGTAGTCGTCGTATAGCGGCAGCGGCCAGGCCCTCTCTGCCGTCTTCCGGCCCGCCGCTAGCACCCTGTCGCGCAGGTCCTCGTCGTTGCAGAATAGCCCCGCGGCTACGCCCTCGCCGAGGGCGGTGACGCAGGAGCCGGTCAGGGTGGCGAGATTGATGACGGCCCGCGGCCGGTAGCGCTTGGCGTAGTGGAGTGCGTCGGCCAGCACCAGCCGCCCCTCGGCATCGGTGCTGACGATCTCGATGGCGGTCCCGTCACTCGCGGTTATCACGTCGCTCGGCCGGTAGGCTGCCCCGTCGGGCATGTTCTCCGTGCACGCCGCCAAGGCCACCACCCGGATAGGCAACTCGAGCAGAGCCACAGCCTTCATCGCCCCGATGACGGCCCCGGCCCCGGCCATGTCCTGCTTCATAGAGGCCATGCCGCTGCTGGTCTTGAGCGACAGGCCGCCGCTGTCGAAGGTGATCCCCTTGCCGACGAGGATGATCGGAGCCTCATCACCCCCCCCGGGGTTATGTTCGAGGGTGATGAAGGCGGGTGGGCGCGCGGCGCCCTGGGCTACCGCCAGCAGGGCACCCATTCCCCGCTCGGCGATCCAGTCGCGGTCCCCGACCTCGATCGTCAGCCCATGGGTCCGAGCGAGTTCGCGCGCCGTGTCAGCCAGGTGTTCTGGGGTTACGACGTTGGGTGGGGCGTTGACTAGGTCGCGGGTTAGCCTCACCCCGGCGGAGATCGCCTCGGCGGCCCGGAGGCCGAGCTCGAGCTCGGCCAGCCTCCCCGCATCGAACTCGACCAGGGTGAATGAATCGGGTTCGGTGTCGTCGTCATCCCGGCGATAGCGGTAGAGCGCCAGCAGGGCCCCCTCCACCGTGGCCTGAGCCGCCACGGCCGCCTCCAGACCTCCGCTGCCGGCGCCGTGGGCGATGCTGGCCAATCTCCGTGCCCCTAACTCGCAAGCCCTTCGGGCCGCGGCGGCGGCGGCGCGGCGCGCCGCCTCGAGGTCGAAGCTCTCGCGGGGGCCGAGCCCGGCGATCAGGACGCGGCGGGCTGCGATGACGCCGCGCGGGTAGAGGACGGCGACCTCGCCGAGCTTGCCCTTCAGATCTCCCCCCTCGGCGAGGTCGCGGATTGTCCCGTTCAGGGCGCTATCGACGGCGCCTGTAGCCCCGTCGGGGGCGGTAACACCCTCGAATAGGTTGACGATCAGGGTGTCGGCTTGGGTCTCCTGAATAGCCCCGTGGCTTACAT
Organism: Truepera sp. bin119; assembly: GCA_002239005.1. Taxonomy (GTDB): domain Bacteria; phylum Deinococcota; class Deinococci; order Deinococcales; family Trueperaceae; genus MPNL01. The sequence continues at coordinate 10,302 of MPNL01000049.1, forward strand.
GCACATCCATAGTGGGCAACTCCAATCTGATCCCAACCATACCCCTGATCGCGACCAGCGGTCTATGGTCGAGGGGCCGCTCTTCCAAGCCGGTGCCCGGCGGGCTGCTGAGCGCTCGTGCAGCGGGGCGTGATCGCAACCTGCCGCCGGGGTGCTGGGAGGCGGGGAGGGACGGTATCCGATGACCGTCGGCGCCGATCCGGCTGCCGCTAAAGGATCCGGCGGCGAGTCTGTGTCTGGCTTGGCCGGGGGCCGGCCTTGGGCGGAGTGTGCAAGTGGAAGCTGTTGGGGCAGATTTGAGCGAGCTTGGCTGTCGCTGGGCTGCCCTCGCTCGAGCTCGAGCCCCCCTTGGAATTGCACTTGCGAAGCGGTATTCTACTGAAGATGAGCGTTTCCGGTAGCGCTGATCAGGATCATTCTGATTCTGGGTTCCAGAAGTACGAGTTTGATCTCACGCGCCTGTGCCTGCGTCGCGGCATGGTAGAGCTTCCCGGCAGCATGCTCGGCCTGTTCGAGGCCGGTGAGGTGGTGTTACGCGACCCTGTTGGAGACCAGACCCATACTCTGACTTTCACACCTCCCAGGACCCTTGCGAGCCTGAAGGTCTTTTTCGAGCGCCACTCCCTCCAGCCAAACGACAAGCTTGTCCTCTTGCTGGACGATGAGGGTGGCGAGATCCACGCCCTGAGGCGCCCGAAGAAGAGGTCTACCGCTGGGAGGGCGGTTCAACTGCCGCCTGGGGAGGCCACGCCCGAACTGATCATCGACGGCCCTGCCCAGGTGCGCGAGGTGAGACAGCGAGTAAGGGAGGAAGGGGGGGCAGTCCCCCCCCAAGCCCCTGAGACCGACGCCTCTGCTCTGCCTCGACCTGCGCCCACTCCCTCTCCCTGGTCCACTGCCAGCTATGATGCCCCCCTCGCTCCCGAACCCCGGCCGCTCAGGGGGACTCCAGAGCCGGTCCCGCCCACGGGGAGTCTGGGTCCACCCCACGGTGCGAGCGACTCCGAGCCGGGTGGGGGAGATGCCGAGCCTGTGGTTCGGATCATGGCCTTCTTGGCCCAGCCGTCGACGCCGATCATTGTTCGAGTCGATGATGTCGCTGAGGTGCTGGGTCTGCCTGGAACTGCGGCGCTCGACGCCCTCGAGCGGATAGCGCGGGATCCCGAGAGCGGTTTGGAAACTATCCGTCAGGGGATCTACCGGATGAGTCGTCAGGTCCAAAGCTAGGCTCTGTCTGAAAACGCCGTATTCGTGAGTAGTTGGCGGAAACTGGAGCCAAGAAGATACCTTTCTCATCGCCCAGGGCGCTCGTAATCCGTCGGCCTTGAAGAGTTTTCAGACAGAGCCTAGCTCGTTACCCCACGCCCACTCTCTCCTGCGGTCTGGTCTGCAGTGTCCCCAGCCGGTGTTTGCCCCCTCATGGGTGAGGAGAAGGAGCGGAATCTTGTCCCGAAGCGGCCAAGTGCCCGGTTCGTCACCATGCGACCGTTAGGATCTCCGTCAGATCCTTGGCACTTCCTAGCCGCTGGCGCGTAGACTCAAGATAGAGTCATGGTGCGCGAGACGACCTCCATGAGGGCCCTCTCGCTACCGGTCCTGCAGGATGGGGAAGGGCGGAGCGAGGTAGTCATCTCGTGGGACGATTCTCCCGCCATCCAGGTCGAGCATCTTCCGCCCCCTCCCCTGGTAGCGGGCGCGGCGCCGCGGCCGGAAGGTCTCACCTACCAGGGGAAAGCGATCTATACGATGGCAAACGGGGAGTGGTTCGAACAGTTGCACCGGAATCTCACCCGGTTGGCGACTGCTGCCTTGAGGCGTCACCGGGCTGCCGGCGTGATGAGCGGGCTGACACTCGGTTGGGAGACGGCGCTCGCGGAGGCAGCGCTCGACCTCCGGCTCCCGCTCACGGTAATTCTGGGGTTCAAAGGGGTGCAGTCGAACTGGAGCCTCGAGCATCGCCAGCGCTTCGGCCGGTTGCTGGGCAAGGCGGATCAGACCGCTACCCTGTTTGGGGGAGGGTACGAACCCTGGAAGCTCCGCAAATCCCGGGAGCGGATGGTGAGCCGGAGCGACCTCCTGCTGACCCTGTGGGATGGTGAGGATCTCCAGGTGCGCGAAGCGATCACCTTCGCCCGGACGCGCGGGCTTCGGGTCGTCAACCTGTGGCAGTCGTGGGTGCGCTACGGGGATATGGTCAAACCCTGAGCCGTAGATCGCCGCTCCCCGCCGGAACTCCTCAGGCTGTGATCCGTGGCGGGTGTTTGATGAAGGGGGTCGGCCTCGAATCGAAGAGGTGCCTCAGACACTCAATCGGAGGAGCGCTGCAGTTAGTCGTCGCGTAGCGCCTTGTAGTGATTGATGAGGCCGTTGGTGGAGCTGTCGTGGCCCCTCACTACTCCAGGTCCTTTGAGCTCCGGAAGCAGAGCCTTGGCGAGTTGTTTGCCGAGTTCTACCCCCATCTGGTCGAACGAGTTGACCCCCCAGATGATCCCTTGGGTAAAGATCTTATGCTCGTAGAGCGCGATCAGCGAGCCCAGCGTCCGGGGTGTGAGCTGGCGGTAGAGCAGCGAGTTTGTGGGCCGGTTGCCCTCGAAGGTCTTGGCTGCCGTGAGGAGTTCGAGTCTGGCGCCGGTCACCCCCTCGGCCTCGATTTCGGCGCGCGTCTCCTCGGCTGTGCGACCCCTCATCAGCGCCTCCGTCTGGGCGAAGAAGTTGGCCAGAAGTCGCTCGTGGTGATCGCCGAGCGGGTTGTGGCTCACCGCCGCTGCCAGGAAATCGCAGGGGATCCTCTTCGTCCCTTGGTGGATCAGTTGATAGAAGGCGTGCTGGCCGTTGGTACCCGGCTGGCCCCAGATGACAGGACCGGTCGAGGTGCTCACCGGCGTGCCGTCGCGGGTGGTTTGCTTGCCGTTCGACTCCATATCGCTCTGCTGGAAGTAGCTGGCGAAGTGCGCAAGGTAGTGATCATAGGGCAAGATGGCGTGAGACTGGGCTCCCAAGAAGTTGTTGTGCCAGATACCTAGCAGCCCCAGAATTGCCGGGGCGTTGACCGCTAGGGGTGCGTTGCGGAAGTGTTCGTCGATCCGGTGCGCCCCCTCGAGCAGCTCCTCAAAGGCGTCCATGCCGACGTAGAGCGCAATCGACAGGCCGATAGCTGACCACAGCGAGTAGCGGCCCCCCACCCAACTCCAGAACTCGAACATATTCCCCGGGTCGATGCCGAAGGTCGCTACCGCGGCGCGGTTGGTCGAGAGGGCTACGAAGTGCTTCGCGACGGCCCCCTCGTCTCCAGCGCTCGCTAAGAGCCAGGAACGGGCGGAGGCGGCGTTGGTCATCGTCTCCTCGGTGGTGAACGTCTTCGAGGCCACCAGGAACAGTACGGTCTCCGGCTCGACCCGCTTTAGCACCTCGATCAGGTCGGAGCTGTCGATGTTGGAGACGAAGTGGACCCGAAGTGGCCCGGCGTAGGGTGCAAGGGCGGTGGTGACCATCTTGGGACCTAAGTCAGAGCCACCGATGCCGATATTGACCACGTCTCGGATCGGTTTGCCGCTGTAGCCGCGCCAGCTGCCGGAGCGCACCGCTTCGCTAAAGCGTCGCATCTGCTTGAGCACCCGGTTTACCGCCGGCATCACATCCTCGCCGCCCACCCGGATCGGTCGGTTCGAGCGGTTGCGCAGCGCCACGTGCAGAACCGCCCGGTCCTCGGTAGTGTTGATCTTTTCGCCGGAGAACATGGCAGCGATGGCTGTGAGCAGACCTGCCTCGTCGGCTAGGCGCAGGAGCAGCTGGATCGTCTCCTGGGTGACCAAGTTCTTGGAGTAGTCGATGAGAATACCCTCGACGGTGAGGGAGAGGTGCTCGAAGCGGTAGGGGTCGGTGGCGAACAGTTCGCGTAGCTGAAGGTTGGAGCCTGTCTCGGCATGTTCCTCGAGGGCCTTCCAGGCGGGGAGGTCGGCGGTGCTCACGCGGTCCATCCTACCGCCCCCCGGCGGGTGGACCGGGGGGGCGGTTCTGGTGGAACCAAGGTTGCCCCCCGCCAGGCTCTCCGAGTTGGCGGCGCTGGCTGCGGTGCCGGAATCCTGCGACCGGCGACCCTAGTCGAGCGGATCGAGCGGAAGCGTAAGGCTGCCTAGGTCGCGCGGGTAGTCGGTCAGGAACTCAGGGTCGCCGTCGGTGACGAGGATGGTGTCGGAGTGGCGGAAGCCGCCGAGGCCCTCGACGTAGAGCCCGGGCTCGACGGTGAAGATCATCCCCGGCTCGATGGTGGTCTCGTCGCCGATGTCGAGGAACGGCCCCTCGTGATAGAGGATCCCGATGGCGTGGCCGCTGTGGTGGCGCCACAGCGGCATGAGACCGTTCCGGTCGAAGTAGTCGCGTACGGCGGTGTCGACCGCCGCGCAGCTCACCCCCGCGCGACACCGGTCGATCGCCAGCTCCTGAAGGGCGAGCATATGGCCGAAGTAGCGCTGCTGCGCGGCACTCGGTTCGCCCAGGATCATGGTGCGCTCGAGCTCGCTAAAGTAGCCGAACATCGGGCAGCTGGCGCCGGTTACCAGGGTGTCCCCGGCGCCGAACGAGGCGTTGGTGGCGAGGCTGTGGGGAAGCGCCCCGTGGGCACCGATCTGACCTCGGTAACCGGCGTGGGGGCCGCTGCTGCCCCAGGCGTGGGCGCGGTAGTGGTCGCCGTACTCGGCTAGCAGCTCCTGGGTGGCCTCGATGCCTGCGCGGGCGCTTACCTGGGTCTCGGTAAGCCCCGGCCGGGTGTAGTCCTGCAGCAGCCGGTGGGCGCGGCTCGCCCATCGGGCCGACTCCCGCACCAACTCGACCTCGGCAGCGCTCTTGATCATCATCAGGTCGTCGATAGCGTCGCCTATGGGGACAAACTCGACCTCCATGAGTTCGGAGAGCTTGGGACCGCGGTAGCCGAAGATGTGGGGGTAGCCATCGCTATCCCCCGCCAGTCTGCCGGTGCCGAGTTCCAGCTCCCCGAGCAACTCGGCTAGGCGACGTAAGGGGTGCCTGGTGTCGGGATACTCGGGGTAGCTCACCACCCGGTCCAGTTGGGCGTACGTCTCGGCGTGCTCCAGCTCCCACCCCCGGGTCCGGTGGGGCGTTGCGCTGGGCGGCCCGGAGCGCGAGCCGCGGAACGAACAGGACGCTCTCGCCCGAGCCGGAGATAAGCAGGGCGATAGGCCGCTCGGTCGGCACGAAGGCGAAGCCGGAGAGGTAGAACACCCGGGCGCTGCTCCACAAGATCAGTCCAGCGGCGCCCTCCGCGGCGGCCAACTCGAGGACCCGGCGCCGGCGCTCGCCTAGTTCGCCGGGGGAGATGGCGCTGGCGAGCGTGGCTACAATCCCTCCAGACCGGTCTCGCCCAGCCGCTGCAGGAGTCGCACGTACGCCCCCTGACCGCGGGCGAAGCTTGCCAGCCGATAGAACTCGTTGGGCGCGTGCAGTTGCTCGTCTCCGAGCCCGAAGGCGAAGTTGACGGTGTAGACGCCGAGTTTCTCCAGCATCAGCGCGCAGAAGGGGATGCTGCCACCGGTCCGGACGTAGAAGGGCTCCCTGCCGTAGACCTCCCGGAGGACAGTGTGTGCCGCCCGGTTGCCGGGGTGGTCCCACGGGATCAGGTAGGGCCAGGCGCTGTCGGGCCGTTGGGTCACCGAGACCCTCACCCCCGCCGGTGTGTGGAGTTCGACATGGCGCCGGACCGCCTCGGCGATCTCGGTCGGGTCCTGGTCGACCACCAGCCGGCAGGTGATCTTGGCGCCGGCCTCGCTGGGCAGTACCGTCTTGGTGCCCTCACCCTGAAAGCCGCCCCAGATGCCGTTGACCTCGAGGGTGGGGCGGGCCCAGCTATGCTCCCGCGGAGTGTAGCCCGCCTCGGCTACGAGGGTGGGCACCCCGAGCCGCGCGGCCTCTTCGGCCTCGTCGAAGGGGATCTTGGCGATCTGCTGGCGCTCCTCGTTGCTGAGGTTTACAACCGCGTCGTAAAACCCCTCGACCAGGATCCTGCCGCCAGGGTCGCGCATGCTCGCCAGGATGGTAGTGAGCGCGTGGATGGGGTTTTGCACCATGCCGCCATAGGAGCCCGAGTGGAGATCCTGATCGGCCCCCTTCACCTCGACCTGCAGTGAGCAGAGACCTTTGAGCCCGACCCAGATGGCGGGCTGATCGGTATCCCACTGCATCCCGTCGGCGCTCACCACTAGGTCGCACGACAGACGCTCGCGCTGCGCCTCGATGAAGTCTGGAAGCTGCGGGCTCCCGATCTCCTCCTGCCCCTCGAACAGGAACTTCAGGTTTAGCGGCAACTCCCCTGCGGTCTCTAGGAGAGCTTCTACCGCCAGCAGGGGGATGAGCATGTTGCCCTTGTCATCGGTAGCACCCCGCCCATAGAGGCGACCTTCCTCGAGGTGGGGTTCGAAGGGGGGGTGCTCCCACAGCTCCAGCGGGTCGACCGGCTGCACATCGAAGTGGCCGTAGATGAGCAGGGTCGGCCTTCCGGGCGCGTGCAGATGCTCGCCATACACGACCGGGTGACCACCTGTAGGTAGGATTTCAACATTGTCGATTCCGCTCTGCCTCATCCGGGCGGCTACCCACTCGGCCGCACGCTCGACATCGGGCAGGTGCTCCGACAGGCTCGAGATGCTCGGGATGCGGACGAAGTCGATGAGTTCGTCGAGGAAGGTGTCCTGGCGGTCGTCGAGATAGCGTTGCCATTCGGTCACAGGTCTCTCCTTAAAAGCTTCTGGCAAGGATAACCCGCTTGGGAGTTGTAACGTGAGATGGTCTCTGACCACGCAGGAAGAAGGTTAGTCCCAGTACATCCCGCGCCAGGATGGGAAATCCTGAAATACGGGCTGCTGGCCGCCGCAGCACGCGGCGATGACCTGCTCAACCTCTCTTGTCCGACCCTAGGCCAGCAAACATGAGCACCGACCTGCGGGCACGACTACGGGCCCTCCAGGAAGCGCAGGCACGGCAAGAGCGTGAGCTAGACAAAGCCACCAGGACAGGAGATCTCGACCAGAGACAGAAGATACTCAACGAGGGGCGTCAGGAGCTCCACCAGCACCAGGAGGCGCTCGAGCGCATGGTGCTGGGAGAGCCGGCGACTGAGCCCCCCTGGTGACAGGACCGGGAGTTGCTCGATCGGGCGACCAAGGCTGGGAGCGATGACGAAGCGAGGGAGATCCTGCGCACCGCCCTGCCGGGTGGTGTAGAGCTCAAGATGCTCGAGGCGTGGGAGGACTCCCAGCCCCCGGCACGAGTCCTCTGGCAAACCCTACCGGAGAGTAAAGGGAAAGAGCGGTGGCCGAGCGAGGCGCTAGCAGTAGGAGAGGTGACCCTGCTCAGCGCTCCCGGGGGAACAGGCAAGAGCTACCTGACGCTGGCTCTAGCCAAGGCCGCGGCGGTGGCTGCGAACGAGAAGCGAGCGGAAGGCTACGCCTGCGGACTGACTATCCGGGCCGGGAGCACGGTGCTGGTGAGCTACGAGGACTCAGCCGTTCGGCTCTACCACCGGCTGAGCGTCCTCCGAGTAGATGATAGCCCAGACAAGAGGAACCGGAAGGGTGGCGACTGGACCGGACAGATCCACCTCTGGGAGGAGGCCGAGCCGCTGTGGGTAGCAGGTCCGGAGCGGCGGGGTGAGTCGGGACCGTCACCAAGCTGGGCACCGCTGTGGCAGCGAGTTAGGGCCCTCAGGCCGGCGCTGGTGGTAATCGATCCGGCCTCTGTCGCCCTGGCCAACCTGAGTACCTCCGAGGGTGTACCGGTAAGGGCGTTTCTCAGAGCGCTTGCCCAAGAGGCTGAGGCCGCCGGGACCGGTGTACTGCTAGTAGCTCACGACACGAAGGAGGCTCGGACCTCAACCCGCTGGGGTGGCGACCCGGGTCCGGGTGCGGTAGCAGGCTCAGCCAGTTGGTTTGATGCGGCCCGGAATGTCCTCTACCTGCGCCGGATCAGCGAGGGTGAGCGACTACTCGAGAGCCTCAAGAGTAACCACGGCCGCCCGGGCTGGGGGGCGGTGCTAGCCGAGATCTCCGAAGGGAAAGGACAAGCAGAAAGCTATCTCGGCCTCGAGGCCAAAGGGTACCTGACCAGCGAGGACGCGGTACTCGACTTCAAACAGAGACTCCAGGCTGAGGCCAATGCTGCAGAGAAGACAGACCATGAAGAGACGGAAGACGCGTGAGGGTGACACCTCCGACTTCCTGAAGGACTAAGGACTGATGACGCTCTGCGAAGCAACGACCTCCGAAGAGATCCTCGAGGTACTGTCCCGCCGCTGCTGGCACCTGGATCACGACGGTGACGAGTGTTCCGATGAGATGATACCAACCCCCCGCAATCTCGCTGACTACCTGATCGAGGTCTCGGGGGCGATCCTCTAGGCCCGGCGCTCGGCCTACAACTGGCAAACGCTCCCGGGCCAGAACAGTGGCTGGTGCTCTGGAGCTGGGTGAGGCCGGTCCTATCCGAAATGGAGCGAGAAGAGCTGGAGAGGCGGCTGCGCGACCTCGAGGGCGAGAGCAGCGAAGTCGCTGAGCGCGAGGCGGGCCAGCTGCGACACTATCTCCAGGGTATCAACCGCTCGCAAGCAGAACCCCTGGTGGGCACGGTGATACCGAGAGAGGGGGAGAGCTAAGGCCCTCTCAGCGTGGCTCAGGTGCACACCGCCTGGTGTGGACTACCGGAACCCCGGCCCCCTCATCCACTCACGACGCTGGTGGGGCTGGACGACCGAGAGTACAGGATAGTAGAGATGGCGCCCTCGGTCAGGGACATGCGCGATGCGCTGTGGCCGAACGGCTGGGAGCGACGCCACGACTGGCCCCGCTTGAGACAGGCGCTGCGGGAGAGCAGGGACCGGTTCATCCCGCTACCGGGTGGGGCAGAGTGGTGGCCTATGGTGGCAACGTATCTGCTGGGTAAAGACGCACACTTGGATGCGACCATGGTCCTAGCCGTGACCGTCCCCCTTGGCGCAGCGGCCGGGACACCCATCGACACCCGCAGACTGGCTCAGTTGCGGCCGCACTCGGGAGGTGCCTACCGCGCCTACATCGCCGTGCACTCGCTGGCCTGGCAACCAGGCGTGACCCGGGTACGCACACGGGATGGGCACACAGTGTGGACGGGCGACGCAACTCGCTATCCAATCCTCACCAGACAGGATCGGCGAGACATCGTGTTCGGGGTGGGCGACACTAGCAGCCGGACTCACGCCCAGATGGACGAGCCCTTCGATGTATTAGCTGTCCTCTTAACCTTCTTAGCCACCAAACAGCTTGATAGTTTCCATGGGCCTGCGACCTTGGTTTCGGTAACCGAGATGGGGTTGCTCAGAGTTGTAGTGGTGGAGCCAGGTATCGAGATCGGCTGGGAGCAGATCGACGCTCTCATAGCAGGTCTCGGCTAGCTTGATCCGGAAGAACTCAGCCAGGACCGCGCTCCACCAATCCGTTCGTCTTCGGGGCAGGAGGGGCTCTTCGGGCCCGAA
>MPNL01000050.1 GCA_002239005.1 Truepera sp. bin119
CCAAGAATGAATTGAATCGCGTCGAACACTGCTCGGACCCGTAGAGTCCGTCCTTAGTGGGGCTGGCAGCAGCGGCTCAATCAGCTTCCATTCGTCATCGGTCAGGGTCGTCTCCAATTCCTTGCCATTGCGTTTATACTCTTCCTGAGTGGCTTTGTTCCAGGGCATGGCATCCTCCATCGGTTGTGGGAAACTCCGATGGATATACCACATCCCTAAGCCACTCATTACTTTTCGTTCAAGCTCTTAGATAAGCCCGGAGTCGGACCTACGGCCTTGACGAGGTCGAGTCCAGCGCGGGTTGAGAGAGCTTCAGCTCCCAGACCGCTAGTCGACACCGGCTCACCCTAGGGCGATGCCCGCTCCAGATCCTTCCTGACTTAAGGGTAGGCCTAGCTCAGGGCGACCGTGAGAGGTGACCGCTATACTACGGGCCATGCGCCTACTCTTCGCGAGCAGCGAGGTGTTCCCCTTCAGCAAGAGCGGAGGACTCGCCGATGTCGCGGCCGCCCTACCGCGAGCCCTGGCGGAACTCGGGCACGAGGTCGCCGTGGCAACCCCCTGGTACCGCACGCTGGCGGCAGATCCCGCTCGGGTCGGCGGCACCGAAGTACCTTTCGGCGGGGGTTTTGATCGCGTTAGCGTCGGCACCCTGGAGTGTGCCGGAGTGTGCTTCGCCTTCGTCGGGCACGACGCCTTTCAACGCGACCAACTCTACGGCTACAGCGACGATGTCCGCCGCTTCTGCCTGTTCACCCGGTCGCTCCCGCAGGTGGGGGCGCACCTCGGATTCCTGCCCGAGGTCGTCCATGCGAACGACTGGCACACCGCCTATCTCCCCCTGCTGTTCGAGCAGGGCCGGCAGCTCCCCGAAGGCTGGACCGGTCTGCCGAGCCTGCTGACCATCCACAACATCCAGTACCAGGGGGTCTCGGAGCTGGAGGAGACCCTCCACTGGCTGTGCCTGCCCGCCACTCTCAAAGAGGGCAGCAGCGGTCACTTCGGTGCGGCCAACGCCCCCGCCCCCCCCCCACCCCACCCAGGCGGGGGGGGGCGGGGGGGGGGGGGACCCCCCCCCCTGGTTGCGCCCCCCCGCCACTCTCAAAGAGGGCAGCAGCGGTCACTTCGGTGCGGCCAACGCCCTCCAGGCGGGGCTCAGTCTCGCCGGGCAGATCACCACGGTCAGCCCCAGCTACGCCCAGGAGATCGCCACCCCCGAGTACGGTTACGGTCTCGACGAGACCGTCCGGACCGTCGCCCCCAAACTCTCCGGACTCCTCAACGGGTTGGATACCGACCTGTGGGATCCCGCCAGCGACCCCCACCTCCCCCGACCGTACCGAGTCGGCGATCTCGGGGGCAAGGCGGAGGCGAAGGGGGTCCTAACTGCAGAGCTCGGTCTGGGAGAGGAGCGGCCTCTGCTGGGTCTGGTTTCACGGCTCGCCGATCAGAAGGGTATCGATCTACTGCTCGAGGGGGGCCCCGCCCTGTTCGAACTGGGGTGGTCGATCGCCCTCCTCGGCTCGGGCGACGCCGGTCTCGAGGCGTCAGCCCAGGAGCTGGCCGCCGCCAACCCGGGGACCATGGCGGTCCGGCTGGGCTTCAACGAGGGGCTGGCGCACCGGATCTATGCCGGCTGTGACGCCCTCGCCATACCGAGCCGCTTCGAGCCGTGCGGGCTGGCGCAGATGATCGCCATGCGCTACGGGACGCTGCCGATCGCCCGGGCGACGGGCGGCCTCCGCGATACCATCGAGCAGGGGCGGACCGGGTTCCTCTTCGAACAGGCCACCCCCGAAGCCTTGGTCGAGGCGGCGGCTTACGCGCGCTCCTGCTACGGTACGGAGCGCTGGACGGTGATGATGGGCGAGGCGATGCAGGAGGACTTCTCCTGGACGCGTTCGGCCCGGCGGTACAGCGAACTCTACGGGAGGCTAAGGCGATGATCGACGAAACCAGCAGGGCACTGCAGGAGAGCTGGCAGGAGCCCTTCGCCCGCGGACGCTTTGTTGAAGCCCACAAGTACTACCTGCTCCGCGAGGTCAAGGACCCCGAGGTGCTGCACGCCCTCGACAATCTGGCCGAACTCGAGGCCCTGGTGCGCAGCAAGTCGTGGAATCAGGCCCTCCGCAGACTGGGTCGTCTCGAATCCCCACCCGAGCTCCTGCCCTGGGACGAGCTCGCCGAGCAGATCTCTTCGCTCAAAACGTCGAGCGCCTCGCTCGACCGGCGGCGCCCGGAGGAGGCCTTGGCCGAACTCGAGACCGTCAGCCTCCCCTGCCTCGAGGCGGAGGTCCTCACCCAGCGGGGGACCGCCCAGATCTTCCTGAATAACCTAGACGAGGCCGAGGAGCTGTTCCGGAAGGCGATCGACCTCGACCCGAGACACTACCGGGCGCTCACCAACCTGGGCAACGTCGCCCTCGAGCAGGGGCGAGTCGACGAGGCCATCGCCTCTTACCAGGCCGCCCTGAAGGTCAACGGTGAATTCGGCAACGCCCACCACAACCTGGGCGTCGCCTACCGGCGCAAGGGACAGGTTTCGAAGAGCGTCCGGTCGCTCCGCAAGGCGCAGCGGGCGGTCGGCCGGAAGGATCGGGAAGATGCCCGGGCAGAGTTGAGCGAGCGGACTCGCACCCAGGGCACGAAGCTGCTGCGCTGGGTCGGCTACGGGATCGTCGCCGTCATAGTCTACTTCGTGCTCAGGAACCGGGGCATCCTGTAGCCGAAGCTGCCGAGGTCGCCCGGCCCTCAGCAACCTCCGAGCTGCCGGCCGCAAGCTGCCTGGCAGCTCCGCTACCCTGGGCAGGGGTCGGCGCCGCCGGCTGAGCGCACGGCCGTTCGGGCAGCCCGGCCTGAACTCCTCGGCAGGACCGACCTCGCCTGGCATACCGGCACGCTCGGAGAGTGGCCGGAGGCGGCCGTGAATGAGCCCGGCCGGGGCGCGAGCTCAAGGCTCCAGCCCCCGGGCCGGTCCCGAGCGATCCTGCACTGAAACGGAGCGGTTCCGGGCTTAGCCCCGCCAGTCGGGACTTATTAGCACAACCAAGGGTATATGCAATCAACCACCGGGGAAATTGCAAAATGCTGAAGGCTACCTGGGTGACGGTAGGAACTAGACAAGCGCTTGACAGGTGGGTACGTCATCAGCACCCAGGTCGTTCGGCCCTCTCGAGGGCCAGTGATGAGGCAGTGTACCCCCTCTAGCTAGCTCCCTGTCAAACTTAGCTCGTCCCTCACGCGATAAGGCATATTGCGGTTACCCGATTCCCCTAGGTCGCTCGCGCTAGAATCAGGGCATAGCAGACCCAAGACATCAGGCCAGCTAGGGGCATTGTGCAGGCAATCGAACGTGCAGGCCGAGGGGGGCTCCGGGGCCACGTCGAACGGGTCTATGAGTGCAATCAGGAGCGGGTGCCCGTCGATACCGGGGCGCTCAAGGCGTCGGGGCGGATCGAGGAAGATAGGGACTCGATTTCGATTGCCTACGGTCACGGCGACCCCGAAACCGTGGACTATGGGGCTATCGTCCACGAGCGCGAGCGGTACGCTGCCGACCCTGCGTTTGCTGAGTCGGAGCAGCTGGAGGGCGATGTGGCCCGCTCGATCCGGCAGAATATCCGGCGACCTACCCGCTTCGATTTCAAGGACTAACCCCGGCGCGGTAGACTGAGGGTGCTTGTATTGGGCAAGCGTGATTGCCAGGCTGGGAGCCTCATTATTCCCAACCGAACTTTTTGGGGTAGCGGATACCCGTGCGGGTAGGGGGGTACCCGTTGCCCGTGTACACGGGTAAGGGGGCGCGGGTAAGGCAATTCACTGTCCGCTCTGCCGCCCGTGCCGATGCTGAGGGTATGGAGACTCTAATCCCGGCAGCAGAGGTACAGCCCGCCTCGGGGTATCCGATAGCCAAGCCCGGCGCTGTATCAGAACCTTTGAGCGGGTGTACGGCCCGCTAGCCAAGGACCGGCGGGGGCATAGGCTCTATACCGCCTCGGTAGTCGAACGGCTCTAGGCGCACCAGGCGGTAGTAGAGGGTCACTACATCAGCCTCGAAGCCGCCCTACTCCAGGGGCGGGACGGTGCGCTAGCACCCGGCCCTATCCCTACCTAGCCGGGTGGATGTGCTGGGCAACCACGGGCAGCGCATAGCCCAGCTCGAAGGGTTTTTACTTCAGGAGTGGGATAGGCTCCGGGCTGAGAATGACGACCTTAAACGGCGGGTCGATTAGCTGGTAGGTGAGCTAAAGCGGCGGGATGCACTACCCCAGCCGCGCCGGTGGTGGTTCAGAGGCAATAGTGCCTGAGTTTTAATGCTTGCAGTCGCGCCGAACTAGAACACCTCGAAGACCTTGCCCATTATGGCGAGGTTGAGGAGGAACAGGAACCCGAACAGGAAGCGGACTTCACTACGGAGCGCGGCGATGTCACCCTTCGTGGCGGTCCGCTCCTCTGATTTACCTATCGCAGCCGCGATAGCCTCGGCCTGCTTCCGGTCGATACCGGAGGCCTCTAGGTCACGAGCGATGGTGAGCGTGTCGATCATACATGCTACCAGAATGCTTACGTTCCGAAATGCCCCTTCGCATACCTCTGGAATTTCTCTTCCCGTTTAATAAGTGATTGGATATCTTCTTCCGCGAGTTGTTTCATGAGGAGCTGATAAATACGCAAGTAGGGGCAGAGCTCGAACGGCGGCGGCGGGGATGATCCCTCACTACCCCGGCACGGGTTCTCTGTTTCGGTCGGTTTGCCCTCGGCTTTGATTTTCCCTCTAGTGGGGGGTTTGGCTTTTGACTTCCGATCCCGGCAGCGTCGGGGAAAGGGGCTGAGGTGGTGCCGGGTTTCTCTGGTTTCGGCGGGGGCCTACGCCTCAGCGCCAGCACTGGGCACATACATTTGGTGTATACGTTCGGGGGTTAATATCTCTCCCCAAGAGAGGGCTATTAACCCCGCTTTTTTCTTCAGGATGAGTGGCAATCGGTGGTGAGCCAGCGTCAGCTTCAACCCGCTGAACTGCCCGATCTATGCGCCACTGAGCGGAACGCTCTCCTTCAATATCCGGGCAAGGGCTACCGCATTTGGAGGCTCCCTTACGCGGTCACTCTCCAGCCGCATCTGCCGGCACCTACCGGGGGAGCATCGTCGGGGTCAGGCGGTAGCCTGCTGCGGGCCAGAACCGACTAAGCACCCGCTGCTGCACCAAACCAGGGCCAGCTGCTGTAGCCAGCCGCTTGCTCGAAGGGTCTGGGCAGTCGCTCATAGACCGGGTTCGGATGAGGGCCGCAAAGATACCCCTCCATCTCTCTGCAGCTGTCACCCGGTGCAGGCCCTCAACCTGACACGACCCATTCCTGGCAGCAAAACCTACCGAAGCCGGACTCTCCTGCAACCGTCACCGAGCTTCCCAGGTCGGCTTGATCGAACTGCACCGGCCCGGCTCCCGTCCTGGCTGCCGCCGGAGGCGTTCACCCGGGCTCTTCGGTCAGCAGCGCCTTTCCGGTCTGGCCGGAGGCGAACAGGCGAAAGGCCTCGGCACCCCGGGTCAAGGGCAGCCGGTGGGTGATCAGATCGGCGATGGGGAGACCGTTTCGGTACAGCTCCAACATGGCGGGGTATTCACCGAAGTGGTAGTACCAGGCACCGAAGGCGGTGATGTCTCGCCGAATGAAGTCCTCACTCGGGGACAGGCCGATCGGACCCTGCTCGCCATTAAAGACGACCACCCCCCCCTTCCTTACCGCTGCAAAGCACTGTTTCGCCGTGACCGGCCTCCCCGCAGCCTCGATGCAGGCATCGGCACCGCCGCCGGTAAGGTCCCGAATCTGCCCAGCGGCGTCACCACTGCCAGCGTCCAGGGTCTGCCAGGCCCCGAAGGATTCGGCAAGGGCGAGGCGCTCGGCCACCAGATCGACCCCGATGACCCGTCTGCCGAGGTAGGTCTGCACCAGGACCTGGCCCAGACCGATCGGGCCCAAGCCGAAGACGGCGACGGTCTCGATATCGTAACGGGCCAGCATGGTCGAGGTGTGATAGGGGACTCCCAGGGCGTCACCGGTAATGAGCACGGCCACATCCCAGGGGAGGTCGTCAGGGAGGTTGTGACAGGCCCTGGCCGAGGTCACGAAGGTCTCCGCATGCATGTTGGCGGCGAAGGTGTGGTCCGGGCACCAGGTATACTGACCGCGCTCGCAGTAGCCGCAGTCCCCACAACCGGCGATCGCGCTGACGCCGACCCGATCTCCTAGCTGCAAGGAGGTCACGCCCGCACCCAGTGCCGACACGACTCCGGCAGCCTCGTGGCCGCTATTTCCCGTTTCGGCCCCCACGCCTTCGTAGCCCCTCAACTCGCTGCCGCATAGCGCTGAAGCCACGGTGTCGATGGCGACCTGGCCGGGGCCTGGAACCGGGGTGGCGACCTCGACGACATCGATCTCCGATCCACCCCTAAAGCGCAAGCTCTTCATCAGCCCTACTCTCAAACCTGCTGCCCTGGCTCTAGCTGCCGCCAGCCCTAGACCCCCCACCCACGCTGGCTAGCTACTCTCTCACCTGGACGGACTACGCCTTAAGGATAGCAAAATCTTAGAGGGTGTTTTCAAAGTCATTCCCAGGGGTTGAAGCCGTCTTGAGTCTGAGTCGAATCAGGGCGACGCGCACCCATGACTCGCCGGTAACAGCCTAGCCTTCATATCCTCGCTGAGGCGACGGCAGCAACTCAGCCAAGCTCCCTAAGGGCGGGCAAGTGCGGCTTCGTTGGACCCGTAGAGCCGTAGAGCCCGTTCTTGCCCGTATTCGCTTCGGGTCCACTACCCAGCTTGCGCAGCATGTACATTCAGGACGGCCCCGTGGACCCCTTACGAACTCAAGGCCCCACCGACCCCGTCGGCCCCTGCTTCAAACTGAGGACGGCGACCGGCCAGGTCGCTGAAGATCAACCTCGCACCGTCGCGGTCCTGCACATCGGCAGGGTGGACTATGGTAAGATAATATAGACTGTTTTTCTGACAGACGAGAGTCGATCGAGGTGTGATCAAATGACGCGTATGACCGACAAGATCATGAAGAGGGTGTCCGCACACGGTAGAGGGAAATGGGTGTGCACGCCCAAGGACTTTTTGGACCTCGGGAGCCGTGAGGCCGTCGACCAAGCGCTGTCGCGCCTCGTCAAGGCTGGCCAACTACGCCGGGTCGGTCGCGGCCTGTACGACATGCCGAGGATCAGCAGTGTGCTGAAGCGGCCTGCACCCGTCGACCTAGAAGCCGCCATCGCAGCGCTTGCAAGGCAGACCGGTGCTCGCATCATGCTCGGTGGCCTCGAAGCCGCGAACCAGCTTGGCCTCACCAACGCGGTCCCTGCTCAGGCCTGCTACGTGACGAGCGGCCCCTCTAGAACGGTCAAGATTGGCGGACAAACGGTCCAGTTCCGACGCGCAAGCCCGAGCGTCATGCAGTGGGCGGGAAAGCCAGCGGCCCCGGTGGCCCAAGCGCTACGGTGGCTCGGCCCCGACGCCGCTGCGGACACTGAGGTCGTTTCAACTCTGAAGCGCCATCTTCCCGACGAGGTGAAGCGTAACCTACGGAAAAACAGCCGGTATCTACCTGGTTGGGCGCTGCCACTCGTGCGCAGCATCACGACCGACCAAGTTGTTGCTGCATGAATGGAGCCTTCGGATCCTCCCTCATCCTCCCGGAACAAGACCAGCGGGATGTGTTCGCAGCGGCGGCGAGCCGCCTCGACACGTTGCCCAGCTATGTGGAGAAGGACTTCTGGGTCTGTCTCGTCCTCGACGCACTCTACAACGGGTTACCCGCTGGACGTCGGGTCTCCTCCTGCCAGGAGCCGAACCTGAGGCCGGAGGGCCTCATGGATACGCTCCCAACTGCCACCGGTTGTCCAGTACTTATGCACGGTCTGCCAATGGACCGACAATACGATGTCACCCCGGACAGTTCCGGGGCGCCTCACTCGAAGTCGGACCACCAGCTCGCTGCTCTAGCGACCGAGCGAGGGTCTACCAGGCGAGGACCCTCCGGGGATTGGCCACAGTCAGCACCTCGATATCGGCGGCAGCGACGCCCAGCGACCTGAGTCGTCCGAGGAAGCGAGTGAATACGTAGCCGTACCCCACTCCGCCGAAGGCGCTGAGGTCCGACCTGAAGCAGCGGTCGCTGGAGAGTAGCAGTCGGTCGCTCCAGCCCCGCTGCAGCAGTTCGACGAGCGCTTCGGCGCGCCGGTCATCGGGGTTCATATGGTTGCGTCCAACGGTATCGAACTGCACGTAGGCACCGGCATCGAGGATCGACAAGTGATAATCGAGATCGAGATAGGTATCGCAGTGGCCGATGATCACCCGCTCGGGGTCGACCCCCTCATCTTCGAGGATCCGCAACTGGGTGAGGCCGACGGGATACATCGAGGCGTGGGTGGTCAGCGGCGCCCCGGTAGCCTTCTGGGCCCGGGCGGCGGCCCGCAGGACCCGCTCCTCCTGAGCGCTGGCGTAGTCGAGATCGGTGCCGATCTCACCGATGATGCCCGCGCAGATGCCGCTCCCCCCCACCCCCTCGATCAGCTCTTTAGTCAGAACTGCAGCCAGCTCGTCGGTGGCCGTCCGGTCGATCTCAGGAGGGTAGTAGGGTTGCCGGTACCAGCCGGCCCCCATGATGATGTGGACACCGGTGCGCTCGGAGATGCGGCGCAGTCCCTCCGGGTCCCGTCCGAGGTCGAGGGTGGTGCATTCCACCAGGGCGTTCCCACCCGCCGAGGTGAGCTCCGCCAACTCGTCGCAAGCCAGCGCCTCATCGTTGAGCAGGTGGTCGAGACTGCCCGTGACCCGGTAGAGGTCGCAGAGCAGGTGCTCGTGCATCAGCGTGCGACCGAGAGCCTCCGGGGCAACGAGACCGCAGACGGTGTGGATCTGTGCCATGCCAAGCGGCTAGCCGACGGACTTGCCGGCGCGGCCAGGGCCGAGGTTGGTGAAGAACGCTCCAGCCAGCCTCTCCCCTACCAGCCACTCCCGGTCCGCGAACAGACCCCGGGCGACATCAGACCTGGGAAAATCCGACTCGTGAGTCACGATAATCGGCACCCCTAACCTAGTATAGGGAATTATATACGGTAGTGCCGAAACCCCCTAGCCTTCCCCTCACCGACGCAAACTCTATGAGTCCCTGCGCTTGGCTCCCCCAGCTACCACCGCACGCATCAGGCGTTCAGGGGTCACGGGCAGGCTGACATCGGCTTCCAGCTCGGCTTTAGAGGGTTGGTGACGCGGGTCGACCGGCTTAGGGCGGGCCTGTCTCTTGGCCTTAGCCTTCTTCATCGCTGCCTCCCAAAAGGGCTAGTCTTTTCCCGGAATCTCAATGCCCGTTGAGGGAATCAAGATAGCAGTATCCATCAATCGTAATGCTCGCTTGCAGGATAACGTTGTCTGCCGAGCAGTCAGCCACTACAAGCCCCCTTCCCTCCAGGGAGCGTATGTAGAAGCCGATTTCGTTTCGGTTCGCAAAGCCGCACTGTTCCATCAGTAGTGCTATGTCCTGTGCGCTCAGGGTTACGCCATCTCCTTGGCTTTCGGCGAGTTCGTCGAATCGCCTAAGTAGGCAGTCTAGCTTCTGCTGTGTCGTCATGCGCATGGCAGTACTCCCCTTGGAGTTACTCTTTTCCCGGAATCTCAAAGAACAGAGGACCTAGAACCCTCTGGCTTACTTCCCATACCTTATACGGTCGCTCGTCAATATACAGCCTGCAAGATTGAGCCTCATCATCCCACTCTGGGCGAGCGAGTAAGGGGGTGCTTGGGGGTCGGTGAACCCTGATTGTCAAGACAGACTTCTCGAAAGTAACGTGGTAGCGGTCGGGCGCGGCTGGATTGCCGCCTACAAACCTGCTTACCCGCAGCATAGGGGTTATACCCTCCCCGTTTCGCTCTACCTTGAACTGGAAACCCTGTCGGCTCTCGGCTGGTAGCTTGTTTGCCTCTGCCACGTCTCTCGTTACGACTTGGGATAGCACCTCGAATATCAGCTCGAGGTTGCACTCCCCACGCTTTGCTACCCAATTGGGCGGCTCCTGAAAGTCAACCATGCCGACAGTTTACCTCCTTAGGACTTAGAATAGCGACCGCTCGTTTAGCTGCTTGCCAGTGTAGGGGTTCATCATGACAGGCATCCGGGGTAGACGGTCCTCGAAGTAGTCCTGAATCGACCATAGCTGCATTCGCCGGTACTCGTGACCGTGTACTCTCACCTTGCCCGTACTTGCAACGGCTTGTCTAGCGGCCCCAGTCTCGAAGGGGTCGAGGGTTACGAAGTAGCCCAGTGCCGCCCTGTCTCGGTCAGTTACGCCTATGAAGTCCCTGAGGGCGCTGAGGCTGTGCTTCCCTCCCTTGACCTGTGCCAAGGCCAAGCGCGAGTCTATATCGTCCGGTTTGACTGCTAGCGTAGCCCGACCGTCTACACCACCATCGGCTACCTGTCTGGTATTGGGGGCGAAGCCGGGGAGCCGGGTTACGGCCCATGACTCGAAGTTGAAGGGTTGCTCCCTAGCCAGCTTCTTGGCCGATACCAGGTCCAAGGGGATACCCTGAACCGGTATTGAGAGGTTGCGCATACGTTGCTCGCGGATAAGGTCGATAGCGAATGAGGAGATGTCGATACCGGCCCACTGGCGACCGAGGCGCTCTGCTGCCTCGATAGCGGTACCGCAGCCGCAGAAGGGGTCTAGCACCAGGTCGCCTTCATTAGAGCTAGCCTTGATGATGCGCTCCAAGAGTGCTAGCGGCTTCTGGGTTGGGTAGCCTATCTCCTCATTACCAAGCACTGGTCGGATATCGTGCCAATCGTTTGTGACTGTACGTCCCCGTGATTCGTGCAGGTATTTCTTGTATCGCGGAACCGCCCCCGGCCTGGGTTGAACGACTATTCCGGCATCATACGCAGCCTGCATTCGTTCCCTGGTCCACCGCCAAACGCGCGTCACGCCAAGAAACTCATATGTGAGGTTTGGGCGTTTGTCATTCGGATTCAGCAGCGGCAGAAGTTGGTATCGCCCCTTTGAATCCCGATTCTTGTACGCCTTCCTGACGTACTCCGGGTCATGTGGACCGTACACCATGTGAAATGTACACGCCGATTCTCGGCTATACCGCAATATCGTATCTCGGCAGTTGGGAAAATTGACCGTACTGTGACTCTTCGGGTTTGACCTCCGCCACGTAATCTCGTTGCGAAAATGCTTTGGTCCGAATAGGGCATCAAGCAGAAGCTTGAGATAGTGGCTTGCGGTAGGGTCACAGTGGAGATACAGACTCCCAGGCGGCTTTAGGAGCCGGTGCATATGCTCTAGCCGCTCAGCCATATAGGTCAGGTAGGCAAGCATCCCCGAGGGCCCGAGGGCGTAGTGAAGCCCCACGATTGCCCTATGTGCAGGGCGCCCTACGGCACTCTCAAACATGGCGTAGCGGTCTGCCGCTGCCTCGTCCCAGCTCCAGGTATCGGTGAAGGCCCGGTACTGGGCGCTGCCCCCGCCATTGGCCCCGTAGAGGATGTTGTAGTCGGTGTTCGAGTTGAAGGGTGGGTCGAGGTATATCAGGTCTACGGATTCATCATCCCAGCGCTGCATCCAGTCCAAACAGTCACCATAGTAGAGGGAGCCGGGGGCGAGGCTGGACATGGCTTAGCGAATCAGGTCTTGGTAGCGAAGCCTCTTACCGTCCATCCTGGTAGCAACGCGGCGCATCTGGTCGGCGGTATCCAGTTCGCGGATGTTGTGACGCCCTGCGAACTCGGCTACGTAGCGGTCCAGGTGCTTGGGAGACATCTTGTGGAAGGTGCCTTTGTGACCTCTCTTGAGCATCGACCAGAAGGATTCTACCCCATTGGTGTGAATCATCGCATCCACGTACTCACCTACCGAGTGATTGACGCTCTGGTGATTGGGTAGTCCCTGGTAAGCCCGGTGGTCGTCGGTGTACACCATCGCGCCGTCATCGGCGTGTTCCTGAACGAAGCCTTGCAGAGTCTCGGCGTCGGTTCCCGGTACCACCTGCGCCCTGACCTGGTTGGTGGCCCGGTCCTTAGCCCCTATGACGGCGGTCTTGCCTACGGTGCCGCGTCCCGCCTTGAGCTTCTTGCTCTCGTGCTTGTTGCGCTCCCTACCGCCCATGTAGGTTTCGTCTACTTCGACGGGTCCCGCAAACGGCCAGCCGCCGTCTTCGGCTAACGCCGTGCGGAGTCGGTGGGCCAAGTGCCATGCACTCTTCTGGGTGATATCCAGGTCCCGGTGCAGCTTCATGCTGCTAACGCCCTTGAGGTTGGTCGCTACCAGGTAGATAGCGATGGCCCAGACTTGGAAGCCGAGGTTAGACGCCTCCATAGCCGTACCGGTACGAACGCTGAACCGCTTGGCGCACTCCTTCTCGCGGCAGCGGTAGGGCATGGTCTTGTGCTTGGCACCCGATTGAACATTGGCAGAGCCACAGTGGGGGCAGTGGGGGGCAGTAGGCCAGCGTCCCTCGGTGAACCACCGCTCGGCGGCCTCATCATCGGGGAACATCCGGGTAATCTCAATCAGCGAGATACCCTTGCGGTAGTGTTTGCCAGGGGCGCTTTGTGCCATATCTAATTTTACACAATGGTGCCGAAGATGTCAAGGGTTTCGGCACTACCGTATATAATTCCCCTAGTATACGTATCCCCCGGCAAGCCCAACGCCGGAGCGAGTCGCTTCAGAAACAGGATTGGGACGTGGTGTGCGATTGTTACGCCCTTCAAACCGCTCTCCACAATGGAGTTCCCCCGTCCGGCAGGCGATCCCCCAGATCATTCTTCCTGCCCATGGGTGAGTCTCGGTGAAGCCTATTCGAGAACCGCCCCTTCACTCTTGACCCCCCTACCGGCACCAATTCCCAGACCACGGATGCTACCAAGATCTGGGTGACCACACCGTTAACGACCAAAAAAAGCGAGAAAGCACGTCTGGGATGGGAAAGGTCGGAATGGAAACTAACTCACTTTGGCACAGTATGAATGCGAGCATCCGATGATTTTTTCACTAATTCTATGGCCCTTTCGCAATCGTTCTTGTGATGATAACGCAGCACCACCACGGCCACCGATGTAGTGAGTCTCTTCATCCCCACTACTCCCCTGCCACCCCCGGTATCCTAAGCCTCGCCAAAACTCCCGCATGAACTGACGGCCACAGACCTTGAATCATCTCCTCAGGGCTGTTCCCCAACAAACTCACTCGGGTATAACCGATTTGAGAGTCCTCACCTGGAAGCCTTACCCAGATCTGATCGACTCTCTCAGCCAACTCAGATTCGCCATTGGTCAACTCGTGACCCTGGCAGCAGGTGTATCCGTACCTGTCGCTAAAGGCATAGGACCTCTGAGTCCAGGTATCGACAAAACCGGCAGCTGCCAACTTTTGATAGGGGCGGGGGCGGACAACCGTGGTGGCTTCGGTTATTGCAATCATCGCTGTCGCTGTCGCGATCTCCCCGATATAGCGTGACGGCTAAGCAACCAGATCTCATGACAGATGATTTACCAGATACTATGATGTATTTGGATCTCTGATCCCCTGGAGCCCCCCTCCACAATCCTTCAGGAGGACTATGACTACGCTAGAACTCGACCTCGATAGCCACCCCCATATCCGGTTTAGAAAGACCTGGGAACTCACAGGAGAGATCCTCTACTTGCTTGGACAGTGCGAAAGCCTCGTCGAAGCTATCTGCGAGATCCCACTCCATCCCAACTATCACCAACACCTACTCGGCGTCTCTCTGCAAAAAGGAGCTCGCGCCACCACTGCGATCGAAGGGAACACCCTCACCGAAGAGGAGATCAAGAAGGTGGCTGAAGGTTATCCCCTTCCCCCGAGCAAGCAGTACCAGGAGATTGAGGTAAGAAACGTCCTCAAGGCGATGAACCAAGTCCTCAAAGAGATCATTGTGTCCCCGACTGTAGCCGGGAATATCCGACAGATCACACCGGGTCTAATCCGGCGGCTGCACGAGATGATTGGCGAGGGTCTCGGGGAGCATTTCGACGCTATTCCTGGGCGTTTTCGGGAGGATGTCCGGGTGGTGTGGAAGTACCGCTCCCCACCACCAGAGCTTGTCGAAGACCTGCTCGATCGTCTCTGCCGGTGGTTGCAGCGCGAGTTCCGCTCTGGTAGTAGCGAGCAATCGTTCATCGAAGCAGTCGTCGAAGCTATTGTGGCGCACGTGTACATCGAGTGGATCCATCCGTTCGGCGATGGCAACGGCAGGACGGGTCGCCTTCTGGAGTTCTACATCCTGCTTCGCGCGGGCAATCCCGATATTGCCTCACATATCCTGTCGAACCACTACAACGACACCCGGCCAGAGTATTACCGGCAGCTTGACCTAGCTGGAAAGACTGGCGACCTCACCGAATTCATCAGCTACGCAGTTACAGGCCTCCGTGACGGTCTTCAGCAGACGCTTGAGGTCACTCAAAAGAACCAATGGGAAACCGCTTGGCATAGCTACATCTATGATACTTTCGCGGAACACGATTACCACAAGAAGAGTGTTTTCAAACGGCGCCGGGAACTCATTCTTAAGATGCCGACTGATAAAACTCTGACGGCAGACGAGATGGCCCTAGCAACGATGGATCTTGCTCGGGAATACGGTCGATTCGACAGGAGAACGCTGCTGCGGGATATCAAGATTCTTCGTGACCTAGAGTTGGTCAGGGAGGTTGGAAAGGATAAGTTTATCGCCAATACCGAACAGCTCCGGCTTCAGAAGGCTCGAAGATTGCGGCCTTAGCGTAACGTTGTGAGGGGTATGGTGCGGTGTTCCCAGTTGGGTTTCACGGGTTATGGGGATTACTTCGTACTTTTAGAGCCTGTTCCATAAGTCTCGAGTGGTCCTTTGCCAAGATGTGTGGCCCTCCAAATCTGGTGGGTACAGCTACTTGGAATACCACCCCCGAGAGTTCCAGCACGTCAATAGACCCCCCACCCCCCCAAATCTGGTATGTGGAACCATCTGGAGTACCGCACCTTGGGCGGCCACTCGACTTATGGAACAGACTCTTAGGTCGGGCTTTCTTGCGCTTCGCAGAACGGGCATCACCCCGCTTCGTGGCGTGGGTCGTAGTGTGAGATTATCTCTACCCCCCGAAGGGGGGAGGCCAGTCCTGGTGCATCCTGCACCATATGAGTGCCCCAGCTACGGTCAGGCAGGACAAGGCAATCTCAAGCAAGGACGGCTTCGCTGGACCCGCAAGACCTACGGACCGGACCAGATCCGTTACCAAGGACGGATTCGCTGGATACGCTGTCTGAGTTGCCAGAGTGAGTTCAGCGAACGTAAGAACCCCCCTAAGGGCGGACAAGGACGGCTTCGTTGGACCCGTAGAGTCCGTACCCCCAGCGGGGGACCCCGGCTTTGACCGTTTTCGCTTCGGGTGTGGAACAGCAAGATCGGTGAGAGCAAGACCATTACTATCGCCGATCCGGCGAATCCGTCCTTACAACTCACCGAGGGTATCTCGGTGAGGGGTACCGCCCGACTCACAGGCGTTAGCCCAGAAGCGATCCGGCGGCTAGCAATCCGCCTTGGGCAGCATGCTAAGCAGTTCCACGACCAGCGGGTCCAACGCTTGGCCAGCACCAGCTTGCAGGCCGATGAGCGCTGGGGCTGGGAGTAAGAGCGAGCAGTTGTGGCAAGCCGAAGTGATAGATCCGGCGACCAGGCTGGTGGTGGCCTTTGCCACTGGGGTGAGGAACGAGAGGCTTATGGAACAGGTCCTGCAGGACGCCGCTTCTCGCCTTTGCTATCCCCAGGGAGTGGTCCTATTCAGCGATGGTGAGCCGAGCTATAAGCAACCAGAAGATCGGACAAGGACGGCTTCGTTGGAGCTTCGGGTCCGCCCCGTATTCGGTAGCCCCTACCGTCCCGCTAGGAAAGGATCCCGTGGCAGGTTTCCCAACTTTCGTTACCGCCAAGACCGGACTCTTCGGGTCAACAGGCGTCAGGCCCAGGTAATGGTGTGCAAGACCAGGCAGGGTCGGCGCCTCGTCAGAGTTGAAACTCAGATTGCCCATGGAAGTAGTAAGCGGGTAGCCAGGGAACTATCTCGGCTGGGCTTCTCGCAAGCCAATACCAGCATCATAGAGCGGCGCAATGGCACTGCCCGGATCCGTAGCTCCAACGAAGCCCTAAAGACGGACTCTACGGGTCTTGTCCGTCCTTGAATGGATGCGACGAGTGTGAGGATCCAGCGAATCCGTCCTTCTGATCGGATTTGGAGTGTTCGGGAGTTGCAAGGATGGACTCGCTGGATTCGCTCACCTACTCATCCGAGTGGGGGGCAGAGATAATCTCACACTACGACCCAATACCGTGATTGACGACGAAATTCCGACCGAACTCATACCTGATGATCTCGACCCCTGGGAGAAAATCAGATTGATTTACAAGAACAAAATAGTCTGCATCGATGAGGACGGTAACGTACGCTTTACGAATGGAAGTGTCATAGATCGGGAAAGCCTATATCGTAAAGCCATAAGCTTTCTCTCTAAGGAAGAGTCGCCTATCGACCTGGAAGCACGTCCTCCATTTCCTACGTTCAAAGTCGCAAAACCGAAATCCTAAACATCTCCCCGTATTTCCAAGGAGAATTGCTTGACACGGGGTAGACAATATGTTTAACTTTGTTTATAAGTCCACTTGGGAGGCCCTTGAAGCCATGGGGCCTTCTACATTTTTGGGCGGTAGACATCAGCAACGCTAGGGTCTTTTAGAACTGAGACGCCGGGTCCACGTATGGGTGATTTATAGTAGTCTTCTGCGCGTCGGTGAAATTCCTCATCAGACACGAGGTGCTTTTGAGCAAATTCAGGGTCTACTGATTCTGCGTGTTCGCGCGCAAGGGTATAGCTAAGCGTTAATGCCGACGCCCTCCAATTTTTCTTGCGCATACTTAGACCAGTTTCAAGCCTATCTATCCTTTTCTTGTCGAATCCCGTTCCAACAGTACAACCGTATATAGCGAGAGCATGTTCGTCTCGCTTTGTTGCAATTCCGCTCTCGGCGTCAAAATATCTACGGCGCGTGTAAGCAACAAGGTCTGCCAACTGTAAGAGTGGCTCATCAGCCAAGCTAGTCGACCTTCTCACGGAAGTGATGTAGTCAAGACCGACAACCCTCCTTACTGTTTCAAGATGGTCCCTGCGAGTCGCTCCCTCTACTGCATGAAATCCATCCACTATTAATTCTGCTGTGGACCGGCTAGTGAGATGTAAAAGTTGATCAAATTTCATAATCAGATGAGACCAATTTGGGAGCAATATACTGAAGGCCTTCCTGATATACCTACTGTAGACAGTGGGTTTCCTCCTAATATGACGGTGCTCCCGGATAAATCGCATTTCAGCGAAAAATTGAGGATCACAGAAATACTGCATTGTTCCTTCAAAGTATTGGATAGGCGTCATCCCCACTGTCAGCGATGTCGCTGTATGCCTCTCATTCGCATAGCTTTGAAAGATTTCCGCCGCCCGCTTCAGGTATAGGACTGTTTTCTCGAATGGCAATCTCGGAGTTCCATCTTGATTTGCAAAGGGATTGGGTTTGCCCTTGTGTTTTGTGCGGAGACTTCGCCCGTACATCTGATTTAGGTGGATATGCACACTCTCCACGCCAAGTTCTTGGGCAATTTCTGCGCACAACTCCTGCCAACGCTCACGGAACGATGGATAGCGATCTTTCCGAATCATCACGCCCGCTATGCACGCTGCTTGTTTAGAGCTTGGAACGGGCGCTATCATCCCGTCCTTAAAGCGCGTGTCGCCACCACTATCGTCAAACGCTATGACATATTCAGCCATTGGTGATGCATTCAGGCGTTGAAGGATCTTACCACTCAAACAACTCAAAGATCATCTCTGCTCCCCAGGGGCCAGTCCTGGTGCATCCTGCACCAGATAGGTTCTACCTGAACCCTAGGCTCTGTCTGAAAACTCCAAGCGAGCCTAAGAGCTACCCTGGAGTCATGGCCAGGCGCTATGAACCGACAGATCAGCAATGGCGACTCATCGAAGAGTGCTTCCCTCCAGCTAACGCCACAGGCAGAAGACGTAGCGATCCCTACTTGATGCTCAACGCCATCTTTTACATTCTTTGCAGCGGTGCCTCCTGGCGAGACCTCCCCGAGCGCTACGGTCCCTGGCAGACCGCGTATCACTGGTTTAACAGTTGGAGTAAAGACACCACCTTCGACCGGATCCTGGAGAAGCTCCAAGTAAGGCTCAATGAGAAGGGCTTAGTCGATCTCGATAGCTGGTATCTCGACTCCACCCACGTCAGAGCCTCCCGGGCAGCGGCAGGAGCGAAAAAGGGGGGCTTGAAGCGTTAGGGCGTTCCCGACCCGGAGCTCCAACGAAGCTGCTCTCGTCCGTCCTTGGAGGGTTCAGCACCAAGCTGCATCTGGTCTGCGACAAGAAAGGGAACCCGCTTGCGGCGTTGCTCACACCGGGGCAGCAGCATGAGAGCAGGGTAGCCGAACAGCTTATCAGTGGGGTCCGAGTCAAGACGAACTCTGGTCGTGGTCGACCCCGTTCTCGACCCCAACTGCTGGTAGCGTACCTGGGGATATGACTCGGCGGAGTTCCGGCGCTAGCTGAGTGGCAGGGGCATTTGTGGGGTGATTCCTGACCCGTAGAGTCCGTCCTTGAGGCAGCTGCCCAAGGGGAAGCAGCGACGGCGTAGGGGCAGACCACCGCTGTAAGGACGGACTCTACGGGTCTGTGCAGTGACCTATCGGGGGAGGTAACGTCACCTGAGCGATTGGTGGGGTGGCTGAATCCGAAGTGAAAACGGACTCTACGGGTCCGTGCCTTGGCATAGTTTTCAGACAGAGCCTCTAGATCGATCGCCAAAGCCCGAACAAAACGGACGCTACCACTGAAAGAACCACCACCGATAGACAACCGCAACCACGGCGTTCGGTTTCTGTAGTTTCCGCCTCTTATCGGACGAACCAGGGTCCTAGAGCTGCCGAGATCCTAGCTGACTTGAGCAAGGAGTTGCTATGAGGCTTCCTGAGAGATCGGCCCCCAACCCACCCCGGCGAGCTGCTCTTTGAAGAGTTCCTGAAACCGCTCGGCATGACCCAGGCAGAACTGGCCAAGCGTGCCCGCATCTCCTACCCGCGCGTCAACGAACTGGTACACGG
Organism: Truepera sp. bin119; assembly: GCA_002239005.1. Taxonomy (GTDB): domain Bacteria; phylum Deinococcota; class Deinococci; order Deinococcales; family Trueperaceae; genus MPNL01. The sequence goes on from MPNL01000050.1 coordinate 19,228, forward strand.
TAAGCGGAGTGTCACCCCCGACACGGCGTTAAGACTCTCCCGGCTCTTCGGCACCAGCCCCGAGTTCTGGCTCTTGGGTCAGCTCGCCTGGGATCTGTGGCACGCTATGCGGACGCCGGTCGCCCAGAAGATCCGCCGCGAGATCGAACCGGTTCCGGCTCCAATGATAGATGAGGTCGAGCCCTGACACCCCGAGTCTTTGTTCGTTAGAGCACACTATCGACACTGATGGGAGAGGGATATTTTGAGGGAGATAGTCGCACTTTCAAGCCTACCCGAGCGCTTTTTTGACATCAGTGCGAATGCCTCCTTGGAGATCACCCGTGTCAATGCGACCCTTTTCAACTGCTGCAATAATGAGCCTCTTGACATGTTGTTTTCTGAATCGACACCAATTACCCCGTTTGCTACCTGAATAGCACCCCCGAGTGGAGCAGGTTGAAGGCTGCAATCTTGAGGTTTACCCGCGTTCTGAGCGACAGAAACGTCTTTACTTGCGCCGCCTGAAGGGTCAGTGACCTCACTAGAGTACTGAAACTCGATTCGATTCGTTTCCGAATTCGATCAAGGGAGCTAG
>MPNL01000051.1 GCA_002239005.1 Truepera sp. bin119
CGGCCGCGCCAGGCGGCCTAGAGGGAGATTTCGCCATGGCCGCTGTGACAGCTATCGAAAACGGCTCGAGAGGAGGCGATAGCTCAGCGGTCAGAACTGCTTGTCAAGCCCCTGACTACTGATTCCGAATCCTTATCCAGTCTTTATACCGATCTTTGAAAATCTCAGCCACTATCCCGTACCCAGACCTCTTGCACTGAAGTATGTCCTGGTTGTCACCTCAGAGCGCCAGTGATGCTCCACTCAAGCGCAACATCCCGCAACCGTTAGTAGGGAGCTGCCTGGGGTACAATCCTGACCTGTAACGGTCGGAGGCCCTCTAAAGTAGCTGATGCATAAATCCCGTATGAAGCCTAGCTGCACCGACCACCGGCCCCGCTGGCCACTGGCATCACTGGCCACAGTGACGACCTTCGCCATGGTGCTAGCGGGCTGCGGTGCCCCGACCACACAGCCTCCCGGTTCCTGCATCGACACCGCCGATCACGGCTGCATCTCGGTGGCTGAATTCGAGTCCAGGCGGGATCAGATCGCCCAACAGCACCTTGCCGACCCTGAATACCGGGCGCAACCGGCTCTGGCAAGGATCAAGGCCCACCAGGCCCATGCCAGCCTCGAAGTCGTCTCCGGGAGCGGCACCGAACCGGGGGCGGGCGTCACCATCGGGATCATCGACACAGGGGTCGATCTCAGCCATCCCGAGCTGGCCGCTGCCGATATCGAAGAGTTCCTGCTCCAAGGGGTACCGGATGAGACCAGGCACGACCCACGGGGCTATTCCCATGGCACTGCGGTCACCAGCGTCATCGCTGCTCAGCCCAACAACGAGTGGTTTGTCGGCCTCGCCTGGGGCGCCGACTTCAAGGTCTTCGCCGCCCCGATCGGCGGCCCCTATCCCGGCGGCTACGATCCGAGTACGTTCGACTGGGCAGCAGCCTACAGGACGGTCCTGGCGAGCGGTGTCGCTATCGTGAATGCCAGCTACTACGCCGTCGGGACCTTCGTCGAGAACTACACGGCAGCGCAGCTCCGAGCAGTATTACCCCAACTCAAGGTGGTAGCTCAGCAGGGAGTGACCGATCCGGCCATCTTCGTCTGGTCCGCCGGCAACGATCATGGCGCTCCCTGCTCACCGCTGAGCGCTGAGAATTGCCTCGCCGACCCTGGAGACCCCGCAACGGACCGCTACGACGCCACCTCCCCCAACATCCTGGGGGGGGCGGTCGCCCTGCTGCCGGAGCTGCAGGGCCATAACGTCGTCGTCGCCGCCCTGGCTGAGGATGGGAGCATCGCCGACTACTCCAACCGCTGCGGCGTCGCCGCCGACTGGTGTATCGCCGCCCCCGGCAGCGGCATCGTAGGGGCCTATTTCGGACCCCAGGGGACCGGCATCGCCAGGGGGCTTGGGGGAACCTCCTACGCCACCCCCCTGGTAACCGGCGGCCTCGCCCTGATGAACCAGCTCTTCCGCAATCAACTCTCCCAGCGAGAGTTGGTCACCAGGCTCTTCCTGACCGCCGACAAGAGTGGTGACTATGCTGACACTGCCACCTATGGTCAGGGAGCACTCGACCTCGGGGCCGCGGTATCGCCGGTCGGCAGCCCCAGGGTCAGGACCGGTAGCTTGGCCGACCCCGGCCAGAGCATCCAGACCACCAGGCTCCGGCTGGGCAGCGCCCTGGGCGACGGCTTCAGCCGAGCGGCAGCCGGTCTCGAGCTGGCCGCCTTCGATGACCTAGGAGCCCCCTTCTGGTTCGAACTCCCGGCCCTGACCGAACTGGCCGGTACCCCCCCGTCACTCGAGCGCCTCCACCCGCTGACGGCCCCGCCCGTCCCCCCGGGCCCGCCCCGACCGGGCCTGTCCCCCCTGGTCCCCCCAGCCACTCCGCCAGCGGATGGCCCCGCCCGTCACCGCTAGCCTGCTCGACCTGGCCGGTGCCACCACTACGATCAGAACGAGTGGCCTCGAGCTGAGCTTTACAGGTCTCAGTCAGCGACCGACACCAGGGCTAGGCAGTTCGCAACCAGGAATGGGAGCCATGCTGTCCTGGCAGCCGAGACCGTTCGGAGTCCGCCAAGGACAGCTTCTCACTGCCGCTCGGATCGGCTGGCTGGGAGAGGAGGGGACACTGCTAGGCTCCAAGGCTGCCGGTGGCTTCGGCCAGCTCTCGGCCGCCACCCTGATCGGTGGCTTCGAACTCGGGCTCGAGACCAGCGGCTGGAGCCTGACCGCTGCGGCCGAACTCGGCTGGACGGTGCCGGAGTATGGGGGCGGGATCATCACTGACCTCTCGGGGCTGACCAGCTCTACCTTCTCCCTCCACGCCACCCGGCGACTGACAGGCACCGACCAACTGACCTTCTCGCTCTCGCAACCCCCAAGACTGGAGCAGGGTCTGGCCACCCTGAGCCTGCCTGTCGGTCGTACCAAGGGAGGAAGAGTCCTCTACCGAGCGGTCTTGGCTGAACTGACCCCCTCGGGGAGGCAGCTCGATCTGGCGGCTAGTTGGCGACGAGAGAAGCTGCTCGGCGGAACCTTCCGGGCAGAAGCGGCACTATCGAGCGATCCTGGTCATCTCGAGAGTGAACCGATCTTCAGTCTGGCTGCAGGTTGGCAGGTCGTCTTTTGAGCGGGTCGAAGAGATTAAGCCTCGGGGCTACAACATCGAGATCAAGCCGGGGTTATACGACTCACTTGCAAGGGGAGATGAGGTATGCTATAGGATGACGGTAAGGAGCTAGTTTAGGGATTCACTACTTCAGCCTTATCTCGTAGACAGTGCCCGGCCCCTTAACTCGGGGATCACTGGGGCGTCTGAGAGAGGCCAGACATGGTGCAACGCACCCCTCGAAAAACTGTCTGATTTCGGGAAATGTTTTGACAAAATTGGCGGCGAGTTTTTCAATAGGTAGATCTTGCTTTTGGTGAAGGAATAACATCCTAGCTTGTGCCTGTATGATTGCTTGTCGCTCGGCTTCACTGAGTTTAATCTTTTTGTCGGTTGTCATCGCGACCCAGCCCTTCTGGGCGGTATAGGGAATCCAGCGAACATCTGCCTCGTTGGAAGCGAAATGGTCACGATGCCGCTCAACGTGAACCCCCAAGGCTTTCAGTGGTTTGACGAATTTGTTGCTATCTAGGTTCTGGTCTACATAGAAGACCAACCCTAGGCAAGTTCGTTGCAAGTCACCTTCTCATAACAAAGTGCGTCCACCACCAAAGACGGATCGATCCGGTAATCCTCTGCGATTTCGCCAACGGTCTCTTCTGCACGGAATCGACTAGCGATAAAGGTGGTTTTGATTCCTGTTTCCCCTGCGGTCGGCCTTCCAAATGAGACCTGAGGGTTGATGACAACAGGTCTTTCGTTGATCGAATCTTCTACGACGGGAAAGAGTTTTCTCGGAACGGAATCGGCATCGCGTTCGACTCGGCAAAGGACTTCCTCTTGGCCGTTCTTCAAAGGGAATATGTTGCACCAAATGTCGGCACCTTGGAGCAAAGGTCTTTCGATTCCATGGTCTTCGAGGTCATCAATGGCCTGCCGAATTTTCGGAAGACTTGCGTGGTGAAAGTCCCGTAAGGCTTTAAGGGTAAAGAGTTCAACGAGGTGAAGGAATGATAGCTCCTCGGATGTCCAAGGAGAGATAACTGGTTGAGGATGCGGGCAACGACCGCGAACCCAGTACCCTACCGTTGAGGGTGGGAGATTAAGATGATGGGCAACGTCTTTCTGCGTATAAAGTGGAACCTCTGAAGGATCGACGCCCCCGTAAATATCAACCTCGCTAGGCATCTGGATTCACCCCCACTTTATCACTTTATGGTAGGGCGTTTATAGTACAAATGTCAATCGGATTGATCTTTGAGGACTGCCGAACTGTCTGTGCCAATCACCACCCCATCGGGATAGCCGATTCCTACGGCGATGGTCACATCAAGGACTCCATCACTCGGGCCACTCGGTCCTTCAGTTTAGGCTCTGTCTGAAAACTCTTCAAGGCCGACGGATTACGAGCACCCTGAGCGATGAGAAAGGTATCTTCTTGGCCCCAGTTTCCGCCAACTACTCACGAATACGGCGTTTTCAGACAGAGCCTAGTAATCGTGCAGGGACAACCCACCCTTTCCCTGAGGCGATTCAGGCCGATGGATTCTTTCTTCGGTAAATCTGCTTCCGCCGCGACGAAAAACCGCCACTGGTCTGAGTTGTGGTGGTCGGCACTTTCGCCTTCTCCGCCATGCCCTGCGTAGATGTATATGTCTGTTGAGCCGCGAGCGCGAGGCTTGATCTGGAATCTGAGGGCGGATGGTTTTACGCTCTCGCGGGGCCACGACTGCTCTGCCGCAGACTGCTTGATTTCGACTCGCATGCCAGAAGGAATATGTTGGCAGTCGAATCCCTCCCACGAATCGACGAGTTCCCATTCATCCCCTAGTTTAAGAACCACCATACACTCGACGTAATCTGATGGGACTTCGTTGGGCCCGTAGCCCGGTAGAGTCCGGCTCTGGAGAGAGCCAGAGAGCAGGAATCCCCACCGGTATGAGTTAACAGACTCTGATGCCGCTGCCCTCGAGCTGGGCAGCTCGAGGGCAGCACCCTCCTGGTCGGTCCTGCGGAGGGTACTACCAACCCATCGCTATCGCCGACCCTGAAGCGGGTTCGGAGCGGTTGGAGGCGTCCAAGCTCGAGTCTTCCGGAAGAGTTCGGGTCGGTGGCGTAGTCGGTTGAGAGCACACCCTCATCACCAGGGCGGGCGATCAGCAGGAGCGGGGCTTGAGACTGCCGGGGTCGAGGGACGGGTCTCGAGTCACTCCCTGCGAGTCGGCTCTGCCCAGGCACTTGCTGCTGCGACCGGCCTCGCCAAGATGCAGCAGGCGGGGCGGTGGGAGTCGCCGGCACTGCCGGCGGGCTGAGCTTGCCGGCAGGGGAGCAGTGGCGAGGTTGAGGTACCGGACGTAGGCGGACCACCTACAGGATGATGCACGCAGAGTCGGTCGGTTGCAGAATGCCACGCCCGCTCAACTGCCGAGCAGGCAACTCGGCGACCCAAACCAGGCTGACGGAACGCGCTTGGCAGAGACCTCAGAGCCAGTTGCCGTAGGCTGTAGCTCACGCTAGCCCTCTGCAGCGCTCGCAAAGCCGATTTTCGATTTCCAATAAACTAACTTGGAACGATGCAGGGTATTCAGCGAGGTTATGAGGCGCTTGAGCGGTTTCATCGGCTAGCCGATAATATGGTTTTCATGGGTCGATTTTTGCTTGCCGCGCTTGCTCTACTTGCCACCACCGCCCAGGCCCAGGACGTGCTCGCCGCGGTGCCGCAGCTAGCGCTCGACATTGTGAAGGTGACTGGCGCAACGATGGAGCGGTGCGAGCCTGAGATAGTGCGGACGTTTGCAGACAGAGGCGACGGTTATCGGCTGCTTTGCGCCGCAGTGCCAGGTCTAGCCTACCTTCAATCCGCATCCGCAATAGACGCCACTATCGTGGAGCACGCCGCCGAGCCGCGCGGCTTGTGGAGGCGAGAAGGGAGGGTGATAAGCCGAGGCCTTGACTTCGGGTCACGCTTCATGGTGGTGTTTATTGTAGAGCGGCAGACTTGGCTCAGGCTCGTGATCTCGTGGAAATAGCGCGACGCGCTGAGAACCCCGTTAAGGCCCCTCGAAAACCTCCCGAAATTGGAGCCGCAACCTACCGGGGTGAGCCGGTGCTAGCGCGAGCGAGGGTGTCCGCTACCAGACGGTTCGGGGGCAATCGCCCGAACGACAATTAAGTGCTCCCCCTGGTGCAAGAGAGCCTTGTACGAAATCAGGAGGCGCGCAGGGGGAGCCAATCAGATTAGCACACGGCCCATAGTATAGCAATCTCCCGAGCAGACTTTATTGGAATTGCGACCTTATGCGGCTATGGGTCTGTTCGGGACAAGGCGGTCAGGGCCTATTTACGCTGTTTCTGATAAGGTCGGCAGTCAGCACAACTCCGACGGCAACGATGGTCAGGCCAAGGGTGAACGGGGCGGTCATGGTAAGCGTCAGCCGGATAGCTTCGGGCGCGACGCCGGCGACGGGTACGTTCAGTACGGACTGGACGATGGTAAAAAGGAAAATCGTGGCCCAGACGCCGGCGACGGTATAGACGGTGGGGACGGTGGGGACGGTGGGGACGGTGGGGACGGTGAATCTGTACTTGGCGTTCATGGCGACTCCTTCTCGGACTTCTCCCAGTCCTCTAGCTTCCCCTCGACCTTCGCTAGCAGCCCGTCATTAGCAGCCCGTCAGTTTCGACGATCCGCGCGTAAAGGCCGATAAACATTTCGGAGAACCTCGGGGACTCCTCGGCTGGTGCGCTCCGCCGCCCTGTTGTGCAGCTAGGCTACGCTCTACGCTCCGACACCCGAATATCAATCCTCTCTATTACGTGTCCTGCGGGAGCTATTGTAGCTTAGGATTCCCTCCTAGCTACCAGAAGCGAAGTCTCAGCGTAGTGAGCACCAAGCCTGCGGTCGGCAGCAGCAGCATCTCTAGCACGCTGAAGCGCCGCCCCTTCGCCCGGTCCCCCTGACCTTTCCCCGCAATCAGGGCCACACAAGACTGGAATTTGAGGACGGACGAAGGCGGCTTCGTTGGACCCGTAGACCCGTAGAGTCCGTTTTTGCAGGTTCTTGCTTCGGGTCGCGAAAGCGCCCATTGAAGCTCTCGACAGATTCTGCACCGGCTTTCCGGGCTCGATAGAAGCCTAGCCGCACCCCCCTCCTTAAGAGAGGATTCTTCGGATCTGGACCTTGCCTGGGACGATCTCTTCCGGCAGACCGTGGAGAGGTGCTAGCTGATCAAACCCGAGCGCCAGCGAGAGTCCGTCCTCAGACCGTGCCAGCCGGGCCCCCGCTAGCGACAGGTCGACGATCTGGCCGGGGCTGTGTAGTCAGCAACGATGTTAAGAATACGGAACCGGCGCTAGTCGGCAAGCTGATCGCTCCGGTGACCAACGTTGCAGCGGCAGCGAAGGAGCCTCGAGACCCGGTCGCGCCGCGGCAGTTTCCTGCACCTTCCGAAGCTGCAGCCCCTCCTGGCGCTAGAGCCGGTAGCTGAGCTTGCGATTGATGACAAGACCCTCCCGCCGAGGGCAGGCAGCCGCAGGAAGCCATAGCGGCGATGCTGCGACCCAAGAACCTTCAGCCGATCGACAACCGCCGCATCCCCTTTCGGCAGCGGCCTATGACACCGACCGCGACAGGCCGACCTCCGCGCTGTCGCGCCGCTCGCTCAAACCCAACTCGGCCATCAGCAAGCCCACAGCTTTGCGCTTGGCCAGGGGCTTTACCGGTTGCCAGCAGCTCTTTCAGCGCCGACCTGGCCAGCAACTGATCGGCGACGATCTTCTTCAGCCTGGCGTTCTCGCTCTCCAGTTGGCGAAGCCGCCGCACCTCGCTCACTTCCAGGCCGCCGTACCTCTTGCGCCACCCAATAGAACGTCGTCGTACTGATGCCATGACGCCGACACAGATCGTCCTGCGCCAGCTTCGTTCTCCTTTAGAACGCCGATTATCCCTCACTAAATCGCTTACCTTTCATCAGTCTTCCTCCTTCGTTAAGCTAAAGGTGGAAAACTCCAGTTCCAATGGCCCGGTTTTCGGGGGAAAGGTCACAACCAGTCGGCATCTTGCTACCCGCCGCATCATGAATCGGCAGGCAGCCAGCTTCACCCAAGCTACCGAACTCGCAAGAGTTCGTTCGAAATCTTTCGCCAATCGAAAGACGGATTCTCGCTTTCGCTCGGATCGGCAGCGCCCCAGCCATGCGAAGGTCCTTAAAGACGGACTCTTCGGGTCAACCACCCAGCGACGAGATAGCACGGTAAAACCCTAAAGACGGACTCTTCGGGTCTTCCCCTCGGGTTTGGTCACGATCTCGAGCAGTTCGGAGAGCCCCAACGCCTTTAACTTCCCTGCCAGTTTCGGTCCCGCATAGGCGCTATCGGCAAACAGCTTCTTTACTGTCGGAGCCTTCTCCAGCAGCTCCAGGATTACTAAGGTCGGACTCTTCGGGTCCAGACCACTATCCCGGTCCTGGATTGATCCGAAGAATCCGTCCTTGGCCGTTTCCACCTGCACCACAATCGGTGAGCCGTCGACATCGACTGCCAGCTGCCGCTTGCGACCCTTGATCTTCTTGCCCCCGTCATAGCCACGAGCCCCGCCACTCGAGGACGGACTCTTCGGGTCTGTCGTCTTCACCGACTGGCTGTCGATAATCGCTGCTGTCGGCTCCAGATCCGACCCGACTCGGCTCGCACCAGAGTCCGTAGCGCCACAAGCGGACTCTTCGGGTCCATCATCCGGTCGAAAACGCCTGTGTCCCGCCAACTGTAGAAGTAGTACTGACCCGAAGAGTCCGGCCTTACGGTAGTAAAGGGGGGGAACAACGAGGTAGCAGCCGCCATTGGCAACCCGTTGCAAGAAGGAACTGAATTGCGTCGAATACCGCCCGGACCCGTAGAGTCCGTCCTTGTATCGGTCGTCCGGGGACGGCCCTTCGGGGCAGGGGCCGGCAGCAGCGGCTCAATCAACTTCCATTCGTCATCGGTCAGGGTGGTCTCCAATTCCTGCCGATTACGCTTATACTCTTTCTGAGTGGCTTGGTTCCAGGGCATGGCATCCTCCATCGGTTGTAGAAAATCTCGATGGATATACCACATCCCTAAGCTACTCTTACTTTTCGTTCAAGCTCTAAGGCATGAATCCGCAAATGAGTCATGTCCACATACGATGACAAATCAGACCGAATCGATGATTCCAGATATACATCCTCCACTCGGCCAATTCGAGAGAGGATCTCCCACCTTCTTTCACCATCTTCATAACCGAGTCCTTCTGGACCTTAGATAGTAGAGATCGCACAGTACGATGAGCGGGTAGACTGAGATCCATGGCGCAATTTAAAGGGAGACCAAAGCTCACCCGAGCATCTAAGAAGAAGACGTTCAAGGAACGACTGATCGCCGAGGTCAGGGGCTACGCTGAGGCGCTGGCCCTCGCCTTCCTGATCGTCACCTTCGTCTTCAACACGGTGGGTGTGGTCGGCAGCTCGATGCGACCGAATCTCAACGGAGGGGTCGGCAGCCGGAACATCCTCCAATCGCTTCTGACCGGTGACCGGGTCTTCATTCCGAAGTACGACAATTGGCTCAGGCGCATAGGGATCCTCGGCCCGTTCCGCAGGGGTGAGGTCGTGGTTGTCCGGGAGCCAGCGAACGCCCCGACCGCCCAGGAGAGGTCGCGCCGTCCCTTCTTCATCAAACGGATCATAGGGATCCCCGGAGACCACATCCGCCTTGAGGCGGGCCAAGTTTACGTAAACGGCCACCCCATGGACCAGAGCTTCATCTCCAGCACCGGCGAGATCACTCCCGACGCGATCGATTTTCCCTTGGTTGTCGCCGAGGGCGGCAAGGTAACAGGCATGGCTGTACGCTTCGTCACGACTATACGCGGCACCCCCATCCCCCAGCTTTCCAGGACTAGCTCTAGGCCACAACCCATCGACGTCAACGACCCCAGGGTTCAACTCTACTACGGTACCACAATCGATACGCTAGCACCTGTCCCCGACAATGCCCCCGACAGCGAACCGTTCGTCCTCGATCTGATCGTTCCAGACAAGCACTATTTCATCATGGGCGATAATCGACAGAGCTCTAGAGGGGGGAGTGAGGATTCCCGCTTCTTCGGACCGGTCAGGGCCATCACTGTTGCTGGGAAGGCTACAGCCATCATCTGGCCTCCCCGTCGCGACGGGGACTGGAACTGGCGGGGGCTGCGTCCACCCGAGGCGTTCTCCGCCATACCCGATCCCCCCCCGTAGAGTGATTCCCCTCGAAAGGAGGGACAATAGGAGGTTTTTCCTCAGGCTCCTCCTCGTGACAATCACCTCCTTCTTCATGACCACCCTCGGCACCTCGCTCGTGGTGGTCCGTGGCGACTCCATGATCCCAACGCTCCGGGCGGGTGAAGTGGCCCTCGTGCCGAGGTACGAGACTTGGCTCCACCGTCTTGGCATCGGAACGTTTCGGCGCGGAGACATCGTCTTTTTCCGCTCTCCGGTCGACCGCAACCAGCGAATTATCAAGCGCATAGTCGCTTCCCCAGGCGACCAAGTTGCCTTGGTAAGTGGCAATCTCTATATTGATGGTCAACTCGTCCACGAGCCGTACCTCAAGAACCGCATCGCCGTTTCCAGTCTCCCCAAGACCCTAGTGGCGAACGGCCACGTGTTCGTTCTCGGCGACAACCGAGGTCCTCTGGGCTCCCTCGACTCGCGCCAATTCGGTCAGGTTGCCATCCGCACCCTCGAAGGCAGAGCTGCTGTCGTCGTCTGGCCCTTATTCACGCTGACCAAGGGGAAACTCCGCCTAAATGTCCGGACCCTCACTAGCCACGAATGACTCACCCGGACAGCTCAAGGAGGCCAGCACGTCCCTGCATCGCTTCGAGGACGAATGCAATGTGCTCCCACAACTCGACGCCCAACTCCTCAGCTCCGCGCCGGACATCGTCGCGGGCAACGCCCTTCGCAAAGGCCTTGTCCCTGAACTTCTTCTTCAGGCTCTTCACCGTCTGATTGGCAATGTTCTTGTCGGGTCGAACCAAGACCGCTGCCGTGATGAGCCCCGTAATCTCGTCGCAAGCGTAGAGTACCCTTGCAAGCTTCGATGTCCTCGCCACACCAGTGAAGTCGGCATGCCCCAAGATTGCCTCCGTCACCCCCTCTGGATAGCCGAGTTCCTTGAGATGAGCGACGCCCACGTACGGATGCCCCCCCTTCCCGCCAATAGGGTATCGCTCATAGTCGAAATCATGAAGGAGGGCTGTGACGGCCCACAACTCCTCAGGCTCGCCCATCTCCCGCGCGTAGGCGGTCACGGCAGCCTCGACAGCCAACATGTGCTTCCTAAGGCTCCCAGATTCGGTCCACTCGGTCATCAACCTATACGCCTCGTCGCGACTAACATCCATAAGCTGTAGCATACCGAAGGTCGCCCCACAGGTTCGCAGCTATACTCTCCAGATGGACAAGGCAGAAGTCAAAACCGTCCCCGACGTTGCAGCAGCCGGCGCCCGCCTCTTCGAAAAGACAGCGCAGACTGCAGTAGCAAGCAGGGGCCGCTTCCTCGCAAACCTCTCAGGCGGCTTTACCCCTCTACGCATGTACGAACTCCTCGCCAAGAGAAGCGACCTGCCTTGGGTCGCCACCTGGGTCACCTGGGGCGACGAACGCTACGTCCCGCACGACGATCCCCAGAGCAACTACGGAGCCGCCCGCGAGGCACTCCTCGACAAGGTGGCTATCTCCAGCGATCAGATCCTCACTTGGCCCTGGGGGACAGACCTCCACCCAACGGACGCTGCCACCGCTTATGCGCAGCTCCTTCGCAACCGGATCGGTGACCCCCCGAAATTCGACCTCACCTTTCTCGGGCTCGGCACCGACGCCCATACGGCCAGCCTGTTCCCAGGCACCGGAGCGGTTCTCGCGAAGGGGCTTACGGTCGCAGTAGACACGCCAGAGCACGGGTGGAGGGTTTCCATGACTGCGAGGGCGTTGTCAGGGTCGCGAGTCGTCGTCTTCCTCGTCGCTGGGGAGGAGAAGCGGAAAGCTCTGGAAGCGACATTGGCGGAGAAAGGAAAAGCGGACAGGTTCCCAGCACGGGCGATTGTGGGATTGGAGGGAACCGTGGTGATCACAGACCTCGAGATCTGAGAAGCCTGCTTGCATATAACTTCACTATCAGAGACACAATCCAATGATACTCGAATTACGCCCCACACATCCATGGCAAAATCGCAAATCCGTGCCGCTGGTCCGGCTGTTAGTGAGCGATGGTCTATGGTCTTGCTCTGCGGGGCACAAGGTTCGGAATCGAGATGCTCTGACTTGGGTCTCAGGACACTGAACTAGGCCCTGTCGAAGTAGGTTGTTGAACGTTGGAGAAGTAGCACATCCACGTAAACATCACCGACCTTTCTGAAAGATCACGGCAACAGCATGGCGCCGTCCGGGGAGGACGAAATGACCCTTGGGCACTTCGCAGTTGATACCGCAGTCAGCCAGGAGGTAAGAGCTTAATTGAAGAAGCCCTGGTCTAGTAACCACCCCTTTACCACTTCGATAAACGGCAGGGGGCATTCCTCGTGCGGCACGTGGCCACAGCTGTCGAAGACGGCCAAAGTCGCATTGGGGATGGCCTGGACTACCTCCTTGGTCCGTTCGAGTGGAACGATCTTATCATCGGCGCCGCTGACCACGAGGGTCGGGAGAGACAGCTCGGAAAGCCTAGGCACAAGGTTGAGCTTGTAGGTTGACCGGCTGTACTCCCAGAGGGCCCAGTCCCAGTCGTCGACCTGCAACGCCCTGCGGTAGGCTTCGAAGGTCTCATCATCTATGAGGCGGGGGTCGCTCCACGCCGCCTGGAGGAACGTCCACCCCGAGGAACCGCTGAACCGACGCATCAGCAGCGGGCCCACCCGGTTCAACTGGGGAATGAACAGAAGCGGCCGACTCCACCTGGGTGGACCGCCCTCACGAACAATGGCTGGATCGACCAGGACCAGCGCTGCCACACGGTCCGGGCTCTCTAGGGCTAACTTTACGGCCAGCGCACCCCCCGACGAATGGCCGACAAGGACTGCCCTATCGATCTCAAGAGCATTGAGGAGTTCCAAGGTGACTCTGAGTTGTCCCTCTGGAGCGTAGGGATTGAGGTCCCGCCACTCCCCACGACGAGGCCGTTCAGTCAGCCCGAAGGCCGGTCTGTCGAACGCGACGGACCAACCGTCCCTGCCTAGGGTCTCGAGCACCTCGTGCCAGCTATAGAGACTCGAAGCAAAACCGTGAAGGAAGACTAGGACGGGTCCTCCGGCGAGGGGCGGTAACGAGGAGGTCTTGAAGTGGACGGTGAGCTCCCCTACTTCGATAAATTGGCTATCAGGGTCCGCAAGCTGGATCGCTGGGACCGTATCTTTCAACGTAGGGACGGGGATCAGTAAGGGACCAAGTAAGGCGGTCAGAACCAGAGCCAGCAGGATGGCAAGCGAAATTCGGATGCGGAAGGGCATGTCTGATTTAAGCATGACACTTGGACAGCTGCCGTCCCGGCGATCTCACTTCTGCTACGCTCGCTTCATGACTCCTGACCTAGTGGCGACCTTCTCGATCGTGGCGCGCGATCCAGACACAGGAGATCTCGGCGTAGCCACTGCTTCAAAATTTCTTGCGGTAGGGGCCGTGGTGCCCTTCGCCCGTGCCAGAGTGGGCGCGGGGGCAACCCAATCCTACGCAAACACCAGTGTCGGGCCGCGCACCCTCGAGGCGCTGGCGGGGGGCCGCCGCCTACCCGACATCCACCAGTCTTACGCCGACACGGACCCCGACCACCACCTCCGGCAGTATGGGATGGTAACCGCCGATGGCGACAGCCTAAGCTTTACCGGCACTGGCTGTCACCCGTGGGCTGGAGGCATATCGCAGCCGGGCTTCGCAGCTCAGGGCAACCTTCTCACCGGTCCCAAGGTGCTTGACGCTCTGTTCGAGGGGTACGAGAAGAGTCACGGCCCTTTCCCCGAGCGGATGCTCGCGTCCCTACTCGCAGGGGACCGCGCCGGCGGGGACAGGCGTGGCCGTCAGGCCGCTGCCCTCCTCATCGTGAGGGAGGGGGGTGGCTACGGAGGGTATAGCGACCGCTACATAGACCTGCGTGTAGATGACCATCCAGACCCGGTGCCTCGCCTCTCCGAACTCCTGGAACTCCATCGACTCTTCTTTGAACGCCCTAGAGCCGAGGAGTTGTTGGCTATCCAGGGAGAGGTAGCGGAGCGGCTCTCTGCGCTCCTAGTGTCGTCAGGTTACCTAGCGGCCCCAGGCCCCTGGGATGCCACCAGCGAACGCGCTCTGCGGGAACTCGCCGGCGTCGAGAACCTCGAGGAGCGGCTAGTTGAAGCTGGCAAGATCGATCCTCGCACCCTAGAGCGCCTCGAGTGCGTGGCCTCCGAGGGAGAAGATTTAGCCCCCCACAGAGACTAGCGACCTTGGAAACTCGGATCCCGTTTCTCCAAGAAGGCACGCGTTCCCTCCTTGCTATCCTCAGTCGTCACCGCCAGTCCGAACAGGTCGGCCTCGATCTCCAGACCCTGACTCAGCGTGACGTCGACCCCGCGGATCACTGCTTCCTTTGCCAGGCCGAGTGCGATCGGCGCGTTCCTAGCAGCGACCGCTGCCAGCTCGAGGGCCGCCTCAAGGGGCCGGTCCGACACTTGACTGATGAGGCCGAGAGCCAGCGCCTCCTCAGCAAGGACGTGACGACCCGTCAAGATCAGATCCAGGGCTCGTCCCAATCCAATTAGGCGGGGAAGTCTCTGCGTACCACCATATCCGGGGATGAGGCCCAAACCGACCTCCGGTAGGCCAAGCCTAGTACCGGGGGAGGCCACGCGAAGGTCGCAGGCAAGGGCGAGCTCGAGACCGCCCCCGAGAGCGTAACCTTCGATCGCCGCGACCGTTGGGAGCGGCAGGGCAGCTAAGGAGTTCATCACATCCTGCCCTGCTAGAGAGGCCTCCCGCCCGCTGAAAGCATCTGTGAGGCTGGCTAGGCCTTCGACATCTGCCCCTGCGGCGAAGGCGCGCCCCTCACCCGTTATGACGAGCGCACGGACCTTGTGGTCAACCACAACTAGCTCTAGAGCTGTGGAGACCTCAAGCAGCAGACCTGTGTGCAAGGCGTTCAGCGCCTCGGGCCGAGACAGTGTGAGAACAGCGGTCGATTCCTCAATGCGGATGTCGAGATGTTCGAATAGCACGTCATCAGGGGGCTCGTAGGCCATGGCGCCTCTCTCCTTAACTATCCTCCAGCCACGGCCTTACCGCAACCGGGGCGTGGAGCTAACTTAAGACGCGTTCAAAATATCAGAAGGTCTCCCTATCGGGGCGCGTGAAGCCTCAAAGCAACCCACCCAAACCATGCTAGACTCCCCTCGATGAAGGAGTTCAATGGAAACATCGCCTCCTTGACCGCAGACACGGACAGCACCTTCGTCTCAGCAATCGGCAACGGCCTCCCGAAACGCTTTGGAGGACTTGCCGATTGTTACCACCGAGGTCGCCAACGTTTCTGACTCTAGCCTTCACTGCAGCAGATCTCGACCTAGGAGGGAACAGGGAAATCTTTACTCTCTGCCGACTGCTCGGTCGTGGGTGTGTAAGGCTCGACGGAGACTCATCCCGCTGTCTCTCACGTGCGACGTGACCACCCATGGAACTGCCAGGGCTGGGGCTTCACCCAGTTGGAACTCGCCGAGGGAGGAGGTCGCTAGCGTGACAGAAGGGCTCAGGTCACCCCTCCGACCAACTGCTCATCACCGTTCAGAGCCACACCCCCGGTTGCCCTGCCTTCGAGGGTGACATCTGATCGCAACTTTCTGTTACTGAAGGCTGTCTCCTTTGTGTACTACAACACCCCAGAGCCTTTTCAAGTCGTGTTAGGAGGTGCAGAATTGATGCTGGAGGCACGGCTCAATCAAGTCCTGGAAATCAAGGGGATGACCCGCGCTACAGTTGTGGGCGGGAAGGGGCGTATCTTCGAGGGCCTACCGGATGGTGTGATAGACCCCGGGTCCGTCCATATCCTGATCTCAAACCGCTCCGCCTCGAGCTTCCCCTTTGTCGGTCGGTCTGGAGAGGGTGAGAGCATTTGGGCCATGATCGAGGACGGGGACAACCCGGTGTTGCCCACCCTGATCGAAATAGAGGTGGATGACTTCGTCGTGGTGATGAACTCTGCAAGCAGGCTGGGCTGGGCCAGCTTCCACCTGCCCAAGCCGCTGCCCAAGATTGGGAAGGCTGTGACGGCGTGAGGGTCAAGCTCGAGCTCGATAAGGACATGGCCATGGGTCGGTATGCCAATCTTGCCCTCGTAGCTCACACCGCGACAGAGTTCATCATCGACTTCGCCCTCGCCTACCCGCAGCAGTCCCCAAGGGTCACGGCAAGGGTGATCACCAGTCCTCAGCACGCTAAGGCGTTCCTTAAGAGCCTTGAGGACAACCTCCGCCGTTTTGAGGCAAAACATGGCAAGATAGAACTCCCCAAGGCCCAGGCCGAGCCGGGAGAAAAGAACTAAGGGACTCCTCGCGAAGCCCTCTGAAACGCCCCTCGAATCTCCGGGCCGGCCGACCTGTCGCCCGAACTACCTGACCTGTCCAGAAGGTGGGCTCTAATGTGATGATGGCCGAGTCGGTCACGGTCTTCTTCGATTACCTATGCCCATTTGCGTGGCGAGGCGCCGAGGTGGCACTCACCGCTCAGGAACGGCTCGGCTTCGTATTCACCTGGTCGCATTTCAGTCTATTCCAGGGCAACTATTGCGGTGAGGACAGGTGGCAGATTTGGAACGAGTGGATCGATCTCAACGATGACCGCGGAACAAAGGGCCTGCTACCCTTCCTCGCCAGTTGCGCCGCGCGACGCCAGGGTAGGATGTTACACGACACCTTCCGCCTAGGGCTATTGAGGGCCCGCCACAGAGATCACCGCCCGCTCGACTGGGATACCGTCCGAACCGCTGCGGAGTGTGCCGGCCTTCGTATGGAGCAGTTCGAAGATGATTTATCCAATCCTGAGTGTCGCACGGTCCTTGCGCAAGAGCATCATCGGGCTGCGGCTAGAGGCGTCTTCGGGACTCCTACCTTCTGCTTCGAAGGAGGCCATCTCGCCTACTTCCGGATCCGCGAACTCCCAGCCAGCTCTGAGGAAGCGGTCGAACTGTTCCGCGATTATCGCCAACTCCTTATCCGCTACCCCTACCTAGAGACGGTCAAGCGACCTAGACTCCACAACAACTGAGCGATCCGTACGGCGTCCGTACGGCGACCGAGCCACAGTGCGCTTAACGCGGATCTACACGCGAAATGTTGACATGGGAGAAACCCGCTCGGATGGAGAGGGGCAGGTTACACCGAACCGGTGTAAGCAGTCAGGGCGTGGAGCGCGGTCCAGAGGTCAGCCGAGCGAGACCCCCGAACATGGAGGTGCCGGACTAGCTGTTTAACCGCTGGGGGGAAAACCTACCAGTTTTATAGGGTCGAAAAGCAGTTCGGGCGAGATCATACCGGCGAGGAGAGGGCTTAGTGCCAGGGGTAGTGCAACTTCATCTTGCACGTATGCTAAGGACCCGGCCACAGGTTCCGTCCGACACGCCTTGGACCGAAGGGCAGATCAGTGACGCGTTCACGATCTCGATCAGGCAGACCAGCAACTGTCCACTCAGCGTTGGACACCACATCTCACTCACAAACGTGTACGGTGAACCAAGCACAATCACCTTCGCAAAGGTAACCGCATGATCTGGGTATTGCTCGGCATCGCCGTCCTAACCTCAATCTTCGTTCGGGCACCAGGTCGGATGAACGCTGTGATCCTGGTCTTGTCACTGCTGCTTGGAACAGGGCTCGTGTTCGTGAATAGTCTGGGGCGGACCACTGCGCCTCTAATCCTGTTCACCGTGGTGCTCAGCCAACTCGTCATCGCGGGGTCTCCCCTGGTGCAGAAAATATACGCTGTGCCACATCTCCGAAAGCTCAGGGCTCAGGCTAGGAACAAGGTCAGTAGTGCCCTTGGCATGGTGGAGACACTAGATTACGAGATCCTAGAGAAGGTCGGTTCTGGGGGGATGGCTAACGTCTACCGCGCCCGCAGGCGTTCCGACGATCAGATCGTGGCCCTCAAGCTTCCGATGGAGCAGTATGTAACCGACTTGGAGTTCATTCGCCGCTTCCACCACGAAGCTGAGATTGCCCGGCGCCTTGATCACCGCAACATTGTGAAGACTTTCGAACACGGCACCCTCGGGATCAAGCACTTCATAGCCATGGAATTCACCGAAGGACGCAGCCTTGAGGGCTATATCAAGACGGGGGACCTCGACACCGAACTATCCATTGACGTCATGCAGTTCGTGGTCAACGCCCTCCAGCACATCCATTCGTTTGGCTTCATCCATCGCGACATCAAACCCACAAACATCATGATCCTCCGAGGAGGGATTCAAACTGGCCGGCCCCGTGTTCGACCAGACGCCGTGAAGCTGATGGATTTCGGCATCGCCAGCAGGAGGGTGCTATCCAGGCTCACGACTACCGATGTCCGGGTGGGGACCCCCATTTACATGTCGCCCGAGCAAGTGAGAGGCCTAGAGATCGACCACCACAGCGACATCTACAGTCTCGGCCTGGTCTTCTATGAAATGCTCACGGGCCAGATGGCCTTCCAAGGTGGATACGAGGCGATCATCCACCAGCAGATCTTTCAGACCCCCCCCTCTCCTCATCAGTTGAACCCAGCCATTCCTCAGGTGCTCGACCAACTCGTGATGTGCATGATTGCCAAGAACCCAACCGAGCGTCCCACACTCGACGAGGTATCTGAGAGTCTGAGGAGAAAGGACCTCGAAGGTATCTCATAGGTCGACCTGCCCAACCGGATTATCCTCACGGTGAATGCACAGCAGGGGGTTCTGAGGATCCTCGACTCCCAGGGGGTGCTGCACACTAGGGCCTGTTCACACTAGCGCAAGGCATCGTAGGAGAGCGCGAACAGGATGAAACCGCTGAGAGTTTGAACGAAAAGTCATCATTCCCAGGATCAACCGATCTTTCCAACTGATTGGCGTCTTGCTACTCGTCGCATCATGAATCGGCAGGCTGCCAGTTTCACCCAAGCTAGTGAACTGGCAACAG
>MPNL01000006.1 GCA_002239005.1 Truepera sp. bin119
ATGGGGTAGGTGAGGCGGGCTGGCTGGGGAGGGCCAGCCCGCGGCTCGGATGGAATCGGTGCCCCGGAAGCCCGGTGAGGGAGAAACCCCAGGGAAGGTCCGGGTGAGGGTTCCGGCGGCACCGGAGCGGGTGTCGGGTTGGGTTCGGATCCGGCTGCGTGATCTCAAGAGTATTTCCCTCCGCGCCGAGGCGGGTTGCCCCTCCCGGGGACCACTCGACGGTCTTGACCTGTCAGGCGTCCACCTGACTTCATCGGTAGCTGGACACATCAGCGCAGAAGCGGCAGAAAGTTTGGGGTGGTCGGCACCGGGTTCGAACTGGCTGACTCGGGGCAGGTATCTACCCTGGGCGATCGGGACTCAAAACGGGCCCGCGGCGGGGGAGGGACCGCCCCGGGGCGGTCGGGACTCAAAAGGGGCGAGCGGAGGTGCAGGGGAGGGGTGCGCTCTGGAGATTGGGGGTTCGGTGTTGGGAGTGTGCCGGGGGGTCGTCGGTCTCAGTGAGGGGTCGAGTCGGTGCGCCCAGGTAGCGAGCAGCCTTGCCATCCGTGCCCGCGCCATCGAACGGGCGAGCGTCGCGATCCGGGCTTCTTCGTGCAGGCTCTTGAGCTGTTCTAAGGCTACGTCATAGGCCCAGCGGTTCATCGTGACCTCCTTGGAGCGTCGCCTCGGATGAGGCTTTGGCGGGGTTCTCCTAGGCGTTTTCTCACACTTTCAATTATACCTTAATTATTAAGGTGACGCAAGTCGATTTCGTCACGGGGGAAGGCAAGGTTGGGAGCCCCAGCCGGGCGGTTTCGAGAGCGTAGCCGGGGAGGCAGACTGCGGGACTCGACCCAGGTCGTTCTCGGCCCCTGGAGGGGGACCGAGCCTTGGTGTGGGGTTTCCGCCAGCACCGCAAAGCCGGTCTGTGTTACGGTCGAGATGTCCGACCCGTGGAGGTGGGGAATTGGGTACTACGAGTAGCACGAGTGGTGGCGCGAGAGCGACAACGGTCGAGGCACTAAAGTTCATCCTGCGGCAGATCGGGCGCTTCTATAACTCCTCGTCACTGGTAGGAGATAAGCCGTTCTACGAGGTCGAGAGTTTCCCCTGGGTTGAGAAGATCGAGGCCAACTGGCAGGTCATTCGCGAAGAGCTCGACGAACTCCTCAAGTACCGCGAGCACCTGCCGAACTTTCAGGACATCTCACCGGATCAGAAGGGGCTCTCGCAAGACGATCACTGGAAGACCTTCTTCTTCTATGCCTACGGCATCAAGGCGGGCAATGACTCCGACTCCTGTCCCCGGACGCTCGAGCTCCTGCACCAGATCCCCGGTATGAAGACAGCGTTCTTCTCCATCTTCGGCCCCGGCAAGCACCTGCCGCCGCACCGCGGCCCCTACAATGGGGTACTGCGCTACCACCTGGGCCTCAAGGTTCCCGAACCTCGCGACCAGTGTGGGATCCGCGTCCAGGACGAGGTCCGGCACTGGGAGGAGGGTAAGAGTCTTATCTTCGATGACACCTACCTTCACGAAGCCTGGAACCACACCGATCAGGACCGGGTGGTGTTGTTCGTAGACTTCGTTCGCCCGATGACCTTCCCCGCCTCGATGATGAACTCGGCCCTTATCCAGATCATCGGTCTGTCACCCTTTGTCCTGGGTGCCAAGGGTAACTACACCGCCTGGGAGGAGCGCTTCGAACGGATTGTTAACGATTGAGTCGGAGCGTATTGAGACCGCTTAAGCAGTAGGGGCAAATTTGTAGGTGATGGGGGTTCGCGTTGCTGACCTCCTGTATCTGTAACGTCCGTTCCTACCTCCGAAGGCTGGGCGGGTTGCCAGTCGGCCTGAGGGTAGGTCTTGAGGGGTTATGTTGTGAGCGACGTGATACTGTTGCTTGTGAACCGACTCTGGATGCCGGTGTCCTGTCTGGATGCACTGTTGGACCCAGGGTGCTGGATCACCCTGCGCGGTGTGCTCCCGGACGAGGTTGGCACCGGCCATGGTGGGGGCAACGCCCTGATCCACCAGGTGGTGACATGACCATTCACATCGGTGCCGAGCCCGGTGCCATTGCTGAGACGATCCTGCTGCCTGGCGATCCGCTCCGCGCCCAGTACCTGGCCGAGACCTACCTCGATGACCCTGTCTGCTACAACCGCGTGCGTGGCATGCTCGGTTTCACCGGCAGCTATCGGGGCAGACGTGTATCGGTCCAGGGGACAGGTATGGGCATCCCCTCGATCTCGATCTACGTCCACGAACTGATTAACGATTTTGGCGTCAAGAACCTGATCCGGATCGGCACCTGCGGTGCGCTGCAGCCGCAGATGAAGCTGCGCGACGTGGTATTGGCCATGACCGCCTCGACCAACTCACACACCAACCGACTCCGCTTCGGCGGTCAGGACTTTGCGCCGAGTGCCAGCTTCCGGCTGCTCAAGCGCGCCCACGAAGCTGCTGAGGCTAAGGGCATCCCTGTCCACGTCGGCGGGGTCTTCACCAGCGACTCCTTCTACGACGATCTCGAGGCGTGGAAACGGTACGCTGCCCACGGTGTCCTCGCCGTGGAGATGGAGACCACCGGGCTCTATACCCTGGCCGCGAAGTTCGGCGTCGAGGCGCTCACCATCCTGACGGTCAGCGACAGCTTGGTGTCCAGGGTTGAAGACTCATCCGAGGTGCGTGAGAGGAGCTACACTCGGATGATGGAGGTCGCGCTGGAGTTGGCCGACTGAGGGGTTGAGTAGGGTTCCGATATAACCGCCCCCCAGTACACCAGAACCGCCCCCCTCTGTGTCCTAGTCCCTGGTAGGAGGATATCGATCCCTTCTACCTCCCTCAAGGGTTTTTCCCCTCGATAGCGCTGTCACGAAGCTATACATCAAGGTACCACACCGCTACCGCTCAGTGGTGGCGGGATTGGGTGGACCGGCGTACTGTTCGCCTCCTCTTGGTCGAACATGGTTGTCTTGGGTGGTAGGACTGGCACTCTACCTTCCTTCCAGCTACTAGCCATCGAATCGCTTGGGAATTACATCGAATAATGACCACTTACTCAAAGTAGACGGACCACCCTTGGGAGTGGTCGGTCTAACTGTCTTTATCCTAGGAAACAGTTTAACAGTTTAATGGGAAAGGTGAAATTTTCCCACAATCCAACGAGCAAGCTCTCATTCGGTACTAGGACACCCTAGCAGTATCCGTTCGAGAGCCAATACCTCATAGAGGTCAATCGTCAGGTCGTACTTGCGGCGGATCTCAATAACCTGCTCTGCGAACCAACATTGGTTGATCTCGGGGACCCAGCCCACGGCGTCGTGGGCCGCTTTCTTTCGATTGAGACTTGCCGGGGCAAAGACCAAGTTATCGGGGTCGTTGCCAAACTCCCGCTTACGGTCTTTCGAAGCCGCACAAAGCCCGCTATCGTGTGCTTCTGAGAGAGCGATCAAGTGATCTATGTCAATGCCCTCCAAGTCGGGGAACTCCTCGCAGGTGTACGGAGAGGTAGGCCCCCAGATCTCGATTAACTCGGCTTCGTGCCTCTCCCGCTTGAACGAGTAGTCGTCTCGTTCGTATGGGCTGCAGCGATTCTCGGACGCTACCGTGAGGCCACGCCAAGAGGTTAGGTCGAGGATTTCCCGAAAATCGACCTGGGCTAGTGCAAAGCTCCACAGGATGAGTACGGCAACAGCAATCAACCTGAACATGTCACTATCACTTCCTCGTTTGGGCCTATCTTGAGAGGTCGAGCCAGACTATTCCGAGAACTGCATCATAGAGCGACACATTCAGAAACGCAATCAGCAGTTAGGGGCTTGAATTGACATCTCTATTTTTGAAGAGTCGGGCTACACTACCCTAGTACTCACACCGATCGCTTCATCCCGGCCCGGATGGCGACGACCACGGATGTCATGATGGGTTGGTGGTTGAGGAACTGGTAACGGCCATCCACGCCCAGCCGCAACGGATGGTCTTGAACTTCGCGGGTGCCGGCTCGCAGGCCCTGGCCTGGCTGCACGGCCTAAGCGGCTCCTCACGAACCATCCTCGAGGCTACCGACCGTTACACTGCCACCTCGCTGGTCGAGGCGGTGGGGTTCACCCCGGACCGCTTCACCTCCCTGCAGGTGGCGAAGGCGCTGGCTGAGAACGGGGAGCGGAGGGCCCGCCACCTCGCTAGCGACGAGGGTCCGCTCTTCGGTCTGGGTTGCACCGCCACCATCGCAACCGACCGGACCAAGCAGGGCGACCACCGCTGTGCGGTCGCGGTTCGTTCCGCCCTGGGGACTGCCGGCTACGAGTTGACGCTCACCAAGGGTGCGCGTGATCGCACCGCCGAGGAGGAACTGGTGAGCCTGGTCATCCTCAAGGCGACGGCAGACGCCAAGGGTGTGCTCAACGGCCCTGAACTGCCGCTCCTCGACGGAGAGCGGTTCACCCAGACCTTCGCTCCCCGCTCACCCTTCGACCGGTTCGCCGCCGGGGAGTTGCCCTGGGTCCTGATCCGCCCCGAGGACGGCGTTCCCACCACGGGCGGCCCTCCGAAGGGTGTGGCGATCCTCTCAGGCTCGTTCAACCCCCTGCACAGGGGACATCTGGGGCTGGCATGGGCTGCGGCGGAGCACCTGGGTTGCAGGGTGCTGTTCGAACTGCCGCTCGTGAATGCTGCCAAGGCGGCCATAAGCCCCTTCGAGGCCTGGCGCCGGGCGGGCCAGTTCGCGACGGTGGCGCCACTCCTGCTGACCCGCTCCCCCCTCTTCGCCGCCAAGGCCGGGCTCTTTCCGGGTAGCGTCTTCGTGATCGGTAGCGACACCGCAGTCCGCGTCGTCGACCCGCGCTTCTATGAGGGGGGTCTGGCGGGGGTGCAGGAGGCGCTGGGGGTGGTGCGCAGCTGCGGAGCCCGGTTCCTGGTGGCCCTCCGGCAGCACCGGGGCCGACTGCTCTCCCTTGGCGACGCTCCCGTTCCCGGCGGATTCGAGGACCTCTTCGAGGAACTACCAGCGGAGGCGTTCCGGCTGGATCTCAGCTCGAGCGAGATCCGCGAGGGTTGGTAGGGGAGCGGTCGGGCCTCGGCTCAGGAAGAGAGTGCCGACACCTCAGGCCCGGACGAGGAGTGAGTCTGCAACTCCCCAAACAGCGGACCCGCTACCCGTTCCGCAAGAGAAGCTCTTCAAACACCTTGTCGGCCGCCCGTCATATCCTGGAGGAGCCGACCTTGAACCCGCCGCTTGGCGCCGGTCAGGCAGCATCAGCGATTCGCGGTCACCTCTTCGGTCCGAAACTCTCTGATGCCTGTCCTGGTTATTTTCATCATGGCCTCACAGTTCGGGTCCGGGCACATCACCAGGTCGTCGGTCGCCATCCAGTCAGCTTCGTCGGTGACGCGCTGCTTGGCGGGGAGGAGGGGGAGCACGGCGGCCAGCGCATACAGGCTGAAGGTCTTTCCGTCGGGGATACGGATGTTCTCACCGGAGACCTCGAAGTAGTCGCCGAGGTGGTGGTTGCAGATCTCCTCGAGCCCCTCCTTCACCGCCACGATCTCGACCTTCAGGTCGTAGAGATAAAAGGTTCTTGGTGCCTTGCCCGTCATGCTGACTTGCTGTTGAGTTCGTAGTTCATGATCCGCCCATGCCTTCCCCCGAGGTCGCGTTCGAGCGCGTAGACCGCGCCGGGAATCTCGCCCAAGGTGGATCGCGCGCTCTCGATCCGGTCGAGTTCCCGCCCTGTTAGGGTAACGGTGTCACGCAGGGCGACGTGCCGGTCGAGATGGTCGGTGTTCCTCACGCCGACGATGCAGGCGCGCACCGCGTCCTGCTCAAGGCAGTAGGCGCTCGCCACGGTGGCGACATCTGTGCCCCGCTGCTCTGCGATGTCGCTCAGCACCTGCAGAAGCCCCTGGAAGGATTCCCAGTCGCCCATCTCTTCGAGCATCAGCAGGTACTTGGTCAGCGAGCGATTCTCGTAGGGTTCCTGAGGCTCGGGCCTGCTGAGATAGTGATTGGACAGGAGTCCCCCGGCGACACTTCCGTAGCAGAGGAGGGGGATGCCGTGCGCTTTCCCGAGGGCCGCGAGCCGACCTGCGGGTCTGCGGTCGATGACGGAGTACTGTGTCTGGATCGAGGCGACGGGGACGCCGCAGTCGAGGATCTCCTCGGTGCGCTCCACGTCGAAGTTGGTCAGACCGATCTCTGTAATTCTGCCCTGCTTCTGGAGCTGGCAAAGGGTATCGAGCACCCCGAGGTAGCCGGGTACCCGGTAGTCCCACCAGTGAAACTGCACCAGGTCGAGGCGTTTGGTGCCCAGTCGCGATAGGGAGCGGTCGATTGCGGCCTCGGTCTGCTCCGGGCTCAGTGTGGGGAGCGTTGTGAGGTCGGGGACGTACTTGGTGTGGATAAACAGCTCTCGGCTGCTCAGGCCGTTCGCCCGGATGAAGGTCCCGAGCAGCGCCTCGACGCCGGTGTAGATATCGGCGCAGTCGAAAACCCGGAATCCCGCCTCGTAATAGGCCTCTAAGGCATCGAACGCAGAGCGCCCTCCAGAGTCGCCGTGGCCCTCGGAGAGTTGCCAGCAACCGACGATGATTCGGTCGACGTAGTCGAGCATTAAGGGACTCTACCCGGAAACTTGAGATCACAAGCTGGGCTAAGAGAGTCTGGTATTGGGGAGTCCCAAAGGCGCGTCCGCCCCCATGAGTTTCTGCTGGTGCCGTTCGTCGTCAGCATGCTGAGCGGTTTGGTGTTGTCGGGTGTATTCATCCTGTTTATCCTGCCGACGTTGGTAATGTTTGCCGAGGGGTTCCGGGAATAGAGAGTAGGGTCATCAGGGCCGGCTGCGGCTATCAAGGTGCAGGACAGGGCAGCATCTGAGAACGTCCGAATCTGCGTCTCTACCGACAGAGACTTGTCTCCCTGGAGATCACCTGTGAAATACGTTGGGACGGATAGCCGAGTTGGCTAGAGACGGTGGACCGATCCCACCGGTCCTCACTTCCGGCAGCTTCTTGGAGCAGATCGTCTTTCAGGTCTTGTGGGGGGCTGATAGGGACGCTCTGCTGTGCAGTGACTCGGACCGATCGTTGTGCATCTCCCCCGAGCGCTCGCGCTACGGTTCGGCGCTGGTCCTCTGCTACACTCGTGGGCATGGAGCCCTATTGGGTGCGAGGAATCCGCGGCGCCACGACGGTCGAGGCTGACGAGAGCGAACTGATCCTCGAGGCGACAGAGGAGTTATTGGTCGCCATGCTCGACGCGAACGGTATCGAGTCATACGAGTGTATCGCCGCCATCTTCTTCACTACGACGCCAGATCTCGTGAGCGTCTTCCCTGCGGAGGCCGCCCGCCAGCTAGGTATGAACCTTGTGCCCCTCCTATGTAACCAGGAGATACCCGTTCCGGGCAGGTTGACCCACGTCATCCGGGTGCTGATGCAGGTCAATACCCGTAAGAGGCAGGTCGAGATGAAGCACATCTACCTGCGCCGTGCCAGCAGCCTGCGACCCGACCTCGTCAGTGCACAGTAACTCCCGCTCGCCGCTATAGCGGCGGCTCTAGGCACCCGCGAAGGAGAGCGACTCGATCTCGAGCATGGGTGCGCCGATGGCTCCCGCGGTAAAGTGCCACTCGGATTCGTCACCGACCGCAGACACCCGCTTCAGCAGTTCGAAGAGATTCCCCGAGATCGCGAAGTTCTCGACCGGGTAGCGCTCATCTCCCTCGATCTTGATGCCGAACGCCTGAAGAGATAGGTCCCCGGTGATGGGGTTGGCACCGGCGTGAAGGCCCAGCAGGTCGGTGACGAGGACGCCCTCGACGAGGTCGACCCCCTCCCCGGTTTGGAGCGAGAGATTTGAGAAGCCGACACCGAGGGTGCTTCGGTAGGAGCGGGAGGCGTGCCCGGTATTCTCATGGCCAGCCTTCCTGGCCGTATAGCTATTGTGCAGGAAGCTGCGCAGGACGCCGCGTTCGATGAGGGTGACGGCCCGGGCCGGAGTCCCCTCACTGTCGAAGGGGCGGCTGGCCAGACCGTCGCTGAGCGTGGGGTCGTCCACGAGGGTGATCCGGTCGGAGGCGACCTCCTCTCCGAGCCTGTCGGCGAAGCGACTCTTGCCCTCGATCAGCGCCTTCCCACTGAGGGCTCTCGTAAGCACCCCGAGCAGCTGGGCCACAACGCGCGGCTCGAGGTAGGCGCGGTAGAGGCCCGTCTTTAGGGGTCGGGCCCCTAAGTGGCGGGCAGTCGTCTCGATCATCTTCTGGGCCGTGGTCATCGGATCCAGGGCGTGGAACTCCTTCTCGACCGAGATGTCTACTCCCTGCTTGATGCTCTCGCCCTCTTGCATGACGAGTGACGAGATCAACCCGGCGAATCCGTTACGGTAGCCCCCCTCAGCCCCGTTCGTGGAGGCCAGCTCTTCCAACACCTCACGCTCGGTGTAGTGGGTGATCCAGACCTGCTTGGTGCGCTCATCCTCCCGCAGGGCCTGCTCGAGTTCGATCGCCCGCTCCCCCTTCTCCGCAAGGGGGGCGCTGAGGCCTTCGGAGATGAGGTCCCGGTGGCCTACGGAGCTGCCTTCGGGCAGGAATCCGTCGTCGGCGCTGGACAGTTCCGCATTCTCCCGAGCCTCGTGGAGGATCCAGTCGAGCGCCTCCTCGGTCTTCTCCTCGCTGTAGGCGTACCCGAAGCGGCCGCCGACCACGACCCGGATTCCTACCCCCCCCTGCGACGCCCGGGTGATCTCGGAGAGGTTGCCACCGAAAGAGTTGAGGGTCAGCTCGCGGGATTCGGTGGCCAGGACCTCCACCTCGAGGCTCATGGCCCTGGCTCTGGCTAGCAGATAGGCCTTGGCTTCATTGAAGGTCACGCCTCACCTCCGACCACGATCTCATCGATGAGAAGGTGCGGTTGGCCGACCTCGACCGGCAGTGAACCCGAAAGGCTGCCGCACATGCCGGGGGCGGTCTCTAGGTCGGGCGAGACCGCCTGAATGCGCTGGATGGAGTCGGGTCCCTTGCCGACCAGCATGGCCCCACGCACCGGCTCGGCGACCTCTCCATTGCGGATCATGTAGCCCTCGCGGACCGCAAAGTTGTACTCGCCGGAGCCGGGATAGACCTGGCCGCCCCCCATGGTCTTGGCGTAGAGCCCCAGTTCGATGCCGGAGAAGAGTTCCTCCTTCGGGGTCTCGCCGGGGGCGATAAAGGTGTTGCGCATCCTCGAGGTAGGGGCGAAGGTGTAGTCCTGGCGTCTGCCGGAACCTGTGGGTCGGTAGCCGGTCATGAGCGCGCCCACGCGGTCCACCATGTAGGACTTGAGGAGGCCCCGCTCGATCAGCACGGTCCGCTCAGTCGGGAGGCCCTCGTCGTCGAATTCCGACGAGCCCCAACCGTGGGGGGTAGTACCGTCGTCGATATAGGTCACGGTGGGGCTCGCGACCTGTTCTCCTAGGAGGTCGGAGAGCGCGGAGGCCTTCTTCGCCACCGAAGTGGTCTCCAGCAGGTGCCCGAGCGCTTCGTGGAAGATCACCCCCCCGAAGGCGTTGCCGATCACGACCGGCATCGTCCCCGCCGGCGCCCGGCTCCCCTTCAGGTTGGTCATGGCCATCTCCGCAGCGGTCCTTCCCACCTCGGCGGGGGAGAAGATGTCGAACAGCTCGAGGCCCTTCGATAGTCCGGGGCCGTGCGAGCCGGTCTGAGTGTCGCCGTCTGCGCTAGCGATCACCATGGCGTTCATCCGGCTCCGTACCCGGCGATCCTCCACCCATAGCCCCTCCGAGTTGGCGATCACCACATCCTGTTCCCACTCGAGATAGCTCGATTCGACCTGTTTGACCTCGGGTCCGACCCGCGCCCCGCCGTCGAGTTCGAGGAGGCGCTCGAGGCGGTAGCGCTTGGGCTTGGTGTCGAACGGGTCGGCAGGTTGGTGAAGGCCTTTCACTTGATGCCTTCGGAAGTCGAGGCCGCCGCCACCTCTGGCGTTTACGCTCCCTGCCCTCCCCTTCAGCCTGGCGAGTGTGTCGGCTAGCTCGACCAGGGATTCCCGGTCGAGATCGTTCGTGTAGGCGTAGACCACATCGGTCCCGTAGAGGAGTCGGAGGCCCGCGCCGTACTGTATGCCGCTGGTCGCTTCCTTGACCTCGCGATCGATGATTCGTAGGGTACGCCGGTGCCACCGTTCCAGGTAGAGTTCGGCGAAGTCGGCGCCGTGCGAGCGGGCCGTGGCGAGAACGGATTCGGCGGTCTTCGTATCGATCATGCTGCCAGTTTAACGGGAAACACCGACGACGGGCGATACCACCTGCATCGCTATATTGACTGATATTTGGAGTGAGGTGAGTCGGCCCGAGTTCGTCACCGCGAGAGGACTCCCTCATCCGGTGCGTGGCCCCGCTAGGGGTGCTGGCAAGAGTTTGTTGATTCCCTGTTGCGCCCCCAGCACAAGCGGACTCCTTACTAGCTTCACCAACGCCACCTTAGCTTTCGACTTTACCCAGCCGCTTCGAAGTCCTTTAGTATACCTGCCGTTCGGCACGCTCTTTGGCGGCTTGGGAGTAAAGGGCCAGTCAGCAGCCCCGGAATACACTTGGCGAAGTGCCCGATACGCGATGCCTTTCTACATAGGTGGAGTATTGTTATCCTGATATTTATATTCTTTTTTCTTGGATCAAGTAGCGAACGACGTAGTTTGCAGTAACCGCATGACGAACCGGAGAGGTGTGTATGGGACAGTCAGGGGTAAAGACAAGGGGTGTCAAGCGGCAAAGTCGAGTGCAGAGAGGTATGTGGCGAGGTGCGTGATGGCCTCCAGATGACCCCCGAGCTCATGCTCGATCTTGCGCGCAAGGCGGCAGAGCTTGTAGTGGGGCGGATCGAAAGCCTGCCTGGAGAAGATGCCTGGGATGGAGAGTTCCAGCAGGAGCTCAGGGCCCGGTTGATGGAGGATCCACCCGAGGATGGCCGGCCAGCGGTGGAGGTCATTGAACGGGCCGCGCGCGAGATCCTCCCGGTCGCGGCGCGGCTGGATCACCCCCGTTGCTTCGCGTTTGTCCCGTCGTCGCCCACTTGGCCTGGGGTGTTGGCCGACTTCATGGCCGCCGGGTACAACATCAACCAATGCACTTGGCTGACCGCGAGTGGTCCGAGCCAGCTCGAGTTGGTCGTCATCGACTGGTTCCGGCGCTGGCTCAGCTATCCAGAGAGCGCGGGCGGGCTTTTGACGAGCGGGGGCTCGGCGGCCGCCGTCGACGCCTTCGTCGCGGCTCGGGAAGCGGCGGGCCACCCCGAGCGCGCAACCGTGTACATGAGCGACCAGAGCCACAGCGCGCAAAGCCGGGCGGCGATGATCGTCGGCGTTCGGCCGGAGTGCGTACGTATGATTCCGAGCGACGAGCACTTCCGTTTGGATATGGAGGCACTCATACGGGCCGTGACCGAGGACCGCGCTGCGGGGTTCAATCCCATGGCAGTGTGCGCCAACGCTGGCGAGGGCAGCACTGGGGCTATCGATCCGCTCGAAGCGATGGCAGACTACTGTGAGGCGGAAGGCGTCTGGCTGCATGTCGACGCCGCGTACGGCGGCTTTGCGATCATAACCGAGAAGGGCAAAAGACTCTTGCGCGGGATCGAGCGCGCCGATTCGATCGGGCTAGATGCGCACAAGTGGTTCTTCCAGCCGTATGAGGTTGGCGGCCTTCTGGTGAAGGATGCAAGCACGCTTGAGAACGCCTTTGCAGTCCGACCCGATATCCTCCAGGATACGGTGTGGGGTGCGAACCACCCTAACTTTGTGGATCGCGGCTTGCAACTGAGCCGCTCGGCTCGGGCCTTGAAGATCTGGATGTCGATCCAGACCTTTGGTATGGCTGCGTTCCGGCGGGCAGTGTCGAAGGGGATGGAGTTGGCCTCACGGGCCGAGGAGTATATCCGGGCGAGTCCGATCCTGGAGATCTTGAACCCGGCGTCGCTGGGGAACGTGTGCTTCCGGGTCAACCCCATGAACACCGACCTCGACGAGGAAGCCCTGGAGGAGATCAATAGGAGCATTCTCGCTCGCGTCTTTTGGGAAGACCGTGCGCTCATGTCATCGACGCTTCTCCACAAGATGTTTTCGCTCAGGCTCTGCATCATCAATCACACCACGACCTGGGACGACGTGCGCGAGACACTGGAGGCCGCCGAGCGATTCGGGATGGAGGCGTTAGCTCGTTAAACCAGATGAGGTTGGGGAGACTACCATGAGCATGAAGTCCATAAAATGGCAAGCTTTGGGGGATTATGCTAGGGCTAGTTGGCACCTTAAACTCTGTGCATGCCGGAACGGTCATGCAGTCCTCGGCCTGCAAGTCTGGGCGATTGCTATCTAGCTGGTGACAACGAGCCTCAAGGGTGTCAAGCAGTATGGAAGCTGCACAGCGACCTGGACATCACCCAAGAGTCGGCTTGGCACTTGGCCCACCGGCTGCGTGAGCGACGACAGCTAGCCGCTCATGGGGCTAGTAGAGACCGACACTAACTACTTGAGTGGTAAGGAGCGCAACAACCACGAATCCAGGCGGCTCCACGCGGGCCGTGGATCGGTAGAAGACCGACCGCCGTAGTGCCGGGTCCTGTCCCCAGTCCTTTGCAGCACCAACCTAGTGGGTGGAGCCACTGCCTTCAGTCAGAACTCGCTCGGCTCTACGGCCTTCTCAGCACCTCTGCAGATCCCGTGACCTCTAGGGTCGCTCCCACTCACACTCCATCATCGACACCAGCCAATTGTCCTCCAGGTACTCGGTTTCGTAGCTGCAACTCCCGGTAACATCGGCGAACTTACCGCTGCCGCCCAGGAGCTGCCAACGGCCCTCGCCCCCTTGCCCAGCCCCGATGCCGCCCAGAGTACGCTGCGCCAGCGAGAACAGCTCTTCGCCGGCAGCGTTAATGGTGACGCACGGTGCCTCGAGCTCCAGCCCCGCTTCATCCTGCTTTGCGTAGACCATGCAGGTCACGCGGCCGTGCTCGCCCGCCACGAACGGACCGCCGCTGCTCTCAAGGACCGTGCTCGTTCCCTCGAGGGCACCACCGGTGATCGTCTGGCCTGCGAATTCGAAGGTGGTGTAGTTGTGCTGCCAGACTCGGATCATCCTGAAGGTACCGGTCTCGGCGATGGCCATCGCTGCCAGAGAGAGGACCACGACCCCGGCTAGCGCCACGGTCAGTGCGGGACGGATTCTTCGGGTCCACTGCACAGCTTGTAGAACAATCGGTTTCATAAAAGCCCTTACCCTTCTGGGGGATTTCGAACCGCGAGCTTAGTTCCTCACAGGTCCCGTCCCTACTGTAGCCTCTTGCCCACCGGCATGCTACCGGTAAGTCGCTAGTGCCCACCCCAGCTTGAGATGCTGCGGTTCCCCTTCGTACCTTGCAAACAGAGTGGGCTGCCCCGGTCCCAATCGGCCCGCACCAGGTCAATCCTCCCACTCTCGAACGGGGACGAGCTCACCGCCGTCGACCACCGCCTGAGTGACCTTGTGTCCCCGGTTGGTGGTGACCTCAAGGGTGGCTTGGTCCAGAGTCTCGGATCCCACCAGAACCTTGCGGACGAAGTAGCCTCCGGGAGCGGCGCTCATCTCGCTCGTCTTCGAGAGGCGAACCCGGATGACCTCCCGTTTCTTGCTGGTCAGGACCCTGGCTAGCAGGAAGTTCCCTTCATCCTTGAAATTGGGATTCTGTCGTCGAAACAGCCCGAACATGGAGCTATTGTAGCCTAAGCGCATGACTCTGCTTTCCGGGCGGCGGGGGCTCTGCTGTGTCCCCTGACGCCTGTCGGGATCTCCTTGAGGAGGCGTTCCGGGCCGCCGTGGCTGCTGCAATGCCGGATAACATCCTGGCTCCACACCTTCCCCCCAGGCCCCAGGGAAGATTGATCGTGATCGGTGTAGGCAAGGCTGCAGCGTCCATGGCCCAGGCGGTCGAGGCGCACTACGGAGATCATGTCGAAGGTGCCGTGATCACTCGCTATGGGCACGCCCTTCCGACGCACTCGATCGATGTTCTGACGGCAGGCCATCCCGTGCCTGACACGGCGGGGGAGGTGGCGACCGAGCGACTTCTGGGCCTGCTGGCGGGTCTCGGCGAGGACGACCTGGTCCTGATTCTTCTCTCTGGAGGGGGGTCCACCCTCCTGACCGCACCCGACGGGATCACCCTCGAACAGAAGGCGGACCTTACCCAATCCCTCCTCCGCTGCGGAGCCGACATTCACGAGATGAACTGTGTCCGCAAGCACCTCTCTCGGGTCAAGGGTGGTCGCCTGGCAGTTGCCGCCCATCCGGCTCGCGTTCTCACCCTGGTGATCTCGGATGTGGTCGGTGACGATCTTAGTGTCATCGCC
This sequence comes from Truepera sp. bin119, assembly GCA_002239005.1. Classification (GTDB taxonomy): domain Bacteria; phylum Deinococcota; class Deinococci; order Deinococcales; family Trueperaceae; genus MPNL01. The sequence goes on from MPNL01000006.1 coordinate 14,360, forward strand.
TCAGGCCCTACAGTGGCCGACCCCACCACCTTCGGGAACGCGCTCGACGTTCTCGACAGATACGGTCTGGTGGCTCCGGAGGCTCGCAGGCGGTTTGTTCAGGGGATACGCGGTGAGTTGCCCGAGACGCTGAAACCCGGTGATTCTCTGTTCGATAACTGCGAGACGAAGCTCGTCGCAACGAACCAGTTGAGCCTCGAGGCGGCCGCCAACCGATTCGCGGCGGCCGGGGTCCGAGCCCATATCCTGAGCGCTGGGGTTACCGGAGAGGCCCGTGTCGCCGGGGGTGTTCACGCCGCTATCGCCAGGCAGGTCCTCACCCGAGGCCAACCCTTCCGACCCCCCTGCGCCCTCCTCTCGGGGGGTGAGACGACGGTGAGGGTCCGCGGCTGTGGGCGGGGCGGCAGGAACGGAGAGTTCGCTCTCGGGCTGGCCCTCGACCTCCCACCCTGCGCCCCCACCTTTGCCCTCGCGGCAGATAGCGACGGTATCGACGGGAGTGAGGGCAACGCTGGGGCCTGGGTCACGCCCGATCTCTTCCGCACTGTTCCCCGGGACCGCGCGCGCCGACTGCTTGAAGACAACGATAGCTACACCCTGTTCGAGGAGGCAGATCATCTCCTGTTTACGGGGCCGACCCATACCAACGTGAACGACCTGCGCTTCGTGCTGATGCTTGATAGTTGAGCCGGTCCCTTTGGATGGGGAACTATATACTTTGGTATATAAGCCCCTATACTTTGATACCCGAGAGATTTGCCCAAGGCGGCGCCGCGAGGGGAAATGCCCATACCCGACACACGGCGCCGCCACTGGACAGCCTGTAGGGTAACTGTGTCCGGGCTTGTTCGTCCGAGGCGTTGACCAGGGGAAAGCGGCAGGAGTATCCTGCACTCGACCTACAGTACAGAGCACGGGTAGCTCCCTGATGGTCAGATTGAGCCCGGTGATTGCAGTCACCGGGCTCGTTACCGTCTTACGGGGAAACTACGGCCGGCGACAGGTTCCGGTTAAGCTCCGCTTTCGGGCCGAATCAGGCGATTATTTCGCCCTTCGGATACGCCCGGGCGATCAGGGGGAAGAAGGATAGATGCCGGATGTGACTACGAAAACCTGGTCCCGACCTGGCAACCGGAAGCCTGTGGCGTACGCGATCTTCGGCGAACCGGTCTCCTCGTCGCCCTCCACCGCCGGGTTGTCGAACATGTACTCGACGTAGCCGCCGCCCGCCTCGCCTGCCGCCAGCAACTCCCGGAGGTAGCGGACGCCGTTTATGTCCTGTCGGTCTATGTCCTCGAACTGCAAGCCCTCGAACCGCAGAGGAAACCCTCCGTGGAAGAGCGTGTACCCGTCGGTGCTGATAACGAAGACGTAAACCGCGCCCGATTTCCAGTCGCCGCCCTCCTGGCGTAGGGCGTTCTTCGTGTTCCCCAGCTCGCGCATGCCCGGCGTCAGCATGGCGTCTCGGTACGCCTTCGCTGCCGCCTTGACGAAGGTGGCCAGCGTCTCCCGGTCCACCACCTCGGCGGCCGTCACCTCAGGGCGCGGCAGCGGGGTGATTTCAACCGGTACCGTGGACAGGTCCTGCGAGAAGCCTCCGACCACCACCAGCCTCTGTCCGGTCAGACCCGAAGTGTACTGGACGGAGTAGGCTACCTGATCGGTGTCGTCCCAGCGGTAATCAACAAAGTCGCCGCCCCGCTCGGCTGCGGCGAGCATCTCCTGAACCACCGGTCTGCCGTACTCATCCTCGATGGCGATCACCAGCTTGTTCTCCGAGGTCGGATCATCGCCGTGAATCAGGACGTTTCCGTTCGGCGTCAGAATCGTCAAGAAGAGGGAACCCGACTTCCACTGACCCTCGGCCCGAAAGATATCGCGCAGCCGCGCTATCTCCGTGAGCGTCGTGATGCCCTCCAGGTAGTTCTTCGCGCCCTCGACAAATGCCCTCAGCGCGGGGCGGTCCGTCACATCATTTGCAGTGATCCGATCGTCTGCATGAACCGACGCGCTCGCCAGCAGGACGAACGCCGAGAACGACGCGAGTGCCGCTTTTTTCATGCTCTTGGCTCCTTCTTGATATCGCCATCCGGCAAATCCTCTGGCACTACCGGAAACCTCTCTGCGAGCATACCCGCGAGCAGATTTCGGCACAGTGTACACATATCAGGCCCGTCCTCGCTGCTCGGTAGCAGGCGCGACGAGTAGTTTCCGCAGGCTGCCGTGTTGGTTTCCGGCCTGAGCAGGTGAACCAATCCCGCGCCGCCGCTGGGCGGGATCAAAAACGGCTGCGGCATGCTTCCTCGGTAACTCATAGGCGGAAGATACGGCCCGTCGGAGTAGTTGACAACCCTGCCCGGAGCAAGCACGGTGGGTACTCAACTATATAAGCCCCTTCGGATGGCCCCCTGGTACTGGTACGCTCTTAAGGGTCGTGGGGTCTATCCTTCCTGCTAACCGGGCCAACATTGAAAGGGCAGCCGACCTGCTAATCCGGGGGCATCTGGTGGCCTTTCCGACCGAGACCGTATACGGCCTGGGAGCTGTAGCGACGAGACGAGAGGCGGTCCAGCGACTCTTCGAGGCGAAGGGTCGGCCCCCGGACCATCCGGTGATCGTGCACCTGGCTCGGGCTGGGGAGATTGATGAGTGGTGCAGCCAGGTGCCCGCTGCCGCCCGCGCCCTGGCCGACGCCTTCATGCCGGGCCCGCTGACCCTCGTTCTCCCGAGGGCGCCGCACGTCTCCACTGCCCTCACGGGGGGGCAGGAGACTATCGGCCTAAGGGTGCCTTCGCACCCCGTTGCTGCGGAGCTGCTGTCCCTGGTCGGGGGCGGGGTCGCAGCACCATCAGCGAACCGCTTCGGCCACGTGAGCCCGACCGCAGCGCGTCACGTCGAGGACGATCTCGGCGACTGCGTGGACGCCATCCTCGACGGCGGTCCTAGCAACGTCGGCCTCGAGTCAACCATCGTCGACCTGAGTGGGGAGAGACCGCGACTCCTTCGGCCCGGCGTTGTGACTGAGGCAGATCTCTGCCAGGTTCTCGGCCACCCCCCCCTCCCTTCAGGGGGCTCGGCGCCGCGGGTGCCGGGAACCCTCGAACGTCACTACGCTCCATCGACGCCGGCCCGACTGGTCTCGACAGCAAGGCTGGAGTCGGGCGAACTTGGCCCCGGTCGCTACGGAGTGCTGGCGAGGACGAGTGAGCTGCAGGGCTTCCGCGGCGACTGGTGCGTCATGCCGAAGGGTCCCTCCGGCTACGGCCGGCAGCTCTATGCCCGGCTCCGCGAGTTCGATCGGAAGGGTCTCTCGGCGATCCTGATCGAGGAGGTGCCGGAGGCCCCAGAGTGGAGGGCGATTCGGGATAGGCTGGTGCGCGCCACGCGGAGGTAGTGGTGGACGATCAGATCTGCTAGGTTGTCCCCGCATACCGAACCCCCGAGCGGATGGCCACCTTTGCGCGGGGAGCGAAACATTCGGTGTCGTCGTCGCCGGGACCGGAGGGGCGGCACATCTGCGAAGACCTGAACCGAGTTGCCGACTTGATTTTTCCTGATTCGGGATGCTAAACTAGCTAGGTTTGTGGCCCCCCTGGCTTGCAACGATGAGTCCGGGGGTTGGTTTGCGTCTAGAGGGCACATTATTCAGTGGCCCTCCTGCTAGGGTTCATCCGCTAAGACTTTAGCCGAGATCTGAAAGAGAGTGATTACGCTGCCGACTGTAAATCAGCTACTACGTAAGGGGCGCAGGAAGCTTCCCAAGAAGAACAAAACCCCGGCCTTGAAGGGCAGCCCGCAGCGCCGTGGGGTCTGCACGGCGGTCAAGACCCAGACCCCGAAAAAGCCCAATTCGGCGCTTCGGAAAATCGCCCGGGTTCGGCTCTCGAGCGGCTATGAGGTGACCGCCTACATCCCAGGCGAGAAGCACAATCTGCAAGAGCACTCGGTGGTGCTCATCCGCGGTGGGAGGGTTAAGGATCTCCCCGGAGTGCGCTACCACATCGTCCGTGGGGCGCTCGACGCTCAGGGAGTGGACATAGGTCGCTTCGTGCAGAGGAACCAGGGTCGGAGCAAGTACGGCACCAAGAAGCCGAAGGGATGAGGGCCTAGATGGCACGCAGGAGAAGGGCCGAAATCCGGAAACTCGATCCAGATCTCGTCTACAGCGATACCACGGTCACAGCCTTCATCAACAAGCTGATGCGCGATGGCAAAAAGAACCTGGCTAGGCAGATATTCTATAGTGCCTGCCGCCTCATCCAGGAGCGCAGCGGTCAGGAGCCTCTGAAGGTGTTCCGGCAGGCCCTAGAGAATGTCCGGCCTCGGATCGAGGTCAAGAGCCGCCGAGTTGGGGGCTCCACCTATCAGGTTCCCGTCGAGGTGGCTCCGCGCCGGGCGCAGTCGCTCACCCTTCGGTGGTTGGTTGCCGCCTCCGATGCTCGTCCCGAACGTACCGCAGTTGGGCGGGTTGCAGGTGAGCTACTGGACGCCTCTGGTGGGCGCGGCGGCGCGGTCAAGAAACGCGAGGATGTCGAGCGGATGGCGGAGGCCAACCGGGCCTACGCCCACTACCGCTGGTGAAGGAGAAAGGGGAATCCCTTCGCGCCTGCTAGCTGGGAAGGCCGGCAGGCGTTTTTCGGGAGCACGGTATGCTAACCCAGACCAAGGTCGATCTCGGCAAGACCCGTAACATCGGGATCGCAGCCCACATCGACGCTGGCAAGACGACGCTCACAGAGCGGATTCTCTACTATACGGGTCGGATTCACAAGATCGGCGAGACCCACGATGGCGCGGCCCAGATGGACTGGATGGCCCAGGAGAAGGAGCGGGGTATCACCATCACCTCGGCTGTGACCCAGACCTTCTGGGACGACACGCGGATCAATATCATCGATACACCAGGTCACGTCGACTTCACCATGGAGGTGGAGCGCTCGATGCGGGTCCTCGATGCGGCGATCGCTGTATTCGACGCTAGTCAGGGTGTCGAGCCGCAGTCCGAGACCATCTGGCGTCAGGCGGATAGATACCGGGTCCCACGGATCGCGTTCGCAAACAAGATGGACAAGACCGGTGCCGACTTTCAATTGGTTCTAGACTCGATGAGTGAGCGGCTCGGCGCGAACGCCGTTCCGATTCAGTGGCCCATCGGTGCAGAGACCGACTTCGTCGGTCTCATCGACCTGGTTGACCGGAAGGCGTACTTCTTCAACGACGACCTCGGCCTCGATGTCGTCGTCAGCGACATCCCGCCCGAACATGCGGAGCTAGCTGAGGAGAAACGGTCGTTGATGATCGAGAAGCTGGCCGACGTCGGTGACGAGATCGCCCTGCTCTACCTCGAGGGTGAGGACATCCCCGTCGACTTGATCCAGGAGGTCCTGCGAAAGGGGACGGTGGAGCTTAAGATCTTCCCGGTCCTTGCGGGCTCGGCCCTCAGGAACAAGGGCGTGCAGCGCGTACTCGACGCTGTGACCCTCTATCTCCCGAGTCCACTCGACATCCCTGCCATCCGGGGCGTGATTCCCGGGAGCGGTGAGGAGGGGGTGCGGCCAGCCGATGAGGAGAGTCCAGCCGCCGCACTGGCCTTCAAGATCATGACCGACCCCTATGTCGGGCGGCTCACCTTCGTGCGGGTCTACTCCGGCGTTCTGAAGTCCGGTTCCTATATCTACAACGTCTCGCAGGGCAAACGGGAGCGGATCGGGCGACTCATGAAGATGCACGCCAACCACCGCGAGGAGGTCGATCAGATCGGCGCTGGCGACCTCGGCGCGATTATCGGGTTCAAGGATACCACCACGGGCAACACGCTGACCGATCCCAATCACCCCATCACGCTCGAGACCATTGAGGTGCCGGAACCGGTCATCACCGTGGCCATAGAGCCGACCTCGAAGGCCGATCAGGATAAGCTCTCTTCAGGGCTCACCAAGCTTACTGAGGAGGACCCCACCTTCCGGGTCGAGACCGACGCAGAGACCGGCCAGACGAAGATCTCGGGGATGGGCGAGCTTCACCTTGAGATCATCGTCGATCGCCTCCGGCGTGAGTTCAACGTCAACGCCAACGTCGGCGCCCCCCAGGTGGCCTACCGCGAGACCATTACCCGGTCGGTCGATGTCGAGGGTAGGTTCGTTCGGCAGACCGGGGGTCGCGGACAGTACGGTCATGTGAAAATCACCGCCGTGCCCCTTGCCCGGGGTGCGGGCTTCGAGTTCGAGAACAGCGTCGTGGGTGGGACCGTGCCGCGGGACTATATTCCGGCCGTGCAGAAGGGTGTTGAGGCGGCGCTACAGAACGGCCCCCTGTTGGGCTTTCCGATCGTCGACTTGAAAGTCACACTCTATGACGGCTCCTACCACGAGGTGGACTCCTCCGAGATGGCCTTCAAGATCGCTGCTTCGATGGCAGTTCGCGAAGTCATGGCCCAGGGGGCTGCATCTGTCCTCGAGCCGGTTATGCGGGTCGAGGTAGTCACCCCCGAGCGGTACATGGGTGACGTGATCGGTAACCTCAATGCCCGGCGCGGTCGGATCCAGAGCATGGAGCCGCGCGGCACCACTCAGGTCGTGAACGCCTATGTTCCACTGTCGGAGATGTTCGGATACGCCACCGACCTGCGCAGTCTGAGCCAGGGCCGCGCAACCTTCTCAATGTTTCTCGATCATTACGCGGCGGTTCCTAAGAATATCCAGCGGGAGCTGGTAAAGCACTAGAAGGAGTCTGGAGGAGAGCCATGGCGAAGGCGACGTTTGAACGGACCAAGCCACACGTTAACGTAGGGACGATCGGGCATGTTGATCATGGGAAGACGACACTAACGGCGGCGATCACCTTTGCTGCTGCTGCGGCAGATCCGAGTGTTGAGACCCAGAGCTATGATCAGATCGATAAGGCGCCTGAAGAGAAGGCCCGCGGGATCACCATCAACACTGCCCATGTCGAGTACCAGACCGGGAGCCGGCACTATAGCCATGTCGACTGTCCCGGCCATGCCGATTACGTGAAGAACATGATCACTGGAGCCGCCCAGATGGATGGAGCGGTCCTGGTGGTGAGCGCTGCCGATGGGCCGATGCCGCAAACGCGGGAGCACATCCTGCTCGGTCGCCAGGTGGGCGTTCCCTACATCGTGGTGTTCATGAACAAAGAGGACATGGTGGATGACGAAGAGCTGTTGGAACTTGTGGAGCTAGAGGTACGCGAACTCTTATCGAGGTACGAGTTTCCCGGGGACGATATTCCGGTGATCCGGGGAAGCGCACTGAAAGCGCTGGACGCTCTGAACGCGAATCCGAACATGCAGCGCGGGGAAGATGAGTGGGTTGATCGGATCTGGGAGCTTCTGGATGCGATCGATAACTACGTACCCACTCCGGAGCGGGATGTGGACAAGCCGTTCTTGCTGCCGGTCGAGGATGTGTTCACGATCACGGGTCGGGGGACAGTTGCGACGGGACGGGTAGAGCGGGGAACGGTGAACACGGGGGAAGAGGTGGAGATCGTCGGTTTGAGGGAGACCACCAAGAGCGTAGTGACGGGTGTAGAGATGCACCGGAAGACGCTGGGTCAGGGGATAGCCGGTGACAATGTCGGGGTGTTGTTGCGAGGTGTGGCCCGGGATGAGATCGAGCGTGGCCAAGTGCTGGCGAAGCCGGGTTCGATCACACCGCACACCGAGTTCAGGGGGAGAGTATACGTGCTGAGCAAGGAGGAGGGGGGTCGTCACAGCGCGTTTTTCTCAGGCTACCGACCGCAGTTCTACTTCCGCACTACCGACGTGACCGGGATAGTGACGCTGCCCGCCGATGTGGAGATGGTGATGCCTGGGGACACGGTGGAGTTGTCGGTCAGTCTGATCAAGCCGATCGCGATGGAGGAAGGGTTACGCTTCGCAATTCGTGAGGGTGGTCGTACTGTCGGTGCCGGTGTCGTTACCCAAGTCGCTAAGTAGCTATGGCGACACCCAAGATCAGGATCAAGCTTAAAGCGTTCGATCACCGCAGCCTCGACAGCTCCGCCAGCAAGATCGTGGAAACGGTCCGTCGCACAGGGGCCAAAGTCGCGGGCCCGGTTCCCCTTCCTACCCGCATCCGCCGCTTCTGTGTGTTGCGCAGCCCGTTTACCGATAAGGACAGCCGCGAGCATTTCGAGATTCGGACCCACAACCGGCTGATCGATATTAAATCGCCCACCAAGAGTACTATCGATAGCCTCATGCACCTCGATCTGCCTACCGGAGTCGATATCGAGATCAAGACGGTCGGAGGTAGGTAATGAAGGGGATTTTGGGTACCAAGATTGGGATGACCCAGGTCTGGCGGGATGAAAAGCTCGTCCCGGTCACCGTCGTTCTGGCCGGTCCCTGTCCCGTAGTGCAGCGCAAGACCTCTGAGACGGACGGCTATAACTCGGTTCAGCTCGGCTGGATCGAGAAGAGCGCAAAGGCCGCCTCAAAGCCGGAGTTGGGTCATGTTGGGAGAGCAGGGGTGGCTCCCCAACGGCATCTGGTCGAGTTTCGCGACTACCTCCCCGAGGAGGATACCGTCACCGTGGATATCTTCGTAGAGGGTCAGAAGGTCGATGTGACCGGAATCAGCAAGGGTCGAGGGACAGCAGGGGTGGTGAAGCGCTGGGGCTTCTCTGGAATGCCGGCCAGCCACGGTACCAAGAAAAAGCACCGCCACCCCGGCTCAATCGGGCAGCGCAAGAGCCCTGCCCGGGTCTACAAGGGGAAAAGGATGGCAGGCCACCTCGGTGCCGAAGCCGCTACCACCATTGGGCACGAACTCGTCGAGATCCGCAAAGATGACAACCTCCTCCTGATCAAGGGCTCGGTTCCGGGCCCGAATGGCGGGCTGCTGGTGGTGAAGGACTCTACAAGGAAGGTGACCCGATGGCCGTCACTCTCGACGTAATCGGAAGTGCCCGCAAGGTAACCCTCGACCTCCCCGAGCCGAAGGCATCCGTCCTGCACGAGGTGGTCACCTGGCAGCTCTCGAAACGCCGTCGCGGAACGGCGTCGACGAAGACCCGCAGCGAGGTGGTGGGTTCCACCGCCAAGATCTATCCCCAGAAAGGGACCGGCCGAGCCCGCCACGGCTCGCGCAAGGCTCCCATCTTTGTCGGGGGAGGGGCTACCTTCGGGCCCCGGCCGCGCGATTACGGCTATACGCTGCCGAAGAAGGTGCGCCGCCTCGGCCTAAGCATGGCGCTGGCATCCCGGGCGAACGAGGGCAGATTGACCTTGGTCGAGTCGTTCAACATCGGAGGTAAGACCAAGGAGTTCGTCCGCTGGGCCGAGGAGAACGGCTTCGTAGGAGGGGAGCGTGTCCTGCTGGTGACGGATGACGACCTCGCCCGCAGGGCCGCTCGGAACCTCTCTTGGGTGAGCGTGCTGAAGGGCGCGGGTCTCAATGTGTACGACATCCTCCGCCACGACCATGTCATCGCCGACGCGTCGCTGTTCCAGGAGGAGCGGCCGTGAACCCCCACGACCTTATTCTGGCCCCGGTCCTCAGTGAGAAGGCTGTCGAGGCCATCAGCGAAGGAAAGTACGTCTTCTACGTTCACCCGACCGCCAATCGAACCCAGATCAAGGATGCGGTAGAGGTCGTCTTCGGCGTGGACGTTGTCAAGATCAACCTGATCCGCCTGCGCGGCAAGGAGAAGAGCTTGGGACGGTATAGCGGGCGCCGACCGAAGCGCAAGAAGGCTATCGTCACACTTGAGCCCGGGCAACGGATCCAGGAACTCGAAGGCCTTACCTGAGGGGGGAGCATGCCTACCAAACGATACCGACCCTACACGCCCTCCCGCCGCTACATGACCACCTCGGATTTTGCCGAGATCACCCGCCGGGAGCCCGAAAAGTCTCTCCTCGAGCCGATGCGAAAAAGAGGGGGCAGGAATAACCGTGGACGTATCACCTCCCGCTTTCGCGGGGGGGGGCACAAGCGCCGCTACCGGAGGATCGACTTCCGCCGCCGAGACAAGGAGGGGGTCCCCGCTAGGGTCGCCTCGATCGAGTACGATCCCAACCGTAGCGCCAGCATCGCCCTATTACACTACTTCGATGGCGAGAAGCGCTATATCCTCGCCCCCGAGCGTCTCGGCGTCGGCACCAGGGTGGTCAGCGGCCCCGATGCAGAGCCCACCGTAGGCAACGCCATGCCCATCCGCTTTATCCCTGTCGGTTCCGTCGTTCACGCTGTCGAGTTGGTGCCCGGTAAGGGGGCACAGCTCGCCCGGGGCGCCGGATCCGGCATTCAGATCCAGGGGCGTGACGGCAACTACGTGACTATTCGCCTCCCTTCGGGCGAGCTTCGCCGCATCCATGGGGAGTGCTACGCGACCCTCGGAACGGTAGGTAACGCCGAACACAAGAACGTTGTGCTCGGCAAAGCCGGCCGCAAGCGCTGGTTGGGGAGGAAGCCGCACCAGCGCGGACGTGCCATGAATCCGGTCGACCACCCACATGGAGGTGGTGAGGGTCGGAGCACGGGGGGCAGGCCTCCCGTGAGTCCGTGGGGTCAGCAGGCCAAGGGGCTTAAGACCCGCAGCCAGCGCAAGACCAGCAGCAAGTTCATCGTCCGCCGTCGGAAGGGGAGTCGCTGATGGCCCGTAGCCTGAAGAAGGGGCCGTTCATCGACGAGCACCTGCTTCGCAAGATCGACGCAGCCAACGAGTCGGGTGATCGCAGGGTGATCCGCACCTGGAGCCGGCGCAGCACCATCGTTCCGGAGATGGTGGGGCACACTATCGGCGTCTACAACGGTAAGCAACACGTCCCTGTCTTCATCCAGGAGACGATGGTCGGTCACAAGCTCGGTGAGTTCTCACCGACGCGGACCTTCCGCGGGCACAGTGGAAACAGGAGGGAGTAGATCGTGGAAGCCAGAGCCACGCTGCGCACGCTTCGTGTGACACCCCAAAAGACGAGGCTCGTCGCAGATCTGATCCGCGGCAAGGAGGTAGGCGTGGCTGAGAGTATCCTCACTTACACCAGCCGGCGCTCGGCCCGACCGCTGCTCAAGTTGCTACGCAGTGCCAAGGCCAACGCCGTGAACAACCACGATATGTTCGAAGAGAGCCTATTCGTGTCAAGGGTCGAGGTAGGTGACGGGCCGACTCTGAAGCGCTATCTTCCGAGGGCACGTGGGCGCGCGGATCTACTGCGCAAGCGCACCTGTCATATCACGATTGCCCTGGAGGAACGCCGTGGGTAATAAAGTCAACCCGGTCGGCTTTCGCCTCGGTGTGAACAAGGAACCCTCGGCTCGCTGGTACGCCAACAAGAAGGCCTACCCGAAACTGCTGGGTGAAGATGAGCTCATCCGGGTAATGATCCTCAAGGATGTCGGCCACGCCGGGATCGCCCGGGTCGAGATCGAGCGGGCTGCCCACAATATCAACATTACTATTCACACGGCTAGGCCGGGTGTGGTGATCGGGCGTGGTGGGGAGTCCATCAAGGCCCTCAGGGCGGAGCTCGACCGTCGCATCGGCGGCACTATCGCTGTCAATGTTCAGGAGGTGCCCAACGCCAATACCAGCAGCCCGCTGATCGCACAGCGGATCGCCGAGCAATTGGTTCGCCGCTTCGCCTTCCGCAGGGCTATGAAGCAGGCGGTGCAGAGGACGATGGAGTCGGGAGCGATGGGTGTGAAGATCCGCTGTTCCGGTCGCCTCGGGGGTACCGAGCAGGCGAGATCTGAGTGGTATTCGGATGGACGAGTGCCGTTGCAGACCCTCCGGGCCAACATCGACTACGGCACCGCGGAGGCGAAGACCACCTACGGTATCGTCGGAGTCAAAGCCTGGGTCTTCCACGGAGAAATTGTGGGGGATCGTCAGCGCAGGGCGGCCGTCCTGCCGCGGGAGCGCAGGGATGACGATCGCCGCCGCCGGCCTCAGGCCCGGCGCCGTGGCCGCCGAAACGAGCGACCGCGAGTTCGAGGGGGCCGGTAGACATGCTGCTACCCAAGCGCTTCAAGTACCGCAAGCAGATGCGTGGTCGGATGAAGGGCGCCACCAAGGGTGGTGGCTATGTGGCTTTTGGCGACTTCGGTCTCGTCACACTCGACCCGGGCTGGATTCGGTCGAACCAGATCGAGGCTTGCCGCGTCGCGATGAGCCGCCACTTCCGCCGCGGGGGGAAGATCTACATCCGCATCTTCCCAGACAAGCCCATCACCAAGAAGCCCCAGGAAGTGCGGATGGGGAAGGGGAAGGGCGCAGTCGAGTACTGGGTCAGCGTGGTCAAGCCCGGTCGTATTCTCTTCGAGGTCGCCAACGTGACCGAAGAGCAGGCCAGAGAAGCCTTCCGGCTGGCCGGCCACAAGCTCCCTGTCCGAACTCGAATGGTGAAACGAGAGGTCTACGATGAGGCCCAATGAGATCCGGAACCTCGACGACGACGAGATCATAGATGAGGTGGACAGGCGCCGCCAGGAGTTGCGCGAGTTGCGCTTCCAGGCTGCGGTTGGCCAGTCGAGCAACCCACGCCGGATCCGAATCGCCAGGAGGGAGATCGCCCGGCTTCTGACCATCGCCAGGGAGAAGGCCGGAGGTTAGCCATGAACAGAGTCCTGCAGGGACAGGTCGTTAGCGACAAGGCTGACAAGACAGTGGTTGTCCGGGTCGAGCGGCGCTTCAAGCACCCGCTCTACGGCAAGGTTGTGACGGTGTCGAAGAGGTATATGGTCCATGATGAGGAGAACGCTTATGGTGAGGGGGATACCGTGGAGATCGCCTCCTGCCGGCCGATCAGCCGAGGGAAGCGCTTCAGGGTGACGCGCCTAGTCGAGAAGGCCCTCGGATAGGGGGCTGGCGTGATTCGGCAGGAGAGCTATCTTGAGGTGGCCGACAACTCTGGGGCCAGGAGGATCCAGTGCATCCGAGTCCTGGGAACCGGACAGCAGTTCGTCGGTTCGATCGGGGATATCATCGTGGCTTCGGTGAAGGATGCCATTCCACGTGCTGGAATCAAGAAGGGGGAGGTGGTTCGGGCGGTTATCGTTCGCACCAGGAAGGAGACCAACCGCCCCGATGGCTCCTCAATCCGCTTCGATAGCAACGCGGCGGTGATCCTCAACAACCAGAACGAGCCGCGCGGGACCCGCGTCTTCGGCCCTGTCGCTCGCGAGTTGCGTGACAGGCGGTTCATGCGCATCGTGTCCCTAGCCCCGGAGGTCCTCTAATGGCCAAGATCAGGCTCCGTAAAGGAGACCGCGTCCGGGTTATGTCGGGTCGCAACAAGGGTGCTGAAGGTCGGATCCTGGCGATCCTTCGCAACGGGGAGCAGGTCATCATCGAGGGTGTCAACCTCATTCGCCGGACCCTCAAGCCGACACAGCAGAACCCGAGGGGCGGATTCACCGATCAGGAGGCCCCTATTCACGCCACCAACGTTCAACTTCTCGACCCGCAGACCGGTGAACCCTCCCGGATCGGCTACACCTTCCTCGAGACCGGAGAGAAGGTCCGGGTGAGCCGTAAGAGCGGGGCGCAACTCACCGAGTAAGGGAGAAGGTATGGCGCAGGCCACACTACCGGTCAAGGAACTCTACAAGAGTATCGTGCCGACTATGAAGGAACGGCACGGCTACAGCAATGTCATGGCTGTTCCGAAGGTCGAGAAGATCGTTCTCAACATGGGAGTGGGTGAGGCGCGCGAAGATTCGAAGGTCCTCGTGCGGGCTTCCAAGGAACTGTCTCAGATCACCCTTCAACGGCCTGTGATCACCAAGGCCAAGAAGTCGGTGTCGAATTTCAAGATCCGCGCTGGCATGCAGGTCGGCCTGAAGGTCACGCTCCGGGGCCTCCGCATGTGGGCGTTTCTCGACAAACTTATCCATGTGACACTACCCCGGGTCCGGGATTTCCGGGGCCTTAGCGTGAACAGCTTCGATGGCCGTGGCAACTACAGCCTCGGTCTCAAGGAACAGCTCGTATTCCCCGAGATCAGCTACGATCAGGTGGACGCCACTCGGGGTTTCGACGTGACGATCGTAACTAATGCCAAGACCGACGAGGAGGCCCGCACCCTCCTTGAGCTTCTAGGTATGCCGTTCAGGGCGTAGGAGGAACATGGCAAGGAAGGCGCTTATCGCCAAGGCAAAGCGCGAGCCGAAATTCTCGACCCGGCGGCTGAACCGCTGTCAGCGTTGTGGCCGGGCGCGGGCCTACATGCGCGACTTTGGGCTGTGCCGCATCTGCATGCGAGAGATGGCCCACAGGGGGTATCTGCCGGGCGTGACCAAGGCGAGTTGGTAGAGGAACTAAGGAGTCGAGGTTCGGTGCGGTTTGCGCTGAGGCTTTGCGGAGGGATAAGACGATGTTGACAGATCCGATTGCGGACATGCTGACCCGGATACGGAACGCTGTGGCGATCACCGCGACGAGTGTGGATGTGCCCGCCAGTAATTTCAAGAGGGCCCTCGCTGAACTGCTTGTCCGTGAGGGGTATCTTAAAGGGGTTGATGGGGTCGGCGAGGGGGTTGAGAGAATCCTCCGGATCCGGCTGAAGTATGGTCCAAAACGGACGCCCGTGATCCATTCGATCCAGCGCACCTCCAAACCGGGCCGCCGGGCCTACGCGAAGGCCAAGGGTGTCCCGGTAGTCCGGGGGGGGCTCGGGATGGCAGTCATCTCGACCTCGCAGGGTCTTAAGGCAGACCGCGATGCTCGCCGCATGAATATCGGCGGTGAGGTCATCTGTGAGGTGTGGTGATGTCGCGGATCGGCAGGGCTCCCATCGACCTGCTAGAAGGGGTCGAGGTCACCGTGGAACCGGGCAGGGTGAGGGTCGAGGGGCCCAAGGGGACACTTCAGATTGCGGTGAGCCCCCGACTCACCGTTGAGGAACAGGACGGTCAACTGGTCGTGAAACGACCCAGCGACCAGCGAAGTGACCGGGCCCAGCAAGGATTGGCCCGCAGCCTCATCGCCAATGCCGTCACCGGCGTAACTGAGGGGTTCATGCGGAACCTGGAGATTCGCGGGGTCGGTTATCGCTGTGCACTGCAGGGGCGTCGGCTCGAGCTGATCGTGGGGTTCTCCCACACGGTGATGATCGATCCCCCTGAGGGGATCACTATCGAGGCGCCAAGTCAGACCAAGATCACCGTCTCTGGCATCGACAAGCAGAAGGTCGGGCAGGTCGCCGCCAACATTCGGAGCGTCCGACCGCCGGACTCGTACCATGGCAAGGGTGTCCGCTACGAGGGTGAGTCTGTGCGCCTCAAGCCCGGCAAGGCTGCGGTTGCCAGATAGGGAGCGGAGCACATGAACAGAAGAAGGACCCAACGGGAACGCCGTGCGCTGAGAACTCGTCGCCGTATTCGCCAACCTGTCGACAACGGTCGACTCCGCGTCAGCGTGTTTCGCAGCTCCCGCTACATCTATGCCCAGGTCATCGACGACAGCACCGGTACCACAGTAGCGGAGGCTAATAGCAGAGGTATGGACATCACCGGAAACAAGATCGATCAGGCCTTCAAGGTGGGCAGGGCCCTAGCCGAGCGCGCCAAGGAGGCAGGGGTGGGGAGCGTGGTGTTCGACCGTGGCTCCTACCGCTACCACGGTCGAGTGAAGGCCCTGGCCGATGGTGCACGTGGGGGAGGCCTGGATTTCTGATGGCTGAGACCAATTTTGAAGATAAGGTTATCTTCATCCGCCGGACTGCCAAGACATATAAGGGCGGTCGTCGCTTCCGCTTTGGTGCCATGGTGGTCATCGGCGACCGCAATGGACGGGTCGGTGTCGGCCTCGGGAAGGCTAAGGAGGTTCCGCTCGCGGTCCAGAAAGGCCAGTACATCGCGCGGCGTAACCTGATCGAGGTGCCGATTGAGGAGCCTGGGACTGTACCCCACGAGGTGCTTGGGGAGCACGGCTCTAGTCGGGTGATGCTTAAACCTGCCGGGGCCGGAACCGGAGTGATTGCAGGCAGCGTGCCGCGGGCGATCGTGGAGCTCGCTGGCTATCAGAACCTGCTCACCAAAGAGTTGGGTTCTCGCAACCAGACCAACGTCGCTTATGCGGTGATGAACGGCCTTGAGCAGCTCAGAACTTTCAGGGAGGCCAAGATGGAACGCGAGGCGGCAAGGTGAGGGCAACCCTGAAGCGGAGCCTTATCGGTATCCGCAGGGATCACAAGGCTACGGTCTATGCTCTGGGTTTCCGCAAGCGGGGTCAGACCCGTGAACTGGCCGATACGCCAGATGTGCGCGGCATGGTGAATAAGGTGGCCTACCTGCTCGGTATTGAAGGTGGGGAGCGATGAGACTGAATGAACTGAAGCCGCCCCCCGGCTCGAAGAAGAAGAGGCGCAGACTTGCTCGCGGAAGAGGCTCCGGGCGGGGGGGGACTGCTGGCCGTGGCCACAAGGGCCAGAAGAGCCGCAGCGGATTCAGCGCCGGCGCGGGTTGGGAGGGGGGGCGCTCGCGGCTGATCATGCGCCTCCCAAAGCGCGGATTTAGCCGCGCGAAGGAGCCGGTACAGATCGTCAATCTTCGCGACCTCAACCGGCTTGAGGCTGGTGCTACCGTGACCCCTGAAAGCCTCGTTGCCGCCGGGCTCGTTCGTAAGGCGGAGCGCGCCATCAAGATCCTTGGTGACGGTGAGCTCTTGGTCAAAGGTCTCGTCGTTAGAATCGGCGCGATCAGCAAGGGTGCCGCAGCCGCGATCACCGCCACGGGCGGTAGGGTGTCCGGTGTGGTGGATGAGGAACAGACCTGATGCTGGCAGCCTTTCGCAATGCGATGGTCATTCCCGACTTGCGGGCGAAGCTGCTGGTTACGATCGGCCTACTGGCGGTCTATAGGCTGATGGTGTTCATCCCTACCCCGGGGATCGATATAGATCGGCTTCAGGCGGGCAACTTCGGCCAGGGCGACATCTTCACCCTGCTCAACTTCATCTCCGGGGGCAATTTCGAGGTGTTCTCCATCGCGGCCCTCGGGGTGATCCCGTTCATTACTGCGAGCATCATCTTCCAACTGCTGACCGCTACCTACCCGCCACTCGAGAAGCTCTCGAAGGAGGGCGAGGAGGGCCGGCGGAAGATCACCCAGTACACTCGCTACGCAGCCACCATCCTCGGCGGGGTCCAGGCCCTGTTTCTTGCCATCGCACTGCTCGGTCCCAGCGGCGCCCTCAAGCTCGGCTGGAACAACGACCCCTTCTTCTGGTTCATCGTGGTCGTTACCCAGGTCGCGGGTATCTCGGTGGTGATGTGGCTGGGTGAGAAGATCAGTGAGTTTGGGGTCGGTAATGGCATCTCGCTCATCATCTACGCAGGGATCGTTGCCGCCTTTCCCAACGCCATCGCGCGGCAGTTCACCCTCATCAGCCAAGGCGAAGCCAACATCTTCGGACTGATTATCTTCTTCGCACTGCTGATCCTCGCTGTGGCTGGCATGGTTCTCGTCCAGCAGGCCGAGCGGCGGATCCCTGTCCAGTATGCTCGCAAGGTGGTGGGTAGGAAGGTGCTGGGGGGCCAGACGACCTACATCCCGCTGCGCCTGAATGCCGCAGGTGTAATCCCGATCATCTTTGCGGTCTCGATTATCATTCTTCCCCAGACTCTTATCGGATCTTTCCCTACCATTCTCTGGCTTCAGTCGATCGGGGCTTGGTTCAATCCCGCCCAGTGGCAGGGGTTGGTGACCAGCACCCTGTTGATCATGATCTTCACCTATTTCTACACCCAAATCTCGTTCGACCCGCGGCGGATCAGCGAGAACCTCCGAGAGTATGGAGGGTTCGTTCCGGGGGTTCGACCCGGCCAGCCGACCACCGAGCACCTCACCCGCATTACCGGCCGCATCACCCTCTGGGGAGCTCTCTTTCTCGGGGCGGTCAACGCACTGCCGCAGACGCTCGCGTGGATCACCCAGACTGGACAGCTCTCATTCGTCTTCTCGGGGATCGGCCTGCTGATCATGGTCGGAGTGGCGCTCGATACTCTGCGCCAACTCGAGTCCCAGTTGATGATGAGGCACTATGAGGGCTTTGTCAGCAAGGGGCGTATCCGTGGGCGGGGGAGACGGTTCTGATGAGCGGCTGCGAGGTCGTTCTGTTGATGGGTCCTCCAGGGGCTGGCAAGGGTACGCAGGCGACCCGCCTTGCGAAGGAGAGGGCTCTGAAGAAGCTTTCGACCGGAGACATCCTCCGAGCCAACGTTGCTGCGGGGACGGAGCTCGGCTGCCGGGCCAGCAGCATCATGGATGTGGGTGAGTTGGTCCCCGACGACCTCATCGTGGCTATGGTCCGTAACGAACTGGAATCCATGGAGTCTCTCCGGGTACTCCTAGACGGCTTTCCCAGAACCCCGGGGCAGGCCGACGCCCTCGATGCGATCTTGGCCGAGCATGGGATCAGCCTTGGGGCCGTGCTCCTGCTCGAGGTGGAGGACGAGGAGTTGGTGCGACGCCTGTTGCTGCGGGCCCGCGAGCAGGGTAGGAGTGACGACACCGAAGAGGTGATTAGGGAGCGGATGAGAGTCTACCGACGCGATACAGAGCCGCTGATCAAGTATTACCGGGGGGGCGGGAAGTTCCATCGGGTCGATGGCAACGGTGACATCGACGAGATCCACCGGCGCATCGAGGGGATCTTGTCATGATGATCAAGCGTCGCCGAGAACTTGAGATCATGGCCGAGGCTGCTGCCATTAACCGCGAGGCCTTGGAGGCTGTGGAGGCGGCTATCGCCCCGGGCGTGACCACTGCCGAGTTGAATACCATCGCCGAAGATGCTATCGTCTCGCGGGGCGGAAGGCCCGCAAACAAGGGCTACCGCGGGTTCCCGACGACCCTGTGCACCTCTGTGAACGAAGTGGTGGTGCACGGGATGCCTAGTAATCGCCCCTTGGTGGAGGGCGATATAGTCTCGGTCGATATCGGGACCTTCTACCGGGGCTACGCTGCCGATATGGCCGGGACCTATCCGGTAGGCACGATCTCCCCGGAAGCGAGCCGCTTGCTCCGGACGACCGAACGGGCACTCTATACGGGGATCGGGGCTGCTCTGGTGGGGAACAGACTCGGAGATGTCTCGGCGGCTATCCAGGTTGAGGTGGAGGCGGCCGGTTTCTGGGTTGTGCGCGAGTTCGTCGGCCACGGCATCGGGCGCGACTACCACGAGACTCCCGAGTTGCCCAATTTCGGTCGAGTGGGTACCGGGCCCCGCCTTCGTCCAGGACTCGTGCTCGCCATCGAGCCGATGGTCACCGAGCGGCCCACCTCAGTGCAGGTCCTCGAGGATAACTGGACCGCCCCTACGGTCGACGGGAGTCTCGCAGCGCACTTCGAGCACACCGTCGCGATCACTGAGGAGGGACCGTGGGTGCTCACGGGCCGTGAGGCGCCGCGGCCCATTGCGCGAGGAGGGGGTGCGCATGGCGCGTAGACGCTCGGGACCAGGCAGGAGCGCGGGAAGGAAGAGAGGACCAAAACCTCGCAAGGAGGCTCACGCTGAAGAGACAAACCAGGAGACCATTCGCACTGAAGGGATAATCCTGGAGGCGCGGCCTAACACCACCTTCTTGGTACAGCTCGACGCTGGACCCGAGATCCTGGCCCATGTTGGGGGCAAGATGCGTCGCAACTATATTCGCATCCTCCCAGGGGATCGCGTGGTGGTGGAGATCAGCACCTATGACCCCGAGAAGGGGCGAATTGTCTACCGGAGGTAAGGGGATAGCATGAAGGTACGTGCGTCCGTTAAGCCCATGTGCGACAAGTGCCGCGTGATTCGCCGGCACGGCAGAGTGTATGTAATCTGCTCCGTGAACCCAAAACACAAACAGAGGCAGGGATAGAAAATGGCACGAATTGCAGGTGTCGACCTTCCCCGGGAAAAGCGCGTTGAGCATGCGCTGCCCTATATCTACGGCATCGGTCTAACCCGTTCCCGAATTATTCTCGAGAGGGCGGGGATTAATCCCGATGTCCGGGTGAAGGATTTAGCCGAAACCGAAGTCTCCGTGATTCGAGGTATTGTGGAGGGTGAGTATAAGATCGAAGGCGACCTGCGCCGTGAGGTGCAACTCAACATCAAGCGTCTGATGGATATCGGTTCCTACCGAGGTCTCCGGCACCGCCGAGGCCTCCCCGTTCGCGGGCAATCCACCAAGACCAACGCCCGCACCCGGAAGGGACCACGCCGCACCGTTGCAGGCAAGAAGCGGGCACCGAAGAAATAAGATGGGGAGTGCTTATGGCGAAGACAACCAAGGGTAGTAAGACCCGCAGGCGGGTCAGGCGTAACCTCGCAGAGGGCAAGGTCTACATCCATGCCAGCTACAACAACACCATCGTGACCATCACCGATATGGATGGGAATCCGGTGGCCTGGTCGTCCTCCGGCTCGATCGGCTATAAGGGGTCGAAGAAGGGTACACCCTACGCTGCCCAACTCGCCGCTGCCGACGCCACACGTAAAGCCCAGAATATGGGGGTCAGCCAGCTCGACATCGTGATCCGCGGCACCGGATCCGGGCGAGAGCAGGCCATCCGCTCCATCCAGGCGATGGGTATCAACGTGCGGTCGATCGTCGACGACACCCCCGCGCCCCACAACGGCTGCCGCCTGCGCAAGCGGAAGCGCCCCTAAGGAGAGACATGGGTCGGTACAGAGGACCTGCCGTCAAGATTAGCCGGCGTGAGGGGATCAACCTCTCGGAGACGCCAAAAGTGCAGCGCTACATGGAGCGCCATCCCTACCCGCCTGGCCACCACGGTCAGCGCCGTCGTCGCAGGCCTAGCGACTATGGGATCCGGCTACGCGAAAAGCAGAAGCTCCGCTTCTACTACAATATGAGTGAGAAGCAGTTCCGCAACCTGTTTGTAGAGGCTACGCGCATGAGGGGTGCTACGGGAGAGGTATTCTTACAGCTCCTTGAGTCTCGCCTCGACAATGTCGTGTATCGGCTCGGGCTTGCTCACACCCGCCGACAGGCGCGGCAGTTCGTGAGCCATAGCCACATCGTAGTGAACGGCCGCCGAGTGAACATCCCTTCGTATCGGGTCGATCCGGGGGATGTGATCGAAGTCAGGCAGCGGAGCAAGGATAATCCCCACATCAGGGCCAGCGTCGAGGGGCGGCGCCGCGGGAAACTCAATCCCTGGCTCGAGTTCGACAGCGAGGCCCTGAAGGGCCGGTTCCTGCACCGGCCTGCCCGCGAGGACCTGATGGTGCCTGTGAACGAACTTCAGGTCATCGAGTACTACTCACGGTAGGCGCGGAGGATATGGATCAGTTGCAAATCATCTCTGAATTCAAGGCGACGGTTGCTGATCGCTACGGAGAATTCGTGGTCGAGCCGCTGGCCCGAGGTTATGGGGTCACATTGGGAAGCCCCCTGCGCCGGATCATGCTCTCCTCGATCCCAGGCACCGCGGTGACGAGTGTCTACATTGAGGACGTGCTGCACGAGTTCTCTACCATCAAAGGGGTCAGAGAGGATGTCATGCAGATCATCCTCAACCTCAAGGAGCTGGTAGTCAAGCTCCACGATGATGAGCCGATCACCCTGACCTTACGGGCTGAGGAGGAGGGCAAGGTCACCGCCGCTGACTTCGATGTGCCGGCCTCGGCCGAGATCATCGATACCGATCTCTATATAGCCACCCTGGCCAAGGGAGGCAGGCTTGTCATGGAGATTCGGGTGGAACCTGGCGTCGGCTACGTGCCGGCTGAGATTCATGGGACCAGGGATCGGATCAACTCGATCCCTGTCGACGCGGTATTCACGCCTGTCCGGAGGGTCGCCTACCGTATCGAAGACACCCGTGTAGGGCAGAGGACCGACCTTGACCGCCTCGTCCTGCGCGTATGGACCGACGGTAGCGTCGGACCTCGTTCCGCCCTCGATCAGGCGGTAGAGATTCTCCGCAACCAGCTTTCGGTGTTTAACAGCGAGGTCGTCAGCAAGGCCGAGGAGGCACTTCCTGTCATAACGATTCCGACCCGTATCCAGGAGGAGGTCCCCGAGATGAACGAGCAGGTGCAGATGAGCCTCGAGAGCCTCGAGCTCTCGAGGCGCGTCCTGCACTCACTTCAGGAGGAGGGAATCGACTCGGTCAACGCCCTGCTGGCCCTCTCCGAGCGTGATCTCAAGAAGGTTGGCGGTGTTGGTGAGAAGTCGCTCGAGGAGATCAAGGAGCGCCTGGTTGCCTGCGGGCTCAGGCTCAAGGAGTGACGAATGAGACACCTCTCCCGCGGACGGAAGCTAAACCGTAGCAGCAGTCACCGCATCGCTCTTGCTCGGAGTCAGGCCACGGCACTCTTCCGCCACGGTCGAATCAAGACGACATTGACCAAGGCGAAGAATCTTCAGCCCTTCGTTGAGAGGCTGATCACGACCGCCCGGGGTGGCGACCTCCACGCCCGCAGGCTCGTGGCTCGCGACGTTCACGATAAGGAGGTCCTCCGTACCCTGATGGACGAAATCGCCCCACGATATGCTGAGCGAAATGGCGGCTATACCCGCATCTACCGACTTACCAACCGTCGGGGAGACGATGTTCAGGAGGCGCTGATCGAACTGGTGAACGACCAGTAGCGGGCACCCGTTACCAGTCGTCGCCTTCGTAGATCTGCTCCTTAGGCCCGACGATCCTCGTGTCCAGGGTACCGATCGCCTCGGTATCCCGATTGGGGTAGGAGAGGTTGAGCAGGATGTGGCGCATGCAATTCAAGCGGGCCCGCTTCTTGTCGTCCGATCGGATCACTGTCCAGGGTGCCGTCTTCGTGTCGGTCGCCATGAACATCGCCTTCTTCACCTGGGTGTAGTCATCCCACCTCCCCAGCGATTCCAGGTCGACCGGGCTGAGCTTCCACTGCTTCAGGCGATCGTTCGCCCGTGACAGGAAGCGGCGGATCTGCTCCTCGCGACTGACCGAGAACCAGAACTTGAACAGATGGAAGTCGTTCTCGACCAGCATCGACTCGACTAGCGGTACCTCCCGGAGGAAGCTGTGGTGCTCAGAGTCGGTGCAGAACCCCATGACGGGCTCCACCACGGCGCGGTTATACCAGGACCGATCGAGGAATACGATTTCGCCCCTGGTCGGCAAGTGGGCGACGTAGCGCTGGAAGTACCATTGGCCCCGCTCCGTCTCCGTCGGCTTCTCCAACGCCACGAGCCTGGCACCGCGGGGGTTGAGATGCTCCATCAGACGCTTGATGGTGCCGCCCTTCCCAGCGGCGTCGCGTCCTTCGAAGATCATCAGAATCCGCTGGCCTGTCTCCTTCACCCAACGCTGCATCTTCAGAAGTTCGACCTGGAGGTCTTGCTTGAGCCGTTCATACTCCTTCCTCGGCATCTTGGTCCGGTAAGGATAGGAGTCCGCCAGGATGTCTTGCTTCGTCGCTTTGGCGAGCCGCTTCCGGATGGCCTTGGGAACTGTGGTTACCGGGACCAAGACACCGGCGTCGGAAGGTAGGGGATCCTTCGTACGCACCGACTTCTCCTTAATTAGATTTGCGCCTGTGCGCTCTGTAGGGATTCTACCAGTTCGAAACCCTCATCACCAGAGCAGCTCACCGAAGCTCTCGCCCGCGCCGGACCAACGGATACCCAGCAGGTTGGCGACGGTGGCTCCTAGGTCAGCGAAGCTCGCGCGCGTCCCCAGGTCGCGGGGGACGATCTTCGGGCTGTACGCCAGTAGGAGTCCGTATTCGCGCGTGTGGTCGCTGCCGACCCACGTCGGGTCGTTGCCGTGGTCCGAGGCGAAGAGCAGTACATCGTCTCCGCGGAGGGCTCCTAGGAGTTCGGGCAGTCGCTCGTCCACCTCTGCTAGAGCTCGAGCATACCCCTCAGGATCGCGCCGATGCCCGTAGAGCGAGTCGAACTCGACTAGGTTGGTGAACACTAGACCGGACTGCCGCTCCCGTATCGCCTCGACGGTCCGATCGACCCCGTCCATGTTGCTCTTCGACGCGACCTCGCGGGTGAACCCTTGGTGACTGTAGATATCAGGAATCTTGCCGATTCCGACGACCTCGTGTCCAGACGCCTTGAGGGCGTCGAGCACGGTCTCGTGCGGGGGTCTGAGGGAGTAATCTCGGCGCGCCGTCCCGATGCGGACAAAGCTTCCCGGTTCGCCCTCGAAGGGTCGGGCGATGACGCGCGCCACCGCATACTCGCCCTGGAGGATCTCGCGGGCTGCCTCGCACCAGGTGTAGAGAGTTGTGAGTGGTACTACCCCTGTGTGACTGGCGACCTGGAAGACGCTGTCGGCGCTGGTGTAGACGATGGGATTGCCACTCTCGAGGTGGGCCGAGCCTAGCTCCTCGATGATGACGGTACCTGACGCAGGTCTGTTGCCCAGATGCCCCCGGCCGGTGGCGGCGTCGAACGCCTCCATGACTGCATCTGGGAAGTGAGCAAAGGTCCTGAAGGCGTACTCCAGGATCACCCCCGTAAACTCCCAGTGCCCCGTTGTCGTGTCCTTTCCGGGGGAGCGCTCTGCCATGCGGCCGAAGGCCCCCGACGGGGTTGCAACCTTCGGAACGCTGCTCACTCCGGCGATGCAGCCGAGGCCGAGTCGGGCGAAGTTCGGTAGCTCCACCCCGGTCGCCTGCAGGGTGTGGTCGAGAGTATGTGCCTTGGCATCTCCGAAGTCCGGGGCGTCCGGCAGGGCACCGAGCCCAACCGAATCGAGGACGAGGACGGTGACGGTCATGGGGCAGTATACGCAGCGCTGCTGGAGTGGAGATAATGGGGCTGTGTCATCGAACGAGAGCGTCCCCGAACAGGTCCTCGCAGGCCTCAGGGCAGCGGGTTGGAGTGGCGAACCGCTACTGGTAGCTGTCTCAGGGGGGGTGGACTCGCTGGCTATGCTTCACGCCCTGGCTGCGGCTGGCCTCAGGCCGACCGTAGCGCATTTCGATCATGGGCTCCGTGACGATTCGGGAGAGGATGCTCGCTTTGTGGTCGGGCAGGCCCGCGTCCTCGGCCTCGACAGCGTTGTGGAGAGAGCCGATGTTCAACGGGTGGCTAGTGAGAAGGGGTGGAACCTCGAGGAGGCCGCCCGCACCCTGCGCTATTCGTTCCTTCACCGGTCGGCCGAGGGCCTCGGTGGTGGGCTCATTGCGGTCGGCCACACGGTGGATGATCAGGCCGAGACAGTGCTCCTCCAGCTGTTTCGGGGCACGGCCTATCCGGTCGGCATGCGGCCCCGGCGGGGCCGCGTCTTGCGTCCTCTGCTGCTCTGTACCCGTGCGGAACTCGAGGACTATCTCAAGGGGCTCGGTCTGGTGCCCACCGAAGATCCTAGCAACGCCGATCGGGAACGGTCGCGCGCCTGGGTCCGCCATGAGATTCTGCCCCAGCTCAAGGCCAGATTCCCCGGTGTCGTGAGGCGTCTGGTGGAGCTGGCTGCCGTTCAACAGGGCCTCCGCTCCGATATAAGGGGCCGGGCCGACGCCCTCCGCGATGCCCGGGGGGTAGCCGTTGAGGACCTCCAGAGGGCAAGCCTGGCGTTGCGTAGAGAGATGGTGGCCTCCCTGCTGAAGGCCGCTGGCGCTCCCGTCTCCTTCGTACGTGTGGAGGAGATCCTAGCTGCCCTCGACGACGGTGCTGCCCGCTTCCAGATAGATCCAGAGCGCATTCTGCGTCTCTCTTACGGACGCCTCGAGCTCATTCCGACAGTTGGGAGGCGCCCCCCTACGGTGAGGGTCGAGGGACCCGCTGAGTTGCCCCCCGGCCTGTCCCCATCGCTGCTGGACGATCGCCGGGATCTAGTCCTCCGCGGGCGCCTCCCTGGCGATTCTATCTGGCTGCCGGGAGGTACCAAGAAACTCGCTCGCTGGCTTATCGACCGTAAGGTCCCTCGTGAGGGACGCGATACCTTGCGTGTCCTCGCCTCCGGGTCGGAGGTGCTGTGGGTCGAGGGGGTGGGGTCCGCCGTGGGGGTGGAACTTGCAGACCCGGATCGGGGATATATGGGGCGTGCCCTCGAGCTGGCGCAGTGCGGGGCGGAGCTCGGCGAACTCCCGGTAGGGGCGGTGGTCGTCGTGGGGGGTGAGGTGATGGGTGAGGCTCATAACGAGACAGAGGCGCGGCGCGATCCGACTGCCCACGCCGAGATCCTCGCACTGCGCTCGGCCGGCCTGGCGCTGGGTGACTGGCGTCTCGGTGATGCGACCCTCTATGTCACCCTCGAACCCTGCCCCATGTGCTTCGGGGCCGCTCTCCAGGCCCACCTCAGGTGTCTCGTCTTCGGTGCTGCCAACCGACGCGAGGGCGCGCTCGGCGGCGTCACCGACCTAGGCCACCATCCCTGGAAGCGCTCCCTGGAGGTCCGTGGCGGCGTTCTCGCACAACGGAGTGCAGCCCTCCTGCGTACCTTCTTTGAGGGGAGGAGGTGCTGAGTTCGCCCGGTGCTGCCTTGGGGCACACTTCTGAGTCGGGCTGTCGGCTGGATGGGATATCTGTCTCGGCTTGCCCTCGGAAGTGGGGTCGGCTTCGGTACAATGGTGGCGTGGAGATTCGTAACTTCTCCATCATCGCCCACGTCGACCACGGCAAATCCACTTTGGCCGATCGGATCCTTGAGCTTACCGAGGGTGTCGCCGAGCGCGGTCGGCGTGATCAGATGCTCGATACCCTGGAACTTGAACGCGAACGGGGTATCACAATCAAGGCGACCCCGATGCGCCTTTACTACAGGGCAAAGGACGGCTGTCGCTACCTCTTCAACCTCATTGATACCCCCGGCCACATCGACTTCAGCTACGAGGTCTCCCGCTCCCTGCGTGCCTGCGAAGGGGTTCTCTTGGTCATCGACGCAAGCCAGGGGGTAGAGGCCCAGACCATCCAGAACAGCTTCCTTGCGATCGATAACGGTCTCGAGATCCTGCCCATAGTCAACAAGATCGATCTACCCAACGCAGATCTGGCCGGGACGGTTGCAGAACTCGAAGGGGTGGTGGGCGTTCCTGGCGATAACGCCGTCGCCGTCTCTGCCAAGACCGGGGAGAATGTGGAGGCTGTCCTTGAGGCGATTGTGGAGCACCTCCCCGCCCCCGGTGGCGATCTCTCGGCTCCGTTCCGGGCGCTCATCTTCGACGCCGTGTACGACAGCTATCAGGGGGTGATACCGTTCCTGCGGGTGTTCGACGGCACCGTGGAAAAGGGTGATGAGATCTTCATCGCCAGCACGGGCAAGCGCTTCGAGGTGGATCGCGTGGGGGTGTTCAGACCCGACCTGATAGTCACCGATCGTCTTGTCCCCGGCGAGGTGGGCTGGCTCACCGCCTCGATAAAGGAGATCGGCGATACCCAGATCGGCGACACCGTGACCCATAGCTCGCGACCGATCCCCAACCCGATTCCAGGATTCAGACCGGCCCAGCCCGTCGTGTTCAGCGGACTCTACCCGACCGACTCTGAGGACTACCCGAGACTTCGCGATGCGCTCGAGAAGCTGAGTCTAAACGACGCCGCGTTCACCTTCGAACCGGAGACTAGTGAAGCGCTCGGGTTCGGGTTCCGCTGCGGTTTCCTTGGGCTCCTGCACGCCGATATCGTTCAGGCTCGGCTCGAGCGCGAATTCGACCTCGGGCTGATCGCGACCGCCCCCGCAGTCGTCTATCAGATCCGCACGACAGATGGGCGGGTCTCACGCATCCAGAATCCGGCTGAGTTCCCACCGTCCGACCGGACGGAGTCGATCTCCGAGCCGTGGGTGCGGCTGAGCGTCTACCTCCCAGAGGATTACGTGGGCGGGGTGATGGGTCTGCTTCAGGAGCGGCGGGGGGAGATGGCGGATATGGTCTATCACGACCGGCGTGTCGAGCTGCGCTACCAGGTCCCATTTGGGGAGATCCTCTATGACTTCCACGACCGCCTGAAGAGCCTCACGAGGGGCTACGCGAGCATGGATTATGAGTTCATGGAGGATCGGCCGGCTGCCCTCGTGAAGGTCGATATTCTGGTCAATGAGGAGCGTGTAGACGCTCTGAGCGTCATCGCGCATCGGGAGAAGGCCTATGAGGTCGGGCGCAGGATTGTAGACCGGATGGCGGCCGTGATTCCCCGGCAGATGTTCGCTGTACCGATCCAAGCCACGATCGGTGGGAAGGTCCTGGCCCGCGCGACGGTTCGACCATTTCGTAAGGACGTGACAGCGAAGTGCTACGGGGGCGACATTACCCGTAAGCGCAAGCTGCTTGAGAAGCAGAAGAGGGGCAAGGCCCGTATGAAGCTGCTTGGTGCCGTGGAGGTTCCGCAAGAGGCGTTCCTAGCGGTGTTGTCCGGGGACGAATGACCTTGGCCCCCCCGAAACGGCCTGAGGGGGCAGATGGCGATCGTCATCGCCGGCCCCTCACCCCCTTCCAAGCCCGGGACTCGGCCTAGTGCTCCCTGCCGGCACTGGGAACCTCTGCCCTCCACTCGCGGGGGCGTGGTCGAGCCCGCCTTCGGGTAGCGCGGAAGAGTCCGTCTCGACCCTGATACTCGTTCGGCGATTTGCCCATAGTGAGAAAGAGTAGTGAGGTCAGGAGACCGTTACGGTCTGGGAGCTATGGCCCTCGTTGAGCTCCGGGAGATGCTGCGTTAATCTGGTGCACCGGCCTCCTTGATGAGGGTGTCTGCCATGGGAGCTGGTTGAACCGCCCTGGCTCTCCTCGGCTCGGTGGCCTGCGGCGGGGTCGGGGTGTCCTCTGAGTGCTGGGGCGGTCCCTGTATCCTTGACACCTAGAGGTCCGGCCTGAAACGATGCCCCTAGCGTGCGTGACCGTGCCCTTGTCCTCGCTGCCCTCGTTACCGCTGGGCGCCCGCTAGCTATTAAGGAGTTGGGGAAGCTACTCAGTGGGCAGGCGGCGGCGCGCCGCTCTCTCGAGGCGGTCCGGACCCTCCTTGTGGAGGAGGAGTTGGGACTCGAACTTGAGGAGGTGGCCGGGGGATTCCGGTTGGTGGTCGCCCCCGCCATCGTCCCCGATCTAGTGGATCTTCTCTCTCCCGCACCCCTGCCTCGTCTTTCGGAGGCGGCGCTGGAGACCCTTGCCTTGGTCGCCTACCGGCAGCCCGTGACTCGGGGCGAACTCGAGGCCATCCGGGGAGCCTCCTGTCAGTCCACCCTCGATACCCTCTCAGAGCGAGAGTTGATTCGCGTTACGGGTCGTAAGGATGTCGTTGGACGGCCCATGCTCTACGGAACCACCGACCGCTTCCTGTTAGAGTTCGGCCTGAATTCATTGGGGGATCTACCTGCGCTCAGTGAGGGGGAGCAGGGCTTCCTTCGCAGCTAATGGATCCCGGGTATCTGTAGTGGGCATGTGCCTCAGGAGCGGATCCACTGTCCGAGGTCGTAGGTAAAGAGTTGCGGCTTGAGGTAGATGAAACGCGGATTCAAGGGGGCTAGTGGGAGGATGGCTGCGGTACTGAAGCTAGGTCGTCGAATCGGTTGAGAACATCCCTCGCAGTGGTCGCATCGACACGGCGGTTGCTGAAGGCGGGCTAAAGCGGTACGCGCCGGCCGCGTGTCCTCTCCTCGTCGCCAGCTTTCAGCGGTCGGTCGGTGATGGAGGACTTGTCTTACAAGGGGGGCGATTTTCCCCTCTCCCTAGCCACTCCGTCCCTTCTAAACCTCGAAACCATTACACCTCCAGGACGCGTTATGAGCACAATTTGTGGCCGATTGCCATCGAACCTTGCAGCTTTGCGCTAAGTCTCGAGTGAGTTCAACTTTCCCAATGTGAAGTGAGTGAGATGACGGCTCCACGCCGTTTCGCTAGCGGCTGGAAGCGGCCACGCCGACATCATCACTCCCCTGAGGGGACGCTACCCTTATTGGCAGGGGGTGTCGACCCGCTCGCTTAAGGTGAGGAGCGCCGCCTGGTAGCTCGTTGGACCGAAACCCGCTATGGTTCCTAGGCAGACGGCCGAGATCAGACTACGGTGGCGGAAGGGCTCTCTGGCATGTACGTTGGAGAGGTGAACCTCAACTACCGGAATGTCGATGCCTGCTATCGCGTCCCGGAGAGGCACCGAGGTGTGTGTGAGGCCTCCGGCGTTGAGAATGACGGCCCGGAAGCCGTCGCTCTCGGCGCGGTGTAGCCAGTCGATCAACTGGCCCTCGAAATTGCTCTGCCGCGAGACCACGGTGAGGCCGAGGTCCTCTCCCCAGGCCTCGCACTTTGCTTCGAGTTCCTCGAGGGTTCCCTCCCCATAGACCTCAGGCTCGCGTAGCCCTAACAGGTTGAGGTTCGGACCATTCAACACCAGGATCACGACAGCACCTCCAACAGGTCCTTCCAGGCTTGCCGGAGCTCGGCCTCGTCGACATCTCGGGCGATCATGGGTTCCGCCTCCCTTTTGAGAAGCACGAAGCGTCGCTCGGACCCGACCCGCTTCTTGTCTCGGTCGATGTAGGGGAGGAGCTCCGCGAAGTCGTTGTGTGGAAGCGGTCTGGGGGAGAGCCACTCGCAGAGTTTGAGCAGGTCTGCGGTCGGGTCATACCAACCTCTATTGCGCCCGAGCAATCCGGCGAACAGAAGCCCATAGGTGACCGCCTCACCGTGGCGAAGACTATGATTGCTGGCCGCCTCAATCGCGTGGCCTAGCGTATGTCCTAGGTTGAGAAAGGCCCGACGGCTCGCCTCGTGGACATCCTCAGCAACCACCTCTGCCTTCACCTTGACCGAGGCTCCGATCAGCTCGACAAGCCGAGTTTCGTCGGCTAGGTCGTTCAGGGCACCGGAGAGGACGGCACGACACAGAGAGGGGTCGGCCAGCAGGCCGTGCTTGAAGAGTTCGACGGCCCCGTCGCGGAAGAGCGGGATGGGCAGGGTCGCTAGGGTCTGGACATCCATCACAACCCCCTTCGGCTGCCAGAAGGCCCCCACGAGGTTCTTGCCCTCTGGAAGGTTGACAGCCGTTTTGCCGCCGATGCTGGCATCCACCATGGCAAGAAGCGTTGTCGGTGCAAGGTAGAGGGGTACTCCGCGCATAAAGCTCGAGGCGACGAAACCAGCCAGATCGCTGACGATTCCGCCGCCGAGCGCAAGTATCGCCGACCTCCGGTCGAACCCATCCCGCACGAGCGAACGGTGAAGCTTGGTAAAGGTGGCGAGGCTCTTGCTCTCCTCTCCTGCCTCGACGGTGTAGGTGGCGATCCGCTTACCCGCCTGCTCGATGATCCGACGAACGGGCTGCAGGTGGTGTGGGGCCACGCCGGAATCGGAAATTAGCGCAACCTCAGCCTCGTCGATGATAGCTGAGAGCCGCTCTAGGGCACCCGCCTCGATCCAGACGGGGTAGGGGGGACAGACCCTAATCTCAAGCCTCACGCCTGCTGTGCCTTCCAGTCCATCAGCTTCTCGATGATCTCTTCGATCACCTCCCGAGAGGCTCGGCCATCGGTCGATACGCTGATCGTGGAGACCGCTTCGTAGGCGGCCCTGCGCGCATCCAAGAGGGTCCGGATCCTCGCCTGTGGGTCCGCAACTTCGAGCAGCGGCCTTCGCTGTCGCCGGGTCCGTTTGAGGATCGTCTCTGGACTTGCCCAGAGGACGACCACCGGCCCACGGCTCGTGAGGAGGTCGCGATTCACCTTCCGGGTGACGGTACCGCCGCCGGTCGAGATCACGACCTCATCCAGCTTCAGGCAGCGGCGCACGATTTCGGTCTCGTAGTCTCGGAATACCTCCTCGCCGTAGAACTCGAAGATCTCGGCGACCCGCATGCAGCTTACGCGTTCGATTACCCGGTCGGTATCTATGAATGTCAGGCTGAGACGGCGCGAAAGCTCCCATCCTGCTCTGCTCTTGCCGGTGCCCATGAATCCGGCTATCGCAACCCAGGTTACCGGTCGCTTCTCAGGCAATATGCGGTGAGACATGGGATCCTCAGAAGGTGCTGACGTAGGTACGATAGGTCTTTGCCCGCTCCCTGATCTCAGCCATCGTGTCAGCCCCGAACTTTTCCAGGACGCTGTCAGCGAGAACGAGGGCACACATCGCCAGCAAGACTACCGAGGCTGCCGGCACCGCCGTGGTGTCGGAGCGCTCGCGTGCGGCGTCTGTGGGTTGGCGGGTGACGACGTCCACCGTGGGAAGAGGTTTCATGAGGGTGGCAATCGGTTTCATCGCCGCGCGGACCACAAGCTCTTCACCGGTGGTGATTCCGGCCTCGAGACCCCCGGAGCGATTGGTCTTCCGGAAGTAGCCGGTGTCATTCCTATAGATGGCGTCGTGGACATCGCTCCCGGCGCGAAGGGCGTTACTCCACCCATCTCCGATCTCGACCCCCTTCATCGCCTGGATGCTCATGGCCGCTTGGGCGAGTCGCCCGTCGAGTTTCCTGTCCCACTGCGTGTGGCTGCCGAGACCCACAGGCACTCCCCGAAAGCGGGCCTCAATGATCCCGCCTAAGGTGTCTCCCTCGACCTTGGCCAGATCGATCCTGTCAAGGATGGCCTCCTCCGCCGCTGGGTCGAGACTGCGGATCGGACTCTCGTCGAGGCGGTCCAGGGCATCCCAATCCATCCCGCCATCGCAGGCGATTCCCGCGAGGTTTACGACGCGTGCGCAACCCTCAATGTCGATCGCATCGAGGAGGCGGAGGGCGACAGCCCCCGCTGCGACGCGACTGGCCGTCTCTCGAGCCGAGGCCCGCTCGAGAACATCCCGGAGGTCCTTGTGGTTGTACTTGATCCCTCCTGCAAGATCTGCGTGGCCCGGTCTGGCCTCGGTAAGCGCCCTCGAGCGCGGCTCGTTTCCGGGCTCGGGTGCCATCACCGAGGCCCAGTTGCGCCAGTCCCGGTTCTCGATGCGGATCGACAGCGGAGCACCGGTGGTGCGACCCGCGCGGACGCCTGCCAGAAGCTCGGCACGGTCCGACTCGATCACCATGCGTTTGCCGCGGCCGTAACCCCCCTGTCTTCTGCGGAGCCAAGGGTCGATGTGGTCTGGAGCGACGAGGTCGAGCCCGGCGGGTACGCCATCGAGAAGCACGGTGAGTGAGGGACCGTGTGATTCCCCAGCGGAAAGGAATCTGAGCATCGTCCTAGCCTAGCACGCACCCCAGAGACTGGGCTCCCCACTTCTCTTGTGAAGGCATTTGGAGGAGGTTGGACTTCCCGGTCGACGATCAGCCCCCTCACAGGCGCCTCTCTATTTCGACCCTGTGCTGTTCAAGCCTGAACCGTCAGGGGTAGTGTGCGGAGCGTACCTGGCTCAGCTTGTGTTCTCATGCAGGTCGCTCTAGGGGCGTTGAAGTGCCCCTTGTGGTGTGTCGCTTGGGAGGACCATCTAGATGTGAGTTGCCAGGGTGGGGGTGGCTCTTATGCAGGATACTAGTCAGGGTTCGGTGCAGGCTCTTCTTCGGCCCTCCTCAGCCTTAGCGACGTTTCGGGGAACCGGAAGTCAGCTCGGATTTGGCATCATTCCCGACGGGAGTTGGGGCTCTTGGAGCTGTTCGTCCTGGGTTCTAGGGCGCTTGGCTGGCGCCACTTCCGGGATCTCGATCGGGGCTTCGTCCAGAGGCTTTGGAAGCTCGCCACCCTGCATGAGAATGTCGAACTCGTCCGCGTGAAGGGTCTCCCTTTCGAGGAGGACCTCAACGATCGTGTCGAGCACCTCCTGGTTTTCCTTGAGGAGGAGGCGGATCCGTGAGTACTGTTCGTCGATGATGGTTTTGACCTCGGAGTCGATGACCTTGGCTGTCTCCTCGCTGTAGGTCCGGGTGCCCTCATACTCCCCGAGATAGGAGTCGCCCCCGCTCGCTAGGGCGATCTTGCCAAGCGTTTCGCTCATGCCCCAACGAGTCACCATCCTACGGGCGATGTCCGTGGCCTGCCGGAAATCGTTCTGAGCCCCCGTCGTTACGTCTCCAAAAGAGATCTCCTCAGTCGCCCGGCCCGCTAGGGCGACACCGATAGAATCGAGTAGAGCCAGCTTGGTGGCCGACATACGATCCTCGTCCGGGAATTGCATAACGTATCCCATAGCGCGGCCTCGTGGCACGATCGTGATCTTGTGCACCGGGTCGGCGTGCTCGAGTAGGTGGGCAGCCAGGGCATGCCCGGCCTCGTGGTAGGCCACGATCCTCTTCTCCCGATCGCTTATGACCCGGCTGCGGCGCTCTGGACCCATCAAGACCCTATCAGCAGCCTCGTCGAGGTCTTCGGGATTGATTTCGCGCTGGTTCTTGCGAGCCGCGACCAGAGCAGCCTCGTTGAGGAGGTTCTCGAGATCTGCGCCGACGAATCCAGGGGTTCTTTTGGCCACCCTCCTCAGGTTTACTCTGCGGGATAGCAGCTTACCGCGGGCGTGGATCCCGAGGATCGCCTCCCGACCGCGCACGTCAGGGGCGTCAACCACGACCTGCCGGTCGAACCGGCCGGGGCGCAGCAGGGCGGGATCGAGGACATCCGGTCGATTGGTTGCAGCCACGATGATGATGTCGTGTTGTGACTCGAAGCCGTCCATCTCGACGAGGAGGGCATTCAGGGTCTGCTCTCTCTCATCGTTACCGCCGTTCACGCTCAGTCCTCTTCGCCGTCCCACGGCATCGATTTCGTCGATGAAGACTATGCAGGGGGTGTTCTTCTTCGCGGTTTCGAACAGGTCCCTGACCCGGGCTGCACCGACACCCACGAACATCTCCACGAAGTCCGAACCGGAGATGCTGAAAAACGGAACCTGCGCCTCGCCGGCGACCGCCTTGGCGAGGTGGGTCTTGCCCGATCCTGGCGGTCCCATCATCAGCACCCCGTGTGGGATCCGGGCGCCTAGGGCGTGGAACTTCCCGGGGTCTTTCAGGAAATCGACGACCTCCTGCAGATCGTCCTTGGCCTCCTCAACTCCGGCAACGTCCCTAAACAGGGTGTTGCTGTTCTCTTCTGTTACGAGCCTGGCCCGACTCTTCCCGAAGGAGACGGTGCCGTCTCCTCCGGACCTAACCCCCCGCATCAGGTAGATTAGGAAGCCCACCATCAGCAGGACAGGGAGGAGATAGAGTGCCAGGTTGCCCCAGTTCTGCCCCGGCGGCAATGCCTCAACGTCGGCGCCGTGAGCACCGAAGGTTGTCAGATCATCTGGTGGGTTGGCAAGGTGGGTGACGAACCGCTCGCCGACGTGGGGAATGACAAGGAGCTTGGTCCCCTTGACCTGGATGCTCGAGATGCGACCGGCTTCGAGCTGTTCCTGGAAATAGGTGTAGCTTCGAACCTCACCTCGGGAGCGCCCACCACTCTGCGAGGCGATGAATACGACCAGACCGATAATAACGATGGCAATCAGGAATCCTCGGTATGGCACCCGCCCCATGCATTAGTCTACCCCGTCCAGAATCAGCCGTGTGTGACCTGATGTTGTGTCGCCGGGTCGTCAGACGACAGGTCGAGCCAGGTCGTTAAAGCGAACGTGGGCGTTGTGGAATTGGAGATCGCAGGCCCCCACGGGGCCGTTCCGCTGCTTCCCAATGATGATCTCGGCGATCCCCTGCTTTTCCGACTGAGGGTCGTAGTACTCTTCTCGGTAGATGAACATCACGAGGTCGGCATCCTGCTCGATAGCTCCGCTCTCGCGGAGGTCCGAGAGCATCGGACGCTTGTTGGGTCGGCTCTCGACTGCCCGAGAGAGTTGGCTTAGCACGAGGACCGGAGTGTCGAGTTCGCGAGCGAGGGCCTTTAGACCCCTGGAGATGGCGCTGATCTCCTGTTGGCGATTCTCGCCGAATCCGCCACGCCCACCCCCACTCATGAGCTGGAGGTAGTCGATGATGATAAGGCCCAGTTCGTATTCTGACATGAGCCTTCTGGCCCGCGACCGCAACTCCATAGCCGTCATGTCTGCTGCGTCGTCGACGTAGATCTGCGCGTCCGATATCTTCCCGGCGGCCTCAGCTAGGCGTTGGTAGTCCCGATCCGATAGCTGCCCGTTCCGAACCCTGCTCATGTCGACCCTGGCTTCGGAGCAGAGCATGCGCGTCACCAGCTGTAATCCCGACATCTCGAGTGAGAAGATGCCCACCGCCTGCTTCTCCCGGAGTGCGACGTTCAGGGCAATTGTCAGGGCGAGTGCCGTCTTGCCCATACTGGGCCGAGCTGCCAGGACATTCAGACTGCTCGGTTGAAGGCCCGCGGTCAGACTGTCGAGTTCTTTAAACCCGGTTCTCAGACCGGAGATGGGGTCGGGGTTGTCGAACAGCTCGTTTATGTGGGCGAAGGTATCTTTCACCAGGATCGGCATGCCCTCGAACGCGTGGCTCCGTTTGGAGCTGGAGAGTTCGAAGATGCTCGACTCGGCTCGGTCGAGTACCTGTTCGATCGGGCTGGACTGATCGTAGGCGATCTGCATGATGTGGCCGCTGGCCGCGATGAGGTCTCGGAGAGTAGCCTTCTCGAGGACGATCCGGGCGTAGTTTTCAGCGTACGCTGCGGTCGGCACGCTGTCCGCGAGGCCGATGAGATAGGGAACGCTGCCGACGGTCTCGAGCTCCCCCGTCTGCCTCAACTCCTCGGTGAGGGTGACCAAGTCGATGGGCTCGCCCCGCTGGGCGAGACGATCCATGGCCCGGAAGATCTTGCGATGCCCCTCCTTGTAGAAGTGGTCGGCGCCGATAGTGCCTTCTATAGCTCCGAATGCTTCGTTGTCGAGCAGGATGCTCCCAAGAACGCTCTGCTCAGCCTCGAGGTTTTGAGGGGGGGTGCGAGCTTCCACGCCTACTATTGTACGCGACCTTTGATTCGAGATAGGACGGGGGGTCCACCAGGGTCAGGAGCAGCGAGTTAGATAGGACTGTGTGATCGATCTTCTGACCGTAGATCTGGGTATGGAGTCTATGCATAAGCCTTATTACGTCGTTTGCTACCCGAATAACACCCCCGAATGGAGCAGATTGAAGGCAGCGATCTTGAGGTTTACCCGCGTTCAAAGTCGGACTCTACGGGTGAGCGACAGAAACGTCTTTACTTGCGCCGCCTGAAGGGTCAGTGACCTTACCAAAGTGCTGAAGCTCGATTCGACTCGCTAAGGACGGACTCTACGGGTCCGAGCTCGAGCAAGGGACTTCGTCCACACCTCATCACCCCAAGGACGGACAAGAACGGCTTCGTTGGAGCTCCGGGTCATGTTTGATCGCTTCGGTGTCGGCACGCCTGTGCCGATATAGGCTTTGTCTCCTAGAATCCACCCCTCTTCCAACCCCAAGGACGGACTCTCCGGGTCAGTCAGTTCTCGAGCCAGCCAAGAACGGACTCACAAGCGGACTCGTTGGGTCCGGGTCACATCAGGATGATTCGCTGCTGCAAAGGCCCATCTTGCGAATAATCCCTCGAGGTTAATTAGGGCGTGCAGTTTGAAGCCGAATACCATCCCCATGGTGCCAAACCCCTTCCTGGCCTCAGGAAACCTCGACCAGGACGAGCGTTTCCCCTTAGCTACCGATGGTGGTTTGCTGTCGATCAGATGAACCCGGTCAGCTGTCAGGTGGATCCGGTTAGCTGGTAGCACCGATAGAGCGAGCTCAGCCAGTAGCCTCTCGGCATTCCGCAAGATCCGGTGGTAGCGGGTGTAGTGGGGTAGTTTGGGAAACAGTTCACTGAAGAGTTGGTTGACGATCCAGTACCAGGTACTCTCATATCCAGCGAATCCGACCTTCGGTTGGGCAAGGATCTCACCTACGACTGCAATAGTCAAGAGTTCCAAGAGTTCGCTGTAGCTCGCTTTCTGGGCAGGTTGCTGGGGCAGGATGTCCTGGCAGGGCTTGAGCCAGTCGTCAATGTAGACAAATACTGTGACCCGAAGAGTCCGTCTGTCTGGAACAGGTCTTCTGGCTTATACTGGTAACGGGGATGGGGAATCATGGAAACAACCATCCCCCTTTCTATACCTGCAGATCAAGTAGCAAACGACGTTATTATGTTGCTTAACAGGTCCAGGATCTGGGGCTCTTGAACACTATCCTGAAAAGATCATTATTGAGTGAGGGTGAGGACCTCCACCCGGCGCCTGACGTCATGAACGCGTAAGCTGGGTTTTGGAATGGGGCTAACGCCTTATAGCGACTCGTGATTTGCCTCTAATATTGCCGCTGGCGTCGAGAGACATTAGGCTGAGCTTGGATAAAGAGATCGGCCTAGGCAACTGGGGATAGGGTGTGCTAAAGGCCTTCTTTGGGCGGCGCGGGATTGCTGGGGAATTCGAAGTGGTCGCTAGGGTACATTCCCGGTAGTGTAGCCTTCAGATGTGATCTGGAATCAGGTCGATATCTCTGTCAAGAACGGAATAGTGCAGGCGGTACCCGCCTATCTCGCGGAGACCATGATTATGATGGCGATTCGCGCCTTTCACAGGGCATTTCTGGTCTCCGCGATCTGCACTGAGGATGTTGTGGGCGAGAGCAAATGGCTCGGCTTCGAGGTCGTCACCCGGGATGGGAAGATCCTAGGTGTTGCCGGAGTGTCATGATTGCGGCCTTTCGCCTCAGCGGGTCGCTAGATGCGGAAGACATCCGCTTCGATGTGTTGTGGCAGCGGGGTTGTCTTGGCCTTCAGCAGGACGGAGAAGAGGTCATTGCCTACTTCCAACATCGGGTGGACCTCCCTATCGCAGGGCGTTGGGATGATCTTCCCGAGATCGACTACCTCGAAGCCTACCGGCACTCTCTCAGTCCCGTTCGTCTGGAGCGCCTCGTTATCGCCCCCACTCACCGGCGGGTCGTCGTACGCGCCGGTCAGAGACCTCTCTGGCTCGATCCAGGAAGGGCGTTCGGGACTGGGCACCACGAGACCACCAGGATGGCTCTGCGGGCGCTGGAGTCGCTCGATCTCGTCGGAAGTCGCGTCCTCGACATCGGCTCTGGATCGGGCATCCTCACCATCGCAGCCGATCTGCTCGGTGCCTCCTGTGCCCATGGCGTCGACACCGATCCAGTTGCGGTCTCGGTGGCTGAGGAGAATGCGGTCATGAACGCCAGCAGAGCCACGTTCGAGGTGGGGAGCCTTCCCCTAATCGGGTGCACCCCCCCCTTTGATGTGGTAGTTGGCAATCTATATGCCGAACTCCACTGCAATCTCATGCCCCACTACCCGGGGGTTCTGGCACCTGGGGGGAAGCTCCTGCTCACGGGAATCCTGGGGGAGTACTCCAGTCTCGTGGTCGACATACTGCCCCAAGAATTGGAACTCTTGAACGTGAGGGTCGATTCCCAGTGGGTTCTCCTTGAGATCGGAGAGCGCTTGGGGTGAAGGTGGCCAGGCCGGTCTCGGCCCCACTCGCGTGTAGCGAAAGCTGGAAAGGGGCCCCATCCCTTTGAAGCGCTCCTGTCCTGTTGATCACGCCATACCTCCTGGACCCCTGGAATCTCCGGGGTAGCTAATTCCTTTGGATCGACCTCCAGACTCGTAATGCCGGTCGAGGGGTTCCAAACATCCTTGGCTGTGACTGCGTTCACCCTTCACGGGCTCCGGTGATCTAAGGCCAAGGCGTTTATCCCGTTCTCGTACGTAAAAGCTGAACGCTGGATGCCAGTCCAGCGTTCATAATTTGTGGACTAGCTATCACGTCAATATCTAAGGTGTTTCTAGGCCGATTTTACGTACGGCAACGGGATAAACACCAAGGCCAAAACACTGTTTGCGACGACTGTCCTTCATCAGCGATGCTTTGAGGACCCTTAACCATGACACGGCCCCGACGCCGCGTAAGGTGCGGTGTCGGGGCCAATGGATCATCACAGTGTGGGATGGGTACAGGTGATGGGCTTGCTGCTACCCTCGGATAGCGCGTCTGGAGTCAGGTCCGGTACTAGGTGAGGCTTACGGGTTCCAGCCCTCCTCGCTTAGGGGCGGCTCTGGTAGAGGTTGAAGACGAAGTCGTTGTCGGCCGCGCCGGCGTGGCAGCCGGAACACATATTCTCGGTGCCGAGGTCCTGGCCCGCGAACCCGCCATCTGGCTGGCGGTCGTAAAGGCTGTAGTGCCAGACCCCATCCCGCTTCTCCATCAGGTAGAGGCGATCCACCATGCGGCTTTCGGGATCGTTGCGCTCCTTGAGGACTAGGGCGCCATCGGGGAAGGGGTTCCAGCCGCCGCCTTCACGGGCCAGAAGAGACAGCGTCATGTGATCGAGGTTGACATAGATGTCCTTGGCTGGCGGGTGGACCCCACTCGGGTTGTCCACTACCTTGTTGATGTTGAGCCGAGTCCAGCTGTAGTAGTCGTCGAGCTCCTCAGGCAGCCCCGGCGTGACCGCGAATGCCAGGCCGGTCACCATGAGCACGGATACTAATACTGTCCATCGCTTCCTCATCTGTAGACCTCCTTGTCTCTCACTTAATCTCTCAGGACATCTTATCAGATCTGACGGTCTAGGGGCATATACGATTCACACCATCCTTCAGCCAAGGGGAAGGGCTTTGCGGCGCGGTCACGAGCCGTCGCGCCGTCGTCCGCTCGGACGGGTTCGTGGAGACTTGACAAAGGTATGCTAATTTTTTAGCATAGGGAGTCGAAAGGAACCCAATGACCCGATCGCTCAACCTGCTCAGCCGCCGCGAACGGCAGATGATGAATATCATCTACCGCTTGGGTGAGGCGAGTGCCAAGGAGGTGCGGGAGGGGCTCGCCGATCCCCCTAGCTACTCGGCAGTCCGGGCTACGCTCCGCCTGCTTGAAGGGAAGGGCTACCTGGAACACCGACAGGACAGCGCCCGCTACTTGTACCGGCCTACACTAGCTCGCGATACCGCCCGCGTCGGCGCCCTGAGCAGCCTGCTTCAGACCTTCTTCGAGGGATCTGCCGAGCAGGTGGTGGTGACCCTGCTGTCGGAGGCAGAGCTCTCCGAAGCCGAGCTCGACCGCCTCTCCGAGCTGATCGATCAGGCCCGCCGGGAGGGGCGCTGATGCTCCTTATCGACACCGCCCTCAAGGGCACGGCCCTGCTGTCGATGGTCGCCCTGCTGTCGATTGTGGCGGGCCATGCCTCCGCCGCCCAACGCCACCGCCTCTGGGTCTTGGGCCTGGTCGGACTTCTGCTCCTACCGCTGCTGGCTCTGGCGCTGCCTGGGCGTGGCCTGCCCTTGGCACTCCCTGCGTGGCTGACTCTGTCTCCTCAGGAGGTTCATTCCCAGCTTGGGGGTGGCCCCTTGGCGCTGATATCCACCCAGAGCGGCGACCAGGCCTCAACGGTCGCGCCCCTTCTGCGCGCGGCTCTGCAACTCCTGCCGTGGTTGTGGGTGACAGGTTCGCTGATCCTGTTTGTTCGCCTTCTGGTCTCGCTGGGGCGGCTTCGCCACCTCGCCCGCCGGGCTGAACCGGTGCTGGGTCCAGACTGGAAGTCCCTGACCGTCGAGGTCGCCAGCTGGCTGGATGTGAAGCAGCCGGTCCGGCTTCTCCTGGGCCGGGTGGGTACCCCGTTTACCTGGGGCTGGCGGAGGCCGGTCCTGCTACTCCCTGTCGAGGCCACCCGCTGGTCCGAATCCCTGCGTCGGCAGGTGCTGCTCCACGAACTGGCCCACGTTCGCCGTGGGGATTGGATCTGGCAGTTGGTCGCCGCGCTGGCGACAGCCATCCACTGGTTCAATCCGCTGGCATGGTTGGCGCTCCGGCGCCTGCGCCTCGAGAGCGAGCGCGCTGGTGACGCCGCTGTGGTCGAGGCGGGAACGCAACCTTCGAGCTACGCCCGAACCCTGGTGGAGGTGGCTAGGGGGCGGTTCCGACCGGGCGCTCCCGGCCTGGCCAACCCTATGGCCCGGCAGTCGCAGCTCGCCCTCCGGGTGGTATCGCTGCTCGCCTTCGAGGGGCGGAGGGCGGCTCCGCGCTGGCTTCCTCCGACCCTGGCAGTGCTCGCTCTGGCGACCATCGGTCTGCTGGCATCGGTGCGGGTAGAGGCGGCGCCGCTGGTGCAGGCTGAGGCGATCGCAGAGCGGCCTTCGACCTACTCTGAAGGGCCGCTGGAGTTAGACTGTCCCCTCCCGCTACTAGCCTGTGACAGCTGGCTCCTGCCCCGCTCCGATGGCTCGGGCATTCTCATCGCAGTCTTCCATCCAGAGACCCCGGGCAAGTTGGCTGTCCTGGTGATTGAGGAGATTCTGGCCCCCGAGGCCCAACTTTTGCGGGCGTTGTATGGGCGTCCGGCAGAGTCGGGATTCGAGGTACCGGAGTGGGTGCTGACCCTGGAGTATGGCCTATGATCCGCGCTCCTCCTGACTGACCTGCATGTCCAGTCCACCTCCTCGACGAAGGGCCGAAGGCGCTTCGACAGGGGGGGCCGTCCCCAGCTTCCGAGCCTAGTCGATGTCTAGAACACCGCGCGAGCGGGAAAGGAGTACGAGATGAAGAGAGCCCTTGTGACCCTGATGCTGGCGACCCTCGTTGTTGGGGGCCTAGCGATCACGCAGGGGGTTGCCCCCATCGATGAGCCCCGGGCGCTGCTTGAAGATGAGCGTAACACCGTGGAGATCGTTCGTGAGTTCAGCCCCAGCGTTGTAGCCGTCACTGTGATGGCACCGATTCGTCGGGGAGACTTCCGCTTCCGGCTTCCCTTCGACTTCCTCCCCGAAGACCTCCGTGAAAGGCTCGAGCGTCTCCCCGATGGGGGTTTCCACTTCGACGTCCTCCCCCTCCCCGAGGGCGAATCGGGTGAGGACTTCTCTTTCGAAGACCTCCCCGAAGACCTCCGTGAAAGGCTCGAGCGTCTCCCCGATGGGGGCTTCCGCTTCGACTTCGGGTGGCCGTTCGGATCCGAGCCCCGTCGGCGGGGGAGTGGCAGCGGATTTGTGATCGACGAGCAGGGCCGCCTGGTGACGAACTACCACGTGGTCCAATCCGCCCTCCTGCCCAGATCGAGCGAGTTGCTCGAGGGTGCCGAGATCAGCGTCAGCTTCCCTGGGGGGGACGGAGTTCGGGTGCGGTTCCCGGGGGGGGGAGGAGCCGGTGCAGGTCGGGGTGGTGGGTGTCAATCCATCGTTCGATCTTGCGCTTCTCGAGCCACTCGACGGTTCGCAGCTTGAGGGGACCTCACCGCTGGTGCTGGGCGACTCGGATCTGGTCGAAGTCGGCCAGAAAGCTGTCGCCATCGGTAACCCCTTCGGCCTCGCCTCTACCGTCACCACGGGTATCGTTTCGGCGGTGGGGCGTACCCTCCCGTCGGTCGGGCAGGTTCCCATCCCGATGATCCAGACCGACGCCATCGTCAATCCCGGTAACTCTGGCGGCCCGCTGCTGAACTCCAGCGGCGAGGTGGTCGGCATCAATACTGCCATTGTTCCTGGTCGCAGCGGCACCTCGTTCGCCGGTGTGGGTTTCGCCATCCCCAGCAACCTGCTGCGCCGGAGCCTC
Organism: Truepera sp. bin119; assembly: GCA_002239005.1. GTDB lineage: Bacteria > Deinococcota > Deinococci > Deinococcales > Trueperaceae > MPNL01. The sequence continues at coordinate 57,665 of MPNL01000006.1, forward strand.
GATGAGCTCCTGGCGGGCGGTTTCACTGAAGTCTTTGAGACCCGTCCCCGCATCGGCATCACGGTCCGCAATCTGCTGAGCTACCCCGAGGCTGTGCGCCAGAGCCTGCACCTGCCCGACGAGGGCGTGATGGTGGTCGAGGTCCAGGCGGGCGGTCCGGGTGAGGTCGTGGGCCTACGCGGCGCGAGCTTTACCGTGAACGTCGATGGCCAAGAGTTCCCCGCAGGCGGAGACGCTATCATCGCGGTCGACGGCGAGTCTGTCCAGAGCGCTAGCGATTTGCAGGAGGTGTTGTTCTCTCACGAGCCGGGCGATACCGTGACCCTCGCTGTGGTTCGCGACGGCGAGCAGGTCGAGATCTCCGTTACCCTTGAGATCGTACCTAGGGAGGGGTGAAGCTCCTCGTTTCAGGGGCGGAGGCAACTTGCCTCTGCCCCTCCGCCCCCGGCTCCCGAGCCGGGGGCGGGACTTTGGCAGCTATTGACCGCCTAGGGGAGGGTGGGTCTACACTTGACCATGATCGAGCCACGGGAGTTTCGAAACGCCCTGGGGCGCTTTGCTACGGGCGTCTCCGTAGTAACGATGTGCGAAGGCGACGCGACCCATGGCCTCACCGTTAACGCCTTCATGTCGGCTTCGCTCGCGCCCCCTCTGGTCGCTGTTGGTATCGATCGACAGGCCAACGCCCACCAGACGCTCCTAGCGAGCGACCGCTACGGCGTCTCGGTCCTCAGGAACGATCAGGAGTCCCTGTCCAACCACTTCGCCGGCCGACCCACACCCGGTGTCGAGGAGCCGTTCGTCGAGGTCGACGGCTTTCCACTGCTCAAAGGGGCTCTGGTGCACCTCATCTGCCGCATCGTGGCCGCTCACGAGACCGGGGACCACACTCTGTTCATCGGCTGCGTCGAGTACCTCGACTATGGCGAGGGTGCCCCCCTCCTCTATTACGCCGGACAGTACGCTCGGGCCAGCGAACGCAAACTCTCGGAGTAGGGGCGGATCGACCGCCCTCGCCGGGGCTCTTCATCACGCCACGATTCCAGGTAAGGGCTACGACCGGGGTGCGGTCGGAGGTGTCGTGGAGGCGCCTCTTGGTCGCATGCTCGTCTAAGCGAGGTCGGCCCTTCGCTCGAGGCGCCGGTCGTGGTGGGCGACAGCACCGCCAAGCGACTCGCCGCGACCGGTATGGTGGTCGAGTTAACCAGCACCTGGCTGGCCTCGCCTCTTGGTGGTCACTACTAGTGGCTCGTGCAGCGAAAGGGGCGGGTCGGTTGGAGGAGACCTAGGTGAGGGAGATTCGCAGGGCGGCATTGAGGTTGCTGGGATCACCTACCAGGGCGCCGGGGTGGCTGCTGGCCGGCGCCGAAGGCTATGATCGCTACCACGTTGGCCCCGCTGCTCGGCGGCGGCCTTTCGAAGCTGGCCTCGGTGCCCGGGCCTTGAGCGGGGTGCGCTCGAGGGGCAGGCCGGTCTGGTTAGGGGCGTTGAGGACAAGGACGACCGCGACCCCGAGAGCGGCTCCCGGGCCGGGATCGTCGGCATAGAGTTGGACCTCACCCAGGGTGGCCAGATCGAGATCGTCGGTCTGGATCAGTTCCTCGACCTCAACATCTCCGCCGGACGCTAGGATATCGTCCACGGCTTCAACTGCCCGCATCGGACTCAAGCAGGTCGGGCCACCTCCTGCGGGACGGCACCCTCAGCCACCTCCGTATGCGAATCCCTTTTCGACCGGCACACTCCTCTTCAGTGCGGACGGCGAGAGCCAAAGCCTGTCCCCAGGGTTCGGCTAGGTTCAGAGGATCGCTTGGGCGATGTGGTGGTACGTTGCGAGGACAGCCTCGACGACCGGTGTGCTCAACGGGGCCAGTCGGCCGCTGTGGGTTTCGCCACAGCGTATCGCGAATCCTTACATGGTTGGTAACAGTGCTGTATACTTTAGCCTGCTATCTGGTAATCCGGCTGAGAGTGCGACTTGGCTGCAGGTAAGCCGAGGAAGGACTCTTCATGCATTTCACAGACTTCGGTCTCCACCCGCGGGTGGCGTCGGGCATCGGCGTCGCTGGCTACGAGAACCCCACCCCTATCCAGGAGAAAGCCATCCCGCTAATGATGGCCGGCCGCGACGTGATGGGCTTGGCCCAGACCGGAACGGGCAAGACCGCCGCCTTTGCCCTGCCTATCCTTCACCACCTCGTGCGCGGCCGGCGCGGCCGGGTGCGGGCACTCGTCGTCGCTCCGACCCGCGAACTGGCCGAGCAGATTCACGACACCTTCCGCACCCTCGGCCGGGCGACCGGCTTGCGGAGCGCGACCGTCTATGGCGGCGTCGGAATGAATCCGCAGATCCAGGCTCTCGGCGGCCGTGCGGAGATCATCGTGGCCTGCCCGGGCCGCCTGCTCGACCACCTTCAACAGTCCAATGCTGACCTCTCCAGTGTCGAGATCCTGGTCCTCGACGAGGCCGATCACATGTTCGACATGGGCTTCCTGCCCGATGTCCGGCGTATCCTTCGCCAACTCCCGTCGGAGCGGCAGACGCTGATGTTCTCGGCGACCATGCCACCCGACATCCGCAGCTTGGCCCGCGACGCCCTGCGCGACTCGACCATTGTCCAGATCGGCCACATCGCCCCAGCGGAGACCGTCTCCCACGCCATCTATCCCGTGGAACAGCATCAGAAGACCGCCATTATCAAACACCTGCTTGGGCAGTTCGACCCCCAGGCTACCCTGGTGTTCACCCGCACCAAGCATGGAGCCAAGCGCTTGGCTCAGCAACTTGACCGCGTCGGCCATCTCGCTGTCTCTCTGCAAGGCAACATGTCGCAGAACAAGCGGCAGCAGGCACTCGACGGGTTCCGCCAAGGCCGCTACCGGATCCTGGTCGCCACCGATATCGCTGCCCGAGGCATCGACGTGATCAGGGTCTCGCACGTCGTCAACTACGACATGCCAACGACTGCGGATGCTTACACCCACAGGATCGGCCGCACCGGCCGGGCCGAGCGCAAAGGTGAGGCCCTCTCCCTGATCACCCGTGACGATGAGGATATGGTCCGCACCATTGAACGTATGCTGGGCAAACCTCTCAGGCGAGTCCGTGCGGAGGGCTTCGACTACCGTGCCCCTGACCCTGACTCCAGAGGACCGACCGAGTTCGCCAGAAGCCCGCGCCCGCAGCGAGGTCGCGGTGCCCCCCTGGTGCAGAACGGTTCCAGCAGGAAGGGGGGGGCGCGCCAGCGTCACAGGAGCCGGAGGGGGCGGCGGGGCTAGGGTTGCCGAGAGATTCCCTGAGTCAACCCCTTAGAACCCTCATCGACCCGCAGCAACCTCGCCCGAACGAGGTCGCCGGGCGGTCGCTGATCATAATCGATCCTCTCTGATGGGGCTTGGCCCCCACGAAGAGGGTGTGGAGGAGGGGCGAGGGTGCGTCAGTTACGGGCGCTGACGGGTCCGTCGCTGGCTGCGACGCAGGTGCGTACCCTCCCGGCGGACGCCGTAGGCGAGCCTGCAGGGCCTCTTGGAACTGCTCCTTGGTTGGTGGTGTCCGGGTCGGTTGCGACCGAGGGGGCGACAAGGGGGAGGCTCCCCACCGGGGTGAGGGTAATGGCCTGTAACTGGAACGAGACGGCCGCCATCCATGCCGACCTCAAGAGGCTCCCCACCGGGGTGAGGGTAATGGCCTGTAACCGCTAGGCGACCGCTCGATGATCGGTGCCTGGGAAGCTTCCGTTCGCCGGACCGCTTCGAGCGTGAGGGCTTTCGGCAGGACCTCCCGGTTCGGGAAGTGTCTGTGCCCGCCCGCCACCCGCGGCGACCTCCTCGGGGGCGCACCGGGGTTCCGCGACGGTACCGAGTCCGCGGCATCTTGCAAAATCTGGGATCGACTGTTGTAACCTGATGCGTGAGACACAGGTTCTAGGCGCGGTGCGTGATGCAATGGAGGGGATGGGTGGTCTCTTTCCCGACATGGCGAACCGGGTGTTGGAGGTCCACCGCAGGCTTGTAGATCACTATGGGGTGTGGAGATGGATACAGCGGCGCGAGCCCATGCACGAGCTGATTTCTACCATGCTCTCTCACCGCACCACCGAGGCCGACGAGGCCCGAGCCTACGCTCGAATGCGCGAGCGCTTTCCCACCTGGGAGGCGGTCCGCGACGCCCCCGTAGACGAATTGATCGAGGCCATCTCGCCAGCGAGATTCCCCAGCACTAAGGCACCCAACATCCAGAAAGCACTTGCCACGATCATTGAGGAGCGCGGCGAGGCCTCCATCGACTTCCTAACCGACCTTGCACCTGAGGAGGGTCTGGCCTGGCTTCTCCGGCGGCCCGGGGTAGGGGTGAAGACCGCCTCCCTGGTTCTGCTCTTCTGCTTCGGCAAGCCGCTGCTGCCGGTGGACACCCACGTGCACCGGGTGAGCCAGCGGGTGGGACTGATCGGGCCAAAGGTCGGCTCCGACACCGCCCACCGGATCCTGCTCGCGCTGCTGCCGAACGACCGGCACACACTCTACGCCTTCCACGTCAACACCCTCAGGCACGGCCAGCGGGTGTGCGTTTGGGGGGAGCCCAACTGTGACCGCTGCCGGCTTACAGACCTGTGCGACTGGTATAGGCAGAACCGGGCGCGGGGTCGCCCCTGACTGCAGCAGAGCCTTTCCGCTTCGCCCGCCCCCAAAATTCTTCCGATTGCAGGGCTCGTTAGGTGTGGAGGGGGTATCCTCACCCCTCGACGGCTTTGTAGACGAGCAGTCTGCCGGTCAGCAGCGCCCGCGCAACCTCCTCGCTGTCTCGCTTGAGGTGCTCGAGCGAGATATCAGGGGATGACGCGGCCGTGCCCAGCCATGCGCCGGTAGAGCGTGGTTTGGCCGCTGTGGTAGCTCTCGTGCCAGACAAGAAACTCAAATCGGGCGCCCACCGTCGACCCGCCGGACTCGCGCTCCAGATCGGCTTCTGTGAGTCTGGCTGCAGCTTGCTCGATGAGCGGCTGGGTCGCCTTGTAGGCCTCGATAAGCTCAGTGAGCGGCTCGGCATCCCCCGCTGTGGCCGCAGTCGAGCCTTTGCCATAGCGCTTTCCCCGCTCCTCACTCCAGGGGGCCTCCGTGCCGAGGGTGCGCAGGATGCCGCAGCGGGAGTGGGTCAAGTGTCCCATCAGCCAGTTGAGGTGGCTGCCCCCCTGCATGTACGGGATCAGGCTCTGCTCGTGGCTGACGTCCTTGAGGTTTTTCAGGATCACGCTGAAGTTGCGGTCGATCACCTTGAGGTAGGTACTTGTGATCGGAGCAGCAGTCTGGGTCATGGACGAACCTCCCGGCTGGGTTGGTCTCACGGTATCAGTTCGTGCCGCCGACCGATGTTCAGTTGGGGGGGTCGAGGCCGCGCAGTGTTTCGAGGTCGCGGCGGTGGCCCTCGCCTTCGTCGCCGAGGGGTGTTTCCAGGATCATGGGCAACGTCCGTAGGCGGGGGTCGTGCACGATCCGGGCGAAGAACTCGGGACCGATCTCCCCGGTGGCGATGGAGGCGTGGCGGTCCTTGTGTGCTCCCAACGGGAACTTTGAGTCGTTCAGGTGGATAGCCTCGAGCCGCTCTAGCCCGACCGCCTGGTCGATCGCCTCGAGCAGCGCCTCGTAGCCGGCGTCGTCGCGTAGGTCGTAGCCGGCGGCGAAGGCGTGACACGAGTCGAGGCAGACCCCGAGGCGCTGCGGCTCGTCGACTAGTCCGACGATGCGCCCTAGCTGCTCGAAGCGGCTGCCCAGCACCGTGCCTTGCCCAGCGGTGTTCTCGAGCAGTACCCGGGCCGACAGGTCGGACCGCCCGGCGAAGGCCTCATCGAGGGAGCGGGCGACCCCCTCGAGCCCCTCGTCCTCGCCAGCGTCTAGGTGTGCCCCGGGGTGTAGTACCAGCCCGGGGATGCCTAGGAGGCTGCAGCGCTCCAACTCGTCTATGAGCGCCAGCCTTGACTTCCGAAGTGTCTCCTCGTCGGTGCTGCACAGGTTGATCAGGTACGAAGCGTGGGCTACGACAGGGACGGGGTCGGCCTCGTGGGCGGATCGAAAGCGCGCGACCGCCTCCTCGGCAAGCGGCTTTGCGCTCCACCGATTGGCATTCTTCACGAAGATTTGTAGGGCGTCGCAGCCGATCTCGCGGCCACGGGTGAAGGCCTTGTCCACACCTCCGGCGACGGATACGTGAGCCCCCAAGGGTGCAGTCATGGGGAAGAGTGTAACCTGTGACCTTGCCCCCGTCGTCGCACTCCCGATCAAGGATCGGTTTGTAGAATCCTTGATCGGGTCCTCTCTCTTACCTGGGGATGCCCTCTAAACGCAACCCCTGGTGGACAACTTCCACCTTGGGAGGTGTCCACGGCCTCAATGGCCTCTATGTGTTTGGATAGCTGCAGGTGCGCATCATCTATGAGCGGCGACGTATGGTGCGGCGAGAGGTTGGTAGGGTGGTCACGCACCAGGGGAGGACGCTAGCTGGGCACGGACCGCTACCGTCACGACCCGTGGGATCAGGTGCCGGTCCTGTTTGGCCCGGGTCTGATCTCGCTCCCCAGAGGTTGACATGTGGACAAAACGAAGAGCCCCCGGGTGTCGAGTGCCGCTTTTTTGTGTCACCCGAGCCACTTTTTCGACAGCTATCCTGGAGCGATGAACGGCCTCGAGCATTCGACACCCTGGACACGATACTTGTGCTGGACGAAACCAAACTCATATACCCGTGTTGCGATATGCAACAGATGTATGTCAGAGCGCATAGGACCAAATAGCGGTTTGCCCGTGCCGAGAAGGATGGGGATAACTGTGATCGTGAGTTCGTTGATAAGGCGCTCTGAGAGGAAACTCTGGACCGTAATCCCGCCATCTATATAGAGGTGCCGTTTGCCCTGCGCACGCAGTTTTGCCACAAGGTCTTTCGGCGCTTCTTGCGAGAAAGTGACTGTATGAGGCGAATTCGGTGGCAACGGCGGTGCGCGATGGCTCATCACAACGACCGGCGTATCGCCGTATGGCCATTCGCCGAAGGTGAGAACTTGTTCGAAGGTATTCCACCCCATAACCAGTGTATCGACGGTGGACATGAAAGCTTTGTAGCCGCAGTCTTCCCCGGGCGGGACAACCGCATTTGCTGCGTTGAGCCAATCAATGCTTCCGTCCGATCGCGCAATGAAGCCATCAAGACTGGTTGCGATGAATACGGAGCACTTGATTGTCACGGAATGCCCCCTCTTGTCGAGTGTCAATCCAGACCTAGCCTGCGATACGGTCGCCGTGCCTCCTCGTCGCGGCAAAAGCGAGACGATAAGGGGTCACACACGTATCGGTGGACGTGGTGTGATGAGAATGTTCAACATTACATGATGTTTCGCTATGTCAAGATGAACGGGCATACGGCAGCATGGAGACAATTTCTTTCATATCTCAGAAGGGCGGAGCGGGTAAGACCACGCTAGCCCTCAATCTCGCTGGCGCTGCGAATATCGACGGTCTCCAAAGTGTAGTTGTCGATCTTGATCCACAAGCTAGCGCCAAAGGCTGGCACGATCAGCGCAACGAGGCCCCGGTTGTCATCTCTACGCACGCTACTCGCCTTGCAGAAGTCATTGACACTGTCAGGGAACATGATGCAGACCTCTGTATTATCGACACGGCCCCGCACTCCGAGACCGTGGCTCTGGCTGCTGCCAAAGCTGCCGATTTAATTCTTATTCCCTGCCGGCCTGCTGTTTTCGACCTTCGGGCCATTTCTAGTTCTATTGACCTCACCCAGATCGCCGGGAAACCTGCACTGGTAGTCGATTACATGTGCATCGGCGGAACATCCTGGTCTGCCGGACCGAGCCCCTAGGCGGGGAACCTGGCTCGACTGTGTTCTGTCCGGCATCTACCTCTTCACTACCCTTGGATGGACTCACCTGCGACGTTGTGACGGGGATAGTACGCGCCCGCTGCCCCACACGGACCCGGGTGCTCGATAAGAACAGGGATTGAGGGCGAAGGGGGAACAGGCGGTGGAACTCTATCTAGGGACCGGGGGCTACTCGAATAGTGACTGGCAGGGGTTAATCTATCCGGCCGGTAGCAAGCCTGCGCAGTACCTGAGCCACTATGCCCGCCATTTCAACGCTGTCGAACTTAACAGCAGCTTCTACGCCATCCCCGGTATCCGCGCGTTCGAGGGGATGGTCGCCAAGAGCGGGGCGCGGGTGCGCTTCTCGATCAAAGTGCACCGCTCCATGACTCACGAGCGCGACGCCGACGAGGAGGTGTACCAGCGACTGTTCGAGTCGGTGATGCCTTTGCGAGAAGCCGGTATGCTGGGGCCCTTCCTAGCGCAGTTCCCCTACTCGTTTCACCGAACCCGCGAGAACCGGCTTTACCTCAAAAGGGTGGTGGACCGCTTCGTCGAGGCAGGGGAGACGCTAGCAGTGGAGTTCCGCCACGGAGGGTGGGACAGGCCCGAGGTGGTGGAGGGCCTCAGCTCGTTCGGGGTGGTGGTCGTGAGTGTCGACTACCCCCCGCTCCGGGGCCTTCCGGAGCCAGAACTGAGGGTCACTGGGCCCGTCGCTTACGTACGCTTGCATGGTCGCAACCGCGAGAAGTGGTGGGGGGGGAGGAGCGCCGCCGAGCGTCATGACTACCGCTACACACCCGAGGAACTGCGCCCTTGGACGCAGTGGGTTGCCGAGCGGGGGGACGGTCTCGAGCAGGTCTACCTGATGATGTTGAATACCACCAAGGGTCACGCACTCTACAATCTGGTGATACTGCGCGAGCTGTTCGGCGAGCTGGGGATTGAGGCGGATGTGAGTCTCGACCTGTAGTCTCGACCCCGCCTTATGGGTGGGAAAGTTCTACGCTGGCGGCGAACAATAGCCAGTTGCCTGGATTGAGCACAGGACAGTGAGATTACCCTGAATAACAGCAAGGTGTTAAGTGTCCTGGTTAGGGGGTTGGGAGTTGCTTAGGCCACCTCTAAGGCGCCTCCTCCGGTGGCGCCATCTGGCTGCAAGCGGGAGCACAGGCGAGCGGTGGGGCTGGCTGATCTAGGTGGGAGGGATACAGCGTTGCTGGTGCCTCTACCCGTAGTGATGTTTATGGTTCCTGACACTCGCTTCCGTGACGTTTGGTAAGGCACTTGAGATCGACTTCTCGCCGTGCGCTGTCCGTGCTTGGTTGTCTTGTGCTTGCCTCCAGCTTGGCAGAGTGGGGTGAAACCCGACTCTGCCCAACCCGGCGGAGAGTCGCTCTTGCAACTCATACCCGGTTGTCGTAGAGGGGGTCAGTGAGAGGGACTGTCGATTGCGGCGAGTTGCTCCTCTACCTTCAGGTAGCTTCGGTAGGAGGTCTCGTAGATGTCCACATCCGGCCCAGGGCGCAGCTCGTGCTCCACAGGGACAGAGGCTCTAAGTGCGGTCGCTGCGGAGGGGAACAGCCCGGCTCCCACCCCGGCGAGGGTCCCGGCGCTGTAGGCCGCAGAGCGGTAGCGGGGTACGACCAGGGGAAGATCCAGAACGTCGGTCACGATCTGGGCCTAGAGGGGGCTCGCGGCCCCGCCTCCGATCAGGCGGATCTCATTCCAGGTCGCGCCGGCCTCGCGGAGGTCCTCGAGAGCTGCGCGGACCTGGAAAGCGACCCCTTCGAGGATCGAGCGTGTCAGGTGAGGGCGGCCGTGGTGGATGGTGACTCCGGTGAAGCTCGCACGCAGGTTCGGATTCCACTGCGGGGCGAACTCGCCGAGCAGGTGGGGGTGGAACAGCATTCCATCACACCCGGGCTGCATCCATAGCCCGGTAGACCCCGTCGTTGCTCAGGTCGGGCCAGAGGGCGCTGCGGGCCCAAGCGGTAGGCAGCCGCCCCGTACTTGGTGACCGACCCGGGATACCACAGCCCAGTGAGGACGGACGTGGGGGTAGTTCAGCCGGTGCGAGCCGGGTATGGGCTCCTCGTACACGATCATGAGGCGACCTACGCTGGAGAGTTTGACGATGGCCTGACCGGGCTGGGTCGCCCCGGCACCGAGCACTTCGGCGGCAGTGTCGGTGGTGCCGGTCAGGATCGAGGTGCCCTTGGGCAGGCCGGTGTCGGCGGCCCCATCGGGGCCTACGCGTCCCGCGATCTCTAGTGGTCGCCTGGGCTTGGGGAGGGCTGAGGGGGCGAGTTCCAGGTCGCGGGCGAACCCCTCAATCCAGCGTGAGTTCCGGGGGTCGAACAGGAACGAGCCCGTTGGGTCGACGGTGTCGGTGATGGGCGAGGGGGCGAGTCGGTGACGCACGTAATCCTTGGGGAAGAGTAGGCTGGCGACCCGCGCCCACACCTCAGGCTCGTTCTGCCGGACCCACAGGAGTTGGGGTCAGGTCCACAGGACATCAATGCCGTTGCAGGGGCGTCTCTCGATCTCGGCACCCCAGCGGGCCTGGATTTCGGCGACCTGGGCCTGACTGCGCCGGTCCCAGAAATGGATCGAGGGGCGGAGCACCTCACCACGCCGATCGAGTAGCACCGGGTTGTGGGTGGCACCCACGATGCAGACGGAGACCACAGCTGCCGAGGGGACCCCGCTCACCTTGAGGACCCGGCGTACAGTGTCGCAGAAGGCGGCGTACCAATCTTCGGGATCCTGCTCGACCCAGTCCGGGTGCGGATGGTGGCTGGGGTACTCGCGGGAGTTGGCGGCGACCACCTCGCCGCGACCGTTGAGGAGCACCGTCTTGCTGCTGCCGGTGCCGATATCGCTACCGAGCAGGAAGGGGTCGGTCGCCACATCTTCTGTAGCCCGATCCCTGGCCGTCCAGGGGCTATAGGACCCGGTCGACGAACTCCCGGGTATGCACCTCGACCGGCACCTTCATCAGCTCGAGCACCCCCCTGGCAACGTGCTCAGAGAGGCGCCGGAACGACTCTTCCCCCTTCTCTTTGGTGGCGCGCAGGGGGTTGCCGATCACACCGCTCTCGATGAACTCGTGGTGATCCATCGGGAAGTTGAAGTAGGTGTAGCCCTCGAACTCGACATCGGGCATGCCGTCCTTCTTGGCGAAGCTGTCGGGCAGGCAGTCGGGAATGTGGGCCTTGGTGAAGGCGGCACGGTCCATGCGGACGATGTCTTCGTTCCAGGCGAGATCCTGTGAGGTCTCGAGTTCGCTCGCGTGCCAGCCGGGTGTCTCCTCAGGGGGATTCTCCATGAGACCGACGAGAATGCCGGTGTAGCGCTCCATGTAGGGTTTGACGAAGCCGATCAGTGCACCGGTCTCATAGCGAAGTTGGCGCAGCACCGGGTCGACCACCTTGATGTTGGAGCCGTGACCGTTGATAAAGATGATCCGGTTGAAGCCGTGGTGGATCAGGCTTCGGGCCACGTCGTGCATGACGGCTGACAGGGTGCTGCTGCGGACGGTGATAGTGCCGCGCCCCAACCCCGGCTCGTGCATGTGCTGGGGTGAGTAGCCCATCCAGATCGGCGGAGTATGTAGCACCGCGATCTGCTCTGCCACCCGCCGCGAGACCTCGACCGCGGTGATGGTGTCGGTGTAGAGCGGGAGGTGGGGGCCGTGCTGCTCGAGGCTCGCCACCGGGACCAGGATGAGGTCCTTATGCTCCAGGTACTCCCGAATATCGGTGATCGTCAGATTGCCGAGATCCCAGGAGAGCAACCTCTCCCTGAGCGCCTCGTCCCCCTCGGTCAGGTGGGGTAAGCCCTGGAGTTTGAGTTGGTCGCTACTGCTTGATATCACGGCGTCTCCTTGCTTCCGTAGGACTTCATTAGCTCGAGAAACAGCTCGGCCACCTCGCGACCGAACGCGGGCTCGTTGACGTGGTACTCGAAGGTGCGGACGGGGATGTCGGATCGGATCTCGCGCCTCAGGGTCTCCAGGTAGGCTGAGTCGGCCTCGGGGTTCCAGAAGGGGCCTCCAGGCACGTTGGGGATCGACAGGCCTCGGGTAGGTACGGCGACGACCACGGGTGCCCGGGCGCCGTCGAGCTTCTCCGCGAAGATATATCCGAGCTGGATCATCTCGTCTCGGCTAGCGCGCACCAGGATGTACTCGGGGTTGTGATCGTAGACGGGTCGACCCTCTAGCTCTGTCGGTACAGTCCCGGTGTTCCAGACACTGAAGTCGATGCAACCGGGAACGACGACCTGGGGCAGACCGAGGCGGCCGACCTCCGTGAGGCGGCGAGGGCCACCATCGTGGATTCCGCCCACCAGCGGGTCGTAGACCTCGTTGGTGGTGAAGTCTATGACCCCGACGAACTGGCCCGCAGCCGCCAGCTCCTCCATCGCTGGCCCGCCGACGCCGTTGGAGTGAAAGATGACGGCTTCGTAGCCCGCCTCCTCAAGGCGCCCCTTGGCGGCCATCACCGAGGCCGTGGTGTTGCCGAGCATGGTCATGGCCACGAACCGATCTGGGCCCCCCGGCTTGGGGAGCCCGTGTCCGTACTCCAGCATCCCCTTGAGCGCGGCTGCCACGTTGTCGAAGATGGTGCAGGCGATGGGGTTGAGACCGAGGATATCGACCACCGAGTGGATCACCACCATGTCCTTGGTGCCCACTAGCGGGTCGAAGTAGTGATGCCCGGAGGCGATGGGGGAGACCAGGACCTTGGGCACCCCCACCGGCAGAGCCATCATGGCGGCGGCACCCATCACTGCACCCTCAGCACCGCCCATGCTCACTGCGGCGTCGAGTCGCCCCTCAGCATAGAGGGTCGCAGTGAGCCTCTTCAGCGCCTCGCGCATGCCGTGGACGGCGCGGCCCCGACTCCCCGCTCGCTGGAGGTCCTCGATCGTGGTGCCGCCGTAGCTGGCCACCTCGGCATGGTCGATATCCGGCGCGATGCCCAGCGGCTCGCCCAGGATGCCGGAGTCCACCAGGAGGGTGTCTAAGCCGAGCGCCCGCAGCCGGTCGCGCAGGTAGCCTAGCTCAGGCCCCTTGGTGTCGAGCGTGCCGATCAGGACAACGGTTGCCACGGATCGGTCCCCCCGGTGCCATCTTGGTGGTGCATCGACGTCAGCGGATCAGGGGCAGCAGCGTCTTGGCTGTCGTCTCTACCAGCCAGCTGTAGAACTCTTCGGAGAGGACGCCGCTGCCGTGGTCCTCGATGAACTTAAGCTGCTCCGCAGTCAGCTCCGCTTCGGCGGCGGCGCTGGCGTTCTTGTAGGGGTTGGCGGGAGTACGGTCTAGGGGGGCGACGAATTCGACCGTGAGCGCACCGTCGTAGCCGATCTCCTTGAGCGTGCCCACGATGTCGCGCCAGTTGAGTTGGCCCTGGCCGCAGGCCATCCGGTTGTTGTCGGCCACATGAAAGTCGTAGAGCCGCTCGCCGGTCGCCTGTAGGGCAACTCGGAAGTCGGCCTCCTCCATATTCATGTGGTAGGCGTCTAAGCAGACGCCGCACTCGGGTCCGACCGCTTCGGCTAGGAGCAGCGCCTGGTCGTGACGGTTCAGGAAGTTGGTTTCGAAGCGGTTGAGCGGCTCCAGAGCGATCCGGATGCCCTCTCGCTGGGCGTGGGCGTAGACCTCCCTGAGACCCTCGACAGCCCAGTTCCACTCGGTCTCCTCGTCAGCCTGGGCGTGGACCTTGCCCACCTCCGAGGGCACGATGCTCATGACCTCGCCCTCGAGCTCTCTGACCATACTGACCGAGTCCTTAAGGTATCGGACGGACTTCTCCCGGCCCGCCTCGTCGTCCTGGATGAGGTCGAGACCGGTGAACATGAGGCTGATTGAGCCCCAGCAGCGGAGTCCATTCTCCTTCAGCAATCTGCGCACCTCGGCGGTGTCGTACTTGTCCGGCTCGGCTCCGATCTCGATGCTCCCGTAGCCGTACTTGGCGAGCCTGCGGATGGTGACCTCAATCGGCTCCGCCCTCATCCAGTTGTGCATGGAAAGATGCATATCCCTTACCTCCTCAGGTAATATCTAGCTCGGCTAAGGCTTCAGGTGCGTGGCCAGCGTTTCGTAGAGCCCTCGGACTGCAAGATTATGCGCTGCTGCGTGGCGACAGAGTTGTGCGAGGCTGCCCGGGTCTTCGCAGAAGAGTACCTCCGCCCCGCGGCTGCGGGCGTCCTCGAGTCGGGCCCGTGTCAGCGCGTCGGCGAGTTCGGGGTGGGTGAACTGGAGCGCGGTGCTCCCCACTGGATGGGCCCGCTGCCGATGCCAGAAGAGTTCGACCGGCTCGGTCGGCATGAGCGACCTCAGGAGCGACCGGGGGGCCTCGAAGCGCTCTGGAGTGCGCGCAGCGTGGGTGGGATCGACATAGGCGTAGGCGCCATCCTCCAAAGCGGGCGTGAACGCCAGCCGCCCCGCCCGGAGTCCGTCGGCGAGGAGGGTAGCGAGGTCGACGATCTCGACTCCCGCTGGCCAGTCGAGCCCGAGCCTCCCGGTGTAGAGTTGCGAGAGGGTGAAGTGGTCCCCCGGGGAGAGAACGACGAGCCTTCCGGCGCCGGTGGCATCGAGCTCCTCGAGGGTGGCCTTGGCCTGAGTTCGGGCGGTCTCGATCAGGCCCAGGGACGATGCCAGGAAGCCGCTGCTGCGCCCCCGGCTGATCGGCACCGGACTTTCGCCGAGGGCACCCAGCAGGGTGCAGGCGGCACCGACGCTGGCGGGCCACAGGTGGTGGGCTTCGTCGCCGACGAACAGAGCTGTCTCGGCCTGTCCCTTGGCGGTTTCGACGGGGGCCTCGCCGAAGGGAGAGGCGTGCCGCCGGAACCTCTCCTCGAGTTCGTAGGCTGCGGCGGGTGCTAAGCGGGAGGCGACCAACTCCGCCCGAACGAGGGCTACCGCTTCGGAGAAGGGCTGGTCGGTGACGCAGTTGGCCTGGGCCACGCCAGCGTCCACCTCGCTGTAGAGGACGCCGATCATCTCCTCGTTCCAGTCGATGAGACCGCGCTGCTCCGACACGGCCACCAGGGCGATGCCGTGCGGGGTGAGGGTCTCGCGCCGGGTGATCAGGCCCAGCGGGTCGACATGCCTACACATTAGGCAGTAGCGACAGTTCTCGAGAGTGGCGAGCGCCCTCTCGTTCACCGCTCCACTCCGGTGCCCGGCCCGAAGCCGACCTTGCCGGGGTTCATGATCCCATTCGGGTCGAGCGCCCTCTTGATCGCCTCGAGCATCGGCCAGGCCGCCCCGTACTGGCGCCGCATAAAGCGGGACAGCTTCAGCCCGATGCCGTGGTGCTCGTTGATCATGCCACCGTTCTCGAGAACCGCCGTCATGGCGGTGTTCCAGACCCGGTTGTGGAGGCGGATGGCTTCGCGCGCGTCCTCGGGCGGGTTGCGGATGATGAAGCGGCTGTAGAGCATCGCCCCCCAGTGAAACCAGTGCGAGAAGTGTCCGATGAAGTCCACATTCCAAGCCGCGTACTCGCTCTCGACCGCCCCCTTTTCGGCGTAGTAGATCCTCTCGATCCGGTCGTAGGTGCTGACGGTCTCGGTAGTGCCGTACATCCAGGGGAGCTTGAGATTCTGAGGCGGGTAGTAGAAGTCGTAGCGGTGTTCCCACCAGGATTCGCCTGGCTCCCGCCCTAGGTCCTCGGCTCCCAGGCGCGTGCAGATCTCCAGGGCTTTCCGCTCCTGCAGGGTGGCGATGTCAGCGTCTCCGTCGAAGCCGAGTACCATATAGGCCCCCTCATACTCGTGCCCCAAGATGGTTTTGACGCGCGATGCGGTCGACCGGGGATCATAGATGCGGATCACGGTGGGCTCGAGGCGGCGTGTCATCAGCAACCTGCCGGCCTCGAGTGCGCGACTTAGGTCGTCGAAGAGCAGCGCGCGGAAGAGGCGGGTCTCAGGCAGGTAATCGACCTGCATGGTCGCCTCGGTGATGACCCCGAGCGTGCCCTCCGAGCCGAGGAAGAGGCGGAAGAAGTCGGGGCCGGCGGCGTGCTGGGGTACGCCCGGCGTGCGAATGACCTCACCGGTCGGCAGGACCACCTCCATAGACAGCACCAGGTCCTCGGCCTTGCCGTACTTGGTGCTGACGGTGCCGGATCCGCGCGGCGCCAGGTAGCCGCCCAGGGTGGCACAGTTGGCGGAGGCGGGGTAGTGGGGGAGTGTGAGTCCTCTCTCATTGAGAGCCCACTCGAGTTGGGAGCCGTTGATACCCGCCTGGGCCGTGACGGTGAGCGAGATCTCGTCTATGTCGACGATCCTGTCGAGTCGTTTGGTGTCGAGGACGATACCGCCGAAGAGCGGCAGAGCGCCGCCCTGCGATCCCGAACCACCCCCCCAGGGGACGACGGGGATGCGGTAGCTGTTAGCGATCTTGAGGACCTCAGAGACCTCGCTTGCCGAGCCGGGATGGACAATAAAGTCGGGGGTGCGAGGCCGCTCACCCCGATCTAGCCACATCTGCGGTAGCCAGAACCAGTCGGTCGCGTAGACCAGCCTGTCGCTCTCCTGGGTCGAGATGTGACTAGCCCCCACGATCTCCTCGAGTTCGCTGCGGAGCATGTCGTGCTGGACGCCTAGGTTCACCTGCTGCCTCGCTTGGTCGTTCCGTTTCGGATCGGTTGCAGTTCGCTCATCGGTAGCTGATTCGCCTGAGCAGGCTGTTGGTTAGAGCGGCGATGTGAGCCTCCATGGCCTCCTTGGCCAAGTTCCCGTCCCTGGTCTTGAGGGCCTCGACCACCGCCCGGTGCTCCTCGGTGCAGGCCTTCAGGCGTGCGGGATCGGTGTGGGTGTCGATGCTGGCCATGTGATGGACCCGGGTCTTGAGCTGGATCACGGTCTCGCTAAGGAGCCGGTTCGGACAGGCCTCCTTAAGGATCTCGTGGTAGGCCACATCCTCCACCACCCAGTTGAGGAGGTCGTGCCGCTGCGCGGTCCGCACGAGCCTCTCTGTCACTGTCTCGAGAGCCTCGAGTTGTTCGTCGGTGATGGCTTCTGCCGCTAGCCGGGCCTGTTCGGGCTCGAGCAGGGAGCGGATATGGAGGACATCGAGAAGATCCTGGATAGTACGATTGGCAACGGTGACGGCGTGGCCCGGGACCGACTCGGCCAGCCCCTCCTGGACAAGCTGTTGGAGGGCTTCGCGCACCGGTGTCCGGCTGATCCCCAGGAGCTTGGAGAGGCGGGTCTCCGTCAGCGGCTCCCCGGGCTTGAGTTGGGAGTCGCGGATCGCGTCCTTGATGCGGGTGTAGGCGAACTCCCTCCGCGTGAGATCCTGAGAGAGTTGATCCCCTCGGTTGGCGAAGAACATATCTAGCTTATCCATAGCTTCCGCTCGTGGTCGCCTGCGTCGACCGCCTGACACCCCGTAGGAGCGTCGCGATAGCTGTATACATCCTGAACCCCCTCTGTATGCAGACTTCAAGATACGAACCCTTCGGTTCCATGTCAAGGCCCCCCTCAGGCGCCTCTCCGGGGAGGAGATCGACAGTCGGACCGGCGAGGTGGCCGAGATGCTGCATATCGACCACCTGCTCGATCGCAAGACAGCCAACCTCTCGGGTGGGGAGATGCAGCGTGTCTCGATCGGTCGGGCCATCGTCCGCAGGCCGAGGGTGTTTCTGATGGACGAGCTGCTCTCGAACCTCGACGCCAAGCTCAGGGAGTCGCTGCGGGTCGAACTCAAGCACCTTCAGAAGACCCCCAGGGGGTCACCACGCTCTTCGTCACCCACGATCAGATCGAGGCCCTGACGATGGCCGATCGACTTGCAGTCCTCTCCGAGGGGAGGATCATCCAGGTCGGCATCCCGGAGGATATCTACGACCGCCCCGCTACCACCTACGTGGCACAGCTTGTGGGTACCCCCCAGATCAACTTGGTTGAGGCGGTGCGGTCGAATGGGAGGCTGAGGCTCCGCCGGGGGTGCGGTGGGGTTTGCGGCCCCGAGCACCTTCGACCTCCCCGAAGAGTTCCTCCTCGGCATCCGCCCCGAGGATGTCGTTATCCGTCTGGACGGGGAGCACAGGGGCGAGATCATTCTCACCAAACCCTTGGGTGTGGAGACGATCGTCCACCTGAGGACGGGCGATGAGGTGTTACTGTCGATCCTGTGGGGTTTCAGCCACCTCTCGATCGGCGAGGAGGTCGCCTTCACCGTCGGTGATGAGCGCCTTCAGTTCTTCTCGACCGACGGAAACCGGATTGCCCGGGAGGTCTCGTGAGGGCAGGTGTGAACACCTGGGTGTGGTTCTTAGCCGCCACCGAACGCTTGGCGGTGGTGCCGAAGCTCGGGTGGGTATGGTGCTGACACTGAAGGAGGATAGGGTGTGAAGAGGATTGGGAGCTGTTCGATCACCCGCAACGGGGATGTCGACCGATTGGTCTTCGACTGGGGCCAGATCCATATGCTGAGTGAGGAGCGGGTGACGGGTGGCACCTCGTTCAGTTTCGGCTATGTGGAGCTTGGGGTGAATAAGGGACATATCCGCCACAACCATCCGACCGCTGACGAGGTGATCTACGTTCTCGAGGGTAGCGGTGACCAGATGCTCGATGACGAGGCGCCGGTGCGGGTCGAGGTGGGCGACTGTATCTGGATTCCCAAGGGCGTCTATCACTCCACCATCAACCGCGGTGACGGGCCGATGCGACTGATCGTGGTCTATAGCCCGGCTGGTGCCGAGCAGGTGCTGCGCCGGGACCCCACGGTGCAGATCGAATCGCCTGGGTCGGGGGAGTAGGATGGATACCCGGCGAGGTGCCGCTGCAGCCGAGTACTGGGAGTTGGTGAGGCGGCTAGGCGGCTCGGCCCTTATTGCTCTCCTCATCGGGCTAGTGTTCACCCCGATCAGCCGGGTACTCTTCTCGGACGAACTGCGCAGCGAGGTCATCATTCAGGCGATCCCATTCGTCACCTACTTCGCCGCGATCATCCTGCTCTTCGTACTAGTGGTTGCGCTCACTGCCAAGTGGTTGCACCTGTCGATCCCGTTCCGCACCCACCGCGCGGTAGAGTTCACCACTATCGCCGGGATCCTGGTGGGGATCGTCGCCCTCTTTCAACCCTGGCACCAGAGGCCTTACTGCTACGCCTTCAATGTCCTGTTGTTCGCGACCCTGGGCTTTATCCTCATGGAGCCACGTAATCCCCCGAGGGGCTCAGGACGCCGCCGCCCTGCCCAGGTTTGGTCGGAGGGGGACGTGGGCCGGAGTCATCACGGCTGTAGTCCTGGGCACCCTGATCTTCGGCAACCTGGCGATCTCCCTAGGCCCAGCGAGCCCTATGGCAGCGCCGCTGGAACACCATGCGCGAGGAGCAGAAGCGGGAGGTGGTCCTCGAGGCTCAGCGTGGCTACCGCTTCGTCATCCTGCCATCGCTACTGGTCTACAGCGCGCTTCCAAGCTTGGCCGCCCTCTTCCTGGTCCGGGAATTCGCCACCCCCAAGCCTCCGGTTCCGCCCCCCGCCGAGGCTCGACCTGAGCCCCCAGACCTGATAGGATAGGCACTCCCGGTCTGGGTAGGTCCCGAGAAAGCTGTTGGATCCGAATTCTGTATGCAAGCGAGGGAATCATGACTAGACCTGTGACACTCTTTACCGGACAGTGGGCCGATCTTCCGCTCAAGGAGTTGGCACCTCTCGCCAGGAAGATGGGCTACGACGGTGTCGAGTTGGCCTGCTGGGGGGATCACTTCGAGGTTCGCAAGGCTCTCGAGGATGAGGGCTACACGGATGGGGTTTGGGAGGTCCTGGAGGCGAACGATCTCCAGTGCTTTGCCATCAGCAATCACCTCGTGGGACAGGCTGTGTGCGACCCCATCGACGAACGCCACCGGGCCATCTTGCCCGACTACCTCTGGGGCGATGGGGATCCTGAAGGGGTGCGCCAGCGAGCTGCTCAGGAGATGATCGACACTGCCCGGGCCGCGGCGAAGTTCGGCGTCGGCGTCGTCAACGGCTTTACTGGCTCCTCGATCTGGCACTCGCTGTACGCTTTCCCCCCCACGTCGCAGGACTACTGGGATAGGGGCTTTGTGGACTTCGGGGCGCGCTGGACCCCGATCATGGACGCCTTCGAAGAGCAGGGCGTGAATTTCGGTCTTGAGGTCCACCCCACCGAGATCGCCTTCGACATCGCCTCGTCTGAGCGGGCCTTGGAGGCGGTGGGGCACCACAGACGCTTCGGCTTCAACTACGACCCCTCGCACTTGGGCTACCAGGGGGTGGACTACGTCAAGTTCATCCGCGCCTTCGGCGACCGTATCTACCACGCCCACATGAAGGATGTCTGGTGGGGGCGTGGCGACGGGACCGCTGGCGTCTTCGGCGGCCACACCTCGTTCGGCGACGCCCGTCGCTACTGGGACTTCCGTTCGGTTGGGCGCGGAGATATCGACTTCGAGGAGGTTATCGTCGCCCTCAACGATGTCGGTTACGGGGGTCCCCTAAGTATCGAGTGGGAAGACAGCCGCATGGACCGGGTCCATGGTGCCACTGAGTCGGCCGCATTCGTAAAAAGCCTCGACTTTGCACCGTCGGACATCGCGTTCGATGAGGCCTTCGAGGAGTAGGGGATGGCAGACAGGATCAGGATGGGTATGGTCGGCGGCGGGCGGGACGCCTTTATCGGTGCGGTCCACCGGAATGCGGCAGCGCTCGACGGCGAGATCGACTTCGTCGCGGGCGCACTGTCGTCCACCCCTGAGAAGGCGAGGGCCTCGGGCAGGGATCTAGGGCTTCGCGATGACCGGAACTACGGCAGCTGGGAGGAGATGCTCGAGCGCGAGTTGGCGCGTCCCGAGGAGGAGCGCATCGACTTCGTCTCCGTCGTGACCCCGAACCATGTCCATTTTCCAGTAGCCAAGGCGTTCGCTGAGGCCGGCTTCCATGTGATCTGCGACAAGCCGCTCGTCCACACGGTGGAGCAGGCACGCGAGCTCATGGCGATCGTCGAGCGGACCGGGGTGGTCTTTGCGGTGACCTACAACTACACCGGTTACCCGATGGTCAAGCAGGCCCGCCACATGGTTCGCGAGGGCCGGCTCGGCGAGCTTCGCAAGGTGATCGTCGAGTACAATCAGGGTTGGCTCGCCACCCGGCTCGAGGAGACCGGCCTGAAGCAGGCCAGCTGGCGCACCGACCCGGCCCGTAGTGGTGTCGCTGGCGCTATCGGAGATATCGGCTCCCACGCGGAGAACTTGGTCGCCACCGTCACCGGTCTCGAGATCGACACTCTCTGTGCCGACCTCACTGCCTTTGTGCCGGGCCGCCGTCTCGACGACGACGGCAACCTGCTCATCCGCTACACCTCCGGAGCCAGGGGTGTTCTGATCGCCTCGCAGATCGAGGTGGGTGAGGAGAACGACCTGCGACTCCGTGTCTACGGGAGCGAGGGGAGTCTCAGTTGGCGCCAGGAGGACCCGAACGAGCTGATCTTCAAGACACTTGCGGGCCCCACCCAGCGGCTGACACGCGGCAACGACTACCTGTGTGAGGCGGCGCAGCGGGCTAGCCGGATCCCGTCAGGACACCCCGAGGCCTTCCTTGAGGCCTTCGCCAACGTCTACCTGGCAGCCGCTAGGAGCATGAGGGCGAGGGCCGAGGGGCGTGAGCCGGACGAATTCGAGTCTGACTATCCCACGGTGATCGATGGCGCCCGCGGGGTACACTTCATCACCAAGACGGTGGAGAGCGCTGCCGACGATCGCAAGTGGACCGAGGCGAGGTGGGGGGGCTGAGGAGTGCCGGTCTCGACTCCGGATCCTGAACTGCAGCACCTTGCTGATCGCCGCTCCGCCGGGCGCGGCAGGGTGATGGCTGGTCACCCCTGCTCGATCGCTGTGGCTGGGGTGGTTTCCCTGGCCCCTCACCACCCGGTCCTCGCTTACGGCCTCAGGTAGCGGCCGATGTCGCGGTTGTGGTCGGCGAGGCTGATGTTGGGTCGGAAGATCGGCCCGCCTCCGTCGAACCCGTGTATGAAGTAGAGGTAGGGACGGCCGTCGGGGTTCTCGCGCTGCGGTGCGAGCACCGCCATGAGCGCCTCTGCGCCTGGGTTGCCGATGGGGCCGGCGGGCAGGCCGCCCCGGGTATAGGTGTTCCAGGGGTGATCCTGCTCGAAGTCGCCGGCGGAGGCGTCCAGTTCGGGGAGACCTTTGTTCAGGCCGTAGGCAACGGTGGGGTCTGATTGGAGAGCCATACCGATCTCGAGTCGGTTGAGGAACACCCCGGCGATCACCGGCATCTCGTCGGTGCTGCCCGCCTCGGCCTGGACGATGCTGCCCAGGGTCACCCAGTCGTGCACCGTGAGGCCGCTGGCCGACAGCGCCTCGGTCACGTCGCTGCTGATCACCTGAGCGAAGCGTTGGGTAAGGAGATTCAGGATCTCATCGGGGGTGCTTGCGGTCGGGATATCGTAGCTGGCGGGAAAGAGGAATCCCTCTAGTCCGGAGTCGGGGGGAAGATATTGGGGACGCAACTCGTTGGGCTCGGCGATACGTGCCAGGAAGTCTGTAAGCTCGCCCAGTCCCGCAGCAGCTAGGCGCGCGGCCACCTCGCCGGCGCGAAGGCCTTCGGGGAGGACTACTCGGGTGGTGCGGGGTCGCCCCCCTGCGACGAGCGCTGCGGCGATCTCGGCGGCGCTCATGGCCGGATCGAGGTTGTAGAGGCCCTCCCCGATCCGGGTGTCGAGGTCGCGTAGTCGTAGATAGAGACTGAACAGTCGGGCGTTGCGTATCAGGCCGGCCTCGCTTAGCGCCGCAGCGGTGCGGTTCGCATCCCAGCCTGGGAGCACCTCGAACTCGGTCGGCGTGCTCAGCCCGGCGCTCGACGGCGTAAGCTGATTCCAGACGATGAGGATCATCGCCGCAGCCGTTAGGATGCCGGCTAGCAGGAGCAGGAGCAGGCCCTGGCGCCGATCGCGGCGCCGCTTCGGGTCCGGTGCTGCCGGGGATGAAGCGTCTTCGGTCACGATCCAATCCTCCTCAGATAGGTCTCCAGAATCAGCGTTGCGGAGAGTTCGTCTATTCGCCCCTTGCGGCGTCGCTCGCGCCGGGGGGCTCCTCCCTCGATCAGCTGGCGGTTCGCCAGCTGGGTGGTGAAGCGTTCGTCCTCGAGCTCGGTCTGGAGGCCGGCTTTCTGCAGGCCGTCGGCGAAGTTCCGCACCCGCTTCGCTTGGGCAGAGTCGCGGCCGTCGGTACGGACCGGTAGCCCTACGACGATCAGGGTGGCACCCTCCCGCTCAGCCAGCTCCTGGACTGCGGCGATGTCGGCCCGGAGGCTGGTGCGCTCGATCGCACCACGACCGAAGGCGAGCATAGAGCCGCGCTCAGCTCGGGCCACACCGATGCGAGCCTCTCCCACGTCGAGGGCCAGGATGGCTCCCCTCACTCCGCCTCCAGCCACCGTTCGAGCACCCTTGCCACCCCATCTTCATCGTTGGAGGTGGTCACCTCGTCGGCGACGGCCCGCACCGCCGAACTGCCGTTGGCAGGTGCCACCCCCAGGCCGGCCCAGCCGACCATCTCGTGGTCGTTGTGCCCGTCGCCGAAGGCGGCCACCGCTTCGCGGGCGATGCCGAGGCGGTCGGCCATCCTGGCCAGGGCGTTGCGCTTGCTGACCTTCGGGTGCATCACTTCCAGGAGCGTCTCGCCGCTCCAGGTAGCGTAGACGTCGAGCCCGGCCAGCGCCTTGTGGAGGTCGCAGGCACTGTGATCGGGGTGCCGGAAGAAGATCTTGATCGCACCCCCGTTCGTGAACCCCTCGATCGCCCCGACCCCGTCGGGCTGGCCCCGGAGCTGGGGGCGACGGAGAGCGTAGAGTGCCTCGTCGAGGAACCACCCGTCGGTGCTCTCGAGCCCGGCGAGCACACCCGGGAACGCGGTCCGGACCTGTCCGATCACCTCACGGGCCCGCGGTCCGGGGAGCGCCTGAACGTCGCGAGCCTCGTCCCGTTCGAAGTCGTAGCGAGCGGCGCCGTTATAGACCAGGGCTTCGCCGAGACCCAGCTGCGCGGCGTAGGTCCGGGTGCCTCGTGGCGGGCGTCCGGTGCAGAGAAGCACTCGCACCCCACGGGTGGTCAGTGCCCGGACGGCGGTCTCGGCGCGAGCGGTGATGCGCTTGTCGCTGGTCAGCAGCGTGCCGTCGAGGTCGAGCGCGACGAGGCTCGGTCGCATCGGTGCGGGATCCACCGCCGCTAGCTGGCACTCCCCAGGATCTCGGGGATGGCGCTGAGCGCGTCGGAGAGGTGGTCGGCGTCTTTGACGCCAGCTTGGGCCATGTCGGGTCGGCCGCCGCCGCCGCCCCCCCCGCGCTTGGCGAGTTCGCGGATCAGCTTCCCCGCGTGAACCCCCCTTAGCTGGGCGTCGGCGCCCACCTTAACGACCATCAGGGTGCCGCTGCCGAGCACTACCACATCGGCTCTGGAGCGGGTGAGCAGAGCGTCGGCGGCGGTGCGGAGCGTTCCCGCGTCGAGACCCTCGAGGATGCTGCTTGCATAGGTAAAGCCCGCCGCCTCCATGACCTCGCTCGTGCCCCTCTCGGAGGTCTGGGCGGCAGCGAGCCTGTCGCGTAGCCCCGTGGCCTCCTGTCTGGCCTCCTTGAGGTCCAGCTGCAGTTTGAGCAGGCGAGACTCGAGCTCCTCGGGCCTCCCGCCGAGTTGCCGGCCGAGTCGGGCAGCGATGTCGCGCAGGTCGCGGGCGTAGCCGAGGGCGCTCATTCCGGTGAGCGCGGTGATGCGGCGCACCCCGGCCGAGACCGCCTCCTCGATGGTGATCAGCAGGCTTCCGATCTGGCCGGTCCGCTGCACGTGGGTGCCGCCGCAGAGCTCTGCGGAGACGACCCCACCCGCCCCGTCGCCCACCTGAACCATTCGGACCAGTTCGCCATACTTCTCGCCGAAGAGCATCATGGCGCCCTGTTGGCGCGCCTCGGCGATGGGAACGATCTGCCACCGCACCTCGAGGTCGGCCTGGACCCAGGAGTTGACGAGCGTTTCGATCTCCCCAATCTCTTCCTGAGTCAGAGCCTGCGGGTGGGAGAAGTCGAAGCGCAGCCGGTCGGGTGCGACCAGCGAGCCCGCCTGAGCCACGTGCCCACCCAGGACCTCGCGCAGCGCAGCGTGCAACAGGTGGGTGGCGCTGTGGTTCTTCTCGGTCTCTCGGCGACTCGGGTCGACGGAGGGGCACACCCTCTGGCCGGGCTCGAGCCGGTCGCACAGCACCTCGGTGTGGTGCAGATAGAGGCCTTGACTGCTCTTTACGGTGTCGCTCACCACAGCCCGGCCGCCATCCCACTCGAACCGGCCGCTGTCACCGATCTGACCACCCCCCTCGGCGTAGAGAGGGGTGATGTCGAGAACTACCTGGCCGGACTGTCCCTCGCCCAGTGCCTCGACGCGCCTGTCGTCGACGACGAGCGCCAGTACCCGAGCCTCTGCCACGAGCTGGTCGCTGAAGTTCGTCTCGCCATGCTCCTCAGCGATCGCCCCCAGGGCGTCGCGGGCGGCGCCGAAGAGGGTCTTGCCCTCTTGGCCCGAGCGGGCGATCGCGCGCGCCCGCTCGCGAGCCGCCTCGTACCCTGCCGCATCGACGGTGATGCCCCGGTCGCTCGCCATCTCCTGGGTGATATCGAGTGGGAAGCCGTAGGTCTGCCACAGATCGAAGGCCACGTCGCCGGGGAGTTCATCACCTTTAAGCTCGGCGAGCGCTAGGTCGACCCGCCGGATTCCGGCCTCGAGGGTGCGCAGGAATTGCTCCTCCTCGGTGCGGATGATCCCCTGAACCCGCTCCTGGCCGTCCTGAATCTCGGGGTAGCTCTCACCCATAGCCTCCACCACCCGGTCGACGAGATCGTGGAGGACCGGCTCACGCAACCCGAGGAGCCAGGCGTGGCGGGAGGCGCGCCGGATCAGCATCTTGATCACGTAGCCGGCACCGTCGTTGGCGGGCAGCACCCCGTCGGTGATGGCGAACGCGGCGGCTCGCAGGTGATCGGCGATGACCCGGTGGGAGACGCTTCGGGTCCCCTCATAGGGGCACCCGGAGCGCTCCGCGACGGCGCGGATGGTGGGCTGAAACAGCTTGGTGGCGTAGGCATCCTCGGTGCCGGTCATCACCGCCGCGAGGCGCTCGAAGCCGAGCCCGGTGTCGATGTTCTCCTGCCCCAACGGTACCAGCAGACCGCCGTCCTGGCGGTCGAATTGGGTGAACACTAGGTTCCAGATCTCGATGTAGCGATCGCCGGAGCCGGTGTTGGGCCCCGTCTCATCGGGGGAGCCGTACTGGGCCCCGCGATCGTAGAAGATCTCCGAGCAGGGCCCGCAGGGCCCGTTGGGACCCTCGGTGACGGCGTTGGCGGGCCAGAAGTTCTCCTCCTCGTTCCAGCGGGAGATGCGCTTGGCAGGGACCCCGACGTGCCTGTTCCACACCTCAAAGGCCTGGTCGTCGTCGGTGTAGATGGTGACGTAGAGCCGCTCCGGGTCGAGGCCCATCCACTCGGGCTCGGTCAGATATTCCCAGGCCCATTCGGCCGCCTCTTCCTTGAAGTAGTCGCCGAACGAGAAGTTGCCCATCATCTCGAAGAACGAGTGGTGTCTCAGGGTGCGGCCCACATTCTCGATGTCGCCGATTCTCAGGCACTTCTGGGGGGTGGTAACCCGGTGGTGCACCCCCTCGTAGCCTGCGAACTTAGGGGTCGCACCCAGGAAGTAGGGTTTGAACTGCACCATGCCCGCACTGGTGAACATCAGGGTCGGGTCGTCGGACTTTAGCGGTGCGCTGGGATAGCTCAGGTGCCCCTTGGCCTCGAAGAACTCTAGGTAACTCCGCCTCAGACTGTCCAGATCCAGATCGCTATTCACCGTACTCCCGTGCACTGAGAGACGATTATACAGAAAGCTTCGGTAGGGAGGTCGTCGCCAGATGAGGTGGCCCTTATATGATGGCGGCCATGCCGTTCCGCCTCCCGGACCTGGGTCCGGACAAGCGCCGCTTGCTCGGATCCGGTTTCCTGGCGTTCGGGTTGGTCGGGATGGCGCTCTCGCTCTATGGCCCCGCCTTTCCCGCCCTCCAGGGGCGCTTCGACATCGGTGCCCAGGCGGTGGGGCTGATCGTCAGCCTCCACTTCCTCGGTGGCTTCGTCGCCGTCGTTACTATCGGGCCGGTGATCGCCCGGCTCGGCTACCGGAGACCCCTAGCCTCGGCGGCGGTGGGGAGCGCGGGCGTCGCCCTGGGCCCCGGCTGGGAGCTGGTGCTGATCGGTGCCTTTCTCCTCGGTCTGGGGTTGGGCTTCCTGGACATGGGCCTGAACCTCCTGTTGGTCCGCTCGTTCGATAAGGGTGGCGCCCCGGTGCTGAACCTGCTCTACGCCCTGTTCGGGCTGGGGCCGGCTCTGATGGCGGCGTTCATCCCCCGATTCGGTCCCCCCTTCGCGCTGGTATCCTTTCCCTGGCACTGGTGCCGTTGGCTCTGGGGCTCACCGAACCTCCCCGGCCGGAGCCAGCTTCGGGGAGGCTGACCTCCGCCTGGGGTCGGATGGTCGCGTTCGTGCTGCTCTTCTTCCTCATATGTCGCGCTCGAGGTGGGGGTCGGCAGCTGGAAGACCGAGCACTTGGCGCTGGCCTTCGGCCCGGTGCGTGCGGCGGCTTTCACCTCAGCTCTTCTGGGCCGCGCTCACCGTGGGCCGCCTGGTGGCTGTGCCGGTGAGTGCCTGGCTGCAGCCGCGCCACCTGATGCTGGGAGCGGCCGGTCTCAGCCTGGTCGCGCTCGCCTTGGCTCAGTCGCTGGCGCCGGTACTGACGGCGCCGCTCATAGGGATGGTGGTGGGGGCGCGCTCGAGCGTCGCGATTCCCACGGTTCTGATGGTGCTGGCATTGCTGCTGCTGACCTTGGGCCTGTGGGCTCGGACGCGGTCGGTCGCCTGAAAGGCTGACAACAGTACAGATTGATGCTAGTAAGCTAGCTCAAATCGTGGGGGGATCATGCCCCCGAAACAGCAGTTCAATGTCTACCTCCCTAGTGAGCTAGTCAGGTGCCTGAAGCACACCGCGACCGAGCAGAACCGGCTCTCCACCTTTGTGGAGATTGCGCTGCAGCGCTATTTCGAGGCCGGGTCGAGGGCCGACGGAGAGGATCGGTGACCCCCGTCCCCATCGTCTACGTCAGCGATATGGCGCGCCCGGAGCTTCTACAGCGGAGCCCCGACGTCACCGAGGTCGGTGCCGCTCCAGCTCCAGTGCGGACTGAGTACCGCCCTGGGTGGTGCCACCTTGGCGCTTCACCTGGCTGAGAGGCTGGGCCGCTCGAGGAGCTGGTAGCGCGCCCAGCCAGCTACGGCATCACCCCGCTCGGCAACATCGCTGACGAGGCCTTCGGGCGCTCGCTAACTTAGCGACCCCAACGGCCTCACCATCCAGATAAACGAGCACGATCCGGAACTCTACCCCTAGGGGTTAGGCTCCCTGCGCGAGGAACTTCTCGGTCTCGGCCCTGGTCGGCAGGCTCGGCTGTGCCCCGGGCCGGGTGACGGCAAGCGCCCCGGCGGCGTTGGCGAAGTGCAGCGCGGCCTCGAGTGACTCCCCCTGTGCCAGTCGGGCGGCCAGCGCTCCACAGAAGGCGTCGCCAGCTGCGGTAGTGTCGACCACCTCGACCGGGTGTGCCGCGAGACTGCCGCCCCCCTGGGGGGTCCGCCAGAGGGTCCCCTCACCACCCAGGGTCACCACGACCGCCTCGGCACCGCGCTCCTGCAGTCGCTCGGCGGCCGCGACGGCCCCCTCCGTGCCGCTCAGACCCGCCAGCGCAGCCGCTTCTCCCTCGTTGACCACCAGCAGCGATAGCCGCTCCAGGAGGGCGTTCTCGAGCGGTGCGACGGGCGCTGCGTTGAGGATGACGATGGCTCCCCGCTCTGTCGCCAGTTCGGTCGCGCGGGCCACCGTCTCCAGGGGAGATTCGAGTTGCAACAGCAGCACCCCGACGCCGCCGAAGTGATCCGCCGTTACATCGCAGGGTGCCAGTCGGCGGTTGGCGCCCGGGCTCACCACGATCGTGTTCTCGCCGTGCCGGTCCACAGTGATGAAGGCCGTCCCGCTCGGGCCGGATGTCTCGAGCAGAGCACCGACCTCGACCCCCGACCCCTCGAGGGCGGCGCGCAGCTGCGCGCCGTAGCTGTCGCGGCCGATCCGGCCCAGCATCCCCACCCGGCCGCCGGCCAGCGCAGCCGCGACCGCCTGATTGGCGCCCTTGCCACCGGGGAAGGTGCGCACATCGCTCCCCAGAACGGTGTCCCCCGGATGGGGGTGTGCCTCGACCGAAACCACCAGGTCCAGGTTCAGGCTGCCGAGCACCAGCACCCCTGCTCGAGCGTCGCTCATGGGCTCAGTGTGGCACGGCCGCGCCCGAGTTCGGGCGGGCGAGCGTATGCTCTGGACCGTGTACACTCACTCCGCCCGTTTCTACGACGCCATCTACGCATTCAAGAACTACCGCGCTGAGGTCGAGGAAATGCTCCAGAAGATCGATGCTCACCGGCCTGGAGCCCGGAGTCTGCTCGACGTGGCCTGTGGGACCGGGAAGCACCTCGAGCACTTCAAGGCCCGCTTTGATGCCCAGGGACTCGACCTGAGCGAGGAGCTTCTCGCGGTCGCTCGCGAGCGGAACCCGGAACTCGCCTTGCACCGGGGCGACATGCGCAGTTTCGAACTTGGCGAGCGCTTTGACGTCCTCACCTGCCTCTTCTCCGCCACCGGCCACCTCGCCTCGGTCGACGAGTTGCGGTGCACCGCCCGCACCTTTGCCCGCCACCTCCATCCCGGCGGCCTGGCGCTGATCGAACCCTGGTTCACCCCCGAGCAGTGGCGGCCAGGGGGACCCCACTCCCTGTTTGTAGACGAGCCCGGCCTCAAGATCGCCCGCTTCAACCTCTCCGAGGTGCGGGGCCGGGTGTCGGTGATGGAGATGCACTACCTGGTCGGTATGCCTGGGGGGGTTCACCACTTCGTCGAGCGGCTCGAGGCCTACCTGTTCACCCACCAGGAGTACCTCTCGGCGTTCGAGGAGGCCGGCTTCACCGTCGAGTACCAACCTGAGGGTACCGTGGGGCGGGGGCTCTATCTGGCTTTGTCGGGGTAGACTGCGGCGTGGCAGACGCTTCCCGCCATTACCTCGAGGCCACCCTGCGCCTCTTCCGCAGCCGAAGCTGGCTGAGGAGCGGCGCTCCCCACAGAGGGATCCGCAGCGTCTCAGTTGGGAAGAGGATTGGAGCCCGGATGGGTCTCGTTTGGCGGCGAGACCAGGGTGGTGAACCGAGACCATTGTCGGATCCGAGAGCCGCCCGAGTTCGAGGCGGCTCTCTAGCGTCCCCCAGGTGGTCGGGGCGAGAGGATTTGAACCTCCGACCCCCTCGTCCCGAACGAGGTGCGCTACCAGGCTGCGCTACGCCCCGACGCAACGGCCTACTCTAAGCGACCGGCTTCTCCCGGTCAAGCCCGAGCTGCGGCTTTCGGGTCCGTACCACAGGGGGTACGATCACCACCCGCTCATCGCAGGATGTCCGCAGGTTGGAGACTGCTGGCACGCTTGGCCGGCAGGAGGCCGGCGATCACGCTGGTGGCGACCGATAGGCTGCACACCCACAGGAAGTCCTGCCACTGGAGCTGAACCGGCAGCTGGGTGATGAAGTAGAGGTTGCCGGGCAGGGGGTAGGGCTGGAGCCGGAAGTAGAGGCTGACACCGAGACCCAGGAGGGCGCCTAAGAGGGTGCCACTACCGCCGAGCAGCAGCCCCTCGAGGGTGAACACCGCCAGCACCTGCCGTTGGGTGGCGCCGAGGGCCCTGAGGATGGCGATCTCCTGTGTCTTTTCGGTCACCGTGAGGATGAGGATGTTGGCGATGCCCATGGAGGCGACCAGTACGATCAGGAAGACTACCGCGCTGATCAGCGCCTTCTGCAGCCGAAGCTGTTCGATGAGGTTGCTGAAGAGCCGCTCCCAGGAGAGGGGTTGGAGGCCGAACAGTTCGCCGAGGCGCACCCCGATCCTGCTCGCGTTCTCCGGAGTGTGGAGCCTGACGTGATAGCCGCTGATCTGTCCTTCGAGACCCAGGTAGGCTTGGAGGGCGGGGATCGACAGGTAGGAGGTGAGTCCGTCGATAAGCTCGTTGCCCACCCGGAATGTTCCCACCACTGTGAAGAACGCTCGCTTGCCGGCTATGTTGCTGATGAAGACCTCTTCACCGGGGATCACCTGCAGTTGGCGGAGGGCGAGCGAGTCGCCAAGGATGATGCCCCGTTCCGCTTGGAGCGCTTCCGCCTGGTGGGCGAGCGCGGGCAGGTCGAGGACCCTCTGCTCGAGGTGGGGATCGATGCCGACGATCTGGGTGTACCCTTGGGTCCCGCTGATCCCGAGTGTTCGGTCGGCCCGGCGGGCGATGAGCGCCTGACCGGTGAGGAAGGGTGCCGCCGCCGCCACCTCGGGCCGCGCGGTGATCGCGGGCAGCAACTCCGGGTCGTAGTCGATGGGGCCCCCGTCGAAGCTCTGGAGGGTCAGGTGCGGGGTCGCCTGTAGGGTGCTGCTGATCAGTTCGTCGATGAATCCGTTGGTGAGGGAGAGGGCCGTGATCAGCACCATGACGCCGACGGCAACACCGCCGACGGTCAGGCCGCTCTGCAGAGCCCGCTTGCGGACGTGGCGAAGGGCTAGGAACAGGACGAAGTGACGCACAGACCAGTCTAACGCCCCTGCTCAGCGGGTCGGCGTTGCCCCGGATTCGGTGCCAAGGGAGGTGAGGGCCCGGTTGCAGCTCGGCGAGACCCCGCGCGAGTCTCTGGAAGTCAGAATAGTGCGACCCGGTGCACGCGAACCCCTGAGAGTAGGGTGTCGGCGGGTGGGGGAGCCCTCGCTAGAGGGCGGCACAAAGCGCCATTAAGCCGACCGCAGGAGACGAACGCTGCCACGCTCCGAGGGACCCACCGGAACGACTGCGTGACTGACCGATATAGTTAATGTAGCGGGTCTAAGTGGAGGACGTTGAAACAGGATGCCGAACGGGGGATCAGACTGCTGCGGAACCTGCTGGTTCAATCGAACGAACCGTGGCGAGCGAGACTGGAGGCGGCACGGCGGTGATTCGGTGCCGCCCTACTGCGAGATCAGGGATGTAGCGCTCGACGACCCCTTCTACACCTACTGCGCCAATCACCCCCACCGGAGGCCCGATCGCGATCCGATACCGATCGGGCCGATTACCCGTTATGCCGGCGACGGTTGGAGTGATAAACGAGAGGTCTGGGTACCGTCTCCCGATTCGGAGGAGATACGTCAGCACCTCCTTTACCTGCTCGAGAACTTCTTCGAGCATCTCTTCAAGGACCGGTATCCGCTCGGTCAGGGGGTGAGCGAGGTCATCATAGGGCAGCTCGGTCAATTCAGAGAGCGGCGAGCGGAGAAACATCTGCAGTGGATCAGCGACAACTGCCCGGATCGCTGGGCGGAGCCTGCTCGTACGGCCCTGGCACGGATCAGGGGCGAGGGCTGACCAGGATTCACGAATCGACACTCCCGAGTTCACTGGAGCACCCTCGCGGGGCTGGCCACCTGAGCGGGCGGTGACGAGCGCTTCCGAGGATCGCTTGGGGTGCGGGTCTGAAACTGAAGTTGTAGTGTGAGATGATACCCCTTCAAGCCGTTCTCCAGATGAAGTCATCGCCGAAAAGTGATCGAGAGATCGCTTTTCCTTCCCCCGTTATGGGCAAGACTCGGTGAAGCCTATTCGAGAACCGCCCCTTCACTCTTCATCGCCCTGGTGTTGTCCCCTGCTTTCGCCCAGTCAGGGTGAGGGTGTTCCAGCAGCCAGTGTAACCCTGCGCTGCTCTGTGAACAAGGACGGATTCTCCGGATCTGCCGGGGTCAAGTACCCCAAGCTGCTATGCGGCCGCTCAAGGTTGTACTCCCGGCGGTACCGCTCGATCAAGACCAAGGATGGATTCTTCGGATCCGCTTCCCTCCTCGTGGCAAACAGTTCCAGGTTCAATAACTCAACAAGCGGACTCTTCGGGTCCCGGAACCGACTCATGAAGCTCTCGGCGTAACCGTTCTCCCAAGCCGATCCAGGCTCAATGAACAACGTCTCCACGTTCGCGTCGGCCAAGAGTTCCTGTACCGCGTTGGCGATGAACTCCGGTCCGTTATCACAGCGGATGAAGCCCGGACCCAAAGAGTCCGACTGTGCGCCATGAACCGTCATCAACCGCTCAAGCTCCACCATCACATCGTTCCCCGTGAGGCTCCGGGCTACCACAATCGAGTGGCAGTACCGGCTGAACTCATCAAGGATCGGCAGGATCTTCAACCTCCGGCCGTCACGGGTCTGATCCATCACGAAATCGATCGTCCACACCTCATTGACAGCGGTAGGGGCTCGCCGTGAGCAGCTATTGGAGCCGAGCCGCTCGCGCTTCCTCGTCCTACGCGGCACTCTCAGGCCTTCCTGACGCATCAACCTGGCGATGCGCTTACGGTTGACTCTCCAGCCTTCCCGACGGAGCTTGTTCGTCACTCGGCGGTACCCGTACCGGGGGTGCCTGCTGGTGAGTTCGTACAGCCGCCCGACCAGCACGGCCTCGTCAAAGGACGGATTCGCTGGATCAGCGACTCTCGGCTGGTAACGTTGGGTGCTGCGGGGTTGACGCATGACCCGGCAGGCGCGACGTTCACTCACGCCGTACTTCTGTTGGAGGTGCCCGACCGCAGTTCGCTTCCGCTCAGGCGTCAGTACTTTCCCTCGATGACCTCCTTGAGCATGTCGATATCCAGGTCCTTCAAGGACGGACTCTTCGGGTCCGCCAGCAGCTTCTTCAATCTGGCGTTCTCTTTCTCGAGCTCCTTGAGCTTCTGGTCGTAACGTGAGATTATCTCTGCCCCCCATCTGGATAAGTGGGTGAGCGGATCCAGCGAATCCGTCCTTGCAACTCCCGAACACTCCAAATCCGATCAGTCAGCCCCGCAGCCATCGCTGGAGAACGCCTCTCATAAACCCTCCGCCCCTGCGGTTGGGGTAGTGGCCGCTTGAGAGATCTACACCCCCGTCCCCAGTTGTAGACCAGTACTCCCCATGCCCCCAGAACCTGTTTTGTCTCCATAGTCTTGGCGAACGCTAGGCTCTTTCGTACACTCGTCGCATCCATGCCCCGGGCAGTGCCATTGCGCCGCTCAATGGTGCTGGTGTTAGCCTTTGAGAAGCCCAGCCGAGAGAGCTCCCTGGCTACCCGCTTACTACTTCCATGGGCAACCTGAGCCTCGACCTGGACTAAGCGTCCTCCCTGACGGGTCTTGCGGACCATTACCTGTGCCTGACGCCTGCTGACCCGAAGAGTCCGGTCTTGGTGGTAACGCACCTTGGGGAACCGGCCCCGAGATCCGTTCCTGGCGGGCCGAAACGGTCGACCGAATGTGCGGCGGACCCGAAGAGTCCGATCTCACGACTTCTCATAGCTCGGCTCACCGTCGGTGAATAGCACCACCCCCTGGGGGTAAGAGACCCGAGCAGCAGCATCTTGCAAGATCTGAAGGACGGATTCGCTGGATCCGATCAATTGTTCGTTCCTCACCCCAGCGGCGAACGCCACCACCAACCTGGTTGCCGGATCTATTACTTCGGCTTGCCACAACTGCTCGCGCTTACTCCCAGCGAAGCCCCAGCGTTCATCGGCCTGCAAGCTGGTGCTGGCTAGCCGTTGGACCCGCTGGTCGTGGAACTGCTTGGCATGCTGCCCAAGGCGGATTGCCAGCCGCTGGATCGCTTCTGGGGTGACGCCTGTGAGACGACCCGAAGAGTCCGACCTTGCAGTACTCTTGATGGAGCTACCTTCAGCAAGCTGCAAGGACGGATTCGCTGGATCGGCGATAGCACTAGCTTTGCTCTCCCTGATCTTGCTGTTCCACAAAGGAGTGTGCTTGCGTTCGCTGAACTCGCATTGGCAACTCCGGCAGCGAATCCAGCGAATCCGTCCTTAGTAACGGATCTGGTCTGGTCCGTAGCTCTTGCGGGTCCAGCGAACCCGTCCTTCCCTGAGGTTGCCTTGGCCTGCTTGGCCGTAGCTGGGGCACTCATGATTGACGCAGGCTAGACTTGCTATTGGAGGTCGGTCTGTGTTTTTCACATGGTGCAGAATGCACCAGGACTGGCCTCCCCCCTTGGGGGGGCAGAGATAATCTCACGTCACTACCGAGCTTCTTGGCATCGGCTTTGTTCATGCCGGCGTACTGTTTGCGCCAGCGGTAGTACGTCCATTCGCTGATGCCGAGTTCACGGACGCATTGACCGATCGTTTTTCCTGTGGCGGTTCCCTGCTCGACCGTGCGGAGGATGTCGACGATCTGTTCGGGTGTTTGTTTACTTTTCTTCATCGGGCATCCCTCTCCAGAATACCCTCACTCTAGCTGGTACCGAAACTGGGGGTCATGCCATCAGGGCGTCGCTGTATTCACTTTTTTGTGTATGTTGTGCATGCGGGCCTTCCTCGTACAGTACGAGATGTCCGTTATCATCCACGCATGAGCCCATCGCAAGCATCCTGGTGGTATTGCTTCTGGTGGCGCTCGGGATTGCCCAAGCCCAACTCCTATCCCTTACGGCAACGCGGCTACAAAAGGCATATCTTCAGAACCCGATTGCCGGCAATGCCAAGTACCAAGACCGTCCTAGCCCCTGAACCACCAGACGAAGCCTGTATAGGAAGTGTACCATAATCGCCGCCTGATGACTTATGGAACAGACTTTTAGGGACTCGGTACCTGAACCTCTCGGGCTCTGACCGTCGAGGGCACATCCGTATCCACAGAGAGATCAAGAAGGGGCATACATGAGCCGACCAACACTTATGATCTATGGTGCCACAGGCTATACGGGACAACTAATTGCGGCGCGAGCGGTGGCGCTCGGCCTGGAACCCATTTTGGCGGGGCGCAATGCCCAAAAGCTTGCATCAATGGCTCGCAAGTTTGGCCTCGAAACACGGGCCTTTGATCTTGGCGACGCCGACCGGATCGCGGCAGCCTTGGAGAACATTACTGTAGTCTTGCATTGCGCCGGCCCATTTGTGCATACAGCCACACCGATGTTTGAAGCCTGCCTTAGAACCGGTACTCACTATCTAGATATCACCGGGGAGATTGACGTCTTTGAATCGCTGGCGGCGCGTGACGCGGAAGCTAAAGAAGCGCGTATCATGGCCCTGCCGGGCGCCGGGTTCGACGTTGTACCGAGCGATTGTCTAATTGCCGATCTCGCCGCGCGATATCCCGGCGGCCAATACATGCGGCTTGGCCTCGCCGCCCATAGCGGCGTTTCCCGTGGCACGATGCGTACCGTATTGGAGGGCATTACGGATTTTCGTATCCGACGCAATGGCGCAATCACGCGAGTCGCTGCCGGCAGCCTGAGTCACGATTTTGATTTTGGCGTGCCACCACGAACTGCCCTGGTTGGCGTGTTGGGCGATGTCTCGACGGCCTATTGGTCAACCGGAATCCCCAACATTGCAACCTACGGTCAGGCCACCAGCCTAGTCCGAATGCTAACGCGAATGAGTCGGCTGTTCGGCTGGTTGCCGGGGCGGATGCCTCAGATTCTGTTGGGCAGATGGGTTGAGCGCGCACCAACGGGGCCTAGCGAATCGGAGCGCCGGGGAAGCTATGCGATTCTGGTCGCCGAGATTGAAGATGCGAACGGCAGACGAGCTGCGGCGCGCCTGCGTACGCCCGATCCCTATGATGTCACCGCAGAGGCAGCGGTTACCATTGCGACGCGCGCGCTGCACGGCGATATCAAGATCGGCTATCAGACGCCTTCCCTGGCATATGGTGCCGACCTGATTCGACAATTCCCTGATGTGCAATGGGACTTGCTGGAGTGTTAGAGTCCGTTCCTAAAGTCGGTGACATCCCAAAATCAGGCGGATCTTCGCCGATTCCAGGGTGTTTGACACGAAAGGGTACCGTAGAAAGGGCGGCGGTTTACCCGATGTTGGCAAAATATAGAGATGGTCGGACTTTCGGAGTCGGAATCAGTAGTTAGGGGCTTGACAAGCAGTTCTGACCGCTGAGCTATCGCCTCCTCTCGAGCCGTTTTCGATAGCTGTCACAGCGGCCATGGCGAAATCTCCCTCTAGGCCGCCTGGCGCGGCCGCACTCCCCACAGCGCCCCTGTTCCGGCCGCCCGGCAACCCTCTCTGAGCCGCGATTCGGGCTGCC
>MPNL01000007.1 GCA_002239005.1 Truepera sp. bin119
CTGGGAGATAAGGCCTATATCGGTATAGGTGTATTGACACCGAAGCGATCAAATATGACCCGGAGCGAAAACAGCCAAAAACAGACTCTACGGGTCTACGGGCCCAACGAAGCCGATCTTGTACCCCTCAAGGGAGGACCCCGCCGTCCTTGGGGTGGTGAGCTGTGGACGAACTCCCTTGCTCGAGCTCGGACCCGTAGCTCCAGTCCGAAGAACTCGTCCTTCGAAGCCGCCCTTGTACCCCCCAAGGGGGGACCCCGCCGTCCTTAGCGAGTCGAAGCGAGCTTCAGCACTTTGGTAAGGTCACTGACCCTTCAGGCGGCGCAAGTAAAGACGTTTCTGTCGCTCACCCGTACCCGGGTCCAGCGAACCCGTCCTTGAGTCCGTACCCCCAAGGGGGGACCCCAGCCTTGGGTCCGACTTTGAACGCGGGTAAACCTCAAGATTGCTGCCTTCAACCTGCTCCACTCGGGGGTGCTATTCAGGTAGCAAACGGGGTGATTGACACAGGCTAGACTTGCTATTGGAGGTCGGTCTCTATTTCTCACATGGTGCAGGATGCACCAGAACTGGCCTCCCTCCTTTGGGGGGTAGAGACAATCTCACACTACGACCAGACTGCCCACCCGTAGTTGTCTACTATAGGTTCGATACGTGCATGTTTGGCTGGAGTCACTAGCATCGCCCTAGCTTGGGTGGGCGATGCTTGGGTAAACAACTATATAATTCCCGAAGGATTTCGGGAGAACTGTTGCCAATTCGGTAGCTTGGGTGAAGCTGGCCGTATGTCGGTTCCTGATGCGGCGGGTTGCCAAGAGTCTGAGCAGTGGAAAACACCCGGAAACCCTCTCAATATGATTTGTGGAACAGACTCTTAGGAGTTTCTACTAGGCCTCTTCCACCTTCGCAGTGGACAGCTTGTCGAGCCCCTCCCGCGCGGCCTCCCGCGCCTCGCTAGGGGCGTATTCGAGGGCCAACACCCCGCGATAGGCCCGCTCCGCCTGTGCCCATCTACCTGCTAGGTCGCGCAGTAGTCCGAGGCGGGCTAGCAGATAGCCGGGGAGGAAGTAGGGCTGGCTGAAGTCACCTTGACTGGTATGCTCAAGGAGATCGAGGGCCTCCGCAAGGTGTCCGTTCGCGAACATCAGATTGGCCTCGTGGTAGTGCGCCTCGGCGCTGTCGAGTTCACGGAGTTGCTGGATGACATTGCCGGGTTCGGAGATGGTGACCTGCATGGCTAAATCGAGGAGACTGCGTTCGTATGCCTGTTCACTGGTCTCGATCTCGGGCGGGTCGAGCCTCTCGATGTCTGGGTCGAGGGCGGCCTCGAGGGTGGGGAGGTGTTCGGCACTGGCCAAGAGTGTGACCCGCTCGGCACCGAGCCCGTGGATGCGTGCGATCACCTCTTGGCTCCGCTCTCGCAGCCAGTCGGTGGCGGGACCGTCGCCGAAGGTCTCCTCGCACCGGTGCTGGTGTTCGGCGAAAAGCGGTAGCACCTCGGAACAGATGCGGGGGAGTGTGAGCGGAGCCTCAAGGAGATTGCGGAGGGGGGCGAGGATAGCATCGACCTCGTTCAGAACCTTCAGGATCCTAGGGTAGGCCTTGAGGTAGCGACGGAAGTCGTCTTTAGCGTCGGGATCGGGCGAGGGGACCGCGACCCCGTAGACAGGCACACCTGCGCGGGAGGCCCAGGGGACGACAGCAAGTGGCAGGGCTAGTTCGGGCGTGTCCTGCCAAGCCGGGTCTTCAAAAGCGTCTGCATGGAGAACAGGAGTAACCACAATGTCGGGGTTGGTGGCTGCCACGAGGTCGCGGAGGCTCACAGCGTTGTAGAGGGGATAGTGCAGGTGGAACGCTCCCATGAGCGGAAGCGGTGTGAGCTTCATGGTTGTCATGGTAGCTTGGAGTTGTGGTCTCGAGGCGCTAATCCCGGTGCCTCTGACCCTTCCCGCTGCTCGTCGGTTGATATGGCTGCGTTAAAGTAATCGTGTGCAAGTAGGGATGATAGACGATGTTTAACAACAATCGGAGTCCGGCGTGGTTTCGGGACAGCAAGTGGTTGAGCGGCATCCTTTTGGTGGTGGTCCTAGCGGCGAGCATCCTCTCGTTCAGCCTGACCCAGTTCACTACGGAGAACCGGGCGAAGCTGGTGCTGGAGCGGGTGATCGAGTTGACTCTGCTTCCCGAAGGGGTAGGCCAGGGTCTCGCTGTCCGTCAGGGGATCGACTTCGAGCCGGGCGATAGGCTACAGCTACTTCCTGGGGTGGAAGTCTTTGCGGATCCTACAGAGATCGAAGGGTTGACAACGGAGGACGCACAGAGTCGGGTGGCGGCAGTCCTCGCGGAGCGGGTGGTGTCTGCAGGGACTGCAGCCGCCCTTGCTCTGGTCACCGACGGGGACCTAACGGCTCAGCTCGAGCGTGCGTTTGTCGGGCCGGTTCCATTCTTGACGCGCTTGTGGCTCGGGGCGTCCATGATGCCATTGGGGCTTGAGGATGGGTCTCGCCTAGCCCAGTGGGAGGTACGGGCCGCGGAGCAACCGGGCCAACCCGTGCAGCCGGTGGTGGGCGTGTTTGTCCTGGTTGAACCGGAGAGGCTTCGACCGTTGAGCGAGCGGGAGATAGGGGAGTTGGTAGTTAGAGAGTTGGCTTCCACCGTTCTTGCCGAGGGGCTGCCCGCTGCGCAGGAGTTGGTGACCAACTCGACTCTGCTACAACAGCTCAGTCTCACCATTCAGGGCGAGGTGCGCTCGAGTCTCCACGATCTGCTCATCACCCTTCTGCTAAGTCGGGGCGAAACGGTCTCCGTCCGCCTCAAGCAGGCCCGCACGGCTTTGGCTGAGGTCGACCCACCCGATGCAACCCCCGGTGTGTTGCCGGCGTCGAGGCTGGAAGGGCTCTCTCCAGAGGAGGCCGACCGGGTCGTGCTGTCAGTTCTGGCTGAGCAGGCCTTTGCAGAGGGCGTCGAAGTAGTTGCGGACCAGGTGATTGACGTGGAGCAGGCGTCGAGGCTGCAATCGGTAGCAGGTGTGGTGGACAGACTGACCCGGGCTGCGCACCGCCGTTACCTGCAGATCACTTGGTGGACAGGTACTCTTGCGCTTTTGTTTCTGGCTGGGTTGATGGTGTTCAGTCGTGGGCTCGGGCGACTGGTCAATCCCGGCCTGGCACTGATGCTTGCTGCGGGGCCGGGGGCAGTGCTTTTCACCTGGCTTAATGGTCTTCTGGAGAGCGCTGTTGGGATCCTCCCGGCGAGCATCAGAACAACTGGGGCGATCGCCTTCTTAGGTGATCTGCTCGGGTACATTGGGGCCCGTCTTCCGATCGAGGTGTTTGCTTCGCTGTCTCGGAACCACCTGATCGTTCTGCTGGTAGGTGCGGGGCTGGTGGCGCTAGCGCTCCTAGTGAGGCTTGGTCAGCTGCTGAGGCCGAGGCGGAGGACGCTTCTCTAGTCCAGACATCGTTTATCGGAGACTCTGGAATCTTGGGTCGTAGTGTGAGATAATCTCACACCCCCCTTCAAACCGTTTTCCAAAATGAAGATATCCCCGTCTGGAAAGTAATTCCTCGATCTCCCAGTATGGGCAAAACTTGGTGAAGTCTCTTCGAGAACCGCCCCTTCACTCTTCATCATGACCCCCCTACCGGCACCAATTCCAAAACCGCAGGCGCTGCTAAGGTCTGGTACGCATCTCCAAGGACGGGTTCGCTGGATCTGGTAGGGGGCAGAGATAATCTCACGTCACGACCACCGGCGTCAACGGCGAACTTAATGGCTCCAAGTCAGCATCGTTCTAAGCCATCTCGGCTAACCGGTGAACGCGGAGTCCTGTCACCTTTGATTGCCGAGAGAGCGCAAGCACGCCCGCTAGTGAGCCAAGGGTTTCTCGCTATGGTGAGCGGCGAACTCCCTCCGACTCTCCTGGACGTTCTGCAAGATACTGGTATTTGGTAGCGTAGACCGCCAAGACGTTTCGAGCCAAAGCGTCGTACCACCTCGACGGTTTAGCATCCGCGAAGCCAGTCGTGTCCCGAAGTCAGAGGGAGGCCACGACCTCCGTGAGCGGATTGGGTCTCATCTATTTCACGGAGTTCATCAGTCCGAAGAAACCCTCGATTAGTGTCGGGTGGATGAATGTCTCTTGGTAGAAGGTGGTCCACGGGGCATCGGCCATCATCAGGGTCATGAGCGCCTGCACCACCTCGCCACCACTGACTCCGAGCACAGTGGCACCCAC
The DNA here is from genome assembly GCA_002239005.1 of Truepera sp. bin119. Classification (GTDB taxonomy): domain Bacteria; phylum Deinococcota; class Deinococci; order Deinococcales; family Trueperaceae; genus MPNL01. The sequence continues at coordinate 4,238 of MPNL01000007.1, forward strand.
AAGGCGATTAGTGTCTGCGTCGATGACCACCTTCATCAGGCCGTCAGTTCGCTGCATCTCTATTGCGCGCGCCACGTAACCCATGGGAATCTTGCCAACCTTGACGTTCATCCCCTGTGCCCGCGCTTCACGTTCGGTTAATCCCACACGGCCCAACTCCGGATCGGTGAACATGGCGTAGGGTACGATCCGGTCGGCGGTGCTCCTCTTCTCTGTGTCCGTGGTGAGGTTATGGAACAGGATTTGGTAGTCGTTGTAGGAGATGTGGGTGAAGGCTGGCCCTCCGTTTACGTCCCCCACAGCGTAGATGCCAGGCACTTCTGTCTGGAGATACTCGTCGACGGGGATGAAACCTCGGTCACTCGTTATGCCGGCTGCTTTGAGGTTGAGCGCGTCAGTATTGGGCTTGCGGCCTACCGCGAGCAGCAGATGGCTTCCGCTGAGCGTACTGGAGCCACTGTCCTGCGCCTCGATTGTGAGGTGAATGTCACCCACATTGTCCTGGCAGACTTTCGTGACCTTGTGACCGAGTTGGAACGTGAGCCCCTCGGCTTCGAGCGCCTCGCGTAGCGCCTCACTCACGTCCTTGTCCTCACGCGGCACGATGTCGTCCATGAACTCGATTATGGTTACTCGGGATCCGAATCGGTGAAACATCTGTCCAAACTCGAGGCCGATGTAGCTGCCGCCCACCACCAGTAGGTGCTTGGGCACCTCCTCAAGGTCGAGGATAGAGCGGTTGGTGAGGTAAGGCACCCCTTCGATCCCTTCAATCGGCAGGATCAGCGGGCTAGTGCCGGTGTTGATTACGATGACGTCGGATGAAAGTTCCGCGCCGTCTACCTCAACCGTGTTAGGACCGGTGAAATATCCCTCCCCGCGGAACAGGGTGATATTGGGGCGACTGCCGGTGTGGTGCTCCTGGCCCGATCGCCAACTCTTGACGACTTCATCCTTGAGCTCTCGGATCTTCCTCATGTCGACCCTGACATCGCTGACCGCAATGCCGTAGCGGGATGCGTTGCGTGCGCTGTGTGCCACTTGGGCGCTGGCCAGCATGCGCTTGGTCGGGGTGCATCCGTAGTTGACGCACGAGCCCCCGAGGTGTTCGCGCTCCAAGAGCGCAACCTTCCAGCCCCGATCCGCCAACCGATGCGACAGCGGACCTCCGGCCTGACCTGAGCCGATGATGATGGCGTCGAACGTTTGCAAGGTGATCTCTCCTTTGCAGTTCGGGTCGGATGTCAGGCTGTTCCCAGCGCATGTCCATCACTTGATCAGGCAACCCAAGAGGCGCCAGATGCGGCCACTGATCGCCCCCTCCCTGTGCGGTGCTGCTTTACTAAGCACTTGGCGAACTGGTCCGGCGAGGTAGGGCCCCTTTGAGGGCGATGATACACCCGAGATGTCACCGAGTCCTGACGGTGGCGTTGACACAGTGGCGGGTGTCCGTCTACGGTGGCGCCCAGGTGGCCGATTTTGGGATGTTGTTCGGGAGCATCTAGGGCGCAGCCACTCTCCCACGATACGGGGTCCAGGCTTTAGCGTATAGGGTACGAGTCGGACCGACGAAGACGGGTGCCTCAGGCCCAACATGGTCGTCAACTTCGAATTCGGGGAGTAGCCTATCTTTACGGAGGTCTCGAGTGGTTTCGGATCGTCAGCGGCGGGGTGTTCGCCTCAATGTTCCGAGAGGAGGGGATACGGAGCGCCTTAATCGGGGCGCTATTGGGGGTGGTGGCAAGGATATCGGCGTGGCGGCTATCTTCTGGAGGCACTTAGCCGACTCGGCATCGGCTTAGGCTGGCATTTCGTGAGTAGTGGAGTGACCTTCAAGCCGGAGACACGAGTATACGCGCTCCGCTAGTAGGGGTCACCAGACCCGATACAATGATGTCCATAGAGTGTCATCTTGGCCCTGATAGGATCTAGGCGCCGAGGAGGTCAATCGTGGTATCGAACGCAACACGCCGCCCTGACGAACCGAGGCCCAGCGCTCTGCTCCGGAACGCCACCCTGTCTATCTTCCTCTTAGGGGGGTTGCTGTTCATTACGGGGATCGCTCTACTCCTCACTGGATTCCCAGCTGGCGGGCTCAACTCGGCCATCGGTGGCGGCTCTGCGGTTCTGGCCGCCCTGGTCATCAGTAGCCGCCAGGGCTACAGTTTCCTCGGTAGTCTGGTAATCCCTCTGGGTGTGGTCACAGCCCTCTCTTGGCTGGTGGTCGACTATTCCTGGCCGGGGATCTTTATCAACCTCTTTGCTGGCTTGTTGCTTGCCCCGATAGGTAGTTTCCTGATTGGCGAGGTTGCCGGATTGAGGATCCCACTCGAGACCTACGAATAGCGATCCACAACGGGTCATATAAAGTATGGCTAGGTAGCGGACTGGAGGACTCCGTTGACCGTCCTCTCCGAGCTACCCTATCTTTCCCCTCTCGTTCCTAGCTCTGTTCCCGATCACCCCGCACTCCGTAATCCTTCAGTACCCGATTCGGCGAGACGTATCCCATCTCCAAATCATGTCTAATCTTTTTCGGGTCCCGCTCGCTCACGGGCCCGAATCCACCCCCTCCAGCGATGTGGAGTTCTACTGTGTCGCCTGGGTGCAGATTGATGGCGGGAAAGAGGAACACCTTCTGGCCGTTGATGAGGACCTCGCCGACGCAGCTATTCTCGCCTCCGGCTAGGCCCTGCGGGAGAGTGGTGATGCGATCTGGCGTGAGGCTGAAGATGATGGGGGCGTCACCCACGTGCCGGAAGGTGATCGTCTGGCCGAGGCCGCCCCGGTGTTGACCAGGGCCTCCGGTGTCGGGGCGCAGGGCCTTCTCACGGAACAGGATCGGCGAGCGCGTCTCGATTACCTCGCAGGGGGTGATGGTGCTGTTGTTAGGATAGGAGACAGGCACCATACCGTCCATCGTAGGGAGCGCTCCACGGCCGCCGTGGGGCAACATGTCGACGATGAAATTGCCATAGCCTGGCTCGGTTCCCTTCAGGACTAGCGGCCAGATACCCCCGTTGCTGGCCTGGACCTGGTTTCCGAAAATAGGCCACAGGGCCCCGAAGAGCACCTGGTTGAGGTTGTTGATAGTCTTTGCCCGTGCCTTCACTGCAGCCGGGAACCGTGCGTTGAGGATCGACCCCTCTGGTATGACGACGCGGATGGGCCGGAATAACGCCTCGTTGTTGGGAACATCGGTCGCTAGGGCACACTTGAATGGGTACATGCTTGATGCCAAGGTGCTGTTATAGGAGGAGTTGATCGATCCCTTGCTCGACTGAGGTGAGGTGCCCGCGTAGTCCACCACAGCTTCGGAGCCCTTGATAGTGACGGTGACGGCGAGGTGGGCGGTGTCGATGTAGCCATCGATGTCCATACCGTAGCGGTAGACGCCGTCTGGCAGTTCGGCGATCCGGCTCCGCATGTGGCGCTCAGAGCGGGTCATGATCTCCTCGGCGATGTCCTCAATGTCGCCGAGACCGTAGTCCTCGAGTAGTTCGCAGAGGCGGGTGCCGCCAACCTTGGCGGCACCCGCCATCGCCCTTAAGTCTCCCAGTAGCAAGTCCGGAGCCCGACAGTTGGCACCGATGAGATCGAACGCCGTTACATTTTCTCTTCCCGCTTCGTAGAGCTTGAACGGCGCCATCCTCAGCCCCTCACCGAACACGTCATCACCTTCGATTTCGCCTGGGTGTCCGCCTACGTCAGACATGTGCGATACGGTGCCCATGCAGGCGACAATGCGCCCCTGGTAGAAGATCGGCTTCAGTAGGATGTAGTCGGGGAGGTGACCGGTGCCGATCCAGGGGTCGTTGGTGGCGAGCACGTCACCATCTTGCAGAGTGTTGGCGGGGAAGTGCTTGAGCAGGCTTCGGGCGGTGCGTGGATAGACCGCCGAGAAGGTGGCAGTGCTCAGGACTGACTGGCAGAGCGATCGCCCCGTCGCGTCAGTGAGGATGCAAGCGAAGTCACGACCCTCGCTGAGGATGGTTGAGAAAGTGGTGCGGACGATGGCATTGTCCACCTCGTCCATAATGGCAATGAGTCGTTGCCAAAGGATTTCGAGGGCAATGGTATCGGTTTGGAAAGCGCAGGTGTCGGGCCTGCGGTGACGGAGAGGCATAGGACTTGAGGATACCAGTTGCGTCCAGCAGCGGGACCGGCTTCCCTTGGGCGGGACCCCGCTTGAGGGGTCGCTAGTGGTCGGTTTTCAGAAAACCTACACCAGTTTCGCGCTCAGCGTGATCTCGCCTACCCCCGCGAGAGCCTTGGATACAGGGCAACCATCCTTGGCTTGGTTCGCGAGATCCTGGAAGGTTGCCTCGTCGATACCAGGAGCTTCTACCTCCGTGTTCAGTTCGATCTTGGTGATCGCGGGGCCCGCGCCCATGATGACACTGGCACTCGTTGAGATCTTCGTGGGAGCGGTGCCGTTTCCGCTGAGAAGTGCTGAGAGGAACATCGAGTAGCAACCCGCGTGGGCCGCTCCGATAAGTTCCTCCGGATTGGTGCCCTCACCCTGCTCGAAGCGGCTGGCCTTGGTAAAGGGGCCCGTATAGCCGCCGTCGGGCAAGGTCATGGAGCCCGCTCCCTCGTCGAGAGTACCCTCCCAGATCGCATATGCTTTGGTAATTGCCATCGTCGTCTCCTCTCAAACGTTCTTCACCGATGCCTGAATACTGTAGGGTTTCGGTTCATTCTAGCAAGTGAGGCGCAGAGTCGGTGGGGTCGCCGTGCTCGGTTTCCCCCTCCGCGATTAGAGCCTCGAGGCCGACCCATTCGTTGAATTCGTTTGAGGATGATGTCCTAAGGTCAGTAATCGAGCCCGCACCACCTCTGTTCTCGCGACGTAGGCACGCGAACTGGATGGATTGGCTTCGGGTCCTTGAGGTGAATCTGCCAGACACTATAGTCACGTTGCCCCACCTTCATGGAGATGTTGAAGGGGAGCGGACACAGGGTGTTCTCCTCCTCACACCGTTTTAAGGTGTGAGGGTCAGTGCGGTCCCCATAATAATTCGGCCACACCCAGTTATGAATATGAATGAGCCAGTTGCTTAACGGCATCCACCGGTGAAGCGATACTCAGTGCTGCCACGATCACCGTTTCTAGGACCCCCTAACGTGGCCGGAATCGGGCGATGGCATCGTCTGCGAAGGCGTGGTTGGCAGCCATCGTACGTCCGGCGCTATGGGGTGTGTGCACCACGTTGTGCCGGCCCAGGAGAGGGGAGTCGAGGGGCACCGGTTCAGTGGGGAACACGTCCGCTGCCAGGGCTAATTCGTCGTTCAGTACGCGGCGATATAGGGCGGCGGTATCGCACACTGCGGCGCGGGTCACCTGTACTACTAGGCTGCGTGGCGGTAGGGCGTCGATTAACTCGGCCGTGATCAGCCCGCGAGTGGAGGTAGTGAGGGGCACCATCGGGGCGAAGATGTCGGCATCCACTACCAGTTCCGCCAAGTGAAACCGGCGTTCGGCGTGGGCAGCAACGAAGGAGGCATCTGGTGCAAACGGGTCCCAGATCGCCACTTCTGCTCCCAGCGTCGCGCACCAGGAGGCGTAGCGGCTACCGATATTGCCGGCTCCCACCACGCGCACCTGCTTACCTGCTATGGTGCCATTGCAAAATCGAATGTCGTCTCCGAACTGACCGCCGCGCACCCCCGTCGGGTCGGTCGCTGGGGAGTAGTCCCACGGCGCGTGGCTGCTCTGCATGGCGGCGTAGTTCTGCGGGATGCGCCGCAGTGCACAGATGGTGAGTGCCAGGCCAAACTCGGCTACCGACTGTCCCCAGTACACATCTGCCCGGTGCGGGATGATGCTCACGCCACGGGCTTCCAGCGCCGCGACGCCAGCCTCCGCATTCCCCTCCGGCATGAGGTAGCACTCCTCGAGGGCGGTATAGGGTTCGAAGTCCTCGGCGGAGATGGGGAAGCCGAGTAACACCAGCCGCTGCACCGAGGTGGGATTGGGCACCAGTTGCGACACCTGCGCGTCCGGCGCTGCAGTGCGGATTAGCTCACACCCGCCGTCCTGTTGCCAGCGCCGATGCCAGTGGTCGGCAACGAACGGCCAACTGTTCATAAACCGTTGGTGGACACAGATCACCGATCGGGCAACGCTGCGGGCGCTCATACGCACCACCCTCCGCGACAACAGCCTTGGACTAAAGCCATGGTCGCGCCGGTGCACGGGGCCCGACCAAACAGTTGACGGTTTGGGAGGACAAGGGGAGTGGTAGACGTGGAAGCGAACATGACTTATGAACTCCTTGCAGGTGACATGGAGTAGGGGGGCCGCGGCTGGCGTGTTCCGATGAATGGGATATGGGGTAGGTGCCGGAGGTGGTTACTCCCCCGGCCGTGGCTTCCGCTCAATACTATCCAACCATGGTTGCTGGTGCTGATTGATTTGCTAGATCGGGCGTGCCGGTCCGATACAGCACCGACTTCAAGCTACTGGGTGCACTGGAGTACCATGAAGCGCCAGTACTGGCTGTGCTGAATTGTTGCGGGGAGTCACCCACCTTAGCTTATCGGGGCTAGTACCCCTGCTCGAGATCAACCCGATTCGGGACCGACTTGCTCTCGGCGGCACGGTTTAGCATCTCGGCCAGGTACACCATCCGGGTGTCGTCCACCTGGCCTAGCCAGCCAGCTCGATGAGGGCTTAGGATTACGCGGTCTAGTTCGTGGAAGGGGAATCGGGACGGTGCGGTCGCGGTGCGTTCGGCCTCCGTCCGCGGGTAGCGGTACCACACGTCGAGTCCGGCCGCTGCCAGCCTTCCGCTCTTCAGGGCTGTGTAGAGCGCCTCCTCATCGACTACGGTGCCGCGCCCCACGTTGACCAGGACGGAGCCCTCCGGCAGTAGCTTAAGTTCTGGAGCTCCGATGAGGCCACGGGTCTCCGGTGTGTCTGGCAGCGCGATAAGGAGGACATCAGCCCGAGGGAGGAGGTCGTGGAGTCGCTCATGCGCGTGGACCTCTGCAAAGGGATCCATTCTGTCCTCCGGGCGCAAGCTCCGGCACACGCCGAGCACCTCCATCCCCAGGGCCTTGCAGACGGGCGCCATGTGGCGCCCGATGCGGCCGTAGCCGAGGATGAGTGCAGTGCGGTGGTGCAGGAGGAGTTGTGGCCGGTCGCCGTAGCGTATCGTCCAGTCGTGGCGTCTCAGTGCGCGGTCTGCTTGGGCGAGGAACTTTGCACTCGCGAGCATTAGGGCGAGGGCTGTCTCTGCCGTGGCGATATAATTATATGGAGCGTTGTGGAGTGTCAGATGCGGGTAGCGACGCAGCAGTTCCACCGTGTTCGTGGACGCCCCTGCGTAGGGGATGATCACCGCGCGGAGCCTGGGGCTCGCCTCGAGAAGCTCCGAAGTGGGGGAGGCGGCGATGAGAATTTCGTATTCTGCCGGCTCGGGAATGTCGTTGCCGTAGCGGTAACGGATATTGGCAGCTAGGCGTTGAGTCAGGGCGTCTGGGGACCCCTGCTTAACCTCTGGATAGTGGAAGACATCTAGGTGCATGCTTGAATCCTGGCCGGTCACAGTTCACCCACCTCCCGGTCGTGATGGCCGTACCCTCGGAGTACGGTTCGGTCGCCGATCCGTAGGACGACTACGGAACCGCCTGGGCCCCGTGGGTCGACCCCAGCCTCCCAGATCCCGGAGCGCCTACGGATCGTCTGCGCGATGCCTAGGGACCTAGGGGTCCCCGGCTGGTATCCCGGCTCCTGCACCGACCCCGCTTTGCGGAGAGGCGGCTCCACGTCGGTCACCGGTCCGTGGCTGTGCACGCGCGGGAACGCTGCGGCTAACTGGGCGTTCATACCGAAGTCGATCTGGTTCATGATCACCTGTACGGTCGCGCTGACTATGCGGGGTCCGCCCGCCGCCCCAGCGGCGATGATGTCGCCCGTCTCCGGGTCCAGGGCGATAAGCGGACTCTGGCTGCTGGCGGGTTCCGCACCGGGTGCCACTAGGTTGTACGCGCCCTGGTAGCGGATCCCCTGGGTCGTGATTTCGCCAGGCTGGAGGCTAAAGTCGCCGACCGAATCGTTGAGCACGACTCCCGTCTCTGGATCGATCACCCCGGACCCGAAGTGAGCCCTCACCGTCTGCGTTTGTGAGATCACATTACCGTCGCCGTCAGCAATGCAGAAATGGCTCGTGCACGACTCGTCGGTCGATACCTCGCTGTCACCAGAGGAGGGGGACCAACCCCGGCGGACCCTCGTCGCGAGGTGTTCTGCTAGGGCGTCATCGGTCATCTCAGTCGCCGCTTCGGGGTGTTCGAGGCCGGCTCGGATGTCATATGTGGCTCTGACCGCCGCAGTGATGAGTTGGAGGTGCCGGGCCGAGCCAGGGACGATTGTCTCAGGCTCGAACCGACTTAAGATCTGCAGTGCGAGCAGCGTCTGCAGCGAGCCGACGGTGGGCAACCCCGGGGCTAGCACCCGCCAGCCCCGGTAGCGAATCTCGTATAGGGGCGTGTCCTTCGGGCGGTAGCTCGTCAGATCCTCTAGATCGAGGACGCCGCCAGCGCCGCGCGTGGCGGCGACGAGGTGTCGACCGATCTCTCCCTGGTATATAGCCCCCGAATCTCGTGCGATGGCTGCCAGGGTCTCCGCCATCCTTGGCTGGACGATGCGTTGCCCCTCAAGGATCGGCTCGGCAAAGGGGGTATCGCGGCCGTGGCGGGCCACCTTTGCCGCAGTGGCGGATTGGGTGTAGGCCCTGGCGAGCATGAAGTCGGCAAGAAACCCCTCTGCGGCCAGCTGTTGTGGCGCGAGGCATACCTCGGACCACGCGAGCCGCCCGCGGCCCCGGTGCAGGGCGGCGAGGCCAGCCACGAAGCTCGGCACGGTGATGGCCAGCCCGCCGAACTGGGCCAGTGTATAGTTTGGGGACCCATCCCTGTCCAGGAGCTGTTCGCGGGTGAGCTTCGCGGGGGCTGGACCCCTGGCATTGATGTGCCCCGCCTCGCCTCCGGCCGTCAGGTAGGTAATGTTGCAGCCCCCGCCGATGCCGGAGTGGTAGGGCTGGGTCACGCCGATGGCCAACGCTACCCCGACAGCGGCGTCGAAGGCGTTGCCGCCTCTCTGTAGGAGGCCAGCGCCGATGTCGGCCGCGAGGTGGTGGGGTGCCGCGACCACCCCGAGCGTCGTCATGGCGTAGACCTAAGGCCGCTGGGCCGTGAACGCTTGACCGGGGGCTGGGCCAACATAAAGAACACCGAACCCAGCAGCGCCAGTCCCGCCACCGCTGCGAACCCCGGCTTGAAGCTCCCCAGGCTATCTGCGAAGAAGCCCACGATGAGCGGCCCGGCGATCATGCCGATGGTGATCAGCGGGCTGGCGAACCCGAGGATCTGCGCAAACGAGCGGCGACCGAAGTAGTCGGCTCGCAAGGCCTGCAAGGTGGGTCCCCGCAAGCCCCAGGAGAGGCCGTGTACCACCGCGAAGGCGACCACCCAGGGCAGGGTCGCAGCGGTGGCGAGCATGAGCAGCGCTCCTGCGTGGCCAAACATCGCTAGGGCAATGATGGTGCGCTTGTCGAAGCTGTCGCCCAGGAGACCGCCCGCTAACTGTCCGGCTATGGTCGATGCCGTCACCACTACCACCATAGTAGCTGCCAGCGCAAGTGTGAAGTCCGCTTCCTCGCTTAGGTACAATACCAGGTGTGCTAAGACTGCCGATATTACGGTGAGCGATAACGCGTGCCCCAGAGAGAGGAGCCAGAAGGCGCGGGTGCGAAGTGCCTCGCGGGCGCCGAACTCCACCTCTACCGGCGCCTGAGTCGGTCGCTTCGCAGCGATGGGGGTGCCGTCTGGTACCAAGCCCAGGTCCTCTGGGCGGTCGCGGATCAGTATGGTCAGGGGGAGGCCGACCAGCAGTGCCAGCACGGCGCTGGCAAGCGCTGTGAATCGCCAGCCCTGGGTCGTCAGCGACCAGGCGATCGCTGGCGCAATCAATCCGCCCACACTTATGCCGATCTGGATCATGGCTAGGGCCAGGGAGCGGTGGCGGATAAACCAGTTCACCACTGTGGCGTTGAGCGACAGGAAGCCGGCCAGGCTGCCACCGAAGGAGGTGATAAGGAGGGCGAGATAGAAGAGTGGGAGGTCACGGACCTGGCTGAGTAGCGCTAGTCCGAGGGCGAAGATGACGAGTCCGACGCGGATCATCCGCTGCGAGCCGAAGCGCAGCAGCAGCCACCCCTGGAAGGGTCCGAGGAAGCCACCGGCTATCTGCTGTGCAGAGAAGGCGGTGGCGAAGACGGTGATGCTCCAGCCGAACTCGAGCTGCATCACCACCGCGTAGGCGCTGTAGGAGTGCATCAGGAAGCTGGCGGGGAGGACCTGCACCGCAACTGCGGCGCCCAGAACCCACCATCCCACGAACAGATTGCGGACCCACAGCCGCGCCCGCGCTGCCGCCGTCAGCTTCAAGACCCCCTCCAACCCGCCGACCAGCGGTCGACGCACACGCCCATTATTGTGAAGCTTTTTCTGCAGATTGCAAGCCCTGTTTGGATATAAGTGCTGGCGGTCAGCCCCTGTGTCATGCGCATGGCTGCCTATACCGGTCCGCTCTCGCTGCCGTGAAGGTTCACGCCTGTTAGGAGGGTGAGTCCTAGCGCGGCAGGCACTGCCCCAGCGCAGCTAATCCCGCCGCCGGAGGTGAGCCGGTCGATCCTGCCGGGGCCGGAGCACCTCGTGGGGCTTTGGGCGTTTCCGTCTTCCGTAGCCGGCGTCCCTCCCCGATAAGGCAGGTGACACTACCGGTCCCCGCATGGGCCAGTACTGCTGCCTCGATCCGAACGCGGCCTATCAGACAATCCACCTGTCGTTATATGCTCCGCGCATGGCCTGGGGGAAAGCCGAGGCGGTCTCCTGAAGGTCGCCCCTTGCCCATTGCTGGTCTTGAGATCAGTGGTTTCCGGCCATGACTGTGTCGAGCTGGCCCCGTTCACGCCCGTGGTTGAGCGGCAGCCAGGGTGAACTGGGGGTTCCAACATTGATGCCGAAACTACTCGCCCAGGGTTAGGCCTGGGCCTCCACCAGCTTTCTTCCGGCCACGTAGACCTCCCGGACCTTGAGCGCACCGTCGAGGACGATCAGGTCGGCACGTAGGCCCTCCTCTAATCGGCCACGGTCGTCCAAGCCGAGGTAGGTAGCGGGCACCTCAGATAGCAGGCGCGCAGCCCGCTCGAGGTCGACTCCGACCCCGACGGCATTGCGCAGCGCTTGGTCGAGCGTCAGCAGGCTTCCGGCGAGGGTGCCATCCTCATACTGTGCGACCCCGTTTGTGACTGTCACTCGCAGACCACCGAGTTCACTTTCCACATCGCTGGAGCCGCAGGCCCGGATTGCGTCCGTAATGAGGTGAAGCCGCCCTGCCTTGGCGGCGAGCGCAGCTAGGAAGCTGCCGGGGTGGACATGGTGAGTGTCGAGGATCAGCTCCGCATAACTGTCGGCGTCGGCTAGTGCTGCGCCGACCACTCCAGGTTCGCGGCCCATCATTCCCCCCATGGCGTTGAACAGGTGGGTGAAACCGACCGTCCCGCTGACCTCCCTCACCGCTGTGCAGAGCGCCTGGACTTGCTCGAAAGTTGCCACAGTGTGCCCGATACCTATGCGCCAGCCCGCTGCAGCGAGCGTCCTGGCAGCCCGCAGCGCACCGGGGACCTCTGGGGCAAGCGTAACCAGCCGGACCACGTCCAGATCCAGTAGAGCGTCGAGCTTTTCCGGGACAGGGGCCTGCGGATAGGGGGGCTGCGCACCGAGCCGGCTGCTGCTGATGAACGGACCCTCGAGGTGTGCACCGGGTATTTCGGGCAGTTCGGGATCGGCCTCCTCCCGGACCTGTGCAACCCCCTCGAGCGCCTGTACGATCTTTTCCCAGGGTGCCGTTACAGAGGTGGGCAATAGGGTGGTTGTGCCGTGCCGGAGGTGGAAACGGGCGAGCCGCCGCACTCCTTCGGGCCCATCCATGGTGTCGGCACCGGCACCGCCGTGGACATGGGTGTCGATGAAACCGGGTATGAGGTAGGGAGGGGCGGTCTCCCCAGCACCGACCTCCACGGACTCGATGAACTGATCGAATGTGATCCGTCCCGGTCTCAGCCCGGCGCCGGTGAGAACGCTTCCCTCAAGGACCGTCACGCTGAAGATCAGTCTAGCGCGCCCGGTGGGCACGTCTCGCTGGGAGGGCAGTTCCTGGATCTCTAACACCTGATCGAACCGTATCTCAGTCGATCTCGTTGTCGGCCTCGTGAGCGCGCCTGACTATTGAGGTGGCCTGGGCTGATCGAGCTGACCGATCCAACGGGTCCCTGGTGTCTACTGAGTGAGGGTTTAGTGCCCTTGATTTCGCGGACAAATCTGAGGTCACGATCTGACTATCCCGCGATGCGTACGAAACGCTGTTATAAGGGAAGCTCTGCATCCGAAGTGAGGGAGTAAAGGTCAAGAGGCATCGTCACCGCTTTCACCGTTGTTTGAGAGGGTCGCTCGGGAGCGCAGACTGAGATTCTCGAACCGAGACTGCACGCTGGGGTTGTCGCTCAGCCCGTCACCATAGGCTCGGCTGAGGGCCGGTGTCGGAACAGTCGCACCAGCAGCAGTAGCGCGGCGAAGATCAGCACTGACCCCAGGTAAAAGGGGGCGCCCGGCAGGGTGACCGGGGCCATCCCAGAGGTGAAGTAGCTGAACAGGATAGTAGTAAAGAGTAGCGGCGCGCCGATACTGGTTAGGCTGATCAGGGAGGTGAGTGCGCCCTGGACCTTGCCCTGCTGGTCGGATGGGACCGACCCGACCACCAGTCCCTGGATAGCGGGTCCGGCGATCTGGCTTGGCGCTGCGGCGACAATGACGGCCAGGATCATCCAGGCTTGGAAAGCGAGCCCATAGAGGAGGAGCGAAATCGCGCTGATGGCGACTCCGATCAGGATTGCCCGGTGCTCACCAAGGCGAGCGATAGTGGGCTGGATCAGAAAGCCCTGTACCACCACAGCCATGACTCCCACCAACCCCAGGGTTAGCCCGTTGGCGAGTTCGGCCCAGCCGAAACGGAAGCCGGTGTAGAGTACCCAGACTGATTCGAGACCTCGGTAGGCTAGTGAGACCAGCACGAAGGAGGCAGCTAGGCCAGCCACCAGTGGGAAGCCGCGCAGCGCGACGATGCTGCTCACTGGGTTAGCCTTCGCCCACGAGAACGAGTCGCGCCGTTCGGGCTTGAGCGACTCAGGCAAGATCAGTAGGCCGTAGAACAGGTTCAGCAACGCTAGGGTGGCCGCGACAAAGAACGGCAGCCGGATCCAGAGACCCCCAAGGACACCACCCAGTGCCGGCCCGATGATGAAGCCGATACCGAAGGCGGCCCCTACTAAGCCAAAGTTCCGGCTCCGGTTCTCGGGGGTGGAGATGTCGGCGATGTAGGCGTGCGCTGTGGTGATGCTGGCTCCCATCACCCCTGCCAGGATGCGCCCAACGAAGAGCCAGCCGATGGTGGGAGCGAAGCCCTGGATCAGGTAATCGACCCCCAGACCGAATAGGGCGATCAGGATAAGAGGCCGTCTCCCAAAACGGTCTGAGAGGGCGCCAAGGACCGGTGCGAAGAGAAACTGCATCAGGGCGTAGGCTGCGATCAGCGGGCCATAGTAGCTGGCTGCTAACGACGCATCGCCGCCTATGAACTCTTTAATCAGTTCCGGCAGAATGGGGATGACGATACCGATCCCCAGGACATCGAGGAATAGGGTGATCAAGATGAAGGCCATGGCGGCCCGGCGGTTGTGCATACCGGCCCAGCCTATCCCTTGACCCCAGTTGCCAAGGTAGTCTTCCTCCAGAACAGAGCTAGATCAGGGGGCGTGGGTCAGCTCCCAATTGCATCCGGCCTTCGTAGCAGACCTCGAGAGTAGCCGACCTTGCCTGTTGGTCTAGTAGCTACCGTCGAAATGGCCCGCACTGGGCAGATCACGAGATTGAGAGGACCCGCTTGAGACCTTCGGGTCAGGGTTGATAGGGGGGTGCCAAGCTCTACCGAGCCCCACTGCAAGGTACCGCTGCGTTTCCGCTAGGTCCCGGCCCTGGTGTCCGGCCAGTTCACCGGGGATCTCGAGACCGAGTTCTTCGGGATGCAATTCCTGTTGAAGCGTGCTGCTCAGCCCGACAAGCGGCCCAGAAGGGGATGAGAATGGCCTAACTTAATGGCGGAGACCGGGCGATAGTGCGGTTGCATGGACGCCACCTGGACCCTCTATCTGGCAACCCGAGTGCGGACTGGAGTGGCGCTTCCTGAGACCGACAACAACCGTTTTCGCTCGAGACGCTCCTCGGACCATGTCCTGTCAGTCGCGCGGAGCCACATAGCCTGGATGTGTGGGAAGCTCGAGCTGCCCGACCCACATATATAGAGGGGAGGTGGGCTGAGTCAACGTGCCCGGGGGTCGAGCAGGTCGCGGAGCCAGTCGCCCAGCAGGTTGAAGCTTAGAATGCTCAGGAACAGAAACAGCCCGGGGATGACGACGTAGTGCGGAGCCAGTCGCACGTAGGTCTGTGAGTTCTTGAGCATCAGGCCCCAGGTGGCGGCCGGCGGCTGGATGCCGAGGCCCATGTAGCTCAGTCCTGCCTCGATCAGCATGGCAACCGCGATGCCGAGAGTGGCCTGTACGATCAGCGGCGGCAGCGTGTTCGGCATGATGGTGCGCCACAGCACCCAACTGTCGGGCGCGCCGTTGGCGCGACTCGCTTCGACGAAGCTACGCTCCTTGATTGTCAGCACGCTGCCATATTGCAGTCGGGCGAAGCGCGGCATGAACAAGGCGGCGATGGTCACGATCAATATTAGTGCCGAGGGGCCGAAGGATCCCACCAGCAAGATAGCCAGGAGGATTCCCGGCACCGCCAGCACCGAATCCTGCAGGCGCATGATAACCGCTCCCAGCCAACCCTGGTAGTAGCCGGCGACAGTGCCGAGCGGCACCCCAATAAGCGCTGCTAGACCGATCGCGCTGAGGGCGATCAGCACTGTGAGGCGACCGCCGAAGACGACCCGGCTCAGCAGGCTGCGGCCGTACTCGTCGGTGCCCAGAAGATAGGTGCCACTTGGCCCCTGTAGGCGGTCGAGGGCATTCATCTCGGTGGGGGAGAGGGGTGCCAGCAGCTGTGGCGTCACCACCACCAGTAATAACAGCATCAACCACACCGTCACCGGCACCATGACTGGTGTAGTCAGGGTGGCGAGTCGCCTCCAGGTGCGGCGGCGGGCCGGATCCGCAGTGCTCACGAGGTGCTCCGCAGGCGGGGGTCGAGCCAAGCGTAGCCGATGTCAGTTACCAGCGTGACCAGACCGAAGCCGGTCGCGACGAATAGCACCACCCCCTGCACCAGGGCGTAGTCGTTGTTGAGAACCGCCTGCACCGCCAGCCAGCCTACGCCCGACCAGCCGAATACCACCTCGACGATGATAGCTCCGCCAAGTAGCGTCCCGGCTTCGATCCCCACGACCGTCCACAGGGCCGGCAGGGCGTTCTTGAAAGCATGCCTCCACAGCACCGCTCTGCGTCTCAGCCCCTTGGCCGTGGCAGTGCGGATGTAGTCCTGCCTCAACACTTCGATCAGGTCGCCCCGGAGGAAGCGGGTGAAGGTTGCAATCAGGTAGACCGACAGGGTAGCGACCGGCATGGCGGCGCGCAGCAGGTTGTCTATCGGGTCCTTGAGAAACGGAGTGAACCCGGAGGGCGGCAGCCAACCGAGCCGCACCGAGAAGAGGAGGATCAGGATCAGCCCTAGCCAGAAACCGGGGACGGCCACCCCACCGACCGACAGCAGCACCAGCGAGCGGTCGAGCCAACTCGAGGGCCTCAGCGCCGCTAGCACCGCCAGCGGGACGGAGATGGCCAGCGACGCCAGCACCGACAGCAGCAGCAGCTGCAGGGTGGCCGGAAGCCGCCCCAGGATCAACTGCGAAACCGCCCGCCCGCTGCGGAATGACACCCCTAGATCGCCCTGCACCACCTTGCCGAGCCAGCGGCTGTACTGGACGATGAAGGGCTTATCCAGGCCCATCTCGACTCTGAGCCGCTCCAGGGTTGGCTGATTCTCCGGCCGGGCAGCCGCTTGGCCCATGAGCATCATGGCCGGGTCGCCCGGGGCGGCCAGCAGCATGCCGAACACGAGGAAGCTGACCAGAAGGAGGCTGAGCAGCAGTTCGCCAGCGCGGCGAAGGATGAAGATTAGCACTCTCGCCTCGCTTCGAGCCCCGTTATAAGACGCCGACCCCGGGGGGCCCCGCGAGGAAGCCCGGGGTCGGCGTGGTGCGCGTCATGCCGAAGTCCGGCGCTGAACCGGTATTTCCCCTACTCGACAGTGACGCCGTTGAACAGGATTGTATTTTGGCCGTTCATCTTCCAGCCGCCAACAGCGCTCGAGGTCAACGCCAGCAACGGTCTCGACTGCACTACGATGAGCGGCGCGACGGTGTCGACTGTATCGAGCTGCAGTTGCTGGTAGATCGCTGTGCGGGCGGCCTGATCGGTGATCGCCACAGCCTCGTTGATCTGGGCAAGCACATCGTCGTTGGGGTAGACCGTGGCCAGCAGCGGCCGGTAGATGATGTCGAACATCGAGTTGGGATCGCTCGACAGGTTGAACCAGTTGGTGGTCATGTCGTAGGTCTTGCCCACATACCGGTCGAGCCAGATGCTCAGGGCGCTGCTGTTGACGTTCAGGGTCACGTCGATCTTGGCGAGGCTGGCCTGCCAGATGGTGGCGACGTCTTCCATCTCCTTGACCCCGCTGATGACTTCGATACTGAGCTCGAGGCCGTCACCGTAGCCGGCCTCCTCAAGTAGTGACTGTGCCAGCTCGAGGTCGAATGCCGGGCAGTCCTGTTCCGCATAAGCCCAGGAGAAGCGCGGTAGGGGGGAGCAGATTATCTCGCCCCTGCCGAAGTAGGCCACCTGTTGGATAGTCTCCTTGTCGAGCGAGTGTGCCAGGGCGCGACGCACGTTAAGGTCCTGAAGTGCCTCGGTGTTGCCGATTCCGAGTTCGATCAGAAACAGACTGCCGCTGGATGCGGGCTCCTGGAAGACGATGTTGGGGTCGCCGACCACCGACTGCGCCTCAGCGATGCTCACGTCGTAGATGGCGTCTACCTCACCGGCTTGCAGGTTCGACAGCCGGGTGGCGGAGTCAGGCAGCACCCGGATGGTGATGCCGTCGAGGATAGGAGCGTCTCCATCCCAGTAGTCGGGGTTGCGCTCTAGTACGGTCTCCTCATTAGGGGTCCAGCTAATGAAGCGAAACGCCCCGGTGCCGACCGGGTTCTGCTTGAGGTCGTCGTCGCTCACGCCGCGCGGAGTGATGGCCACCAGCACCAGGTCGTCGAGCAGGGTAGCGACTGGACGTGAAAGAGCCAACCTCAAGGTGTGATCGTCTACCGCTAGGGCCTCTGTGACGGGTTCGACCTTGCTGGCGAAGATCATGCCCTGCTCGAGTGTCCGGTTAAAGGTGTGGATGACGTCGGCGGCGGTGAAGGGATCACCATTGTGGAAGGTGACCCCCTGTCTCAGGTTGAACACCCAAGTGGTCTCGTCAAGCTGCTCCCAAGACTCAGCCAGTCTGGGCACGATGTTCATGTTCTCGTCGAGGCTGACCAGCGAGTCGAAAACGGTGTTGCGGATGGTAGTCGCATACTGGATCAGCTGGTTCCAGCCGGGATCGAAGTTGTCGATGTCACCGCCTACGGCGAGGCGCAGGACCCCACCGCCACCCTGAGCCGTAGCCAGCCCACCGACGGCAAGTAGTAGCCAGGTACTAGCGATCAGTAGCTTCCTTGAGGCCCTCTTGATGGCAGATGTATTCACCGCTCTCAACTCCTTAATTCCTCAAACCTGCTATTGCCAACCTGTTCGGGATGGATGGCCGAATGAGAGTGACAGGATATCATGCCTGAGAGTCAGGTGGAGAGGGGGGTCTTGAGGATCGGCAGATCACTCCAGGTGTTCGCGTGGCGCCCCAGCAGGTCGGCCCTGAGGACCACGGTTCTCGCCCTCACGGCTTCATCCTCTTCCAGGGACCGGCCTCAGGCGAGGTTCAACTCCGCCAGCACGTTGTTGGCCAGCAACGCCTCGATATCCTTGTCAGTGAAGCCTGGGAACGGCATCCGGGAGGCGTAATCGACCATCTTGTAGAGCCCTGCCACCGCCTCGTCGAAGGTGGTGACAGGGTAGTCGGTGCCGAAGATGAGCTTATTCCAGACGCCGTACTCTTTGCAGAGCATAAGCGAGTTGTACAGCTGCCAGGGGCGGTAGAACAGTCCCGATACGTCGCTGTAGATATGGGGGTGCTTGCGGATCACGCTGATAGTCTCGACCTCCCAGGGATGCCCTAGGTGGGCGATGATGATGCGCAGTTCGGGGAATGCCAGGGCGACCTCCTCAAGCTGCTCGGGATGCGCCCACTTCAGCGGCGCCCGCCGAGGGAAGGTGGTCCCATGGTGGGTGAGGATCGGTACACCGCTGTTCTCGCAGAAGCGGTAGATCGGCAGCATACGTTCGTCCATAGGCTCGTAGCCCTGGTAAATGGGGCTGGTCTTCAGGCCCCGCAGCCCCAGGTTGTGCACGCAATCCTTGAGCTCTCCTGGCGCGTCGTGATCGTGCGGGTCGACGCAGGCGAAGCCGATGAGCTTCTCCGGGTCCCGCTGGCAGTACTCGGCAACGTAGTCGTTGGGGACGTTGAAGCCCAGCAGGCGACTGCGAAAGGCCAGGACCACGGCGTGCGAAACTCGCTCCACGGCCCGGGAGTGCTGGTCGAGGGAGGTCTTGAGCGCTGGGGTTCCGCGCATCTTTAAGCCCTCCCGCAGGAACTCCTCGCTATAGTGATGCTGTTCGCCAATATGGGTGTGATAGTCGATCACGCTACCCCTCCCTCACCTGCTGTTCGTCCGCAACGTAACTGCCTGAGGTGCCCATTCTATCGCGGCCCCCCCCACGTCCGAGCCAGCGGGACCGGCGGTTCAGGGGGAGGTCTTGCACTAGGCTTCGGCACGGGTGTAGTAGAATCCCGCTACATGTCCGAACCCACCCATAGTCTTCCCCCGTCCTGGCGGGTCGGGAGACCTGTCGAGGAGCTTGAGACCCCCTGCCCGATCGTCGATATCGCTGTGATGGAACGCAACCTTCAGGGGATGGCGGCGGCGGCGGCACGTCATGGGGTGAAGCTCAGGCCCCATATCAAGACCCACAAGATTCCCGACCTCGCCAGGAGGCAGTTGGCCGCTGGTGCGGTGGGCATCGCCACCGCCAAGCTGAGCGAGGCCGAACTGATGGCGGAAGCGGGCCTTAACAACATCCTGGTGGCCTATCAGCCGGTGGGTGAGACCAAGGTGCGGCGCCTCGTCGCGCTGGCCCAAAAGGGGGTCCAGATCGCCTGCACAGTCGACGCCGCCTCGGCGGCCCGGGCCATCTCGAGAGCGGCCAAGCTCGCCGGAGTAGAGGTTGCGCTCTATATCGAGGTGAACGTCAACGATCCGAGCGGAAAGAGCGGACGCACGGGCATCGCCCCGGCCTCGGTGCCCCCCCTGGCACGGGAGTTGACTTCGCTTCCGAACGTTCGCTTCACAGGCATTCTCGGTTACCGAGGCGTGCCGTGGCTGTACAGCTCGGAGCCCCGAAGCTACGGGCCTGACGACCTCCAGGCGACAGCCGACGAAGAGGCTCGAATGCTGGTCGAGCTTGCTGAGGTTGTGCGCGCGTCGGGCCTGCCGGTACCAGAAGTGGTGGCTGGGTCGACGCCGACAGCGAAGCTGGTGCTCCGCACCCCCGGAATCACCGAGGTGCAGCCCGGCGAGTATATCTTCTACGGTGGGACCCACGTCGGTCCGGGGGTGTGCGGGCTGGCCGACTGTGCCCTGAGCATCCGCGCTACCATAGCCAGCCTTCCCACTCCGGGGAGGGCGGTGCTGGATGCGGGTTCAAAGGTCTTGTCAGGCGACATCAAACCGTCGTTGATGCCGAACCTTAGAATCGAGGGTATGGGCATCGTTCGGGACGGAGACAGCCTCAGGCCGCTCGAGGGGGCGGTTCTCACCACGCTCTCCGAGGAGCACGGGGTGATCGAGTACGATCCCGGCTGCGGGCTTGAATTGAACCTAGGTCAGGTCGTCGATGTGGTCCCGGTTCACGTATGCACTACCGTCAACCTAGCCACCGCTCTGGTGGCGGTCCGGGATGGCGTGGTCGCTGAGGTGTGGCCGGTCGCCGCGAGCGGCTGCGTCTGGTAGACCGGATGAGAGGTGGAGAGACAGGGTGTTCGATCACCTCATTCGTGGCGGCCGCATCGTTGATGGTACCGGGGCGCCCTGGTTCCGCGGCGACATCGCCCTTGAGGACGGGCGGATAGCGGCGGTCGGTGACCTCGGCAGTGCCAGTGCAAGCCGGGTCGTAGAGGCCAATGACAAGGTCGTCGCGCCCGGCTTCATCGACGCCCACGTCCACTCCGACCTGATCCTGCTCGAGCAGGGTGGTTGCGATCCGTCACTCCGCCAGGGAGTCACCACCCACATCATCGGCCAGGACGGTATCTCCTACGCGCCGCTGACGCTGGCGAGCAGGTCTTTTCTGCAGCGCTACTTCGCCGCCATCAACGGAGGTGTCGGGCTCGAGCTCAACTGGTCGACGGTGGCCGAGTTTCTGGACCGTTTCGAGCGGACCACCTCAATCAACGTCGCCTACCTGGTGCCGCATGGCACGGTGCGGGCAGCGGTGATGGGTCTCGAGGCGCGCGAGCCCAGCACCGGAGAGATAAGGCGCATGCAGGCACTCGTCGAGCAGGGACTGGCCGACGGTGCCGTCGGCGTGTCGACCGGTCTCGACTACCTCCCTTGCCTTTACGCCTCCACTCGGGAGCTCGTCGAGATCGCCCGCCCTGCTGCAGGTGCTGGGGTGTTTGTCAGCCACATGCGTGATTACGTGCAGCGGGCGGAAGCCGCTATTGAGGAGACGCTTGAGGTCGGGCGGCAGGCGGGCCTGCCGGTCCATATCTCACACTTCAACTGCCGCGCCTCGGTGCTGCCCACACTCGAGCGCGGTCGCCGGCAGGGCGTCGACATTACCTTCGACGCCTACCCCTACCTGGCAGGCAGCACGGTCCTGATGCTGGCACTGCCGCGGGAGCTCCACCTCGGCACCACTGAGGAGATGGTGTCGAGGCTGCGTGAACCGAGCGGCGCCCGCTGGCTGAGAGGTTGGATCGGACAGACTTCTGCCCCCCTCGAGGATATGGTCCTGGTACATTTGCAACGACCCGAGCACCAGGGCTTCCTGGGCATGAGCTTGGTGGAGGCGGCAGCAGCGGCCCAACGGCCACTAGCCGAATTCGTCCGGCAGCTGCTTATCGACGAGGAGATGCAGATCGGAGTGGTGATCTTCCAGCGGTGGAGGTCCGAAGAGGACCTGCTCGCCACCGCGCGCCACCCCGGGTTCATGGTCGGCAGTGACGGCATTTACGTTGGGCAGCGCCCCCACCCGCGGGGGTGGGGGGCGTTCGCCCGCTTCCTAGGGCACTACGTACGAGAGCGTGGCAGCTTCACCCTTGAGGAGATGGTTCACCATATGACCGCGGTACCAGCCAACCGCTTCAGGCTCTTCGACCGGGGGCTGCTCCGCCCGGGCATGGCGGCCGATGTGGTGATCTTCGACGCCGACCGGATCGCTGATCGGGCCACCTTCGAGAACGGCCGACAGTATGCCGACGGCGTCACCCACGTGTGGGTCAACGGCGAACCGGTCCTTGAGAATGATCGGTCGACCGATGCCAGGCCCGGTCGGCCCCTCCGGCAGGGTAGTTGATGAGATGAGCCGAGTCGTTGCAGCGGCCGCGAGCGAGGCACTGGAATGCACCCAACCCGCGATCATCGCTTTCACAACCGACCGTGGCGACCTCACCGGCAACCGCAACCTTGAGGAGAGGTGTCTCACCAGCTACGACCTGGAGGCGACTGCCACGGTGTGTGCGCCACCCCGGAGGGTGTGCCGGAGCCCGAGCGGGAGTCGGTGCAGCCGGTTGAGGCTGCTGCCCCCCTTGTGGTGTAGCAGCCTCGCCGACCGAGGTCGGTGGTGGGAGACTAGGTCTCCATGACCGAGGTGGTCGGCAGGGGGGTCTACCTAAGATCCCTTCCCGACAGACTCGTCCCGGTGCGCCATTCGGTCGGGGCACGCCAGCGCGCTGCCCAACTCCAGGCCTTCCTGAAGTCGCTTTGGGAGGTGTTGCCGAGGGAACTAGAGCCCGTCGGGCACCTCGAGCTGCTGGTGGTGGAGGCGGGAGACTGGCGCCGGATGTTCAGCCGACCGTACGGTCTCCCCTTCACCCGGACCTCGGGTCCCACAGTGAGTGTCGTCGGGGCGGCCCAGTATCGGCCGCGGTTGCTCCACCGCTTCGATAATCTGCTGCTGCGGGCGGGCAGAGTGGGAAAGGGTGCGCCGGGAGAGGTGCGGGAGCTACTCGACCTGATGATCGGATACGAATGGGCTCGCGCCGTGGCTAAGGGGAGTGGTCTCAGGACCCGGGTGCGCTTTGTCGATGAGTTTGTGGTCGGATATCTGTTCCTCCAGCTCCTTGAGGCCGCCGGCGCTGGTAGTCTCTGCGCACGCGTGCTCGCTTGGGCCGAGTTCGCAGTCGCGGCGTCTCCTACGCACGGGACAGATCCCAGCGACCCCCTCAGGTCTCAGGGTCCAGGGGAGTTTCTGGGGATGAGGGGCCTCCTCCTCCGCGCGGCCGAATTGCGGTCGGTCCGCGGCTGGGCCTTTCCCCTCAAGCTTCATGCCGCCTTCACCCGACCAGATCGTGGCGGTGCGCTGGAGACCCTCTACCGGGTCGAGCCGACCCTCGAACTCTGGATTGACAGCCTGACTGAGGAGAGAGAAGTTTTAGCAGGACTGTAACTCCCTTCACACTTTTACCTTAATAAATTAGGTAGCATGATCTATGTATGAATTCGGGATGCTTAGCACATGGTCGTCCCTGGTTCTTAATTGAGGAGATTGTCATGAGCCACCCCCTGATCGTGACCGCGCTTGCCTTTGCAACTGTTATCGGTGTGGCAGCCTTATCGGTCTACCTGTACGACCGGATCGAGATGTACCTCGGTGCCTGGGGCAGTCGGCGGGCCTCCTCAATAGGGGGTCGGGTGGGCGTCCGCGTAGCGCCCGGTCCCGGTGCTCCGCCTCCGCCCTAGGTGTATCTGAGCAGGGAGATGCGCCGTGTGCAACCGTTTCGCCCGCTGGCACCCCGACGGGGTCCGGCAGACCCTTTCGGTGTACCGACGGAGGGTTCAACCTCGCTTCGACATTGCGTCGGTCAGGGGGCGCTCAGCGCCCGTTAGCTGATGTCAGCCTGTCTAGGGGGAGGTCAGGCCGAGTTCTGCTACGGGATCGACAAAGGCGCCGCCTCGCTCACCTTCGATTCTCACGAGCAGTTTGAGGAGATCGTTCGGCTGTAGGGAGCTGCCTCCCAGGAAACCGAGCCGCTGTCCCTGCTCGATGCGCTGACCGACCCTCACCTCTGGCTCACGCAGGTTGGCGTAGACGGTAAAAAAGGTGGGAGAGTGGCGGATGATGACCATGTGGCCGTCGTTCACGCCGATGAAGCTCGCATCGGCGACCACTCCCGCCCCTGCACTCCAGACAGCGGCGTTGGGCGCTGGCGCCTGGAGTGCGACGAAGGAATTATTGTTCTCGCCGTAGGAGGCCACGATCCGGCCTCCGCTGATGGGCATGACGAAGCCCAGGGTATTCGGGGATGGTGCGGTCAGGTTGTCGATGAGCCCCTGGATCCGGTCCGCCTCGCTCGTCAGTCGTTCTCGCTCGAGGTTGTCGAGCCTCGCCTGGGCAGCCTGCCGCCTTAGCTCATTCTCAAGCGTGACGAGGCGAGTGATCTCCTCTTGGAGTTGCTGGTTCAGGTCGGCCAGGCCCTCCTCGAGGTCATTCTGGGCCTCAAGCAGGGCTTGCCTCTGTGCCAGCTGCCCCTCCCGGGTCGTCTCCAGGGCAGCGATAATGGTGTTTAAGTCCTCCTCCGTCGCAATGAGTTGTACCTCGGTCGTGGCGAGTTCTGCGCTCTTCCCCTCGAGGTCGAGGATCTGCCGGTCTAGCTCTACCTGGGCTTCGGTGAGTTGCCTAAGGGTGGCGTCCAGCTGATTCACCACCTCTACATCCTGTTCGGTGAGGAGTGAGAGGTAGTGGTTGCGGACCCGGAGTTCGTGCAAAGAACTCACCTGAGCGAGGATCTGGCCGAAGCGGCGAGCACGCTGCCTGTGGAGGTTCGCCAGCAGCGTCTGGATGCGCACCTTAAGGATCTCGAGGTTGTGCTCGAGCCCGGCGATGCTTTCGAGGGTGAGGTCCCGCTCACCCTCGAGGTCGGCGATCTCCCGGCTCAGTCGGTCGCGGGCTATGCGGAGCTGCGCGAGTTCTTGGGCAATCCTGTCGCGCGCCGCAATACGGGCGTCTAGAAGGCCTGAGGTCTCACCCAGGGCGGCCTCGAGGTCGACCATCTCCTGCTGGCGTCGGCCCAGTCGGTCTTGGTTCTCCCGGATCGCCTGTTCGAGGGAGAGCTGGCGACTCCGGTCCAACTCGGGCTGAGCTACCGCCACCATCGTCAGAGGGGGGGCTAGGCAGACGAGGAGCCAGCGCCACATGGGACGAGTCTAGCAGGGGAGGGGGATGAGGGATGGTGTGGAAGGGAGTGCTCGGGATTCAGGTCTGCTCGCGCAGGTATTGCGAGACCGCGACAGTGCTCCCCACCAGCCCTACCAACAGTGCCAAGATGGTAAGGAGGCCCGCCACCTGCCCGAGTTGGGTGGTATCGCGCACCAGGGGGACGAAGGGGAAGCGGGCCGCCAGAAGTTCGACCATGAGCAGGTATCCGGGAACCATCAGCCCCAGTGTGGCCACCACGCTGAAGAGGCTGAGCAAGAAACCCTCGACTAGGAATGGTGCTCTGATGAATCGCCTTGTGGCACCGACCAACCGCATCACCTCGATCTCGTCCTGGCGAGCGGTGATGGCTGCACGGATGGAGTTGATGATGGCGAAGAACGCTCCCGAGAGGAGTATCACGACCAGGACCGAGCCGCCGACTTGCAGAGCGGAGTTTATGGCGAGGAAGATCTCGACAGCCTCGGAGCCGTCTTCGACGGCGTCGACGCCGGGGAGTTGGCGCAGCCTCTGGCTCACCAGCAGTGTCTGGGTGGGATCGAGGAGTCTCAGCTCGAGGGTATCGGGTAACGGGTTGTCGACCAATGCCGCCCCCTGTTTCAGGGAGGGGAGGTCCTCAAGCATTTCCTGGAGAGCCACCTCCTTGCTGACGAGGTTGACCCGGGACACTTCAGGCCACTGTGTCACCTGCTCAAGCAGCAGGGCAGAGTCGACTCTGCTCGTCAGGTAGGCGGCCACCTCGAGTTCACTCTGAAGTGCAACCAAGGCGGAGTTTAAGTTGAGGCTGATCAGGCTGACTCCAGCGAGGATAGTGAGTGAGAGGGTTGTGGTGGTGATCGTGGACGCGCTGGCGCTCCAGTTGTGCAGGATGGCCCGCAGGGCTTGGATCAGGGCGTACATTGCGTCAACCTTACTCTCAGGGGATGGGGAGGGTATCGGGCGGAGCGGAATCGCAGCTCTCGCGGTGAGTGTTCGCCGGTGGGGTTATGACGCGAGTGCTTCGGTCACCGCGTCCGTGAAGGTGCAGCTGTCGGCTTGGTCGCCTGGGGCTGGTGAAGGCGTCGGCCAGGGTGGCGTTGCTGTCGGAAATCTTGTCGACAGTCTCCTGCGGGGGGCTGGTCCCCACGGTCTGGAACCTGATCCACCCCACCTCGACATCGACGAAGTGTAGAGGGAGACCGGTGCCCTCGAGAGCCCAGCGGGTTGCGAGGATGCCCCCTTGGCCGATGTCGTCGCTTGGGGTAGGGCAGATCTGGTACATCTTCGCTCCTCAATCGGAGAGCCGGCTTGAGAGCCACCTGGGCCCCGAACATCTTCGCGGGCGACCGGTGTTGCCGGTACCCTCTACGCTACCATGGCCTGCTGGGTTGGCCTCACCCCCCCCTCCTCAGTGGCATATCACCCAACGTAGGGGCTGCCCGATGTCGGGGTGCCCCCCTGAAGCGGCTGGTCGCACCTGTTTCTGCGCCACCTCCAGGGCATGCAGGGGAGGTGTACTTCGGGGACGAACAGGTCGTGCCAGCGCTGCTGACTGTCGTGTGGACAGCCGCCGACCTCGCCCACCTCCAGAGCTCCCACCGCTCAGCGCTGAGATCGGTGGGATAGCATTCTCCGCTCCTCAGATCCTGATTCGCTCTCTCCTCTTTATGCAGAGGCAGAGGTTGTTAGGGCATCGGATGGCTTCGGGCAAGGGCGATCACCTCGGCGCGGACTGCCTCGCTATCCTCCCCCCTGAGCCCCCTATCGGTCAGGTCGGCCACAGCCTCCATCTCCTCAGTTGTGAACCCCCGGGTGGTAATGGCAGGGGTGCCGATGCGGATCCCAGAGGTGATCCACGGTTTCTCTGAGTCGAAGGGGATCATGCTTTTGCTGATGGCGATGTGGACCGCGTCGAGGTGTGCGCTGGCGGTCTTGCCGGTCATCTTGTTCGGTCTCAGGTCGACCAGGAACATGTGGTTGTCGGTGCCGCCCGAAACGATCCGGTAGCCACGCTTGGCCAGCGCCCCGGCCAATGCTTGGGCGTTGTCGATGGTGGTCCGGGCGTACTCCTTGAACTCAGGCTGCAGGGCCTCGAAGAAGGCTGCCGCCTTGGCGGCGATCACGTGCTCGAGCGGCCCCCCCTGAATACCGGGGAAGATCATCCGGTCGATCTTCTTGCCGAGTTCCTCGTCGTTTCCCAAGATGATCCCGCCGCGCGGGCCTCGGAGCGTCTTGTGGGTGGTGCTGGTGACCACGTGGGCGTAGGGCAGCGGGTCGGGGTGGAGTCCGGCTACCACCAACCCGGCGATGTGGGCGATGTCGGCCACGAGGAAGGCCTCTACCTCATCGGCGATCTCGCGGAAGGTGGCGAAGTCGATGAGGCGGCTGTAGGCCGACGCGCCGGCGATGATCAGCTTGGGCCTGTGCTCGAGCGCCAGGGCTCGCACATGGGCGAAGTCGATGCGCTCATCATCTTCGGAGACCTGATAGCCTACCACCCGGTAGTTGCGGCCCGAGAAGTTCACCGGCGACCCGTGCGTCAGGTGCCCACCGTGGGCGAGATCCATGCCTAGAATGGTGTCGCCCGACTCGAGTAGCGCGTGGTAGACCGCCAGGTTGGCCGACGAGCCCGAGTGGGGTTGCACGTTGGCCCAGGCTGCCCCGAACAGCGCTTTGAGTCTCTGCAATGCGAGCCGTTCTATCTCGTCGATCACCCGGCAGCCACCGTAGTAGCGTCTGCCAGGGTAGCCCTCGGCATATTTGTTGGTCAGGACACTCCCGGTGGCCTCCATCACGGCGCGGGAGGTAAAGTTTTCCGACGCGATCAGCTCGAGGCCGCCGCGCTGGCGTTCAAATTCACTCCGGATCAGGGAGAAGAGGGCGTCGTCGCGCGATCCACCGTTCACTTTGCGGATCCCCTTTTCGGTCGGCAGGGTCATGCCTGGAGTATAGCAGCGGGCGTCCCTCCCGCCCTTGCGGGCTTCAGCGGTGCGCACCTGTCTCTGTCCAGATGAGAGGTCCGAGGCGACCGTCGGTCCGGAACGGGGCGAGACCGAGCCTGACCGGTTCGGTCCCGGTGCGATCGCGTGAGAGATCTGCCACCAACTCCGGAAGGACTAGAGCGGTGGTCTCGAGCAGGTCGAGGCCGGGGAATTCCGCCGGCACGCACCAGTGGAGGCTACCCTCGTCACTCTCCGGCTCGACGCGCTCGTGGAGTTCCCCGGTGTAGTAGAGGAGACCTGTCAGCGGCCCACCCGGTCGGTGATGATAGAGCACCCGGCGCAGGGCAAAGTGGCGCACCGCCCGCTCACCGATCCCAGTCTCCTCGCACAACTCCCGGAGGGCGGCGGCGCGGAGTCCAGAGAGTTCCCGAGGCTCCACCCTGCCCCCCACACCGGTCCAGCGGTCCGGTGCGAAGCCTCTGTCCGGTCCCCGCCGGAGGAGGAGCCAGGACCCTTCGTGGACGAGGAAGGCGACCGTGTAGAGGGCGAAGGCGTCGGGCGCCACGGCGACATCATAGCTTCCCCGTCTGGGAGCCCCGACCGTCGCGCCCGATCTGGTCCTGCCTCCCTTGCCTCTGATGCAGGTCAGATCTTCCGCTCACGGCTTGACCATGGCTGCCTAGTACGTTCCCTGGGTCGTGACATGCCGATAATGGGGCTATGAGGAGGGGAGAGCCATGAGGAGCAACCGGCTTGGCAGTTCCGACCTGTTGGTGAGCGAGATCGGTCTCGGCTGCATGTCGCTCGGGACCGACCCCAGGCGGGCTGCAGATATCGTCCACCGGGCGGTGGAGCTCGGTGTCACCTTTTTCGACACTGCCGATCTGTACAACAGGGGTGTAAATGAGGAGTTGGTCGGTCGGGCACTCAGAGGGGTTCGAGACCGGGTCGTCATCGCTTCAAAGGTCGGCAATCGGTGGCGTGGGGATGGCAGTGGGTGGGACTGGGATCCGAGCAAGGCCTACATTCGACAGGCGGTCGAGGGGAGCCTGAGGCGGCTCGGCGTCGAGGTGATCGATCTCTATCAGCTCCACGGGGGCACAATCGATGACCCGGTCGACGAGACCATCGAAGCGTTTGAGGAGTTGAAAGCCGAAGGCTTGATCCGCTGCTACGGCCTCTCCTCGATCCGACCGAACGTGATCCGGGAATACGTCCGGCGCTCGAACATCGCCAGCGTGATGATGCAGCACAGTCTTCTCGACCGGCGCCCCGAGGAGGAGATCTTCGGTCTCCTCCTCGACCATGGAGTGAGCGTCATCGTGCGGGGTCCGGTCGCTAAGGGCCTGCTGGCCGACAAGCCGCCGGCCCCCTATCTGGAGCACGGACCCGAGGTCGTAGCAGCCGCGCAGGAGGCCCTCGACCGGGCGGTGGGTCCGAGACGGAGTCGGGCGCAGGTTGCGCTGAGATATTCCCTCGCCCACCCGGTGGTGGCGACGCTGATCCCGGGTGCTAGCAGCCTGTTCCAGCTCGAGGAGAACCTGGCTGCAGCGGAGTCTCCCGCCCTCACAGAGGGGGAGTTGAGCCGACTCAGGGAGGTCGTACCTGCACTGCACTACCGGCAGCACCGCTAGGCCCGATTTCGGACCTCTATGTCGGTTGGGCTGGGGTCCGGTTGAGCCACCTCGGACCAGGTCCGGGCAGCGTAGCGAGGAATAAGTCTGTAGCCTGATGGCGGTGGTCTTGGCGTCGGCCTCGCCCTGGAGGTGGCGACCCTCAATCCCGCGTCGCCTGTGCCAGTAGCCGCACCAGAACCCCTCCACTCGTCAGGTCCAGCAGGTCCTGCTCCCGCACCTCGGCGAGAGCCTGATCGTAGCGGTGGAGCAGGTTCTTGTAGCGGTCCAGAAAGGCGTTGACGCCGAGGCGCTTCCCATTCGAGGCGCGGACATAGGAGAGCGCCAGGTCACGCTGAGCCCTGCGCAGGTCCATCACCAGGCCCTCGAGCGAGGCGGTCTCCCACTTGTTCTCAGTCTGGATCTCACCGAGGCCGTCACGGAGCCAGCCGAGAGAGAGTCGCTCGCCTAGTCGGAAGAAGTGATGGGCGGCCTCTACGAGGGGGACGCCCGCGCCGCGACTCACCTCGACCACCCCGACGCACGTCGGCAGATAGTCGAAGCTGGTGATCTCAGCGGACAGCCTCTTGCTGAAGCCGAGCTTCTTGAAGTGGGCTAGTACCCGACCGAAGCGTCGCCGCTCGCTACCCGGAAGGAGGTCCTCGAGCCCCCTGCGCAGCCCCACTAGCGGCCTCCGGAAGGCGGCGACGAACTCGGCCACATCCTGGCCGCTCAGGTCGTTGAGTAGCATCCACTTCACGACCCCCTCCACCGCCGTCACCAGCTCCCGAATCGCCTCGTACTGAGCCTCTGTGGCGATCTTGTGATCGAGCGCGAAGATCTCGGTGAGGAAGCCACGTACCTCGAGGATCTCGAGTGCCACCAGGGCGGCTCGGATGATCTCGACCGGGGTGGCTCCGGTGTCGCGAATGGTCCGGTGCACGAAGGTGACGCCGAGGATATCGACCACCGTGTTGGTCAACTGGGTGGCGATGATCTCGCGCTGTAGGGGGTGGGCGAGGATGTCGGCGGCGAAGCGCTCCCGAAGCGCTTCGGGGAAGTAGGTGACGAGGTAGTGCAGGAATCGCGGCTCGTCGGGAAAGTCGGTCTCTAGGAGTCGCCGGTAGAGGCCCATCTTGACGTAGGCCATGAGGACGGCGAGTTCGGGTCGCGTCAACCCCTCACCGCTCCGGGAGCGCATGAGGATCTGCCTCCGGGTGGGCAGGTCCTCTACCAGCGGGTTCAGCCCCCCCCGTTCGGCCAGATATTCGATCAGTGAATAGAAGAGCAGCGGATCCTCGCGACTCCTCTTCTCAGCAAGCGACAGCGCTAGCGACTGGTAGTAATTGTTGCGGAGCACCAGCATGCTCACCTCATCGGTCATCTCCTTGAGCAGCCGGTTACGCTGGGGCAGCGACAGCTCGCCGGAGCCGACTTGCGCCTGCAGGAGGATCTTGATATTGACCTCGTGGTCGGACAGATCCACGCCAGCGGAGTTGTCGATGGCGTCGGTGTTGATCCGCCCTCCCGCCCGGGCATACTCGATTCGGGCAGGCTGGGTCAGGCCGAGATTGCCCCCTTCGCCCACCACGCGGGCGCGGAGCCGGTTCGCGTCGACGCGGACGAGATCGTTGCTGGCGTCACCCACGTCGCCGTGGCGCTCGGTCGAGGCCTTGATATAGGTGCCGATCCCGCCGTTCCAGAGCAGATCGACCTCCATGGTGAGGATGGCGCGGATGAGATCCTGGCCGCTCAGGACCTCCTCCTCGACACCGAGCATGGAGCGGACCTGCGGCGACAGATCAATCGCCTTGGCGCTGCGCTCGAAGACACCACCCCCGGCACTGATGACCGAGGGGTCGTAGTCGGACCAGCTCGAGCTCGGCAGGTCGAAAAGACGTCTGCGCTCAGCGTACCCGGCCTCCGGGTCGGGATCGGGGTCGAGGAAGATATGGAGGTGGTTGAAGGCCGCCTGCAACCGGATCCGGTCGCTACAGAGCATACCGTTCCCGAACACATCTCCAGACATGTCGCCGATGCCCACCACCGTGAACGGGGTCGTTAGTATGTTCAGACCCAGTTCGCGGAAGTGCCTGTTCACGCACTCCCAGGCCCCCCGGGAGGTGATCCCCTCCTCCTTATGGTCATAACCCTGCGAACCGCCGGAGGCGAAGGCGTCTCCGAGCCAGAATTCGTATTCGGCCGCAATCTCGTTGCTCAGGTCGCTGAAGGTGGCGGTGCCCTTGTCGGCTGCGACGACCAGGTAGGGGTCCGGTCCGTCGTAGCGGACGAGCCCCTCGGGATGGACGGGCCTGTCCGCAATCCGGTTGTCGGTCAGGTCGAGGAGACCGCGGATGAAGGTCTGGTACTGCTCCTGGACATAATCGCGCAGCGCCTCCCGGGCGGCGGGGGCACGTTTGAGGACGAAGCCGCCCTTCGAGCCCACCGGGACGACCACGGCGTTCTTGGTCGTTTGGGTCTTCATTAATCCTAAGATCTCAGTCCGGAAGTCGTCGGGTCGGTCGCTCCAACGGATGCCGCCGCGCGCGATGGGTCCAGCTCGCAGGTGGACTCCCTCTATCCCAGGTGCGATCACCCCGATCTCGAACTGGGGTCTCGGCTCGGGCATGGCCGCGACCCGGGCAGAGGCGATTTTGAAGCTGATATAGTCGCGCCCGAGGAAGTAGTTGGTTCGGACCGAGGCCTCCAGCAGATCGAACAGGCCGCGCAGGGTCTGGTCCTCGGCGAGCGAGGAGACCTGGCTGAGGCTGTCGAGGAAGGCGTCGCGGGCCTCCTCCATCGCTGCCTCCCGGCCCCCTAAGTCGGGGTCGAAGCGGGTTGCAAAGAACCGGTACAGGAGGGCTGCCGATTGCGGATGCCTGAGCAGCGTCTCGGTGATGAAGCTGCGGCTGGTCACGGAACTTAGCTGGCAGAGGTACATCTGGTACCCGCGCAGCAGCGCAACCTGACGGACCGACAGGCCGGCGTAGAGCACCAGGCGGTTGAGGCGGTCGTTCTCGGCGACACCGTCGAGCAGATCCTTGAGGGCGTCTGTCAGTCGGGTCCCGTCGGCGGGCACGTCGATGGGGGTGTCGGAGGCGTCCTGAACCCGAAACACATCTATTCCCCGGAGTCCGGTCGCCGGTCGGGCCACATATGAGATCTGTTCGAGGACCTTAAAACCCAGGTTCTCGAGGGTCGGAAGGATCTCGGAGAGGACGAGGGTGTGGTTGCGGTGGTAGATCTTTAGCTGGGTGGCACCCTCTCCGCGGGGGTCCTCGGCCGGATTGAGGATATCTATAAGGTAGTTCTCGGCCCCCATGCGCTCGAGGAATTGGATATCCCTTAGGGCGGCGCCGGCCGAGATGTCGGCCTTATAGCGTTCGTCGAAGGCATGAAGGTAGACCTTGGCTAGCCGACGTCCCTCCCGCTCCCCGGCGCTGGCGGCGAGCCGCTCGGCTACATGGTCCTCCCAGGTGCGCGTCAGTTCGGTCACCTCGTGCTCGAGGGTACGAGCGTCCACCTGTTCGTGCTTGAGCTGGGTGATGAAGAAGAAGTGCAGGCGCACCTGGGCTTCGTCCTCACCCATGGCGAGCTGGTAGTCGGCGTGGTGGGCCTTGAGCTTCTCGCTCAGATGCTCCTGGATGGCACGCCGCACCCTGGTGTCGAAGCGGTCGCGCGGCATGATTACCATGACGGCGAGGCCCCGGTCGAGCGGGTCGTGGCGGAGACTGAGCCGCACCCCTCCCTCCTGGACGAGTCCGATGATGGTCCGGATATCCTTATAGATCTGGGTTGCGTCGGACCAGAACAGCTCCTCCCGCGGCATCGAGTTGAAAGCGGAATAGGTCTGCTTAAAGTCGTACGACCCGGGATTGGCCCCGTCGAGTTCGTGTACCTGCCTGAGCTTGCGTCTCAGGATCGGAATCTCCTCGGCCGGCGCGGAGAGCGCCTTGGAGGTAAAGAGACCTACGAACCGCTGCTCCCCCTGCACTTGCCAGCGGTCTGACAGCTTCTTGATCCCGATATAGTCCATTCTGGCGGGCCGGTGAACGGTCGACTCGGCGTTCGTCTTGGTGACCGTGAGTACCCGGCCGCCGACCACCCGCTCGCGAAGACCGGCCGGGAGCTCGTCGACCGGCACCGGCTCACGGTAGGCGCTCTCCCCACCTTTGCTGAGGAGGCCGAGACCGCTCCCCTCGGTCAGCCTCAGGTAGCGGGTCTTACCGCTCTCGACGATGTCGTACTCCCGGTAGCCTAAGTAGACGAAGTTGTCATTGTCGAGCCAGTCCATGAAGGCGGCGTACTCCTCGAGTTCCTCGGCTCGGTCGTGGAGGTGACCCTGGGCACTGACCTCGCGCAGCTGCCGCAGGTAGTCGCTTAGTACCGGGACCCGCTCCCGCATCAGGGGGTAATCGCGGGTGGCCAGGACAACGTCGCTAAGGACCCTGCGGACGGCCTTCTCCAGGCGCTTGCACCCCTCAGGCTCCTCGAGGCGCTCGATAAAGTAGATCTCGAGCGCCTCTTTCACCCCCTCCTGGCGACGGTTGCCAAGTGCGACGATCTCCCCGTCGTCAGAGCGCACCACACTCAGGATGGGGTGGAGGAGGTGGTGGAGCCTGCGCTCCTGCCGACGCAGTTCGGCCTGGACCGAGTCGACGATGAAGGGACGGTCCTCGAGCAGGAGCGCGATGACGGTGTACGGCCCCTCCCAGCCGTTGACCTGATGGCTGGGGTTATAGACCTTGACCATGATGTCGTCGCCCTTGCGGTTGCCTAGGAACGAGAGTCCCTCGACCGCAATGGCGTGCAGACTCTCGCTACCGAAGGTTTCGAAGAGTCCCTGGTCGGTCTTGCTGAACAGGAGGTCGGCAAAGCGGAGGAGCCGCGCGGCGTCGGGTCCGCCTCTCTGGGTGATCCGCCTCCTGACCTGCTGGATCGTGGCCGGCATGGTCGATCCCTCCTGGGCGCACGTGTGCGCGCTATCCCCTGGAGAGCCTACCCTCGGGGGGCTAGTGTCCAGGTCTCACCATCCTGGATCTCACTATAAAACGAGGGGGTTTCGGTCGAGCGGTATTGTTCACCGGCCTGAACCCCCGACCGAGGCCCGTACCGAAAGTCCTTATACTGACCGGCATGTACCTGTTCCTCGCTGCAGTCCTGATCGCTGCGGATCAACTGAGCAAGCTATGGGTGAAGAGCCGTCTTCCCCTCGGGGGGGAGGGGCTCGAGCTGGGCTTCGGTTTTTCGCTCACCTATATCCGCAATACGGGGGCGGCCTTCGGTACCCTGCGCGACCTCTCCCTCACCCTGGGAGGGGTCACTCTGGATGGGACTCGGTTGCTGGGGCTCCTTTCGGCCTCGGTGACCCTGGTCCTGCTCATCTTCCTGCTGACCCGCGCCCACAGACTGGGTGCCCTGCAGGTGATTGCGCTCACCCTCATCCTTAGCGGCGCGGCGGGCAATATGATCGACCGGCTCCGACTCGGCTTCGTCGTCGACTTCGTCCACTTCCAGGTCGGGCGCTTCGACTTCCCGGTCTTCAACCTGGCCGACAGCTGCGTGGTAATCGGTGCGGCGCTATGGATACTCCACGGGTTGCTGCCGAAGCGCTTGGAGGTGGGGAGTGGACCGCCCTACCGGATCTGAAGGGGCCGACCTGGACCCTCGAGTCCGATCCCAGGTGAGTAGGCTCCCAGGAGCCGTTCTCACTCAAGCCCCGGAGGTTCGTGGGCGCTGCCGGCGGTCACCGCGTCAGCATGAGGAACCGTTCCCGGCCGGTTAGGTCGCAGAACGTCTGCTGCCCGGACCAGCGTTCACCGAGCGCGAAGGCCAGCGGCAGCGTACGGGGGTCGAGTTCTAAGAGCAGGTCTGCCCCGGGCCGGAGGGTCCTTCGGGCTTGACCCTCGAGGCGCCGGACCAGGTCGAGGCCGTCGCGGCCGCCGAAGAGCGCCAGCTCGGGGTCGAAACGGACCTCCGGTGAGAGGACCTCCCGGTCGGAGTCCGGCAGATAGGGGGGGTTGCTCACCAGGAGGTGGGCTTGGGCGGCGAAGGTCGCAACCTCGGGGTGATCGAGCAGATCGGCTTCGATCAGGTCGACCTGGAGAGCTAGGGCAGCGGCGTTGCGGCTGGCCACGGTGAGGGCGGCTGCCGACAGGTCGGTGGCGAGCAGGGTGAGGTCGGGTCGCTCGTGCTTGAGGGCCAGGGCGACGGCCCCGCTACCGGTCCCCACCTCGAGCACCCGGGGCTGCACCACACCTGCGAGTCGTTCGAGCGCCAGCTCCACGAGCCGCTCCGTCTCGGGTCGGGGGATCAGCACCTCCGGGGTGACCGAGAGCTCGAGGCCGAAGAAGGGGGCCCGGCCCAGGATGTGCTGCAGCGGCTCTCGACGCCCGCGGCGCTCGAGCCAGTCGCCTATTCGGGCGACGGCGTCGTCCCCCAACAGCTCTTCCGGTCCGAGCAGCAGTCCTGAGCGAGCGAGCCCGGTGGCGGCTTCGAGCAGCCGAGCAGCCTCGGCGGAGGGGCTGGCGACCCCCGCTCTCGTCAGCCGCTCCACGGCGAGTTTCCGCGCCTCGGCGACGGTCACGCACCGACCATCCTGCGGGGTCACCCCGTGCTTGCGGCCCGGGTCACCGCTGGAACTGCTGCCACCTTCGAGTGCCCGCTCTCCCCACCCGACCATCATACGGGGGGTGAGGCCGCCTCTGGACCCCGTTGCCACCTGAGGGCCCCTGCAGGTCCTTGTGTATTCGCCAGGGGAGACCTGCTCAGGTACGTTCCCGCCGCGCGGTGGCGGCGAGCGCGGAGCGGGACATGTCTGGTGGAGTGGGATCTGCTGCCGGCTGGAATTGCCCAACGCTGAGACCTCGCCTGGGTGCGGGAGGGGGCGCGCTGCTGCGCGAGATCTCACCAGTCTGGGCTGTCTAGGCTGGGGTGAACCCGGCGACCTGCTACGACCACCTCGGCTACAGACTCCTCCCGGGCCAGGGTGAAGACCGCTGCGAGGGCCGCCTCCGCCGACGGGCTGTGCTGAAGGACGACCTCGAGGGTTGAGCCTGCGGGGGGGCGCAGCAGGACGTAGTCGGCCGCCTTGCCGGCGCTAAAGTCTCCTATCTCATCTTCCAGGTCGAGCGCCTGAGCACCGGAGCGGGTAGCCAGATAGAGCAGGTGGGCCGGGGTGAGCGCGACGCCGTCTGCCAGCAGCATCTGCCCCTGATAGGCCATCAACCCCTCCTTGAACAGGCTGAAACCGGTCCCGCCACCCACGTCGGTGCCGAGGCAGACCCGAACCGCCTGATCGAGGTGACGCCTTAGCGGGAACAGGCCGCTGCCGATGAACATGTTGCTCGAGGGGCAGTGGCAGATGCTGGCCCCGGCCCGGGCGAGGCTCTCCAGCTCCGCAGCGGTCGGATGGACGTTGTGGGCGAACACGGAGCGCCGGCGCACCAGGCCGTGCCGACCGTAGGTCTCGAGGTAGTTTGGGGAGTCGGGGAACAGCCCGGCTACGGTGGCGATCTCGTCCTCGCTCTCGTTCAGGTGGCTGGTAAAGAGCAGTTCCGGGTTCTCCGCCAGGAGTTCGCCGCAGGCCGCCAGCAGCGCCTCGGAGCAGGAGAGGGAGAAGCGTGGGCTGACGGCGTAGCGGAGGTGCCCCCGACCGTGCCAGTCCTGTGCCAGTTTGCGACTCTCCTTGAGGGCACGTTCCGGGGTGGTGCGGAGCGCCTCGGTGAGGTTGCGATCCCCTACCACCAGTCCCGCGCTCAGGCGTAGTCCGCTCGCCTCCGCCTCCTCGAAGAACACCTGCATGGCGGTCATGAAGTGCGCCCCGAACACCAGGGCGGTGGTGGTCCCGTTGCGCCCCAGCTGTCTCAGGAAGGTGCGCGCCTGCGCCCGGGCGTAGCCTGGGTCGGCGAGGCGCTCTTCCTCGGGCAGGGTCCGGTCCCGGAGCCATGCGAGTAGCCGCATGCCCATGGCCCCGATCACGGGCACCTGGGGGTAGTGGACGTGAGCGTCGACCAGCCCCGGCACCATCAGGCAGTCCCGGCGGTCGACCACCTCCGCCCCGGGGTACTCGGCCCGCACCCGTTCGAAGTCGCCTGCGGCCAGTATGCGCCCCGCTTCATAAGCGAGGCCGCCATCCTCGTAGACCTCGAGCCGCGGGCTTTGCGGCGTGTGGAAGAGCCTCGCGCGGACGAGGGTGGTCACGGCCCGGTCGCGAGGGGCACCAGTTCGCCGCGCCGGACATCGACCAGCCCCCGGTCGG
The DNA here is from genome assembly GCA_002239005.1 of Truepera sp. bin119. GTDB lineage: Bacteria > Deinococcota > Deinococci > Deinococcales > Trueperaceae > MPNL01. The sequence goes on from MPNL01000007.1 coordinate 41,754, forward strand.
TGAGCCTCAGTTCGGGGATCACTGCCAGACCGAGGAAGCTCAGGGTCATGTAGGGGGAGGGGAGCCGGTTGCCGAGCGAGGTGGCAGCCGCCTCGAGGGCGTCGAGCTTGGCCCGCACCGCCGGGAGCGGCTCAGCGGTCACCAATCCGGCGAGCGGGAGGGCGAGTTCGGCGAGCACCTCACCATCCGCAACCGCAACGACTCCACCGCCGAGCTCCTCGAGGCGGCGGCAGGCGACCAGCAGGTCCCGGTCGGACACCCCCACCGCCAGGAGGTTGTGGTGGTCGTGTCCTACCGTCCCCGCCAGCGCCCCGGCCCGGAGCCCGAAGCCGGTGACCAGACCGAGGCCCACGTTGCCCGTCTTGCCGTGGCGTTCGATGCAGGCGAGCTTGAGCAGGTCCCTTTCGGGGTCGGCTACGACGGCACCGTCGCGGACGGTGGGCTCGACCCGCAACTCCTCGGTCAGCACCTGGTCGGGAAGAGCCCGGATGCAGCGGACCTCCCGGCCCACCGCGCCGATCCGGAACGAGGCCTCGGTGAGCGGAGGCAGGGTCACCGTGCCGGTGACGGCCGCCGGATCGGCCGGGCCGCGGGCTGGGGTCGCCTCGAGGCGACCCCCCTCGGCGACCCGTTTGCCCGCCTTGTAGACAGTGGCGGCCCGGAAGGTGTCGAGATCGTCTAGTACCACCAGGTCGGCGAGGTAGCCCGGCGCAATCGCACCTCTGCGGGGGAGCCGGTAGTGTCTCGCGACGTTGAAGCTGGCGCAACGGACGGCGTAGACCGGATCGACCCCGCCGTGGATAGCCCTCCTCACCAGGAAGTCGACCCCGCCCTCGTCGAGCAGGTCGTGCGGCAAGCGGTCATCAGTCACGAACCCGATCCGGTCGCCGTGCCTGGGCTCGACCAGCGGCAGGAGCGCTTCGAGGTTGCGGGTCACCGACCCCTCTCGCACCATCAGGAACACCCCGCTCTGGAGCTTCTCCAGACCCTCAGCCAGCGTCGTGGATTCGTGGTCAGAGGCGATTCCGGTCGCCAGGTAGGTCTGCAGGTCGCGGCCCGAGAGGGAGGGCGCGTGGCCCTCGGGGCTTTTGCGATAGGCTTCGGCCAGCAGTGCCTTGCCCAGGTTCTCGCTGTCCCCCTCGATCACGGCCGGGAAGCTCATGATCTCAGCCACCCCGACCACCCTGGGGTGAGCTAGCAGCGACTCGATCTCGGCGAGGCCGAGGGTCGCCCCCGTGGTCTCGAGTGGGGTCGAGGGAACACAACTCGGCACCGTGAGCCACACGTCGAGTGGCAGTCCCTCGCTCTGCTCGAGTACCCAGCGGATACCGGGGACCCCGGCGACGTTGCCGATCTCGTGCGGGTCCCACACCACGCCGGTCACGCCGCGAGGCAGGATCGCCGCTGCGTAGGTGTCCGGGGTCACCAGTGAGGACTCGATGTGGAGGTGGCCATCGATGAGGCCCGGTGCCAGGTGGGCGCCTCCGAGGTCGATCACCTCGGCAGCGTCGGCGTCGGCGACACTCTCGCCTACGGCGGCTATGAACCGCCCTGCGACCAGAATGTGGGTGGGCTCGATGGTGCCTGTGAAGACGTTCAGCAGTTGGGCGTTGCGCAGGAGCAGCGACCCCGGGGAGCGGCCCGAGGCGACAGCTACGGCCAGGCGGGCTTCCTCGAGGGTCATGGATGACCCCTTGGCGTTCCTGCTCTGGCTCTGCTCACGTTGAAGCTCAGCATCTCTGAGTATACCGCGCTGGGTCGCTGAGCCTCGCGACATCCTTTGCGGGTCTCGGTGGGATAACGGCCCAGTTCCTTGTCGCAACTCACTCCTCTTCGCAAGCGTGTCGCTGGCGTTCCGCATTCTTTGGCAGGCTATCGGGCCCAGGAGGCTCCCGAAGGTGGGGGGAGTGGAAACAGTGCGGTTCTGAACTGACCAGCTCGGCCTCTCGGCAGCTTGAGGTCGACCTCGCCATGAGGCGTTTCAAGCCTTCTGGGGTAGCTGCCGTTCTTGCGGCCTCCATGTTCACGCAGGAAGATCGCTTGCTCAAGGTGGATCAAGACATCGAGCTCGTCCCGAACGGCAGCTTTGACGGCATCACGGACCCGAAGCGGAAACAAGCTCTACGGGCCCAACGAAGCTGTCCTTGTCCATCCTTTGACCCGAAGAGTCCGTCCTTTGGAATTTCAGGCTATCCTGGTCCCTGGGGTACCTCCAGACCGAGGGGATTGGGTGTCCCCTTAGCAGCGACTATAGTCCGTGTCACAGAAAAGCTTACGCTACCGGCTGACCGATCAGATTTGGAGTATTCGGGAGTTGCAAGGACGGATTCGCTGGATTCGCTCATCTACGTATCCGGGTGGGGAGCGCCCTTCCTTCGACCATCGGGCACGCCCTCTCTTGAGCTGTTGTGGGCCATCACGGAGCGTCTGACATGCTTGATCACCAAGACCTGGGCCTAGGTATCAGGCTGCCATCTCGGAGCGTGTACGGATCGGGGAATTGGTGGCGGCGATAGCGGTCTCCCTTCACCCTAAACGTTCGTGAGACCAGTTTCGCCAACTCCTGGCTCTTCCTTCTGAACGGAAAGATGAAGATCACCTCTTTGTGTGGAAACATCCGTTTTGCCACCTTCACACCCGCTGCCAAGTCAGTGTCGCCTGTCACGAGAACGGCTGCAGCGCATGCGTCATCTGCTAGCTGCTCGATGAGGTGAGCAGCTATCGCAACATCTGTCTCTTTCTCCTCATGGCTCTGCCACTGGTGCCCACAGTTACGGCACGACACCGTTTTGCTCTTGAACTGCCCTAGGACCACATCGACCCCTGAATCCTCCAGGCAGGAGATATAGGTCCTGTGACGATTGACTGCATCAGGGTCACGGCTTTGCAGATGTGTGGCCAGAGCAGAGAAGTACAGCACCCTGTTAAGCGTGGCTGCACGGTCGATATGGGGTAGATAGCTCTTGCAGAAGCCGATGAGGTCGAGCCAGCGTACCCCTGTCCCTCCCAGATCTTTCAGAGAGTGGTAGAGGTTGAAGCCGTCGATCAGGAACGAAACTCTCATAGCTCCTCGGCTCTAGGTAGGGTCCATACGAAGCCGACATCTGACCCTGGACGGCCAGGGTCAGGATTCGTGACGAGAGCACGGGTCACTGCAGCTGGAGCCGTTGCGCGCTTGTCACGCTATGTCCTCCGCAAGGTTTATGGCATCACCCCGCACCACTAGAGGATACGCATGCAAGACGCGGTAATCGTCGCCATCTACACTTACGCGGACACCATAGGCTCGCATCCGCTCAATCTCGCTGTCGAAGTCTCCGTACCCCGGGCCGCGTTCCCGTCCCCAAAAGGCCGTAGCTGATTTCAGGTCGATTAAGCGCACCACCTTAGCCGTGAAGCCTAGAGCGATGGGGGTAGCGACCTTCCCCTCACGCGACGCCTCCAGCACCGCCGGAATTGGGGAGCCGAACAGTTGGGCAGCCGCGATCGGGGTTAGAACGTCCATCGGTTCTTCCACCCCAGTATCCTCTAGGCCGTCCGTCCAGAACGTGTCCATCTCCTCGGTCAGGCCGTGCGGATCGAGGATCTGGTCGCACAGCGCCTGACTCCAGTTGTGATATTCCCTCACACTCTTAAAGGTGACTCCTCGATGGACGGTCCCATCAATGAGGATGTCGACCTGACTAAGTCGCCCGCGCCGTACAGCCATACTAATGGCGGGCTGCGTCATGCCGCAGAGTCGCGCGACTTTCTTCCTGCTCAAGACCAGCACCTTCGTTACCTCCCGTGCATCAGCATCTAAGGAAATTTTAACATAGGAAAATAACTTATGCAACAAACTAATAAGATGCTACAAAAACATATATCAACCCAACAACCACTTGTTGACTTAACAACACGGCCACTGCTAGCATTCGCTTATCCCCACCGCGTATTCCCCTTCGTGGGTTTCGCGGCCCCCCTCGGGTTACGATCCGAGGGATTTTTTTGACGACGAACCTGGCAACGCCCCGAGCCGCCGATCCTCGACCGCGATGAGGACCGAGGGCAGAGAGTCAGTAAGAGAGGGTGTATCGGAGTTGGGCGGGAGGTGTGACATGGGAAGACCAGTATCGTTCGTTGTCATCTCCTTGATCGGGTTGTAGCGTGAGAGTCTGTTCCATAAATTGAGTAGCCGCCTCAGGTGCAGTACTTCACCTACCAGATTTGGGGCTCGGGGGGTCTCATTGACGCGCTGGAACTCTCGGAGGTGATATTCCAAGTGGTTTCACCCACCAGGGAGGGCCACATGTTTTGGAAAAGGACCACTTGCGATTTATGGAACAGACTCTGAAGATCTGCCCCCACTGGATGAGGGGGAGATGGGTGTCCGATCGTTAGCGAGGTGCTGGGAGACTGCCCCTTTCATCAGGGTCGTTCCAGGCTGGCTCCGGTCGTATTCACCTGTGGCATCGATTTGCGGTCTGACCGCGTGGGTCTTTGGCTTTCGGTCCGACCTACTCTTTCTCGAATCCCTGACTCGTGAACTTCAGTGTCCGGCTGTTCTCCGTAACCGTGCGAACGACCTGGTCCGGTGCACCTGAGGGTACCTCGGCTTCGATCTCGAGCGTCACCGTGACCTTGGCATCGATCAAGCCGGAAAGGTGTGAGATGACCTCGTCAGCAATCTGGCTCGCGTCGCGGCCTACGCGCGCTGAGTCGAGCGCGACGGTCCCATGAAATCGGGTAGGTTGCGTTACCGTCGGCGTGTCAGGTGCCTGCTCAGTGCCCGATCCTTCACCCGAAACCGGGCTGGTTCCTGCTACCGCAGGCTCGGTCGGCTTCGCACTCTCGGCATCGAGCTGTTGACGCGCAACAGCTGGTTTGACGAGCAACCCCGGGGCGTCTACGTCCGGTAGTGAGACGATCTGTCCGCCACGCAAACCACGGTATCGCTTCGCCTCATCATCAAAGCTGTCTGCGAACGCAAATGCTTCTTGCTCCCAGATTAGAAGCGCGACCCCGTCGCCGATCGCATTCAGCAGAACCGTCGGTTTGCTGATCCGGGGCAGATAGAGATACCGCGCGAAGTCCTCGACGATCTGTTTGATCGACACGTGGTCGCCGCGCCAGAGTGGCACGCGGTCTAGTTCGAGGCGCAGCCGGGTGGCAGCGAAGCCGGTAACCAGCAGTTCATCGCCTCTTAGCTTCTTGCTTGCTCTGCCAGCCAGTGAGTCCTGGCCCGACAGCCTCATGGTCTGCCACTCAACCGAAGCGTCGGGACTGGCCTGAACCGGTACCAGGAGCCACTGGTAGGTCTCGGGGAGCCGGGCCGTAACCGCATTGGACGCCGCTTCCTTTTGGACCTCAGCCTGCCTGACCTGATGCGGCGAGAGGTCGAGTTGTTCGCGTTCGCCGAGTATCGATTCCCAGGCCAGGTAGCGTCGGATCGCCTCATCGAGGTCCTGCAGCCTCGTCTTGTCTGCAGCCAGAAACACGAGCGTGTTGCGATAGATCCTCGGCGCACTACCCCTCGATTCCAAGATGGCTTTCGCAGCGGTCTCGGCTGGGTTGCCCTGTTCTCTGCTGTAGGGTGTGTCGATCCCGAGTACCACGAGTCGCGCATCAAGATCGTCTGGAACATCCTGTCCAGACTGCGGTAGGGGGTGGACGCGACTAAAGTCACCTGCCTGACGAAGGTCGGATCGGAGCCGCAAGTCGAGTTCCTGCACCACCCTGTCGCGGTCCCGTTTCAACTGCTCGGCGCGGTCCTCCGCCAGCTTTGTGACGGTCGGCTGGGTAGAGTACCAGTAACGAGGACCATCCTGGTAAAGGTAGGTCGCCGCACCGGCTAAGCGCCTGAGTGCATCGCCGAAGATCGCTGGAGACTCCCCCGGCATGGTACAGCCGAGCTTGACGCGGCGATCCTCGAGGCCTCGGTGGGCCGCCTCAGCAGTGGGTGCGGATCCGAGGTAGATCGTCCGCGCCACACGTCTGGAAGCGGTGAACTTACCGAGATTCGGGACCTCACCGTCGAGCCGCAGTGGGAGCGAGTTGGGTCCGTCTACGTCCTTCTCAATAACCGGCACCCAGTTGTCGCTGAGATATCGGGTCAGTTCGAACTGTACGCGTCTATCGTCGATCGCAATGTTCGCGGGCAAGATCAGCGGGTTCCTGTCCCCTCTCTCCCACAGGCTGTGAATGACAGCTGCCATCAATCGCAGCACGCCCCGCGTTCGTTGGAACTTCACCAACGTCGACCAATCGGTGTAGAGCCGGTCAAAGATCTCAGGATGGATCGGATAGGCCGCCTTGATCCGCTTCTCGTAGTCAGCGTCCCGGCACTCCGGCGGAAACTCCAGATGCTGTGTCCGATAGAGTTCGGCGAAGGCCCGCGCAACCACATCCCGATCCTTGAATTGGCTAGGGTCTGAAAAAGGCTCGAAGAGCCGCCGCCGGACAATCTCGAAACCCTCCTCGGCGCTCGCCGGTCGCCAGGACGACTCGATACGCCCGATCACGTTCTGCAGCCGATCGAGTGCCTCGCGCCCGCGTTGCCCACCGACCTCGACATCATCGGCCTGGGTGTGAGGCGATCCGGCCGTATCCGAAGCTGGCAAGCTGATCACGAGCAGGCAGTTCTTGGCGAGCCTGGACGACTCCGTCAGCGCCTGGGCGAAACTGAACTGGGTCTCAAAACTTCCGGCGGGGAGGTCGCTCTGGTCATGTAGCTGGCGGGCGTAGGCGACCCACTCATCGATGAGGACCAGGCAGGGGCCATATTCATTAAAGAGCTCCCGCAGGGCGTCACCTGGATTCGTGGCCCTTTCGTCGTCGGCCGCGATCCGCGCGAACGCCCCCTTGCCACCTAGTTGCCATGCCAGTTCGCCCCATAGCGTGCGAACGACCGTGCCATCCGGTTTGGTGACTGGGTTTCCCGGCGAGATCTTGTTTCCGACCAGCACTACCCGGCGCGCTGTTGCGAGTTCCGTCGCTTCCGCCTCCTGCAGCACCGCATCGATACCGACCAGTTTTCCCGGTGCCGTCCCGGAGAAGAGATGGTATAGGGCAAGCATCGAGTGGGTCTTGCCGCCACCGAAGTTGGTCTGTAATTGAACGACGGGATCACCGCCTCTGTCTGCGAGGCGGCGGATTGCCCCGACCAACAGGCCCTTCAGGCTTTCTGTCAGGTAGGTGCGCCGAAAGAACTCGACCGGGTCCCGGTATTCGTCCGTTCCTTCACCCAAGTGCACCTGCCAGAGGTCAGCGGCGAACTCGGCCTGTTGGTAGCGCCCGCTCGCGACATCCTTGTGGGGTCTGACGATCTCCCGCCAGGGCTTCAGGCGGGTGGCCGCAGCGCTTTCTATCGTGGTGCCCGCCTGCTTGCGCCGCTCCCCGCGCACCTGTTCTTCGAAGCGCACCCGCAGCAACTCCATCTTGGACTTCTCCAGCTCTGCTGACTGCGGTGCCGATACGGCGGCGAGGAGCCGACCGACCGAGTCCAAGGCTCGATAGGCGTCATCGCTGGAGAAACTCTCCTGGTGCGCCCACTTGTTGCGGTGGCCGCGCAACTCGCTCACCAGACTCCGCTCGGCAGGTCCAAGAGTCTCGCGAAAGACCTCGTTCCAGGTCTCCCACATCAGCTTGAGCAGCCCGGCCGCGTCCCATTCCAGGATAGGTTTGTTCGCTAACGCACGGTCTTCGGCGTAGTCACGCAACCTGTGGGCATCTAAGCGCCACGCTTCAACCGCACTCTTCACCTCTCGGGTTACGAACGGACCCAGGCCAGCTTTTAGTAGATCAAGGGCCTTGCCGACCCGTTCATGATTGCTAATCGCCATCGGTCTGTGCTCTCTTACTTTGCTGCCCAGATCACGAGCCTCAGCTCGCTGTCGTCGATGAGACTGTACTCGGGCCATCGCCCTGACAGCTCGTGGCTCTCGTTCAGAATGATCGGTACTCCATCGCCTCTTCGGTCCATTATACGTGTCCGCCCGAGTTCCTCGCCCTCCCGAACCGGGAAACGCGCCAGCAGCGAAACGATCAGTTCGTTCCGACTGTACTGTCGCAGGTGCATGCTGTCCGGGGTGAGCGTATTCGCCAGGGCCCCGGGGACATAGAGCTCGAGGCGGTCCCGAAACATGTGGAAGCGAATCCTGGCGCCGGCCATCGAGTAATCTCTGTGAGCGACCGCATTGACCAGTGCCTCGAACACCACCCGATCGCTGAATTGAGGACGCTCTGCCCGAGCCATCTTTTTCGTGGCTGCCACCCGCATGTTTCGGCGTGCGAAGTGCAGTGCCTCGAAGATCTGCTGGTCCAGCGGCCCGACTATATCTCGCGCATCGCTCTGGTAGTTGATGTCCTGCCGCTCGCCGACGTAGCTCACTGCCTGAATTTGCGCGTGGGGCAGCCAGCGTTCCTGCTCCTGGGTGCATAGCAGCATACCGGCGACCGTGATCCGAGCCGCGCCATCTTGGTCGTCGGCGACGATCCGAAGTTTGCGCAGTATGTCCTCGGTCAGTGCACCGTCCTCCCGCAAAAATTGGCGAGTCAACCCACTATCTAGGTCTTCCGGTGAGGTCCCAGGCACCGGCGACTCGTCGAAGCGAATTACACGGCTCTGGCTGCGCTCTTGGAACAGCCGGGCTAGGACTTCCGGCGACAGTTCGCGCTTCGAACTGCCGATCCTGCGGAAATAGCCGCCTGGACTCTTGTGGACGAACAGGCTGCGGACAATTTCGACGCAGAGCACCGCAACGAGGCTGCCGTCGGCGCTGGGCAGTTCGACCTTGCGGATCACCGCGTCGAGCGGGGGCTTCACGGAGTCGTTGCAGATTTCTCGCACCCACGCCTCGACCGCGTCCAGCCTATCGACCGGGATGCCCAAGACTTCATGGCTCTTGTCTTCGACCCCCAGTACGACCGTCCCACCCCAACCGTTGGCCATGCCGGCCAACTCGTCGGCAAATTCGTTGCGCCTGGGCGCCGTGACATTGGAACCCGTTAGCAATACCCGCTTGAGTTCCAGCGTCGAGTCCTCGCCGAGGCGGATGCGCCGCGCTAACTCGTCGCGCCCCATCATGTTTCCGGTCTCTGCGGGGGCATAATTCGCTGGTAGCGGTTCTCGAACGCTTCACGGCCACCCTCCATCACGCGACAGATTTCGTCTCGAACCTTTCGTTCCTGAAGGCCGCCCTGGCAGGCGATGTGACTCTGACCCGCGCTGGCTTTGAGCGAGAGCACGAGTTCGGCGTCGCCGTGGACCACGATGTTGGGATTGTGGGTGACGACGATCACTTGACGTTTGGTCTTCGTTTCCCGCAGCTGGCTGACCAGCAGTTCGTAGATGAGGGTGTTGTCCAGGTCGTCCTCGGGCTGGTCCAGGATGATCGGCTCGGAACCGTAGCCCAGAACGAAGGCCAGGAGCGCAGCGGTCTGTTGCCCCGGCGATCCTTGGGTGAGAGGCCTCCAGTTACTGGCTGGACGATCTTTGAAACTGACTTTAACAGCGTCTTCCGGAAGATACAGAGCGAGACGGTCGATTCTCTCGGGCGGGACTTTTTTCAGGGCTGTCGTAAAGCGCTGGTCTTTCGCTGGCCAGGAATCCGACGCTCCTGACAGGAACTGGCGCATCTTTGCAACCATATCGTCAAGTTTCCCCCAGTTCCATGGCTGACCCTGTTCGGGCTGAATCCTCTGGGTGAGTGCTTGGCGGTCGCTCTCGAAGCGCTCGATGCCGAGAATCTCGATCAGGTCTTCCGCGAGATGTTCGCAGTTCGCGTATTCGTCTATTTCAACGAGGATGCTCTCGTTCGAGGTCTCCTTCACAAAGCGCTGGCGTCTGCAGCTCAGTTCACGGCGTTGCTCGCGGTATTCGGCAAGCGTCCTAGCGGCCTCTTTGTCTAGTTCCTCCGCCCGCTCTCGATCTTGCTCTAGGGCCTCAATTTCTCGCTCGATTCTAGCCGCCTGTTCCACCAGGTCGTCGTACTCATTTGGATCGGAAATGCCTTCTTCGGCGAGTTGGGCGGATGCTTCCTCGAATTCGTGCTTGCTGGTGGCTACTGCCTCACCCCATTGGCAGGCATCCGCGCCTGTGCGAATTCCCTCGACATCTAGCTGCGCTCGCTCGACCCTCTGGCGCACATCCTGCTGAAGATCTTCGACTGTCCGCCTCAGCGCTTCGTGCGCACGCCTGAGATTCTCCCAGGCTGCTTCGTCCTCGACTGTGGTGCCGAGGTCGAGGTCGGCGACCGAAAGCTCTTCCGCGCTGTGTCCCACCGACTCCACCGCTTGTAACGCCTCCTCCAGAATCACTTCCCAGGTGTCGTTCTGCCGACGCCGCTTCCGATACTCGTTCAAGACCAGCGCTTGTCCTTGCTCGAGAACTTTTAGCTTATGCCGACTGTCCACGAGTAACGCTTTGCGGGCTGGCAGCTCACCTGCCTGCTTGGACGCTGCGCGAGCCTGGGCGCATAGAGACAGGTAGCTGGACTCTAACTTCCTGATATTGTGATTCTGTTCTGCACCACGGACGGTCTCGCTATCGTCGATGACCGCGAGCAGAGCGTTCGGATCCTGAGCGAGAGCGAAGAGTTGTTTCTGGCTGTAGATGCGGACTGGGAAACGCTCGCGGATATCCCCCTCTTCGGGGATTTGTTCGTCTCCATCGAGGTGGGCGATCGAGGGGGCCGTTGCGTTTTGACTCCAAGAGAGAACGAAGCGCTCACCGTCCTTGCGGTACACCACTTCGATGAGCGTCTCATTCGTCAGCAGTCCCTCCTCCTGGCGCGATGAGGGAACGCGCATGCGGCGATCGAAAAGACTTCGCAGCGAGCCTTCTTCGCTGCGGTCGCTGCCGTCGAGTTCCGCTTCCCGGCGGAGCGTCTTGCGGCAGAAGTCGATAAGCGTGGATTTACCGGTTCCCCGTCCGCCGATGATCGCATTCAGCCAGGGGTTGAACGCAATCTTGGTCGGGGACGGTCGGCCGATGAATTTGCCCTTGTGAACGGTTATGCTCTCAAGAGCCAGGGCGGCGTGGGCATTCGGATTACCCGGCTCTTCCCGAATGGTCGGTTTGAGGGAGGCGGTGCCATCCAGCAGCGCTAGGCGCAGACCCTCTAGGTTCGGGCGCGTCATCTTCACCCAAGTAAAACGCCGCCCTAACTCGTCGAAGTCGTGCCCGTCAGAGCACCATACCTGCGAGATTCTGCGGCCAATCTCGCGTCGGGATCCATCAAGCCAGCTTTCGTCGATTTCCCTGTCTGGATTGACCTCGACCGCAGTCAGGTTCCGATGTCGCAACTCCGCGATTAGCTGCTGGCCGTCATGCTGGAGCAGTCCGTTGGGTCCGTTGACATGGGCACCAACGATCAGTGCGTCGTCCCCGCACTCCTCCAGAATATGCTCGACACTAAGCGAGGACCGGGCAGCCTGCTGACCGCGTTGATTGACGGGAATATTCACTTTGGTGAGCAGCTCTTCAACGTGCTGCCGCGTGCAAGCCGGATCCATCAGTAAGAGCAGGTGAACGCTGTCGCTGGTAGTGAGTTCGACGCCGGGGAAGAGAACGAGGGGGTCCTTCATGCCTTGGGTGGCCCGCTGCAGTTCGGAGATACCTGCAGCCGTATCGTGATCAGTGACCGCCGTAGCATGGAGGCCCGAGGTATGGGCAGCGCCAATCCACTTCTCCCATTTTTGAGCGTCCCGACCCTCCTGGGTCGCGAAGTCGGACGACGCTGGGGAGTGCGTGTGGAGGTCTACGCGCCACCAGCGCGAGCCCGGCCATTCCCACTCTGCACTCATGAGCCACCTAAGGACGGACTCTTCGGGTCCGTATCGTCAGTCCCAAACAGCCCGGCCTGCCGTGTACGTGCACCTGCTTGTACCAAACGGGTTATCTCGGGCCAACTCTGCACCAGTCCGTTGTAGGAGAGCGCCTCCGCAGCACGTTTCTTGCGCTCGCACAGCGTGTACAGACGGTAACACAACTCACGAGCAACCTCGGCTTTGGCACCGAGTTGGGTAGCGAGTTCGGCTGCCGCACCTTCGCCGCCGGCCTCTAGCGCTCGGACCAGATGATGAACCATCTCCCAGGCGGTCAGCCTTGGGTCGGTAGTCGGGCCCCAATCCTCGGGCAGTTCACCGGGCTTCAGCAGTCTGACCTTGCCGCCCTTCGAGGCTAGAATCTCCGCCTCGACCAAACCGGCGACGCTGGTGTTCTTTGCCTTGGAGAGCGTCTCGGCGGTGCCGTACTCGCCCTCATCGAAACCAGACTGCTCAAACCAGGCGAGTGCCCAGCGACTGTCTGCATCGAAATCACCTTCCTGTTCAGCCAATGCCTCATCGAGAGTTTGGTTGATGAGGGCCAGCGCTTCGCGCACCGAGAGGGCGTTGCCCTCGGCGTTGAGCACCCTAGCGTAGCGAGTGTAGACCGCCATGCCCGGCCCGATGGCAGCCTGGGCTAGGTCGACCGGTGCAATGTTGCCGCGCTGCAAGTGAATAAGGGCCTGCGGCAACTCGGCCTTGAGGGCGGAGACGAACTCACGGCGGGTGGCGATGGGTGCTTCCGACGGGCGAGGGTAGCATACTAGAACGATGCTGGAGGCTAGTGCGTTTGAGGCTAGTGCATTTGATCGAGCCCCCCGTTCTGTTCGGATGGGCCAGGTACCGCTGATGGTGAAGCCAGCGCGGATCAGGGCGTCTAGGAAGGTCTCCCAGCCGGTGGAAGTAGTACCCCCCGCGCCCCGACTTTCTGACTGCTTGAAGGCGTAGTAGATGGTGGTTGGGAAACCCGGATGCAACCGATAAATAAGGGACTCGAGAGCGTGAAACATACCGTCCACGAAGAACGCTTCTGCTTTCCCCTTGTTGCCGTGCCGGTGCGGTGCAGCGACGAGCTCCTCGGCCTTGGGTACAGCCATAGTGGCGAATAGGTCAGGAAAGACTTGCCGCAGCGACCGACGCAACCAGACGTAGAAGAAGTCCGACAGGTCAGCATAGCCGACGTTGTCATAGTAGGGTGGGTCCATTGATGTGATGAAGCCCAGGCTTGGCGGTTGCGGGCAGCGGGTAGCCTGCAGACCCGAAGAGTCTGATTTTGAAGAAGCGGCGTCCGCTTGGAACGCCCGGCCATTATGACCATCGATGGGTAGGGTCTCGACTGCCTTAGCGATCCAGGCAATCTGAGCCATCCAGTTCTGGGTTGAGTTGGAGAAGATGTTGACCTCGGCGTAGTCCCATACCATAGGAATTGCTTGACGCGCGAAAGCGTGGGCGACAAAGTCGCCCACGCTTTGCCAAGTTGCAATGGTGCACCCGCTGTCGGCTGCTCGGTCTACAGCAAACGCCGAGTACACGGCTACGGCCTCAGCATAAGCCCTCGCGCCAGTGCCCCCCGACCCTAGAGGTGCATCGTCATTTGCTATGCCCGCAGCCACCGCATCCCGCTGTACGCGCTCCCGAACTTCCGCGACCAGATCGCTGAAGGTGTTTAGCGCCACAAGCTGGCGGTCGGTGAAGAGGTCTCCGAAGGTGGTGAGGCCGTACCGCACCGTCCAAAAATTGCGGGGGTCATCTGGTAGCGCCGAGTCCGGTTTCCATCCAGGTGTTGCCTCGGCAGCCCTCTCTTCGTGTACCTGCACCGGGGGAAGGTACACCCGTCCGCGCTCCCCCTCCGCTACGACCGCCATCAGCCTTGTCCCCATGCGCCCGGCCCTGCCCTCAGCCTTGATGTAATCGCCAACAATCGGCGCGCCCGACATCAAGCATCTAAAATTCGCCCCACGCGACAGTTTAGTGCCCATCTTCGCCGTCCCTACATCCGGTGGTAGACCTACCCTGACTTCAAACCGGTACCCTCGCCCCTCGATTACCGGCTCAACGTACGCTTCCTTGCCCTTCTTCGACGACAGAATGAAGGTCGAAGCCAACGGCACCTCGACATCGTTAAACGCCGGGTTCGGACTCCTAACCGTCCGCGCCCAGAGCCAGGCGATCACGGTCAGCTTACGTCCCTGATACACCTTCAGATCGGGCCGCTTCCGCACCATCTCCGCAGTGACCTCGACCTTCGGATACAGATGCCCGAGACGCTTCTCAGCCTCATCGCGCATCCACTTGCCGTAGCAACGCACATCCTCGGCCAAGCCTTGGGCCCCTTTCCAATCCCGCGCGAAGACCCGCTGAGCCTGTCCTCCTCTCTCGTCCTCACGGCTCCGCGGATTAACAGGCGGCTTCCCTGAGAACCTCGGCGGTATCTCGATCATTGCCTTATTGATCAGTACCGCCACCGGATTCAGGTCACTCGCGTAGCTCTCGAGCCCGAGACGCTGCGCCTCGAGCGGAAGCGCTCCACCCCCTGCAAACGGGTCATGGAAAGCGGGCAGCTTATTCCGATTAAACAGCTCTCTGGCCTGCGGGTGGCCAGCGTTCTCTGCACAGGCCCGCCGCCAACTCTGCCAGATCTCAGCCCGCGCCCGCTCGAGTACCTCTTCGTTCGTAGTGTTCTCCCAACGCACTAGGTCTTCGAGGATCGCAAATAGTCGCTCCCGCTCCTGCTCAGCGATTACCTCTTCCAACGTCGGCTCTGGTGGCGCAGTGACGTTGTCAAAGGCAGGAGTGTTCGGGTACACCCGCGCTCGCTTCGCTTCATGCAAGGTTGGGCTCTTCGGGCCTGCCAGGCGCTTTCTTAGCTCGCGCTCAGCAGCCCGCTTCTTCCCAAGGTCCGAGAGCAGCACATCGACATAGCCAGCCGGGTCATCGACCATCTGCGCAAAGATCACCGCCCGCGCCGCGGCTAACGGCCGACGGGCCCACCAGAGGTGTAACGTGCTCGGATGACCGTGGCGGATGGACTTCTCCCGGGCTGACGCCTTGTTGATGGCATCGAGCGGCAGCGCCACTTCAATGAGCTTCTTCTTCATTCCACCCTGCCCTCCAAGAACGGACTCTTCGGGTTAGCCCCGTTTAGGAGGGCTCTCCCGCTCGGGCGAGCAGCTCCTCGAAATCGTAGTTGACACTATTCGCCCCAAAGTCCGGTTCACGCCGGAAGGGCTCCCGAAGGTAGTGAACCTGGTGCCCATCCCCGTCTAGGAACTCCACGATGCCAAGGATGTAATCCTCCGGTTTATTCAGCGAGTAGAGAATCTCGTTGCGGGTAACCGTGATGGTTTCTGCCCCGCTAACCCGGCCTTTGACCTCGATAAACCGGAGCTTGCCTGTGTCCGGGACCCGGCTCTCGATATCGTAACCCAGCCTCTCGAACTCCTTGTCGGTCGGTTCATATCCGAGGCCCCGCTCAACCTCCATGATGATCTCGCGGGCATGGGCAGCAGCCTCCTGGGTATCAATAGCCGTTCTTGTCCCCTCAGGCTCACGCCCAGTCATGGCGTCGATGAGTCCCCTGGGCACGACCAATAGTCCCCCCAGCACCACCGGCGGCAGGGGAGAGATCTGCGCTTCGCGCTTGAGTTCCTCGAGCCGCCTTTGCAGCCGCCCCTGCAGGTCGTCGGCGCGCCTGCGGGCCTCACCAGAATTGAGCCGGGCACCGGCCTTGCCTGCCCGCTCCTTCAACTTGAGTTGTTCAGCTTGGTGATCCCAGTGGTTGATCTCCTTGGTGAGTCGGTCCTTCACGGCCACTTCGGTCTTGGTGATCAGGTCGAGCTTTGCCTCTCGGACCTCTGCCAGATGCTCCGGGACCACCTCCGCTACGGCGTAGCTCTCCACCCTCTCTTCCATGCCTCGGTCGATCCAGGCGCACTCCGGTCGCTCGAGGATCTGCTCCAGATCCGGCTCATCGTCGGCGAGGGGCCGATAGTCGAGATAGGGGGCATAGTGCAGATGCCGGGTCACGCCGTCGGTGCCTAGTTCCACATAGAGCATCCGTTTGGAGATCGTCCGGCGCTCTCCCGAACGCATCAGGCTGGCATCCCGGATGGCGTGCTCTAGATAGAAGAGCATCCGCGGCTTCGTCCCCTGGTCACGCTCGTCGACCAAGGCAGCGCCCCGCCGCAAGAGATCCCGGTTCCGTTCCAAGGTCAGATCGATAACCGCGTCGAGCAGCGGGTGTCCTGGGCAGATGAACGCCGCTCGGGGCTTCCCTTGGGGGGCGATGAGCGATTTCTCGAAGGCGATGCGTTCATAGCGGGGGAGTACCGGCTCCCTGAGGCCGATGAGTCGATCTCGATTCCGCACTGCGGCGGGGACGCGGGTGATCTCATAGCGACGGGCCTCACGCTGCCTGGTGACACCGCCGAGTCGTCGGAACGCCTCCCGAAAAAAGGACTCGATGTAGTGAGGTTGGAGTCTGCGGGCTTCGGCTCGCTCCATCTCCGCGCGGATGGAGTGAACCTGACTCAGATCCATAGTGTCGCGGGCGAGCGCACGCTCTTCGAGCAGATCCCGGAACTTACCGTGGTCGAGGGCATCATCGACAGCCGTGGTTAGGCGCGCCCGGACCTCCGGCTGTTCCCCGTAGCGTATCGCCTCGATCAGGAGTTCGCGGAGGGGACGCCCCTCGAAGTGGAGCTTGCCGAGTACGTCGAACACCTTCCCGCCGAGCGATTGGCGCGCCTGCTCCAACTTCTCGAGGAGCTTGTGGTAGACGTCGCCTTCACGGGTCTCAGTTGCCACCAAGTTCCAGAGGTGACAGACTTCGGTCTGACCGATCCGGTGAATCCTGCCGAACCGCTGCTCCAATCGATTGGGGTTCCAGGGGAGGTCGTAGTTCACCATCAGGTGAGCCCGCTGCAAGTTGATCCCCTCCCCGGCGGCATCGGTAGCGACCAGCACCTGAACCAGCGGATCGTGCCGGAAGGCCTCCTGCGCTTTGAGCCGCTCCTCCCGGCCCATACCCCCGTGCAGCAGCGCTACGGCCTCCTCCCGGCCCAGGAGCGTGGTGATACGCCGTTGTAGGTAGTTGAGGGTGTCCCGGTGCTCGGTGAACAGGACCAGTTTCTGGTGGGGCGATGAGGTCGGCCCCGGAGTCTCACCTTCGCCGGGCCGGGTCTCCGGTTCCGCACTCTGCACCGCAGCTCCGCTGGCGCTGAAGATCCTGTCGAGGAGGCCCGCCAACCCTCGCCACTTTGTGTCCGCACCGCTGCGCAGCACGCTGTGCGCTAGCCGCTCCAAGCCCGTTAGGGTTGCAATCTCCGCCTTGAGTTCGGCGATCGACTTCGCCGCGGTCGCCTGGTCTAAGACCTCCTTCTCAGCCTCCTCGACCTCGTCCTCTGGTGCCTCGTCGAGGTCCTCGAGATCGTCGGGGTCGAGTTCCAGGGCGGAGACGAATCCGATGCCGGTCTGGCTACCACGCTGCAGCACCTCAAACTCACGCAAGCGGCTCTCCAGACGCTCCCGGCGGCGGCGTAACGACCGGTAGATGGCCTCGGGCGAGGAGGCGAGTCTGCGCTGCAGGATCGTCAGGGCGAAGCCGACGGTGCCCGCTCGCTTGTCGTTCTCGAGCGCCTCCGCCCGATTGAACTCCTCACGCACGTAGTCGGTGACGGCTTTGTACAGTCGGGCTTCCGGCTCTGAGAGTTGGTAGGAGACCGTGTCGGCTCTGCGTTCCGGGAAGAGTGGCGTGCCGTCAAACCTGAGCAGCTTCTCCTTCACCATCCGGCGCATCAGGTCAGAGACATCGGCTTTGTGGACGCCGTCGCGAAAACGTCCCTCGAACCGGTCGCCGTCGATGAGCGCCATAAAGAGTTGAAAGTCTTCCTCTTTGCCGCTGTGTGGGGTGGCCGTCATTAAGAGGAAGTGGCGGGTCAGGGTCGACAGCAGCTGTCCGAGCCGGTAGCGCTTAGTGTAGCGGATCTCGCTACTGAAGAACGTCGCCGACATCTTGTGAGCCTCATCGCACACGACCAGGTCCCAGCGGCAGTCTGGTGCCTGCAACTTCTGCTGCACCTCGTCGTCGCGAGCGAGCTTGTCCAGACGAGCAATGGCGAGGTCGGTCTCGTAGAACCAGTTGCCGGTCCGAGCCGTTTCGAGCTTGTCGTTGGTCAGGATCTCGAAGGGTAGCTGGAAGCGGCGATAGAGCTCATCCTGCCACTGTTCGGCGAGGCTGCCGGGGCAGACAACCAAGCATCGCTGCAGATCTCCTCGGGCGATCAGTTCCTTGATGAGCAGCCCTGCCATGATCGTCTTGCCGGCGCCTGGGTCATCGGCGAGTAGGAAGCGAAGGGGTTGCCGGGGCAGCATCGCTTCGTAGACGGCGGTGATCTGATGCGGCAGCGGCTCGACATCTGAGGTGTGAACAGCGAGCACCGGGTCGAAGAGGTGGGCGAGGTGGATCCGCTGGGCCTCGGAGACGAGTCGGAAGAGCGCGCCATCGCCATCAAAGCTCCACGGCCGGCCGACCTCGACGAGCTCGAGTCGGGATTCGTCGTCACGGAAAAACAGGTCTTGGTCGAGCTTTCCGGTAGGCGTCTTGTAGGTGACCTCGAGCCCTTCGGTTCCCAGCCACTTCACGCTGATAACCGTTACCAAGCTGTTCGGCAGAACTCCCTGCACTGTCGCATTGGGCTTGAGGTCTTCCAACTTCATCTACTGTTCTCCTGCCTTGGTCGCCGTATCGACCCGCTGGCCTAGGGTCACCTACTGACGCTGCGGGTATTCCGATTGCCACTGTATCTAACCGTACGGCAAGGTGGTGAAGCCCCTCGCGCTGGACGCCATCGGTGAATAGCGATCAGACTTTCCCGTGGCATAGACGACGACCAAGCGTGCTCTGTGGTCGAAGAGGTAACCCCTTCTATCACCGGTACAGGCTCTTCTCCAGTGCTTGCACGATCCAGCTATTCAGGCTCAGACCACTCTCTGCTGCTGAGCGCGCAACGCGTTGATGTAGGTCTGGCCCGAGACGAACGTTGAGCTTACCAGAGAAAGGCTTCCTGGGTTCGATACCATCTTCCTCGCAGGACTTCAGGTATTCGTCAATAGACCGGTGGAACTCGCGCCGAATCCCTTCGACATCGGTTGCTTCAAAAGTGGCGATCGGATAGGCACCACTGTTGATGACCCGTCCATGAAGGCGTCCCACAGAATCGTCAAATTCGACTTCGGCGGCGTATCCCTTGTATTCCATCATGGCTTTACTCCTACAGCTTTGAGGAACGCGGCGATGTCGCGCACCGTTGCCCTCCCAGTCTCTGTCTCTGGATGGGGCTGGTGAACCACCATCCGCTCCCTTCCCTTCTTCAGAAGCACACGCGACCCCGAGCGCTGAGAGACCTCCACACCTGCTGCCTTCAGCATGGCGACGATATCCGACCATCGGATGCCTGTTGGCGTCGGCCTCTTAAACATACTCTCCAGGGTGCGTCGGTGCTTCGATTGAATGGCAAGCTATATGGTACTAAATCAAGTACTATTACACAAGTGATCGTTACTCCTCATTTCTGACATGTCCTCTTAAACCTTCTTTCCGTGCCATTTTGCGTCAAGAGGGAGGAGTTCATGGCACGGACGGCAGCAAAGGTTGGAGGGGATCCGGAGCTCTGACGAAGTCACCCTCGTCCATCCTTGGGAACAGGGACCCAGCGCTGTCGTAGGTGTCGGGCTCGCTGGTGAGAGTTCGGCAGGTTTTGTGCTGCGAAACTGGTGTCGCGGTCGCTTGCGTCTTGGCCCAGCCTTTACCATATGCCGTTTATATCTTTTGTAACGTTCATTGTATTTGTAGCGCTTGTGTGTTATATGTTGTTTGTAGAAAGGAGAGCGGACATGGCGAGTGCAGTGATGCAATTTGCGACAGGTATCCCCGGACCGCGCGAGGCGAGCCTTGCTCAAGCTTCAGCGCAGGCGCTGGCACGCAAGCTCATAGGACACACCGACACGGTCTCGATCCGTTTTGCAGAGGATGCGCGTGAGACTATCGAACTGCCGTTCGCAGCGGTGCGCCTGCTGATCGGCCTGCTCAATGAGATGGCTGAAGGCAATGCCGTTTCGCTCATCCCCACAAATGCTGAGTTGACAACGCAGCAGGCCGCCGATCTCATCAATGTATCGCGCGGTTTCCTGGTGAAACTGCTCGATAGCAAGGAGATCCCCCACCGTAAAGTCGGCACGCATCGGAGAGTCTTGTTCAGTGATTTGAAGGCCTACGAAGAGCGGACTAAGCGGGCGCGTTCGGCCGCCCTGGACAAGCTTACAGAAGAGAGCCAATCGCTGGGGATTGGATACGAATAGGATGATGGATGGCGTTTACGGCGCTGTTTGATGCGAACGTGCTTTACCCGGCACCGTTGCGTGATCTACTTCTGCAGCTTGCAGTGACAAAGCTGTTTCGGGCGCGGTGGACGGACGCCATCCATGACGAGTGGACGCGCGCGGCAGTTCGGAACTGGCCTGATGTAGAACTTGCGAAATGGGCGAGCTTGCGCAAGCTTATGGATGCCCATGCAGAAGACTGCCTAGTGACGGGCTTCAAGCCGTTGATCGATATTCTGGACCTGCCTGATCCGAACGACCGACATATCGTGGCGGCGGCGGTCAAGGGGCGTGCCGACGTTATCGTCACCTTCAATCTCAAACATTTCCCTGCTGATACCTTGAACGCCTACGACATTGATGTGCAACACCCGGACGTGTTCATTCGACATTTGATCGATCTGCATCCAGCTGCGGTCGTAGCTGCTGCCAGAACAGTTCGCGGGCGGCTTAGGAGACCGCCCAAGACGGTTGAGGAGTATCTGAAGACGCTCGAACGTCAGGGGCTCGTGGCCACCGTATCGGCGTTGCGCGCTTACGAGGAGGTGCTCTGATGGGGCTTACAAACAAGCAGCTTCGCTACTTCGACGTCAATGTGCTCCGTCTCGAGAAGGAAAAGCGCACGCAGTACCACGGGCAGGTCGATCGTCTCATCAAGACGCTAAATGCGGGCCTTAAGGAGAACGACGGCATCATCGTGAAGCGTGCGGTTAAAGCCGGCTCCTTCGCCAAACACACGATCCTTCGTAAGGCAGTGGATAGAAATATTGATGTCGACGTGGTGTTCTATATCTCCGGTCGTAGCGTTGATGACGCGTCGCTCAAAAGCCTGAGCGATGAAATCTTCGACATCCTGTCGGGAATGTATCCGAACAAGTCGATCGAAGACTTCGAACTCGGGCGGAAGACCGCGACGGTCACCTTCGTCGGATCCGGCATTAGTGTCGATGTTGTCCCTGTGATCGAGGACGAAGGTAAGCCCGGTTATGGATGGCAGTTCGATCCAGACGATGATTCTGTCACCGAGACTTGCGCGCCCTGTCAGATTCAGTTCGTGAGAGACAGGAAGGCTGTCGATGCGGATTTCCGGACGCTTGTCCGGCTTGCCAAGCTATGGCGGACATTCAACGAAGTCGATGCACTGAAGTCGTTCATGATCGAGTTGATCATGGCACATGTGCTTGATGTTGAAGGCGTCGACGGCTCCATCCAATATCGTTTCTTGAGGTTCCTGCTCTACATCGCGCAGTCGCAGCTTCTGAAGATTATTAGCTTTCCAGAAAATACGCCGCCTTTGCCCGATTTCGCCGACCCGGTGGTGATCGTTGATCCAGTCTGTTCGGCGAACAATGTCGCCGCCCGCATGTCCGAGTCGGAACGTGCCGGGGTCGTGGACGCTGCCCATACGTCCTGGGAGGCGGCTACGTTCGCATCAACTCAATCTGATCACAGCATCTGGAAGGAAGAGATATTCGGGCCGCGCTTCAGAGTGGAGGACGATTGATGGCGCTGACCGCAACAACCACAGAGACCTACAGCTGGACCGAAACGGATATCGAGCACGTCATGAGTCGGTTCCATGCCGATCTCAAAATGATCGCACAGAGCACAGGCACCTGGTCCGAGAAGTTGACGGACGACGTTGCTCACGATGTCGAATATTTGGCGAAACGCGGATATCTGAAGGAGGCGCACGTCATGCTATTTAGTTACGGCGTAGAAAAGCGGGCGACCGTCTACAAGGTCAACGAGCAGGCCGAGGGTCTGACGTCCAATCGACCGGGCGGGGTGCTTTGGCCGCGGCTTCCTGACCCGACTTTGGAGATCGTGCTGTCTTATACATCGCGTTATGACACCGCCGCTCGAGAGCGCGTTGCCAGATATCTTAATTGCAATTGGGTTCCGACTAAGCTCAGCACCAGTCATGTGGCACTGACATTGAGCGCGGGGCGCTCGTACGCCCGAAACGGATGGGGATTGCAGCGAGAGGATTACAGCTGATAGACAATATTGAAGTCTTCGAGAGCGAGATATCGCTGCCTGATGCGGCCCTGACCGCTCGGGAGAGTTCGCTCCTCGGGTTCGAGGAGCGCTACGAGCGAATACGATCTCAACTCGAGCTGCTTCTAAAGCTCGACGATCTGGAGGCCTGGAACAAGACGCACCATAAGGGTGCTTTGTTGTTGGCAGAATTGGTCGCTAAACAGCACCCGCTTGTTGTCTTTCATGGCGATGTTGGGACTGGCAAGAGTGCTATGGCGGAATGCCTGGCGAATCGGATTATCGCTGAGTTGAGGGTTGAAGACTGTAAGCTCTACAAACTCAGCAATCGCGTTCGCGGCGACGGCAAAGTTGGCATGATGGGGACGCTTCTCTCAGGCGCTATCAGCAAGGTGGGAGGTTCGGCGGGAAAACGCCGGCACGCGATCCTGATCATTGATGAAGGCGATTCCCTTGCGGCGACGCGGTCGAGCGATAACATGCACCATGAAGACAAGGTGGCGGTGAACACGTTGATCCAGGGCATCGATCAGCTCCGCCAATACGGTGGTCGCGTGCTCGTGATCCTGTGTACAAACCGAGCGAATGTTCTGGATCCCGCTATTCGTCGCCGCGCTGCGGTCATTGAGGAGTTCAAGCGCCCGAGTCCTGAAGAGCGGCGCAAATTGTTCGAAATGGATCTTGGTGCGCTTTCGTTCAGCGAAAGTCAATTTGACAAGCTTGTAAAGGCAACCGGAGCGAATAGCGACCAGCCAGATTGGACCTATTCGGACATTCGCACTCGGCTCTATCCGGCCGCCATCGCACGGGCTTTTCCAGATCGCCCGTTGAGCTTTGATGATCTTCATCATGAAGCGACGCAGCACCTGTCGCCCTCTCCGAGTGTGGAGGATCGCTAATGGTTCGCTCCCCTCTGTTCAGTCGCAGGGTTCACATCGCTGGCAGTGTTTCTCAATCAGGACAGATCGCATCCGCGGAGGAGGTTATTGCCGCGCGCGCCTTTCTTGCCGAGTTAGTTGGAGAACTTGTGAGGCGCGGAGCCAACTTTGTTATTCCAGTCGATGCCAAAAAGATACGACCAGATGGACTAGAGATCACATTCGATTGGCTTGTGTGGAAAGCACTGAGTGAAAATCTCGCGAATCGTCCCGAGGGATCACGCGACCCGTTAGCGATAGCGGTTCAGCACCACAAGACCGAGGGGCAGATTCCGCTTGAGCATGAAGAGTTGTGGGATGATTTGCGTGTAAGTGATCGTGTGTATATCGAAAACGTGGCGCACTGGAATATGGGCAGCAAACGCATCGAAGCGCAGGCGCGTTGGGGTGATGTCCTGTTGACGCTCGGCGGTGGCGAAGGTGTCCTGCATGCAGCAAACCTTTATCATGAGGCTGGCAAGCCGGTCGTCCCACTCAATTTTGAGTTGTGCGACCGCGACGAAGGATCTCGGCGCCTGTTTCAGTTGGGTATGTCGCGAGACGGGGCAGAGAAGTTGTTCCGAACGACAGATCGCAACGCTCACCCCTGGATCAATCGTATCAATTTCACAAACAGAACGTCCCGCACCGAACGCGTTCGCACAGTGATTGATCTACTCGAAGCATTGGACCGCCCGAAAGCATTTGCTGTACGCCTTCTAAATACCACTCACGCAGACTTTGCTGATGTAGACGGATACTTCGAAACCGTTGTCTCACCATTCGTTGGAGACGTTCTCGGCCATGATCTCGTCGTCGTGGATGGGAAGCAGCCGTACGACTATGCACGTGTCGATCAAGAGATTTTCGAGAAGTTGCACCGAAGCAGTCTGGTCGTCGCCGATGTTACGGGATCTCGACCGAATTGCTTTCTCGAACTCGGTTATGCTTTGGCAATTACACTCTTAATAGACAAGCCTACGAATCGTAAGTCTCGCCTAGAAGGGGTCGTATTAGAAAGGAGGTGAAAACATGGAAAGAGTGTGCTCTGTTGGAACCAACAATGACCCGACGTGCCTTGGGAGACTAGCCGGGTCGTTGTTGGTTGCCGTGCCTTGTCTGGCCATCACTTGCCAGGGCTGATCAAAACGTGCCAACCCATGCCACGTCTGCCATGTTAGCCACGACAACTCTAGGTTAGCACTGCTGTCAAACTCAGTGCGAGAAAACTTACGGAAAGGAGGTGAAGCTATGGATAGAACACAGGTTTTCAGAGGGAGAAGTAAAGAAAGCGAGATGACACAACGGATTAGGGTTCGCGTCGGATCATCTCTGCTTCCCTCACTTCTGACTCGGCCTGTTTTGTCATGTCAAGCCAAAACTCACTCGCCGTGACATGCCAAGCCTCGTCAACACATCAGTTTAACTCGTCAAGATCTTAGTGACAATGCTATGGGGTCACGGTCGGGTAGAGGGAGGAAATGAGCGATTCACATACGGAATGGCTTCATGAGCACGTCACCCACAAATCGCTAGTGAGATCAAACCCACCGACCCCCAAGTCCTCAGGGTTCTCAACAGTATCAGAAGAGGAGAAGTGAGCAGATAGAAATGACTGACTCTCAAATAACTGTACTCTCACATGTCCTCCGTATCTTTGTAGACATGGAACGAGAGTCTAGGGCACGGACCTACATTATCAATCTCACGGATAGAGCAGAAGAGGAAGTCTTAGCTGATTGTGTGGAGGAAGACGAGCATGGTGTCACTTTTCTTTTGGATGGAGAGGTAGCCCTTCGTGTGGATAGAACTAAGTTCGTCTTCTATAAGGTAGTGAAGCCGACTCAATGACAGGTATCGGAAGGGAATTTGGATTGGGATCACATGCCTAAACCAGTACACCAGTCCATTGAATCAGGACCGTTTGGTGAGTAGAAAAACTCTCTTTACAGCGTATTTGAACAATCTGGTTGCAGTGGACCGACAGAGTGACGCACGTGAAGAGAGCTTTTACTCAGCACTGGAGGGGATGCTTGAGAAAATAGCCCATGCGACCGGGCGAAAGCACGTCCACGTGACCACGCTTCCCAAGGCTACCGAGGGTGGGAACCCGGATTTTCGTCTCTGGAATGGCACTGATCGCATCATCGGCTACATCGAGGCCAAGAAGCCGACCGAAGAGCGGCTCGGCCTTATTCAGTCTTCTGAGCAACTCAGGCGCTATCGCTCCACGTTCCCGAATCTCATCCTCACCAACTTCCTTGAATTCCGGCTGTATCGGGATGACCAACTGATCCAGACGGCCTCGCTGGGCACTTGGTCACAGCTGCTCTCTAGGCGGCACGTGCCTCGACTCGAAGAGCCGGATGAACTCTACGCTCTCCTCGATCAGTTCCTGGACTTTGCGCTGCCCAAAACGTTCACAGCTGAATCGCTAGCCATCGAACTGGCCAAACGCACCCGCTTCTTCTGTGATGTAGTCGGTGAGCAGCTTCGCGATGAACAGAAGCGGGATGCGCCCGGCATGCTCTCCGGCTTCTTCGAGGCTTTCCAGACCTACCTCATCGGTTCACTGACCCCGGAGAAGTTCACCGATCTGTTCGCCCAGACCATCACCTATGGACTCTTTGCCGCTCGCATCCGAGCTGGGGACGGCTTCAATCGGCGCACCGCTTTCGATAACATCCCCCACACCATCGGTGTCCTGCGTGACCTGTTCCGCTTCATCTCGCTCGGCGATCTGTCTGAGTCGCTCGCTTGGTGTGTAGACGACATCGCTGAGGTCTTGGCCGTGGCCGACGCCCCAGGAATTCTCGCACGCTACTACCGGGAGGGCCAAGGCAGCGATCCGATTGTGCATTTCTACGAGACCTTCCTGGAGCAATACGATCCCGACGAGCGCGAACGCCTGGGGGTCTACTACACGCCTGAGCCGGTGGTGGGGTACATCGTTCGCTCCCTGCACGGCCTTCTGAAGACCGACTTCGGCAAGCGTGACGGCCTAGCCTCCGATGCTGTAACCCTGCTTGATCCGGCTGCGGGCACCATGACCTTTGTCGCCCGTGCCGCTGAGCAGGCGGTCGCTGAATTCGAAACCAAGTACGGTAGCGGCGGTCGGGGAGACTTCATCCGCAGCCACATCCTAAAGAACTTCTACGCGCTTGAGTTAATGATGGCACCTTATGCGGTCGGCCACCTCAAAATGGGATTCTTCCTAGAAGAGCTTGGCTACCGCCTCGCCGATGACGAGCGCGTCCCCTTCTATCTCACCAACACCCTCGACTGGGATGTACTGGAAGACAGCCCCATACCCGGCCTTTCCGCCCTAGCTGAGGAATCCCGCTTAGCGGGAGAGGTCAAGAAGCAGACCCCGATCCTGCTTATCCTGGGCAATCCACCCTATTCGGGCCATTCGAGCAACAGGGGTAAATGGATACGGAGATTGATCAAGGATTACAAGCGAGTGGACGGCGGATCACTGGATGAGAAGAATCCGAAATGGCTCCAGGATGACTACGTCAAATTTCTCCGTTTCTCCCAATGGAAGATCGAACAAGCCGGTCGCGGCGTCGTGGGGATGATCACCAACCACAGCTACCTCGACAACCCCACCTTCCGAGGCATGCGCCAGAGCCTAATGAACACCTTCGATGATATCTATCTTCTCGACCTGCACGGGAATACAAAGAAGAAGGAAACTTCGCCGGATGGCAGTCCCGACAAGAATGTCTTCGACATCCAACAGGGCGTGGCCATCGCCTTTTTCGTAAAGCGCGGACAGAACGAGCCAATCCGACTTTTCGATCAGCACTCCTTTTCAGGAGACTGCCCTGAACCCACCAACGGGGAAGCCAATGTCCACCACGCCGAACTCTACGGAACCCGCGAGAGCAAGTATGACTGGCTGGACACCCACGACCTCGGCAGCACTGCGTGGTGCAAGATAAACCCGGTCTCGCCGTTCTATCTGTTCGTGCCACGTGACGAGACGCTCGAAGCCGCGTATCGCCAGTTCGTTTCCATTCCGGGGATATTTACCACCCAAGCTACCGGCCTATACACCGCACGCGATGGCTTGACAATTCGCTGGTCGGAGGAAGAGGTGTGGGATACCGTGCATGCTTTCTCGCAAATGGACCCGGAACTGGCCCGGCAGGAATACCAACTCGGTGAGGACGCACTAAATTGGAAAGTGGGGACAGCGCAGAAGGACTTGCAGGACTCCGGTCCCACACGCACGAAGGTTGTTCCAATCCTCTACCGGCCCTTCGATGTGCGTCACACCTATTATACCGGCCAGTCAGGTGGTTTCATTTGCAGGCCCCGTCTAAATGTCATGCGGAATATGTTGGCTGGGGAGAACTTGGCACTGTGTATTGGACGCCAAGGGCATGTTGTCGGTGCCGGTGAATGGAATCTAATCTATTGCTCACAAAATATAGTGGATTTGAACCTCTTCTATCGCGGCGGAAGCAAGTGCTTCCCTCTCTACACCTATCCTACGGCTGATAGCAGCGGTGCCTCCGACTCAGCCGAACCAGGACTGTCGAACCGGCAACTGAACCTGAAGCTCGGACTAATCGCTGCCCTGGCAGCGGCTCATGGCAGGGAGTCATCGCCCGAAGAGATCTTCCATTACATCTACGCCGTTCTGTATGCACCGAGCTATAGGGAGAAGTACAAAGAGTTCCTGCGGATCGACTTCCCGCGCATTCCGTTCACGGCGGACAGGAAGTTATTTGCTGAACTTGCGGCTCTAGGTGAACGATTGGTCGACCTGCATCTGCTCAGGTCGTCGGAACTCAATCCGCCAAGCTGCCGATTCGAAGGTCAAGGTGACGCAGTCGTAGCTCGGACGAAGGCCCAAGGCTTTCGCTATGACCCCGATGAGCAACATCTGCACATCAACAAGACACAATATTTCGGCCCTATCCCTGCGGAGGTCTACGAATACCGCATCGGTGGCTATCAGGTCTGTGACAAGTGGCTAAAAGACCGTAAGGAGCGCCGCTTGGAACTTGACGACATCCGCACCTATTGCCGGATGGTGACTGCTCTCGGTCACACACTTACGATCCAGCAGCAGATCGATGCTCTCTATCCTGATGTCGAGAAGGACAACGTTTCCATACAGTGACGATAATCTCCTGCCCGGAGGAAGCTCTAGTCCTGTCTGATACTCGCTAACAGACAGTAGTTTCTAGCCAAGAACGGGTAGAGGAATTCCTGGATCGTCTAACCGAATTGTCACATGAGTTTGGCATCATGATTGCACGTGATAGTAACGATAACCCTGTGGTGGTTTTCATGGAGTCAGAAGATTTCTCATTCCGCTACGGCTTGAATAGCTCCGACGAGTTAATCCAGATCTGAATGAGCTAGTTCGAGGGTCTTCTAGGCGCTAGAGACTTTGTGTTCAGACCTATCAAGTACAAGTGAACGGGATAGACAGGGAGAGAGTGAAAAATCCAAAAGGAGTACCGTATAGACACGGGGACGAGGGAATACTGATTCACTGAAGCCTATGCATACAGCAGAAGAGAAGCCTTGTGTCCTTACTTTTGAGATAGGTTGAGCCCATTCACCTCCGCCTCCAAAGAACCCACAAAGTAACTGCTCCCACTCCGATCATGGCAGCAATGAACGGATATACCACCACCAGACTGACGACGGGATACAATAGAATTGGAAGGCTCGCCAACACGAGCAACTCAACCCCAGTGGGTGATGCTGGAGCAGGATGGGAGTAGGGGGGAGAGCGGTAGTAGGGCCTCACATAGCTGCCAGAGCGCCGATGACCCCTTACATACACATTGCCCCTTCTTCCATCACCAGACATGCTGTTCGAGAAGAGGAACCGGAGGAGACTGAGGGGCCAGAAGAGTGCCCGAAAGCACCAGACGATAAGCCAGAAAAGACCTTGAAAGCCCCAAGTGAGTAATTGGAGGATCACACTCATTGCCATTGATTTTTTCGCATGGGCTCCTGAGAATTCTGAGGTCTTCAGGACTACCTGAGTACGCAGTCTGACTGAGGGTGGGAGTTTGAGATTTGGGGCAGTGGGATTTGACAACACGGCTCTGGAAATCGCTTGGGGAATCTCGTCGACTAAGGCTGCTGCTGTGTTGCAGATTGCGCGTCTCTGGCGCTCTTTCCGTGCTAGAATGTCTCCGGTGTTTTTGATGGCTTGTTGTGAGCGAACGACTTGATTTAGCATAGGTGAGTACCGCCTTCCTTTGTTTTGGGAGTGATGAGACCGGATATCTCATCACTCCACTTAATGCAGTACCCTGACGGGGATCGAATCCAGGTCAGGAGGTATCGGGTGTGTCACTACTTCAGCGGGACAGAGACTTCTATCATCTAGAGATGTGTGTGAATTTTACGCCAAAGCCCAAGTATTTGACCCTGGAACGCCTTAAACTAGAGGGGCTTATTCCGCTGTTTAAGAAATCCAAAAATCGTGAAATCACTGCGGAAAAGGGGACTGTTTCCGTCAGGCTTCAGGATGTCAAAGATACAGATGAGCTAGTAATTCTATTCCTTCGAATGGATGGAACGGGCTACAGTGACGTTGCATTCAGCCAGAGAGGAAGTTCACAGGTTCGCTCGGTCGGCCCAAATGAGGATGAGAACCGATGTTACTCAGCCCATCTCATCATTCGTAAGGGAGCATCTGATCGATATGAGGCCCTCCTCGAACGTGTTCCGGGTCTTGGCATTACAAGGACACAGAGGTATCTCCGAAGTTTGCTCTCTGATACTGATAGCAGGGTGACTCTTGAAACCGAAGGGGTCAATCCGATCAAGGTACGTCCGCTGATAACCTTTATGGCTTATCCCTCTGACACACTAAAGGCCGCAGTGTTCCGTGGGAACGCTAAACGGGTCAAATTGTCCCGTCGCGTAGATGCGGACCTCGAGATCGAACGTAGCCGGGAGGAAGTGCTTGAGATCCAATATGTTCCTGTAGCACAAGATCGGAAGGCTAGGGTGTGGGAAAGGATAGCCGAGCTATTCCAAAATACGCGAGCTGATGACCGAGCAAAGTCCATGCGGGTGGTCGTGGAAGATGGGGGGCAGCAGAAGTCGGTGGAGGTCGACCTTGAAGAAGAGGATCTAGAACTGGCCACACTGTCTAGCCGACTAAAGGTACGACTTGAAGACGAAGCGAAGCCGCTGGACGAGGGCTTCAAGGATATCCGACTCGATCTCGTAGAGAGTGCGATTCGATCTCTTGAGCATGAATCCCAAGGGGGGTGACATCGTGCTACGAGAACTACTAACCTATACCAGGATCAAAGTACCGGGTAGGCTGCGTCGCGATTACCTCTGGCCAGCGGCTTTTTCGTTGCTTCTAACCGCTGTCCTCGCAATTCCAACGAGCCTTGCTGTCTTTCCGGGCCTATCGCTCTTAGCAGAGCTTGTCCGAGTAGTAACCGAGTTGCTACAGCTTCTTGCAGGATTCTATATTGCGCTGCTTGCCTTGGTGAGCACCATGAGCAGTACCCAACTCAACGAGCTTATGTCTAAAGTGGAACTGAAGGTCGGTGACGACTGGCAGACGCTTTCACGCCGGAGGTACCTCGCCTTCCTGTTTGGCTATCTGGCCTTTGTGTGCGTCTCCTTGTACCTCGTAAGCTCTGGCTCACTGATTGTGGCAGATGAAGTTGCAACTGTACTCGGTGGGCTCGGACTCTTTATGGGATGGGTACTTCCTGTTATCGGTTGGACCCTCTTTGCTGTCTTCACTTTCGCGGCACTTCACATGTTTACCATCACTGCCAACGGAATCCGCTATCTCTCATTCCGATTGCACATTCCAGAGATCAAGCAAGGGCCTGTTGAGATTGTCAGTGACAGCGACAATGCCTAGCCACCCTTTCTTACTCCATCGAAAAAGGAACCTCTACTGCGAGGGCCATTGAATGTCCTCCGCTTCAACATAGTCTAGCCTAGCTTCATTCCAGAATCCCCATGCTCCTTTGTCCGATATAACCTCTTTTGCCGTCTGAGACTCCTGCACTCTAACTAGCCTATCTCCTTCAGGTCGACGCGCATTCTTGAATCGGGGCTTTCTATCTCGCCTCGTTTCAAGAGTAAGGACTTCTACGATGTTCAGCTTCAATCGTGCGTGTTCGTCCAGCAAACATACATTCTGATCTTCTTGACCCTGTTGAATGCAGGGATACAACCATCCGTCGAATCCACGAGGTAGCGGAAAGAAGTATCTACAAAGATGCTGGCTCACGGGATACCACGTTGCCGGTCCAGAGAACATTTCCGTCAGGAAGTTGTTGAGGATCTTCATTTTCTCCAAGTCCTCTTCACTTGCGTATTGGTACTCGGCCATCGGCTGTCCCAGTGCTTTCCGAGCAGCGTGCAGCTTTTCTTCCACATCGTCTTCCAGTTTGGGAGGGAAGGGTGGGCTTCCTATCCTGGATAACGACATATCCTGAGTAATCTTGTACACAATGAGCGAGTACGTCTCCTTCTTCCCGGTTGACAAAACCCCCATTTCTCCAGAAGCCGTCGCCGCGAGAGTTGATGCGTAGAGCACCCGCTCTCCGGCCCGGTTGAGTCGATTAGGCTTCGCCAACGGTTTCGGTGGTGCCCAGCATCCCGAAACGCCTTCCGTGATTTCTCCTTTTCGCGCACGATACAAGAACATGTCGCTCGGATTCGCGATTCCGGCGCGGGTGACTGTCCTGTAGGGAGTCGCTTCCTTCCCTGGCTTCTCAATGTGACACAGCATCTTGTTTATCAGCGCAATCACTTCTCTGACACCGCTATTGGACAGGTGTCAGCTCGTCACGCCGTGACTACTAGGTGGGGAGTCCCTGCTGATTCTGGACTGAGGGGTCGTATTTTCGCCAACATCAAATTCGACTGCAAAATCCGCATTGCCGAAGCGCTTTCCAGAATGAATAGGGTCTTGCAGTTCTTTGAGCTAATGGTGGGGCGTTATCAGAATATCCTCGAAGCCCGAATATATACGAATACCTATACAGAAGGCGACCCGCCTCCTCTTGGTTCTGGGTCGGACATTTCTGGGTCGGAAGTATATGTGAGCATGAATCCCAAACATCAGCGTTCACCCGAAGAGGGTGAACCAAGCCCCTTCAATGTCCTGATAGACCCCGTCCGTGACTCTGAAACATTTTCGAGTGTTCTAAAGGCGTGGCTGGCCAGAGATGAAGATGCGGACTGGCAGGACGCTCGGATGAGGTTGTCAAGTGGCTGGGGTGGAAGAGTTTATAACCAGGACCGCTTAATGAGGGCCGTGAGCATGTTTGAGTATCTGCCCAAGGGAGTGTTTCCCAATGAGAGTACATTATCGCAAGAGGAGCAGGACGCAATTGAGAAGGCAAAGAAGATATTTCACAAATTGCATCAAGACAGCATTGTCCGAAAGGTCGTGCTCAATAAACTGGGCAATATAGACAGTCTGACGCTCAAGAAGAGAGTTCGCCACAGAGCAGTGAGTATCATTAACGCAATTGGGCATGCGACCCCCGAGCTCAGTGCTGTGATTAGTAAGGCAGTAGACTGCCGGAATCTATATGTTCACGGAAATAATGCGAATGTCACGCCCAAACTGTGTGGCTCTTGCTTATCATTCCTTACGGATACGCTGGAGTTCATTTTCTTGGCCTCAGATCTTGTAGATGCGGGGTGGGACATAGCAAGTTGGAGCAAGAAGGGTAGACCTCTTGGCCATCCATTGTTCAACTATCTGACTAGGTATGAGCAAAACTTGGAGATCATGGATGCTGTACCCCGCAACCCGTAGTCCAAGCACCGCAGACGTAACTCACGAGCAATCAAGCAGGATTGAGAGTGGGCCACTATTGGGTTGCTAAAATCCGAAAAAGCCTGTCCTACACGTGAAAACTCTTGACGGGCAAAGTTCTGCGTGGTAGGATAATACTATCACAAATTACCCAAAACAGGAGGTGATAAGTGAATGTCGAAAGTGGTTACACTATTTGGCTATGAAGCTGCGGAGCGGTACCGGAAATTGGCCGTGTCTGCCAAGCCTTGTCTAGGCACGGACGGCCTTACCATTCCACGCCATCCTTGTCTGGCTTGCCAAGGTGACAGCTCTTGTCAAGGTGATGGCTAGTGCGATTCGATCCTCCGGCACCGCGCCAATGGCCAGTATAGCAAGTTCGAGTCAGGGACGAACCCTGACTCGACCCTTATTTAGTGGCTACCTTTTCACTATGCGATGCGTTAAGCCTGGCTTGACTCGCCATGCCTTGCCATGAGATCCATGTCTTCCTTGACAGCCGTGATTATGTCATGACCTGTGGCGACTTGTCCTGCCTTGTCTTGTCTAACGTGATTGGTGGACGCCAATCGCTCAGTGAATATGGTAGCACACTGTTCGAGCCAGGGTCCGCTCTGGCTCGGCTATCTTTCAGGAGGTGATAGATGAGTGTTGGAAGTAGCTACAGTGTAGTTGGTGCGATATTCGGGTTGGCTGTAATGAGGGTGTTTTGCCTTGACATGCCTTTTGATTTGTCACGCCTCGCCAGACCTCACCATGTCACACCACGCCACGCCAGTTTTATTATTGACACTGTAGCACAAGAGAGGAGCCCGGAATGGGCTCCTCTACTCCTAATATATGGTGAAAAGGAAACGGGGTGGTACGTAAGTGCAGGATGACACACTGAGACGGTCAGGGGCTTTCTGTGTCGCGAAAGATCGAAAGGTTAGCGGCACACTGTCGCTAGCTGGTGTAGACACCTCGTTAGACCTATTTGACGGCGAACCTTTCGATATTGAACGATTTTCAGGAACTGCCATAACTGGAGTCCTGGACGATCTGACCAAGGTTTCTCTCATCAGGTATTTTGTCACTAGCTGGAGTCTGACGGCCGGGTCAGGCGGCACCGTACACAAGCGACGAATAGCCCCACATTATGTCGTCATAGGAGAGCAGCATTTTTCCCTTGAAGGCTGTGATGTTCACGAAATCTCATTCACGTTTGACGACGCGAAGGTGTTATTCCTTGATCGATTATCAGTTCTTCGCATCTCATCTATCTGTAGTGGGGTTTCCGTCTATCGTGATCAGAAAGGCGATATTTTCGCCAAAATCAGATTCGACGGAACAGTAGGCATTGTTGAAGCGGTTTCCAGAATGAATAGGGTCTTGCAATTTTTTGAGTTAATGGTGGGACGCATTCAGAATGTCCTTGAAATCAACATATACCCGCAAAGCGGTCCTGACTCATCTACTCCTGGTCCAGGAGCAAGATTACATATAAGCATGGAGCCCAGACGTGGGTGTACACAGGAAAAGTACAAACCAGGCTTCACCAACATCCTGATAGATCCAGTTCGAGATTCTAAAGCATTTTCGAGGGTTCTAAAGGCGTGGCTGGCTAGAGACAAGGAATGGCGTACTGCTCGGGAGAGGTTGTCAAGTGATTGGGGCAAACGAGGTTACGACCACGACCGCATAATCAGAGCCGCGAATGGATTTGAACTCTTGCCAAAGAAGGTACTCGGTAAAGATGAAGCCTTGCCGCAGGAAGTCAAAAAAGCGGTTGACGAGGCAAAGCAGATATTTTGTGGGTTGCCCAAGGACAACGTTTACCGAGAAAGGCTATTCAATGCGGTAGGTAATGCAACTGAACGTAGGCCGCTCAAGAAGAAAATCCATCACAGAGCGGAAAGAATCATTGACAAAATAGGGGACTTGATTCCCCAGATTGGTCTTGTAATTGACGAGGCAGTAAAGTGTCGGAATCGATATGTTCACGGCAATGGAGATAAAAGTAGATCATTTGACTCACGTGTTGTGTTTCTAACTAACACCTTGGAGTTCATTTTCTTTGCCTCAGACCTTGTAGATGCGGAGTGGGACATAGCAGGTTGGTGTCAGAAGCCTCATTCTTATGGCCACCCATTGGCTGACTATCTGCACCTCTACAGGGCAGGCTTTAATGATTTTGAAAGGAAAAGATGATTTGTTCCACACTTACGATTCTAAGGCGCTGAACACATGTATCAATTCCCTTATCTTTTGTAAGTGAAAAAGGATGTTTATACTAATGTCTGTAAACACCTATGCTTTGGCTCGTGGAGCAAAGACAATGGTGCTAGCAAAGTCCGGCACTCAGCATCCCTTCGACATAACGACATTCGCCGCGCACCACTGGGATCCGTCAGAGACGGCAAAGAAGCAAATCGAGGCGCTTAACGAGCACTGGATTGCGGTCGAGAACCGTCCACCAATCGTTACTCAATCGCCGTTGATCTGGTGATACCAGGGGACCAATCCCCTACCCTGCATGTCTCATCATTGGTGAAGCGAGGGCTGGGCTTGCGTGCAACCGCTGATCAGGTCGGCTACACCGACCCCTCATTCGCGTTGTGGAATCACATGTTCGAAGAGCAGAGGCGGCTACGGTAAGTTTCAGGACACTGTTACCGATAGATCACAGGGATCCCCAGGGGGATACCGATTGAATGGAAGCAGATCGGCAGGTGGTGGGTTACCAATCTCGTAGCTCGGTCTGTACAGACGAACTCCCGGCCGGGAAGCCGGGAGTCACTTGATCGTTTCTGACCGATTTTTTTTGCTGGGCCGGTCGAACCTATGACCCGCTCAAGACAGCGGTGCCTACGGGGTTAGTGTCGCTCAGGGCTCTTCCGGCCAGGGGCCGACCACGTTCGCCGCGGCCCACTGCAGGCCGAGCAGTTCGGGGATGGTCGCCACCTGCCCCTCCTCGTAGACGACGTTGCCCTTGCGGTCGGAGAGCGGGCCGGTGAAGGGTTCGTAGGCGGGCTCGGTCATGGACATCTGCTCGATGCGGGCGAACACGAGGTCGTAGACGGAGATCTCGCCGAACTCGGGGTGATCGAGGACAGCGGCCCGGAGTTGATCTTCGTAGACCGGGTTGATGACCATGCCGGGGGCCGCGCCGGCCGATACGGAATCCTCCCCAAGGCGCCAGAAGTAGTCCAGGTCGGAGAGGTTCTCATTGGTGTAGGTGCCGTCAAGAACGCCCTGGAGGAAGTCGATGTAGATGGCCTCCCAGTTCACGATCTGGCCCGAGACCACCGTGTCGGGGGAGAACTCGTACATCGAAGCGTAGTGGGAGTAGCTGGGGAAGCCTCGCTCGGCAGCGGTCTGGATGACGGTGGGGGTGTCCTCGGTGAAGGCGAAGACATCGGCCCCCTCAGCGATGAGCGCCTCGGTCGCCTCCTTGGCGCCGGCCGGATCGAACCAGCTGAATAGCCACCGTACCTCGACGATCGCTTCGGGATTGACCTCGCGGGCCCCCAGCGCGAAGGCGTTGATGTGGCGCTTCACCTCGGGGATCGGGAAGGCGGCCACGTAGCCGAGCTCGTTCGACTCGGTAAGGGCACCCGCGATAAGGCCGTTGAGGTAGTAGACCTGGTAGAAGTCGGCAATGTAGGTCATCACGTTCGGTGCGCGCTGGATGCCGGTGGCGTGAGCGAAGATGATGTCAGGGTAGCGCGCTGCCGCCGCCAGGACGCCGTCGCCGTAGCCGAAGCTGGTGGCGAAGATGACCTGCACGCCGTCGGCGACGAGTTGGTCGATGAAGGGCTCGATGTCGGCCTCGGCGACCGACTCGACGATCACGGTCTCAATGCTGGGCAGGGCGGCCATGGTCGCCAGTCGGCCGAGATCGTGAGCGTAGGTCCAGCCGGCATCGCCGATGGGACCGACGTAGATGAAGCCCACCTTCAGGCTATCCTGCGCGAACGCAAACCCGGTGAATAAGAGGAGTATCACAAGCCAACGTCGCATCGTTACCACCTCCATAGTGGTTCTTGCTTGTGCCAGGTGGACCCTACGTCTCACCCAGCGATTGCACCGCCGGTCCGCCCCCTGCGGGCCCGAAGAGCCTGACCTTGCGGTTGCCGAGTCTACCGCTCCCCTCTCCGGTAGGGGAGCCCAAGGGCTTCAGGGGCGCCGAATGCTCGTCCCTCCTTTCCGAGCGCCACCACGGTGAGCGCTACGATGGTGAAGGTGTAGGGCAAGAGTGTCAGTAGCTCCGGCGGGAAGACCTTCTGCAGCAGGAAGGAGAGGAAGAAGAAGGCTCCGAAAAAGAAGCTGGCGGCGACCGCACGCAGCGGGTCCCAGAGCGAGAAGATGGCGATCGCCAGGGCGATCCAGCCCATGCCATTGGTCATCCCCTCGCCCCACGAGGGGCGGTAGGCGATCGACAGGTAGCCCCCGGCGACCCCCGCCATGAGACCGCCGAAGACCACGGCGAGGTAGCGGACGAGGGTCACGCTGGTGCCGGTCGCGTCGGCCGCGGCGGGGGACTCGCCCACGGTCCGCAGCGCCAGGCCCGGCCTAGTGTAGTAGAGGATGAACCAGAGCAGCGCGGCTGTGACCAGGCCGACGTAGGTGAGCAGGTACTGATCGGTGAACAGGGCCGGGCCGAGGAGGGGAATCTCCGAGAGCCCGGGCACGGTGATGAACTCCATGGGGGTCCCCAGAGGCTTTCCTACCCAGCTGCGCCCGATGAGGCCGGAGAAGCCGAGGCCGAAGATGGTCAGGGCCAGTCCGGAGATATACTGATTGCCCCGCAGCGTGATCGAGATGAAGGCGTGGGCTAGCGCCGCAGCCGCACCGACGGTGGCTGCCAGCACCAGGCCGAGATAGGGGGCGCCGGCGGTCTGTGCCACTATGAAACCGGCGACCGCCCCGAGAATCATCATCCCCTCGACGCCGAGATTGACCACGCCCGCCCGCTCGGCGAAGATCTCGCCCAACGCGGCCCACAGCAGCGGCGTACTGAAGGCGAGGGCGCGGGCCACGGTGTAGGTGACCTGATCGACCTCCATCTAGGCGGGCCCGGTCTCCGACTCGACCGCGCTGGCTCTCGAGCCAATGCGCTCTATCCGGTAGCGCAGGAGCGGTTCACTGCAGATGATAAAGAGCAGCACCAGTCCGTTGATGACCCCGGTGATCTGGAAGGGCAGCCGAAGTGCTACTTTCATGACATCTCCGCTGGCGAACACCCAGCCCATGAACAGCGCGGTGAGGATTGCAGCCAGAGGGCTACCTCGTGCCAGCAAGGCAACGATAATGGCAGTGTAACCGAACCCGAGGGAGATGCTGTTGGGCTCGACGAGGCGGTGGTGGATGCCGGCCACCTCCCCCACCCCCGCCAGGCCGGCGGCACCGGCGGCGAGAGACACCAGGATCAGCGTGGTGGTAAGGAAGTTCACGCCGGCGTAGCGGGCTGCGGCGGGACCCTCCCCGATCATGCGAACTTCGAATCCGAGCCGCATCCGGTTGATGAGGAAGGCGATGAAGGCAGCCAGGAGCAGACCGAGCAGGAGCGTGGGCCAGTGGAGCCGGGTGGTACCGATCGTCGGCAGCCAGATCGCCCGGTCGAACAGATCGCTGTAGGAGAAGCCGACGACGCTCTCCCCCTTCCAGGGCCCGTTGATCAGCCAGCGCACGATGTAGAGGGCGATATAGTTCATCATCAGGGTGGTGATGATCTCGTTGACGCCGAGCCGAATCTTTAGGATCGCCGGTAAGAATCCCCACAGCGCCCCGGCGATAAAGCCGGCGAGGAACATCGCTGGGATGGCCAGGGGCGGGGGAAGCGGAACGAACAGGGCGACGCCGCTCGCCCCAACCGCGCCGGCGAGGATCTGCCCCTCGGCCCCGATATTCCAGAACTGCGCTCGGAAGGCCAGCACCAGCCCGACGCCGGCCAAGAGGAGGGGAACGCTCTTGCGCACCACCTCGCTGAAACCGCGGCCGTTGAACAGGGTGCGCTCGGCGATGATCGCGTAGGCGCTAAAAGGGTTGACCCCGTAGGCCCAGAAGATGAAGCCGGTGACTATGATGGCGGCGATAATCGCGCCGAGGGAGATCAGAAATACCACGTACGCGGGCGCTGCGAGGCGCGGAACCAAGCGGATGCCGAAGCGCTCAAGCATCTGTCGTCGCTCCCAGGGCCGCCTCCTGGGGTGCCCCGGCCATCATCATGCCGAGGGTTTCGCTGGTCGCCTCCTCGACGTCGACGGTGCCCATGACCTGTCCGGCGAAGAGTACCAGAATCCGGTTGGAGAGCTGCATGAGCTCGTCGAGATCCTCGGAGACGAGGAGCACCCCGGCCCCGCGGGCCCGCTGGGAGAGCATGAGTTCGTGGGTGAGGGCGGCTGCGGACACATCGAGCCCATAGGTGGGGTGTGACGCCACCACCAGCTTCGGGTCGCCGCTGAGTTCGCGCGCGAGGATGACCTTCTGCACGTTCCCTCCCGATAGTAGCCGCGAAGGGGTGTCCTTGGAGGGGGTGGCGATATCGTACTGGTCGATCGAGCTCCGGGCGAACCGTGTCACCTGCTTCTGATCGAGCAGTGCGCCCCTCGCAAAGGGGGGGTAGCGGTACTGGCGCATCACGAGGTTCTCCGCCACCGACATGCCGGGGACGATGCCCACATGGTTGCGGTCCTCGGGGATGTGGGCCACCCCCGCCTCGAAGAGCCCCCGGACCCCTAGCGGGGTGATGTCCTCGCCGTCGAGGAGGATCTGGCCGCGACTGGGCTGGCGGAGGCCGGTGAGGATCTCGATGAGTTCCGCTTGGCCATTGCCGGCGACACCCGCCACCCCCAGAATCTCGCCGCTCTGGAGTCGGAATGACGCCTCCTTGAGGGCGTCGACCCCCCGGTCGCCCCGGACCCACACCCCCTTCAGCTCGAGCACGATCCGGTCCCTGAGTCCGTCGGAGGTGCGCTCCGGGGGTGCGATAGTGCGCCCGACCATGAGTTCGGCCAGCCTGGCAGGGTTCGCATCCCTCCGCTTCAGCCGCCCTACCACGGCCCCCTTGCGCAGTATGGAGATGGTGTCGGCGATCCGCATCACCTCGTCGAGCTTGTGGGAGATGAAGATGACGGCCCTGCTCTCGGACGTCATCTGCTCGACCACCTGGAAGAGGGCCTCGGCCTCCTGTGGCGTCAAAACACTGGTCGGTTCATCGAGGATCAGGATCTCAGCCCCCTGGATCAGGGCTTTGAGGATCTCGACCCGCTGCCGCTCTCCGGGAGAGAGCTGCCATACCCTGGCGTCGGGGTTTACCCCTAGGCCGTAGTGGTTCCCCAACTCCCTGAGCCGCTCCCGAAGCGCTCGCGTGGGGAAGATGAAGGGGGTGTTCGCAAGCCCCAGCGCGATGTTCTCGGCGACAGTATGACGCCGGGCCAGGTGAAAGTGTTGCGCGACCAGCCCCAGCCCGCAGGCGATGGCGTCTCGGGGTGACCGGAAGGTCACCACCTCCCCCCGGTAGCGGATCTCTCCCGCGTCGGGTTGATAGAGCCCGTAGAGGATATTCATGAGGGTCGTCTTCCCGGCGCCGTTCTCGCCTAAGAGGGCATGGACTTCGCCGGCTCGAACCTCGAACTCTACGCTGTCGTTTGCCTTCACCCCAGGGAAGTTCTTGCTGATACCTTGCATGCTGAGTAGCGGGGTCTGCTGGGTTGTCGGATCCTGGACTGAGGGCGCGTCGGCCACTTACTAACTATACCTAAACTGCTGGCGAGATGACGCGACTTCGCCCCTGAGTGAGGATCGTGGTCTCTTGGCGAGGTACTCGTATACCCCTGCTCAACCTGCTGCTATGGTTGGGGTTATGAAGGATATCGACAGCTACGGCTTTCCGGTGACACGGACCGTTCGCGATCCGGTGCTCGAGGGCACCTGGATGGTGGTCGCCCGCGCGGATGAGATCGGCGATCAGCCGTTTGCGACTTCACTCCTAGGCGAACGGCTCGTCCTGTGGCGCGACGGTGATGAGGTGCGGGCCTTCAAAGACTTGTGTATCCACCGGGGCACCCCCCTCTCCCTGGGACGCGTGGAGGGCAGTACCCTGGTGTGCGCCTACCACGGCTGGCGCTACGACGGGTCCGGGCGCTGCACCACCATCCCGGCCCAGCCTGAAGGCACTCCGATCCCGACCAAGGCTAGGGCTTTGAGCTACCCCTGTGCTGTCCGCTACGGCCTCGTGTGGGTCGCCTTTGAGACTCCAAAGCAGCCGATCCCCGAGCATCCCGAGGCGGCGCTGGAGGATCACCGCACGCTCCTCTGCGGACCCTACCTGCTCGAGGCTGAGGCACCTCGGGTGATCGAGAACTTCCTCGATGTCTCACACCTGATGTGGGTCCACGAGGGCTACCTAGGCCTTCCCAGCCACGCCGAGATCCCCGAGCACAGAGTCCATCAACGGGGTGATCGCCTGGTGAGCGACCCTATCACTGTCCTCCAGCCCGACCCGGATGGGCGGGGTGGCAGCCGCACGGTCCCCAATCACTACGTCTACGAGGTTCTGGGCCCTCTGACAGTGGGGTTTAGGAAGGCAGATCTGGAGAGCGATGAGGTCTTCTCGATGCTCTTCCAGGTCACCCCAATCGCGCCGCGCCGCAGCGCCGCCTTCGCCCTCCTGTCGCGCAACTACGCCCTCGATGCCGAGGACCGAACGTTCATCGAGTTTCAGGACAGGATCATCGAGCAAGACCGCCTGATCGTCGAGAGTCAGCGGCCCGAGGAGATTCCGCTCGATCTGCAGGCGGAGTTGCACCTGAAGAGTGATCGGCTGGCGATCGCCTACCGACGCTACCTCCGCCAACTCGGCGTCACTGTGGGTGTGGCCTGAGGGGGACGGCCCGAGGTTGGGATTCTGTCAGGAGGGCCCGCCCCCGGTTTCAGTACGTAGGTCCTGTCGAAATGCAAAGACAGGGCATGAGCCGACCGATCAGGACCCTGTAGCTGACAGCGCTCTTGCCATAGCGCCTCGAGGCAAGAGGGGAGCGCTTGAGCTGACATCTGCCAGTTGGCACCAACGCTATTCCTCGACGTCGCACTCGGTCGCCAAACGTTTCCGCGGCGTGTTGGGTTGGTGGCTCGGCACCAGAGCCACTATTTGGCCAGCGGCGACTCTCCCGCGTCTTCCCTCTGGTAGTAGGGGTTCTCCCCCGCCGCGTGGTCGGTGGCGTCCACGATCGAGCGGATTTCGGGCACATGTTCCCGGATCATCCGTTCGATGCCATGCCTTAGGGTCACATCCGCCGCTCCGCATCCCTGGCAACCACCGCCGAGGGTGATGAACGCGGTGTTGCCCTCGACCCGTTCGAGCGTGACGCTGCCACCATGACCCGCCACGCCAGGATTGATGTGCTGATCGAGCACATCCTGGACCTTCTGCGCCAGTGGGTTGTCCCAGCTCGGGCTGGGATGGAAGACCCGGAAGCCCGACTGCATCACCCCCTCCACGAAGTCGACGGTCGCGCCCT
This sequence comes from Truepera sp. bin119, assembly GCA_002239005.1. Classification (GTDB taxonomy): domain Bacteria; phylum Deinococcota; class Deinococci; order Deinococcales; family Trueperaceae; genus MPNL01. The sequence continues at coordinate 84,152 of MPNL01000007.1, forward strand.
CGAAGTTGTCGGCACTCGCCGGGTCGAGAAAGATCTCGAACCCGTCCGCGTTGAACACACAATCGTTCTCCTGACGATCTCCCGGTCGGACGAGCCATAGCTTGTGTTCGAAGCGGGTACCCATCAGCCGGAGGGCGGTCACCCCTTGGCTCTTTTGCATCTCCAGGAACGAGAGAATTCTCTCCCTCGCGGTATCGGTAAAATTCAGCATATCAGGCAGTATAGAGGGTCGGGGCGGATCGAATCCACCTCTGACCGACACTGATCGACCATGCCGCCCACGCGAGCGGCCCGAACCTTAAGCGCCGGTCGGTCGCAAAGGCGTCGACGCGCCCTTCACAATACTTGCATGACGTACTCGTCGGTAGCCTTCTCTAAGCCCTCGAGATCTGCTACGTACACCCCCCTGGTACCACTCAAGACCCCTTCATTACGCAACTCCCCCAGAATCCGAGTGATCGTCACCCGACTACTTCCGGTCAGGTCGGCGAGGTCCTCATGGGTCAGCGCCAAGGGCAGTTTTACCCCTTGAGTATCATCGCTCGGCTGCCCGAAGCGCTTTGCAAGCCGCAACAGGGCACGGGTGACTCGGGCCCCCACCGGCATCTCTGCCTCGTCCAGCATCTCTCTGGCACGGCGGATCTGACGGGCCATGCTGGTCATGACGTAATCGCGGAGTTTCCGGTCGTTCATGGCCTGGGCGGGGTCGATAGGGGTGAGGCAGGCATCGTGGACAGCGATGACGGTCTCCGGGTGATCGGCTTTGTCTAGGGCAGCGAGACCGAGGATATCTCCCGGACCGTAGAGGTCGGCGATACGGTCTCGGCCGAGGCTAGTGGGGACGACGGCTTTGAGGACCCCGTAGTTGACGATGTAGAGGCTGCTGGCGTTGCGGTCGGCTTCGTAGAGGGTAGCGTTGGATTCGAGGGTTCGGGTCGGCAATGCCAATGTTGCGGGGACGATGTCGAGTGCGTCACAGCTTTCGGGGATGGTCAAGGGCTCGGTGAGCATAAGCAGTTCCTTTCGGAAACGGCGGGTGAACTGTTCAGAGGAGTTGAGATAGCACCTCTCTTCCGTCGGGTGCCTACAGTATCACTACGAAAAGTGTAGTGGAGAAATCTCCCTCTGTCTAGTCCCCTTAAAGCCGTCGGTGGGGGGATTGTTCACGATTTTCACACCTGCCGTTCAGGCTGGCCCTGCACCCACCGAAGAACTTGTGTCACCGTCGCGAATCGGGCAGGATTTGACATATCCGACCCTTGCCCTTAATATTTAAGGTAATCATGATTCGCCTCTCAGCAATGCAGAAGAAGGTCTACGAATATCTCCGGGATCACTTCAGGAAGACCGGTGTGCTCCCCGACCTCGCGGACCTCGCCCGGACCCTTGGCATGCACTATGTTTCGCTCAAGCAACACCTTGAGGCGCTGCACAAGAAGGGCTATCTGACCTTCGAGAGTCGGGGTCGAGGGAGATCCCCGATCCTGGCGCTGCCTGCCAACGCTACCGGGATCCCGGTCCTCGGCAGCATTCCGGCCGGTCCCTTAAGCGAGGCGATCTCGTTCGCCGAAGGCTACCTTCCGTTGGCTGGCCTCCAGGGTGACCACTTTGCCCTGTGGGTGCAGGGCGACTCGATGGCCGACCTGATCCAGGACGACGATGTCGTACTCTTTGAAAAGCGCCCCCCTTATCGCTCAGGAGAGATCTGTGCCGTTCGGGTCCAGGACAGCGATGTGACCCTGAAGTACCTCGACGACCTCGGCGAGGGCCGCTACGTGCTGCGCCCGCACAACCCCGACTATCCTGCGGTAGAGACATCTGCCGCCGAGCTCACTATCGAGGGCGTGTACCTGGGGCTGCTCCGTGGTGACGCCTTCCGTTCACTGATCCAGAGCGTCGAGTAGCGACGGGGGCGTTCCGAGGCAAGGTCCACGCCAGGGGGGTATGAGATAACCCCTTAAGCTTTTAGAGCGTCGATTCAGATCGTAGGGGGTACCCAACCACTAGGGCGACCGTTGGGTCTCCCATCCTCAGGTGTGGCCCGGGGCGCTGGAGATCGGGCCACTCCGAGGGCGTCGAGGCGCTCTAAGTGGCGACGCGGACGATCCTCGAAGGGTCGGTATGGCTCCTGCCGATCCAACGGGGTCCACAACGTACTCCACCTGCTCAGGGCTCACCATGTACTCAGTCCACAGCTAGCACCTGCCGCGCTCGCTCTGGACTCAATCCGGGCGGAATGGGCTCGAAGGCATAGACCTTCTCTAGCGGCGTGAGGCCTCCGGTGGCGAGCGGCTCACCCTCCGCCGCCTCGCTCTGGTAGTTTGAGTAGGCCCACTCCGTCGGCGTCGACACCGTGTCATACCCCGCCTCCGCCGCCTGGACCGCACCCTTGAACCCCGCCAGGACGTCGCCGTGGCCCCCCCTTGGCCCGCCCCCCCTCTAAGGATCTCGTCCCAGCCGATGAGCCTGCGACCGTGTTTCTGAAGGAAGTCGTTCGGCTGCCCGATGAACTAGCTCTGGAGCGCCTCCTCGTTCCGCAGGCTCAGCTCCGCGATGACCACAGACGGCTTCGGCTTAAGGTCCTCATCATTCCCACTTCACACCGTAAGGATAGCCGACCGGATTCACAACCGGGCACTGCCAGGGGTTACAGTGAGGCCATGCGCGAAAACTCCTTGAAGGCCCTCTTCACCCGGGGCGGAGTTGCCGTCAACGGTTGGCTCGCTATCCCCTCGCCGATCTCTGCCGAAGCGATGGCCCACGCTGGCTTCGATAGTCTGACTATCGACCTGCAGCACGGCGCGGTCGGTTTCGAAGCGGCGGTGACTATGCTGCAGGCCATCTCCACCACCGACGTGGTGCCGATGTGCCGGGTCCCCTGGAACGAACCGAGCGCCATCATGCGGCTGCTCGACGCGGGCAGCTACGGTGTCATCTGCCCCATGATCAATAATCGTGAAGAGGCGGAGGCTCTGGTCGGCGCCTGCCGCTATCCACCGGCTGGCCACCGCAGCTTCGGCCCAAACCGGGTCCGTTTCTACGCTGGAGCCGATTACGGCCTGGAGGCCAACGAAGTGGTGCTCGTCTTCGCCATGATCGAGACCCGGGCGGGTCTTGAGAATCTCGAGTCGATCCTCGACACCCCCGGCCTTAACGGGGTCTACGTCGGTCCCTCTGACCTGAGTCTGGCACTCGGCGGTCCGCCGGGAGGAGATTGGGAGGAAGGTCCGGCGGCGGAGGCGATCGAGGTTGTCGTCGAAGCGACCCGACAGCGGGGCCTAGTTCCTGGAATCCACAACGCTAGTCCTGGCTACGCCCTGCGTATGATCGAAAAGGGATTCCAACTGGTCACGGTGCAGAATGACCTCGCCTACTTAGGTGAGCAGGCGCGTCGGGTGACCGCGGCTGTCCGCGGTGGAAGCCAGGGGCGCGGAGGTGGGTCTAGCGACCCCTACTGAGCGCCCGCTCAAAGATGGGATCGGTTCTGGGGAGTCTGATTTGCACTCTGGCGCAGCTATTGAGGTAGCCGTAGCTGAGGGGTCGGCAGCTATAGTAGGCGCTCGCTAGCGGTGGTTGCCAACCGTAGATGGTTCGGGGATCGCTTCTAACCTCGGCTTGTCCGGCTCGGGTACAGGATGGCAGGACCCGGGGTGTGAGATATGAGGCCGTCCAAAGGCATGACCGTACGCTGGGGATTCCGTGCCCTAGTCCCTATCCTCGGTTCCTAGAGCCAGCGGGGTAATTGCTGCCTATCTCGCACCCTTCTGGGGAGGTCTGATCCCCGGGTAGGGATCCTGTGTAAACACCTCTTGCCGGAGTGGAAGCGGAGGAGCGTGCCACCTTTCCCCTGCGCTCCCTTGGGCGTCGCTCTGCTGCTCACCCTGTTCAGCTTTCCGCCGTCGGCGCGGGGCTAGCGCTGCACGCAACCCTTCGACACCGCCGGGCCTCTCACGACCCGTAGCTCCGATCAGAGGTAGTCCAGTACCATCACCCGGGTCTCCTTCGGGAGATCCCCCTTCGTCAGGGTGATGCTCGAGTCGCAGGCAAAGTCGACCCGATCGTCGGGGAAGCATTCCAGGAAGGAGCCGATCCATAGGCTGTTACGCGGCTTGTAGCGCAGCGTGCGGAAGTGCATGGGCACGACCAGCCTGGGCTGCGTGACGTCGATAACCTGTTTGAGATCGTCGAGTTCGATGGTTGGGTGACCCCCTGCGAGCGCCAGTAGCAGGTCGAGGTCCTTGAAGAACTCGAGCTGTGCCTCCGTTAGGGGATTGCCGACATCCCCTAGGTGGCCGATCTCCAGATCGTCCACGCTGAGTCGGTACATGCCGTTCTGGTCGGGATCGTGATAGCGGTGGTTGAGGGCCTCCATCGCCTTAGTAGCGCGGATGCGGATTCCCGCCTCCGTGCGCTCGCCCCCGTTCCGGGCCAGTGCAAGAGCGTCAACGATCGTCGGGGTGCCCGGAACGAGGTGGGCGTTGCAGTGGAAGTCGTCGGTGGATGATGAGATGACGACCAGGTCGGCGGGGTCGGGAAATGGTTTGTAGCCGGAGGTCGCGGGGTCGTAGGGATCGGTGACGATGGAGGTACCGTCGGCGGCCTCAATGCGGAAACTGGCGTGGCCGTACCAGGTGAGAAGCATAGGTCTCCTTTCGACTCCTTTAGGGGTTGGGCTCAAGGAGGATCTTGGCGTCCCGGCGCGACTCGAGGCGCTTGAACGCTTCCGCGGCCCGGTCCAAAGGGTAGCGGGCACTGAGCATCGGTCGCAGGTCGAGGCGCCCCGAGGCCAGCAGCCGGATGATGTTCGGGAAGGTGGCGTGGCCTGCGTGGCCTAGCGACCCGGCGAGCTGCACTCCGCGCGTCTGGTAGTGCTCGAGGGGAAGTGCGGTGGGGTGTTCCGAGCGGCCGATATGGACGATGGTGGCGCCGACCGCGAGCCCATCGGTGAGGGGGGAGAGGGTGTGTTCGGGAGCGCCGGCCGCCTCCACCACCAGGTCCACGCCCCTGCCGCAGGTCGCTTCCAGCAGCGCCCCGTTAAGGTCGAGCCCGGTAGGGTTCAGCACCTCTGTGGCGCCCATCTCCCGAGCCCGCTCAAGGCGGCTGGGAGAGATGTCGAGGGCGATCACTGTCGCCGCGCCCGCGGTGGCCGCCAGTGCAGTGGCGGTCAATCCGATAGGTCCGGCGCCGAACACTGCGACGGCTGCACCGGGACGGGGGGCTGCGAGCCGGTTGAACATCGCGTGATAGGAGACCCCGCAGGGCTCCACCAGGGCCCCGAGCGTGAGTGCGGTGCAGTCGTCGCCGAGTCGCGCGGCGAGTTCCGTGAGGGACCAGCAGTACCTCGCCCTGATCGCCACATACTGGGCCATCGCCCCTGGGGTGGTGAAGCCGAGTTCCTCCAAGTCGGTGCAGTGGTTGACTAGCCCCCGGCGGCAGCTGTCACAGCGACCACACCACTGGATCTCCTCAGCGGTGACAAGGGTGCCGACCGGGAGGTCGGTTACGGTGGAGCCGACCTCGACCACGCGCCCCGAGAACTCGTGGCCGAGGATGTTGGGCAGCCGGGTGAGACCCGGGTAGAGCATGTAGCCGTCTTCGGCCGTTTCGACCATGTGCATATCGGAGCCGCAGATGCCGACCGCCGCCACCTCGACCACTACCTCGTCGGGGGCTGGCTCTGGATCGGTGTCATTGCGGAGCTCGAGGGTCGGGTAGCGCCACACCGAGGCTCCAGACCGCACCTTCCGGCTTCGCTCTTCAGCTTTGCTCAGCGGGTAGGTTGCCTTTGGTACCCAGTCGGCGGCAAGGTATAGGGCTTTCATGAGAGACCCCCCTCGTCGACCTGCCCCTGGAAGGCTCGGGGTCCCTCGGTCACGCCCAGGGGGTGGAGGCCGAGCTTCTTGGCACTCCGTTCGGCGCTCATCGCGATCCTGTGCGGTAGGGGGATCCCGGCGTGGGCCTCGGCGACATCCTTGGGAACCGGAACGATCTCGATGCGCTCTGCGCCGTCGCCGAACACCTCGGCACAGCGGTGTGCCAATTCGAGGCGGTCGATCGGCTCTGGGCCGCAGAGATGGAAGATACCTGTGGCATCTGATATTGCGAGTCCGACGAGTTGCTCGCCGAGATCGCTTGCCAGGGTGGGGTTCCCGGCCAGGTTGATCTCCCCCTCCCAAACCCGGACGGGCCGGTTCTGGAGCAGGCAGTGCACATAGTGACTGGCGAGGTCGCCCATGCCGACCCCCTGCTCCCAACGGGTCTGCCGGGGGAGGGCGAGGTTGTAGCCGTAGACCCCGGCGGGGCGGCCGACGGCCCAGTCGAGACCGTCCATGGCCGCGAGCCGCTGTTCGGACACCGCCTTCATCAGGCCGTAGAACGAGGTGGGGAAGGGGGGAGACCCCTGTCGACAAGCGGTTCGCGGCTGTCGAACACCCAGTCAGAGGAGACGAACACAAAGCGTGCACCCACCTCGCGGCAGGCGCGGGCCAGCGCATCGGTCCCCTCGACCATGAACTGCCAGGCCTGGGCCCGGTTCCTGAACATGAACACCTGGTCGAGGAGGCCGGCGCAGTGGATCACGATATCTGGCCGGTGTCGCCTGATCAAGCTTCTCACCGCTTCAGAGTCGCTCACGTCGAGCGGTTCGAGCAGGTAGCGCAGCCCCCAGGTGGGCTCGGGACCGTACTGGGCAGCGATCACGTCGATCCCCCGGCCGATCGCCGTCGCGATGACATTGCTACCGACGAGTCCGGTTCCGCCGGTCACGAAGAGGCGCATGCCCGGGCATTGTATCGCGTCCCCTCTTGGAGCACTCCTGCGCGCCGAGATTCTCGCGGTCGCCGGACTTAACCGGTTGTGCTCGGGGTGCTGACCTGGCTGCCCCCGCTTCCTCGTGCTCGGGTCCGCCACCAGCGGGACGCTAGTCGGGCCATGACCTTGCTCACCCCGGTCTGGACTCCGGTGGAGACCCTCCGGCGTCTAGAGCCTTGCGTAGGCCGGCAGGGTAAGGAAGGGCTCAAAGGTTTTGGCAAGCACGAGCTGATCCAAGATCTCTGCGGCCTCAGGGTAGCGCTGGCTGCCCGCTTGGGTGAGCCGGTTGAACTCCTTGTCCCTGAGGCTCCGGTACATCTCGGCATCGACCGTCTGGCCGTCACCGAGGCGCGCGCCGTGCCGGATCCACTGCCACAGTTGCGCCCTTGAGATCTCGGCGGTGGCGGCGTCCTCCATGAGGTTGTAGATGGCGGCGGCGCCGTTGCCGGAGAACCAAGCGTTAAGGTACTGCAGCGCCACATCGATGTTCAGGCGGACTCCGCCTTGGGTAACGCTCCCCCCACAGTCGAGGTCGAGCAGGTCGGCGGCGTCCACCTGGAGGTCGGCGCGCAGGTTCGATTTCTGGTTCGGCGCGTCGCCGAAGGCCGACGCGAAGGCCTGTTCGGCTAGCGGCACCAGGTCGGGGTGGGCCACCCAAGTGCCGTCATAGCCCTGTTCGGCCTCGCGGCGCTTGTCCTCGCCAACCTTCTCGAAGGCCCGCTCGTTGACGGCCGGGTCGCGGCGGCTGGGGATGAAGGCTGCCATGCCGCCGATGGCGTGTGCACCGCGGCGGTGGCAGGTCTTGACCAGTAACTCGGCGTAGGCGCGCATGAATGGCACCGTCATGGTTACCTGGGAGCGGTCGGGGAGCAGCATGTCGGCCCGCCCGGCGAACTTTTTGATTACGCTGAAGATGTAATCCCAGCGCCCGGCGTTGAGCCCCGCCATGTGATCGCGCAGTTCGAATAGGATCTCGTCCATCTCGAAGGCCGCCAGGATAGTTTCGATCAGGACGGTGGCGCGGATGGTGCCGCGCGGGATGGCGAGGGCGTCCTGAGCAAAGGTGAAGACGTCGTTCCAGAGCCTCGCCTCGAGGTGGCCCTCGAGCTTCGGGAGGTAGAAGTAGGGGCCGCTGCCGCGCTCGAGGGCTTCCCTGGCGCTGTGCGCCATATACAGCCCGAAGTCGAAGAGGCTGGCCGAGACCGGCTCGCCGTCGACCGTGACATGCTTCTCCGGCAGGTGCCAGCCCCGGGGTCGCACCACCAGGGTGGCGGTCCGGTCGTCGAGTTCGTAGACCCGCCCGCGGTCGCGATCCAAGAGGCGGATCGTCCGCCGGGCCGCGTCGCGCAGGTTGATCTGCCCTTGGAGAATGTTGTGCCAGGTGGGGCTGGTAGCGTCCTCTAGGTCGGCCATGAACACCCGCGCGCCCGAGTTGAGGGCGTTGATCATCATCTTGCGGTCGACCGGGCCGGTGATCTCCACGCGGCGGTCGTTCAGATCGGTCGGAGCTGCTGCGACCTGCCAGTTGTCCTCGCGGACGCTCACGGTGTCGCTCCGGAAGTCGGGTAGCTCGCCAGCGTCCAGAGCGGCTTGGCGCTCGTCGCGCTGAGCGAGTAGCTCGCGTCGCCAGGGAGCGAACTCGCGGTGGAGTCGGGCAACCAGATCGAGCGCCTCGGTGGTGAGGATCTCCTCAAAGCCCTCGCTCGGGCCGTCGAGGCCTACATCAGCGGGAAGGTGAGTCATGGAGTCCCCTTTCAGCTGTCTCTGGGACTAGGCATCACGTCTTAGTGAATGTAGCACGCCGGTCTCAGGACAGATCGATGCCGAAAGGGGGTAGCGCGTCCGCTCCACCTCGGGGAAGACACAGCTTGAGACCCCGAAGTCGTAGGGGATGGTATCGGCCGGGGCGAGCTTTTGCGCAGCGAGGCTCTTGAGGTGGGTGCCCTCGTGCTTGGCAGCGTCGAATGGAGGTGGGTTCAGAAGCCCCCCTCGGGCAACTCGAGCACCGTCAGCAGTTGCGCCGCGGTGGCGATGGCGATGGCCGCAGGACTCTTCCCCGGCACTCCGGGTAGCCCGATCGGGGTGGTGACCCGGCGGAGCGATTCTTTAGAGTGCCCCGCGTCGGTGAGTCGGCGGCGGAAATGGCTCCATTTGGTACTCGAGCCGATGAGGCCTAAGAAGCCTAGGTCGTCGCGCCTCAGGGCCATGTCGAGGATGGCGAGATCCTCGGCGTGGTCGTGGGTCAGAACCAACAGGTGTGAACCGGTCGGTAACGTCTCGACTGCGCTTTCGGGAACAGGAGCATGTCTCAGTTCGATCTCGGCCTCCCGCTTCCCGGGAAGGGACTCTTGGTCGAGCATCGAAGACCGCGAGTCGATCAGCGTAAGTGAGACCGGCAGCGTCGACAGAACCCGAGTGAGGGCCCAGCCTACGTGGCCGGCGCCGAAGATGGCGACTGTGATCCGCCGAGTGTGAATCGGCTCTAAGAGCAGCGTCACCTCCCCGCCACAGCATTGCAGGCCGTGTTTGCCCCCCTCGGGGTTGAGGGTGAGGGTGAGCAGTCGGGGCTCGGTAGCCGCTGTCAGGAGCGCCTCACGAGCCTCGTTGATCGCTCTTTGCTCGAGGTCTCCACCACCCACGCTGCCGTGGGTCTCGGTCGCAGTCACTAGCATCTTGCTGCCGGCGCCACGGGGGGCGTGGCCGCGCACCTTGATGACAGTGGCCATCACCAGCGGAGTACGGTCTCGTCCGAGCTGCGCTAGCGTGTCAAGCCAGGCCATTGTCGGGCGCCGGTTGCCACATCGTGCCAGGATGTTCCACGATAGCCCTAGTCGCTAGGTCTGGGCGGGCGATGCGCCGACTTCCGTCCATACTCCACTCTACCTTGGCTCCTTACCTAAGAGATTAGGGGAGGGCGGGCAGGCTCAAGGAGGGATCCGGAGGTTCTCTAGCGCCGTTCGCTAGGATTCGTGGTCGAGGTTCTGGCGATCGGTGGGTAGCGATCCGACTCCTCGGAGCGCTGCTGCAAAGTGGTAGGGCACCCTAACCCAAGCGCCTACACCCTCAAGTTCGCGCTCAGGCCGCTGGGGTTTCAGGGTGGATGCCGTTCTAAGGGTTCCCGCACTGTCCAGCCTGGGTGAGTTGCACTTGGCTACAGGGGAGACGCAAGCCCCCTTACCTTGGTCCCTACGCCGCTTAGGGACTCATCAGCAACTCCCCTCTACCCCGAAGCTCTTCACGCGTGAATGACGGATAGTCCTCAGCCTGCTCGCAGGCTGGCCGCGGCTAAGGCTTATGCGCCGGATATTGGAGGGGCTAGCCTGTCTGCACCTGCGCGTGCTCCAGTTCGGTCATAGAGAGTTCGGGCGGTTGTTTGTAGAGAACCATCACCTAGGGTGTTCCTCCAGCTCCGGAATGAAGTGGGGGTCGAAGGGGCATACAAAAACCTCTGCCAAAGCCCGTTCCAGCAGCTTTCATAAAGTTCTATGGTCCCCGACGGTTAACCTCACCTGAAGGAGCGATGCTAGGTTTGGATGCATGACGGACTCTGGATCATGGAGATTGATGGGACTAGTTCGATGGGTCGCTTTATGCTTGGGTACACTACCGTGGTAGCAAATTTCGCAACTGGGGGCTCCTTATTCTGGAGGAGCAGGCGAGTGAAGAAGCCAGGGTTCGCATGCTCGCTTATGCTCTTGGCTGCCGTCGCCCTCGCCGATGTCGAGGTGGGCGATCGAGCTTACGGTTCCGGGGCCTTTTCCCAGGCCATCGCC
>MPNL01000052.1 GCA_002239005.1 Truepera sp. bin119
CGCCCAGAGCGAATAACCCGGGTCACCCCTGCCCATCAGCTCTGAGAACCGCTGTTTAAACGCATAATCAACTCCGTTGGACGGCTTATGTCCGACAGACTGTTAGGGTTGGAAGAGCCCCGTCCATGCCAGTCCTAACCTCACATTGGTTCCTGAGAGTTCTGAGAGGGAGCCCCCCACCTGCAGCGCGAGGTCTCCCCCCTGAAAGGGCAGGCGGATCTCCCCCAGCACCCTGTAGGGGTCTACGTCGCTCCGGTACGGCTCGGCGGCCAACCCGAGGGAGAGGAGCCCCCCACTAGGGAGGGGTTCACTCCCCTCGACCTGCACCCCAAGGCCTAAGCCGCCAGAACCGGTTCCCACCGAGAGGCCAAACCTCCAGCTCGGCTCGCGCCTCCGGTTCAGAACGTAGGTCGCCCCGAGGGCAAAGTAACTGTTGTCAGCCGCGGGGTCGAAGGCTGCGGTCGCAAAGAGTTCTCCATCGTCATCGCCCCTGAGTCTGCGGCGTCTAAGGGTTGCACTGCTAGTGCCGCCGAGGCGACGGTCGGTGAGGAAGATGGCAGGATTTACCTCAAAGAGCAAATAGCGCGACGCCCGGAGGCTTAGACCCGCTGCCAGGCGATACCAGGTCGCCCCGGGAGTTCCCGGTGTGGAGGGGATGACCGCCCGGTAGCGGTCGAAGGCTCTGAAGAGGAAGGGGGATGCGTTTCCGCTGGCTAGGCTCGCCCTTGCAGCCACGGTTCCGAATACACCTTGGGCGGTGAGATCGAGGAGGTAGCGGGCATCGGTGCGGAGGGTAAAGTCCCCCTTGAGGAGCAGGTTGCCGACCGGTCCGAAGCTCAGCGCCTCCCGAAGGTCGAAGTGTAGCGTACTCGCGGCACCGACACTCCCCCCGAGACCCACCCTGGCCCCCTCAACCTGAATGTTCTGGAAGTGAACCGAAGTCTCCGGTCGGTCCGTTCCCGCTGAGAGTTCGAGGGTCACGGTCTGGGCGAACGAGAGACCGACGAAAAGGAGGGGGACAAGTAGCCGCATGTCTTTCCATTGTTACCTGTTCCTAGCCCTTCATGAGCCGCCCACCGATAGTCGGCGGTGACATGCACCACTTCTCCGTCCGGCGGCGGGGGTAGGGTAGACTGTTTTCTAGTGGGGTGTGCCCCGTGGCGGAGTTGAGTATGCATATTCACGGTAGATTCACCGTACTGCCGAACCTTCCGCAGGCCCTAGAGCGCCTGCGGGAGTTGGCCGATAACCTCTATTGGACCTGGGATCCCAGAGCTCGCGACCTCTTTCGCCGGCTCGATCCTGAGTTGTGGGAACGGACTAGGTGGAGTCCCGTGGCTCTCCTGAGGGAGGTGTCCCAGCGGAGGCTTGATGCCGCAGCCGAGGACGAGGCCTTTCTCGACGATTATGCCCGGGTCCTTACCGCCTTCGACACCTACATGGCGGCCCCAAACTGGTTTGCTCGGACCCTCGGTGCAGAGGGGGCCGGGCACCTGTATGCCTACTTCTGCGCAGAGTACGGCTGGCACGAGTCTGTGCCCATCTATTCTGGGGGACTCGGTATTCTTGCAGGTGACCACACCAAGGTGGCCAGCGATCTAGGCGTGCCCCTAGTCGCTGTCGGTCTCTGGTATCCGGAGGGGTATTTTCATCAGAGGGTGGATCGGGAGGGTCGACAGGAGGTGGTGTACCAGCGCCTCAGTCCCTTCGACCTACCTATGAGGCCCGCACTCGACGGCAACGGTAACGAGGTCAGGACCAGCGTTACGGCCTTCGGCCGCGAGATTTCGATCCGGGCCCTCGAGCTGAACGTCGGACGCGTCCGAGTCTTCCTCCTGGATGTGGATCTTCCTGAGAACCACGAGCCTGACCGGTCTCTGCTCGCGAGGCTCTACGGGGGGGATCAACAGACCCGGATTGCCCAAGAGATCGTCCTCGGCGTCGGCGGCGTAAGGATGCTCCGGTCCCTAGGTGTCCAGCCCACAAGTTGGCATATGAATGAGGGCCATAGCGCCTTCATGGTTCTGGAACGCTGCCGGGAGTACGTCTCTGAAGGCATGACCTTAGAGCAGGCCAAGGAGGCGGTCGTGGCCAATACCGTATTCACTATCCACACCCCCGTCGCTGCTGGTAACGATGCCTTCTCCTTCGAGTTGATCGATCGGGGCTTCGACGGTTACTGGGGAGGCTTGGGGCTGGGGCAACAGGAGTTCCACAGACTCGGAAGCGCGGACCACGGTTGGGGGCCGGTGTTCAGCATGCCCGCCCTTGCCCTCCGATTCACATCAGGACGCAACGGTGTGGCACGGCTTCACGGGGCCACGAGCAGGGCGATTTGGAACGACCTCTGGCCCGAGGTTCCTACCGAAGAGGTGCCGATCGGCCACGTGACCAACGGCGTGCACGTCGCGACCTGGGTGGCGTCCGAGATTCAGGAGTTGTTCAACAAGGCCCTTCCCGACGACTGGCGGGAAAGACTCGACGACCTAGACCTCTGGTCTCAGGTCGAGCAGATCGACGAAGCCGAACTCTGGGGTGTCCGGAAGGCCATCAAGGCGCGGAGCATCCGTTTTCTGCGCCGGAAGGTTGTCAGGCAGCTGACCCGGCAGGAGGCCAGTCCCACCGCGATCCACAGGACATCAGGGTTGTTCGATCCCGAGGCCCTCACTATCGGCTTTGCCCGGCGCTTCACGTCCTACAAGCGAGCGACCCTCATCTTCACAGATATGCAGCGCTTGGATCGGATTTTGAACGATTCGGATCGACCCGTCCAACTCGTGTTCGCTGGCAAGGCACACCCTGCTGACCTGCTTGGCCAGGACCTCATCAGCCGGATCCATAATCTGTCCCGTGACCCGGCCTACGCCGGCAAGATTCTCTTCGTTGAGGACTACGACATGGCTGTCGGCCGTGCCCTTACCAGGGGAGTCGACGTGTGGCTCAACAATCCGAGGCGACCCCTAGAGGCCTCGGGAACCAGCGGACAGAAGGCGGCGATGAACGGAGTCCTTAACCTCTCTATTCTCGACGGCTGGTGGCCCGAGGGGTATGATGGAGAGAACGGTTGGGCGATCGGGAGCGGGCGGACCTACGGCGATGAGGAGCGAACCGACGCTGCGGATGCGGACGCCCTCTACCACCTCCTCGAGCGGGAGGTGGTGCCCCTGTACTACGACCGGAATCCCGACGGTATTCCTGAGGCCTGGATGGTGCGGGCGAAGCGTGCCATCGCTACAATCGTCCCGAGATTCAACGCCAAGCGGATGGTGCAGGACTACGTGCGTGCCTACTACGCGCCGGCCTCGGTCCGAGGCAGCCGCATGGCGGGCTCAAACTTCGAGGCGGCAGTGCAACTCGCCCGCTGGCGGCGAGTCGTCGATGAGGTGTGGACGGATATCTACCTCAGCGCCGATCAGGTGGAGGATGCCACAGTCCAACTTGGAGACGCCATCGTCATTGAGGCCGAACTTCACCCGAACGGTCTCGGCGACATAGAGGTTCGGGTCGAGGTGGTGTACAGCCTTGAGAGTGATGAACTTAAGCGGCGCCTGTACACCGTTCCCATGAAGGAGACTGCCCCTCTTGCCGATGGGCGCAGGACTTTCAAGGCCTCTTTCTCCCCTAGGATTAGCGGTCGGATCATCTACGGCGTCCGGGCCTACCCGGTCCACCCGGACCTGGTCAACCCCTTCGATGCGTTGGCTATCCGCTGGGCACGAGGAGCTGACAAGGGGCCTCCAGAGCTTTAAGCCTGAGCAGGGCGTCGGCGGTTGTGCGATGGCGAGAGCTACCCCCGGGCATGCCTCTGGCGTCCGGGCTTCGCTGCACACGGAGCGCCTGCCGAAGCCGGTCTTGACCTAGCCTGAGCGGGAGTTAAGAGCCACCGCGTCTCCGCTCGATCATGGATCTTCCCGGGAGCGGATTCGAACGGCGCAGCGGTAGGGCGATTCGGTCTGACGGTATACGGTAGATCTGCTGGGAAGCGGGTATAACTTGGTGGTAACGATATAAGGGAGGCGAAACATGTACCGATCCGCGCTCCTTTCCATCCTCCTCGTGCTGATATTGTCTCCTCTGTTGGGGCTGGCTCCGGCCCAGTCCGAACGTCGCTTCGGCGGCACCATCCCCGCTCCAGAGTTTCCGCCTGGGCTCGATTGGCTCAACGTCTCGGCACCGCTCTCGTTTGCGCAGCTACGTGGCAAGATCGTCCTGCTCGACTTCTGGACCTATGGTTGCATCAACTGCCTACATGTGATCCCCGAGTTGAAGCTCCTCGAGGAGAAGTATGCGGACGAGTTGGTGGTGATAGGGGTGCACTCGGGCAAGTTCGACACCGAGCGCAACACGGACAATATCCGGAGTATCATCGAGCGCTACGAACTGGAACATCCGGTCGTCAACGATAGCGAGTTTGCGATATGGTGGAGCTATCGGGTGAGGGCGTGGCCGTCCTTCGTACTGATCGACCCCGAAGGCCTGGTGATCGGTGTGCACTCGGGCGAGGGGATCTACGAGCTTTTCGATCAGGTGATCGGCGGGGCCGTGGCTGAGTTTGACGCGCTCGGCCTTATCGACCGCACTAGAGTCCGATTCGATCTCGTCCAAAGTGCCGACACGCCGCTACGGTTTCCGGGCAAGGTGCTTGCCGACCCAGAGGGGGACAGGCTGTTCATCGCCGACTCGAACCACAATCGCCTAGTGGTTGCCAGCCTCAATGGGAGGGTGCTCGATGTGATCGGCTCTGGGGTTCAGGGATTAGAGGACGGTCCGTTCGAAACGGCGCAGTTCTTCAGGCCCCAGGGGATGTCCCTTGTGGGGGGCGATACCCTTTATGTTGCAGATACCGAAAACCACGCGATCCGCAGGGTGAACCTTGCCGCTCGAACGGTGGAGACCGTCGCGGGAACCGGCAAGCAGGTCTACCAGATTCGCCCCTTCGGTCCCGGATTGACGACGGGGCTGAACTCCCCGTGGGATGTCGTGTATCTCGGCGGGACCCTCTATATCGCCATGGCGGGGCAGCACCAACTGTGGGCCTTCGAGCCGGACACCGGAACGGTGAGGAGGTACGCCGGTAGCGGCAGGGAAGAGTTGGTGGACGGTCCCATCGGGACTGCAGGTATGAACCAGCCGAGCGGCCTTGCCACGGATGGGGTGCAACTCTTCGTGGCCGACAGCGAGGCGAGCGCTATTCGGGTGGCCGGGACCGAAGGGGTGGCGCGACTTGACACCATCGTGGGCACGGGGCTATTCGACTTCGGCGACATTGATGGTCAGGGCGACGCGGTAAGGCTCCAGCACCCGCTGGGAATCGAGTTCGTCGGCGGCCTGCTCTATGTCGCCGATACCTACAACAACAAGATCAAGGGGATCGACCCAGCTACCCGTGAGAGCCGGACCCTGTTTGGAACTGGGGAGTCGGGTTGGCAGGATGGGCGGGCTTTCGAAGCCCGCTTTGACGAGCCTGGGGGCCTCTCTTTCGCGGACGACCGACTCTATATTGCCGACACCAACAATCATGTGATCCGGGTGGCGAGTCTTGCGACAGGGGAGGTTACAACCTTCCCCATCGACGATCCCGCTGGCCTCTTGGTCGGCCGGGCCGAGGCCGCCTTCGCCGACCGTGTGGTGCGCCTCGAGCCGGTCGTGGTGGGTGCGGGGGAGGGGACCCTCGCACTAACGATCACCCTGCCCGAGAATCACCGATTCAACGACCTGGCTCCCTTCTCGATAAGCTGGTCAGGCGAGGCGGTCGAATTCGCCGAACCGGAGGTCTCTATCGTCGAGCCGACCTTCCCCCTGGAGGTGCCGGTACGCATTTCGGCGGCCGCGGAGGTTGTTCGCGGCGACCTGGTGATCTACTACTGCAGTTACGACGCCGTCAAGCTCTGCCTCATCGATCAGGTGACCCTAGAAGTCCCCCTCGAGGTCGTCCCGGAGGGTGGAGCAGCTGGGGAGATCGAGTACCGGGTGGTTATGCCAGAGGGGTTGTGATCTCCGCCTCGACCTGAGAACTAGAAGCGCTCCGTGACGGTCTTCGCCTCCATAAAGAGCCGCAGATACTCCGGGCCGCCGGCCTTGGAGTTGGAGCCAGACATGTCGAGGCCGCCGAACGGTTGCACGCCGACGAGGGAGCCCGTGATCTTGCGGTTGAGGTAGAGGTTGCCGACCCGGAACTCCCTACGGGCCCGTTCGAGACGTTCCCGGTCGCGACTCATCACGCCACCGGTGAGCCCGAACGGGGTGCCGTTGGCGATCTCGAGTGCGTGGTCGAAGTCGCGCGCCTTCAGAACCGAGACGACGGGGCCGAAGATCTCTTCGCTGGCGATGCTGGCCGTAGGGTCGACATCTGCGAAGATCGTCGGTCGAATGTAGTAGCCATTGCCCTCGGCTCGGCCCCCGCCTGTAACGAGCCTCGCCTCACGACTGCCCTCTTGGAGATAGCCGACGATCTTGTCGCACTGACGTCTGTTGATGACGGCCGTGATGTCGAAATTCTCCTCGGCCGGCCCCATGCGCAGCTCCTCGACTCGGGCTTTGAGGCGCTCGAGTAGCCCGTCGTGAACTTGGGCGGTCACGATGAGGCGGCTCATAGCGGAGCATTTCTGGCCCTGGAAGCCGTAGCCCGAGGTGGTAGCGACTGCGGCTGCTTCGTCGAGGTCGACTGTCTCGTCGACGATCAGCGCATCCTTTCCCCCCATCTCGGTGTAGACGCGCTTAAGGAAGGTCTGGCCCGGCTGCGCCCGCGCAGCCCGCTCGTTGATGTGCAGGCCGGTGGCGACCGATCCCGTGAAGTTGATGAAGCGGGTGCGAGGGTGGTCGACGAGGGCGTCGCCGAGGTCGGCGTCCTCGCCTGTAAGCAGGTTGAACACCCCCGGTGGTACCCCCGCCTCCTCCACGCACTCCATGAACTTCGCGGCGATGACAGGGGTGGATGGCGAGGGCTTGATCACCACGGTGTTGCCGACGACGGCGGGGCCTACGGCGCTCCCCACCAGGATGGCCAGGGGGAAGTTCCACGGGGGAATGATCACCCCGACGCCCATCGGTATTCGGGAGGTGCTATTCTCCTCACCCGGATAGGCGTATGTCGGTGCGGGAGCGGACCACCTCAGCGCATCACGGGCATAGTACTCGCAGAAGTCGATGGCTTCGGCGACGTCACCCTCAGCCTCCGCGTAGTTCTTCGCAGCCTCGAATGTCTCCCAGGCGGCAAGCTCGAACTTGTGGCGCCGTAGGGTGGCGGCCAGCCGGACGAGGGTTTGGGCTCTCGCCTCCATGGTCCACTGCGACCAGATCTCGAAGGCCGCTTCCGCGGCGTCCATGGCACGTTCCAACTCCGCCGGGCCTCCTGCGGCGCTCCGGCCCACCACCCGGTCGAGGTTGCAGGGGTCGATCGAGGTGATGAAGCGGTCGGTGAATACCCTCTCCCCACCGATTACCAGGGGATGGTCACCGCCTAGTTGGCCCCGGACCTGTTCTAGAGCTCCCCGGTAAGCGGCCAGGGGGCCGGGATTGCGGAAGTCGGAATAGGGTTCTGGGCGATACGGTTCGAACATGCTGCCTCCTCTAGCTGACCGAACGGGCCCCGGGCGTTCAACCGAACAGGCCCCGTATGACAAACATCAGGTTAGCAGGTCGCTCCGCTAGCCGGCGGCTGAAGTAGCCGTACCAGTCCTTTCCGTAGGGTACGTAGATGCGGACCGGATGGCCGTCACGGACGAACGCCTCCTGCAACTTGGGCTTGACGCCATACAGGAGTTGAAACTCGTAGCGGTCGTGGGGGATCCCTGCCCCACGGACGAAGGCTGCTACTTCGGACAGGAGTCGCTCGTCGTGCGTTGCGACGTTGATGGTGGCGCCCCGCTCCAACCCCCGGAAGCTTCGGGCCCCCCGATTCTTGTCCCGGTAAACGATCTCTGGATCCTCCTTGTAGGCACCCTTGACGATCCTGAGCACAGGTTTCGGGTCGAGGTCGAGAAGATCATCAAGGTCTGCGAGGGACCCCTTGATGTAACTCTGAAGAACGGTCGATACCCTGTTGCCATGGACCTTGTGAAGCCGCCGGTAGAGGTCTAGGGTGGGGGCGAGATAGGGGTAGCTCTCCATATCGAGGCAGATGTGGGCGCCGACTGCTCGGCCCCGGTCGAGGATGCGCTGTGCATTCTCCCAGGCCAGGTCCGCATCGACCGCAAGACCGATCTGGGTAGGTTTGATACTCAGGTAGGGTGCGATCCCACTCCTCGACAAGACCTCGAGTGTTAGCAGGATCTCCTGAGTCATGGCCTCTACGCTCTCGGCGGTGGTGACGAATTCCCCTAAGAGGTCGAGGATGCTCAGCAAGGATCTCGATTCGAGTTTGCGGATAGCTTCAGTAGCGTCCTCGAGGCGTTCGCCTGCGACGAAGCGGTTCACTCCAAAGCGCCAACCGTGGCGCTTCAAAAAGGAGCGCAGTGGTGAGAAGTCGGTCGCGCTCAGGAGTCCGCGTCGGTAGATTGTGTTAAACATACCGATCAGCCACGGTGCCGGCAGGGTCTAGGAGCTTGCAACACCTCGCATTCTACCAGTGCTGGCATGAGAAGAATCACTCCCACCGAAGGGACAAGTAAGACTTCGAACACCTCTCGCAGAAAACCGGTTGGTAGGCTCTGGCTAGGTCTTGGGGTTGGCCACCCGGTGCAGTTGCAGACAGAGAGGCTTGCGCAATTAGTATTGGGCCGACTCCTCGAAGGGCACTGCGGTGAAGATCCTTTTCGTCCGTCACGGAGAGCCAGACTACGGTCTGGTGCAGTCGCGTGGGATCCGCGGCTGGGCGACAAGTTTTGCCCCACTCACCCCACACGGGCGCCTTCAGATCGACACCGTCTCAAGGGACTACCGCCTTCAGGAGGCGGAGGCGATCCTGTGCAGCAGCTTCGCCCGCGCACTGGAGTCTGGGGCTCGGTTGAGCAGGGCCCTGAACACCCAACTCTTTGTCGAATATGATCTTCACGAGTGGCTCCCTCAGAAAGATCCGTTGGGAGATATCGATGCCGGTCTGCTCGACCGAGCGAGTCAAGACTTCCGCGCGGGTGGACCCGTCGGTCCCAGCGGGGTGCCGTGGGAGACACTTGATGAGGTGCGTTCCCGCGTACTTGGGGTGCTAAGGCGGTATCGACGGTTCACCTCACTCATCATTGTCACCCACGCCGTGGTTATCGGGAGCCTCGTGGGCATGGATAGACTGGTCGGATACGCAGGGATCGTTCCGTGCGATCTTGACCTCGGCGCCGAGTGATTCTCGTCGCTCTCGCGCTTGCGCATCGGTAGCCCGCCACGACCTGTCCTGCTTACTCCTGATGGATCCGTACAAGGTCGCAGCCCGCCAAGATCGAATTAGTTCCCCTTCAGCCCCATCTCGACATCCTTCTCCTCGAGCGTCTATTGTCCGCAACGGCAGCGCCGGGGTGGTGGGTCAGGTTCGGTCCCACTACGCTGTGCCATGGTTGGCCGGTTGGAGTCGTCGTTCGCGGGACCGCCGGGGAGGTATGAGGGTTTCACTCTCGCCCCCTCATGATCTGGGGTTCTACTCCTCCGAACTGCGGAGGTTGGAATTGTGCAGAGCACGATCTTTCCGGTGGTATGTTGAAAGGGCGGGAGCTCCAGAGGGCTTGGGCCGCTTCCAGGGGGCAGTTATAGTGAAGCTGATAGAGATAGAGTTGTAGAGGCGTGTTCCCGGTCTTAATGTGCAGAAACCTTCGCCGGAGCTTCCCTGGCCCCTGGGGCTCCCTGGATGTGCTCAGGGGTGTCGACCTTAGCGTTGAGGCCGGCGAAGTCGTGGCGATCCTCGGGCCATCTGGTTCGGGGAAGAGTACCCTCCTTCACCTCCTAGCGGGCTTGGATAGCTCCCCTGCGGGTGAGATATACTGGCAAGATTTTGCGGTTCATACCGTCCACCCGAGAGAGCTCTCGGTCGAGAGGGCCCGCCGGATAGGTCTGATCTTCCAGCATCACTATCTGCTTGAGGAGTTGAGTGCCCTCGAGAACGTTCTCCTGCCGGGCATGATCCAGGGACAGGTCGACCGGTCGCGGGCCGAGGCACTGGTGCATGAGGTCGGCCTCGACCTGCAGGCGCAGGCACTGCCGAGGACGCTCTCCGGGGGCGAGCGCCAGCGTGTGGCGGTCGCGCGCTCTCTCTACTCCAGACCTACACTCCTCCTTGCCGACGAACCGACAGGAAGCCTCGACTCGATAAGCGCCCGGGCGGTATTCGACCTCATCGTGGCACTTGTGCGGCGCCATGGGATGGCGGTCGTTTTGGTGACTCACGACAGCGGCCTAGTCCAGGGGGTGGATCGGCGCTTCGAGCTCTCCGCTGGGAGCCTGATTCCTGCCTGAGGGGTGTGCTGCCGGCTATTCGGATAGAGTGGGCAGAAGATGGTCGAGGCACTTAGGTCGCTTCTGGGTAGGGACAAGATTACGGTCGCCGCAGCCGCGCTGGAGCAGCACTCTCGGGGCGAGTCATACGATCTGGCGGTGCTGCCAGAGGTGGTGGTATTCCCCGAGGATGTGGAGGATGTGGTGGGGGTGGTTCGCCTCGCGGCGGAGCGCAGGATACCCGTTACCCCTGTTGCGGTGAACTCCAGCCTGGAGGGGCAGACCGTTCCGCTCCGTGGGGGGATCTCGCTTGACCTCACCCGCATGAACCGCGTACTCGACTTCCGCCCTGACGATCTGCAGGTCACGGTCCAGCCGGGGGTCACCTACCCGCAGGTGAATGACCATATCCGCCGCCGGGGACTGTTTTTCCCCATCGACCCAGGGGCTCACGCCTCGATTGGGGGGATGGTCTCGACCAACGCCTCGGGGACCATGGCGGTCCGCTACGGGGTCACGGCCGACTATGTCCTCGCCCTCGAGGTTGTCACCGCCACGGGCGAGGTAATCCGGACAGGTAGTCGGTCCACGAAAAGCTCCAGCGGTTATGAGCTTACCCGCCTATTCTGCGGCGCGGAGGGGACCCTGGGCGTGCTCACCGAGGTCACGCTGAGGCTCGTCGGCCTGCCCGAGGTGGCGCTCGCTGCCCGCGTGCCGTTTCCTAGTCTGTCAGGGGCTACGCGCTTTGTCACGGCGCTGATCCAGGCGGGAGTTCCGGTTGCGCGCTGTGAACTGGTGGACGAGGGTTGCATCCGGATGGTCAACGATTACCAGAGCGCGGGCTTCCCGGAGGAACCGACCGTGTTCCTGGAGTTCCACGGTAACCAGGCGGGATTAGCGGCCGACGCCGTGCTCGCCGAGGAGTTGGCCCAGGAGGGGGGGGCGACGGCGTTCGAGGGGAGCCCTAGGGCGGAGGATAGGGGCCGTCTGTGGGAGGCTCGGCACAATCTATTTTACGCCATGCTCGCCGCACACCCTGGGAAACGCAACATCACCACCGATGTCGCTGTACCTATCTCGAAACTGCCTGAGGCGGTCGAGAATGCTCAGTTGGTCTGCCGCCGGGCCGGATTGCCGGGCTACGTGGTAGGGCATGTAGGGGACGGAAACTTCCACGTCATCATCTTTTACGAGGACAAGGAGAGTGCCCGGGTCGAGGAGGTGAGTCACCTGATGGTCGAGCACGCCCTTATGGTCGGCGGGACCTGCACCGGGGAGCACGGTGTAGGGCTGAGGAAACTGAAGTACCTTGAGGCCGAACATGGCCCGTCCCTCGCACTGATGCGCGCGATCAAGCGGGCCTTCGATCCGGACGGGATCCTGAACCCGGGCAAGAAGCTGCCGCTCGGCCTGTGAGAGCCGTCTCTACGGGGGAGGTATCCGTCCGTTTATGCGGATGAGCCAGGACTGGATCCTGGGCTGGAGTCGGTTTAAGCCGTAGAGGATAGGGAGTGTGAGGAGCAGTGCGACCCACATCACGCTGTCTGAGACGAGGATCACATCCCCAAACCAAGCGCTGGCCACGAGCCAGGGAGATCGGGCGATCATGGCGGCCAACCATAGCTTTCGCAGCGGCAGGGTGGTGAGACCCGATAGGAGAACTGCGAAGTCGAGATTGAGTAGGAGGAAGAGCAGGCCCCAGACTGCGACCGACTGGATCCCGAGAAGC
Source organism: Truepera sp. bin119 (assembly GCA_002239005.1). Taxonomy (GTDB): domain Bacteria; phylum Deinococcota; class Deinococci; order Deinococcales; family Trueperaceae; genus MPNL01. The sequence continues at coordinate 12,086 of MPNL01000052.1, forward strand.
TTCTCCCATCGGGCCCTGGTCTTGGGCCTCACCAACCGATTGATGAGGGGTCTCCCAATCCTGCGTGCGAGGTTAAGGGAGATGAACGCCCCCAAGCCTAGCCCGAAGATGCCGTAGGCCGCAGCGGGGAAGAGACCGAAAGCCTTCCCCCCTAAAGCCCCTACAAGGGGTGTGGGGACGATAGGGAGGAGCGCCGTGATCACGAACGACCCTACATAGTAGAGCGGGGCCAGCCAGCCGGCGCTGCTGATGAATTGGGTTAGCGCTTCGGTCATCTAGCGGCGATGTTCCTCAGTGTGCCTGGTGGGTCTCCGGTGTGACAGGCCCGGGTCTCGAGGGGTTTCCCGGCGTGCAAAACTTGGGTCGGAGGTGCCGATGCAGGACCTACTCTACCCCATGCAACTCTCAAGGACCCTGAGTCCCCGGCTGTGGGGTGGGGGCAGGTTGCTCCCTTTCTTGGGGTTGCCGGATCCTGGGGGGGCCGAGCCGGTCGGGGAGTCCTGGCAGGTGTTCGGGGGTAACGAGGTCCAGAACGGTCGCTGGGCCGGTCGGACCTTGGCTGAGGTCGCCGAAGTGCTTGAGGCCGACCTGTTAGGGGAAAAGAGCATCTCCAGCTACGGGAGCAGGGTGCCGCTCCTCGCGAAGTTCATCGACGCCGGATCGCAACTGTCGATCCAGGTGCACCCGGACGACGCCTTTGCGGCAAAGCGAGAGGCTGCCAGCGGCCACCTCGGCAAGGAGGAGGCGTGGCTCGTTCTGGAGGCTGTGCCTGGAGCCCGAATCGTCTGGGGTTTCGACCGCAAGGTCGGGCCCGACGAGGTGCGCAAGGCGATTCGGTGCGGAACCCTGGAGGGACTCGTGCGGGAGTTCGAGGTGGCCCCGGGAGATGTGATCCTCAATCCTCCGGGAACGGTTCACGCTGTCGGGGCCGGAATCTTCCTGTTCGAGATCCAACAGTCGAGCGACCTCACCTACCGCCTGTACGATTTCGGTCGCCGCGACGCCTGTGGCCGCCTGCGCGAGTTGCACCTCGATAGGGCCCTCGAGGTGGCGACGCTCGAACCCGCCGGGCGGCCCAGGGTCGAGACCCGGCCCCGGCCTGACGGGTGGACCGAACTTGTCCAGACACCGAGATTGGTCCTGCTGATGCGGAGGGTCGTGGGGACGGTGGAGGTCTCCACCCGACCGGAGAGTCTAGAGTTGCTCACGGTCACTTCCGGGGAGCTCCGGCTCGAGGCCGGCCCCCACACGTTAGCGATCGTCCGGGGGGGCTCGGTCGTCCTCCCGGCGCGACTAGGACCGTATCGGCTCTCGGGAGCGGGGACCGTCCTGCGGGCGGGGGTGGTGCTGTAACCGCAACGAGGTAGGGTCCCTCCCTGGCATAACCGGAAAGGGTTCCCGCTGGGTTACTTTACAGCTTTGGCGCTCGGGCTTGGGCTGACGGCCGTTCGCCAGGAGGGTGCTCTCCTTGTGGGGGGACGAAGTCGGCCTCGGGGTCAGGGTCCCGGTCGAGGAGCATCAGCTCGAGGACCTCCTCAAACTCGCTGACGGCGGTGATCTTAAGGTCGTTCAGAATGGCCTCGGGTACCTCCTCAAGATTGGCCTCGTTCGATTTGGGGATGATGACCTGCTCAATGCCCGCCTGATGGGCAGCCAGAAGCTTCTCTTTGATCCCGCCGATGGGCAGGACCCGACCACGCAGGGTGATCTCGCCGGTCATGGCGACATCTCCGCGGACGGGGCGGTCGGTCAGGGCGCTGACGACGGCGGTCGCCATCGCGATGCCTGCACTCGGACCATCTTTGGGGGTGGCCCCCTCGAGAACGTGGATGTGGAGGTCGCGAGTCTCATGGAAGTCCACGGGGAGGTTGTAGGTGCTGGTGCGGTTACGGAGATAGGCGATGCCGGCTTGAGCGCTCTCCTTCATGACATCGCCGAGTTGGCCGGTGAGCGTCACCTTGCCCTTGCCAGCCACCGACACCACTTCGATGTCGAGGGAGACGCCCCCGATCGAGGTCCAGGCCAGACCGTGAGTGAGCCCGATCTGAGGCTGTTTCTCGGCTTTGTCGTCGCGGAAGAGTGGGACTCCGAGTAATTCACGGACCTCCCTCGCGCCGAGGGTTCGCGTCTCCTCCCAAGCCTCGGTGAGGTAAGCCTTGGCCGCCTTGCGGGCGACCTTGGCGATGAGCCGGTCCATGTTTCTGACCCCGGCTTCCCAGGTGTACTCGGTGATGATCCGGCGCAGGGCACCATCGTCGAACTCGATCTTCCCTTCGAGTCCATGGTCCTTGAGCTGCCGCGGTACCCGGTAACGCTTGGCGATCTCGACCTTTTCGTCGAGGGTATAGCCTGGGATCCGGATGACCTCCATGCGGTCGAGTAGTGGCTGCGGGATAGGCCCTGGGCTGTTGGCGGTGGTAATGAACATAACCTTGGAGAGGTCGTACGGGATCTCCAGATAGTGGTCGGTGAAGGTGTGGTTCTGCTCGGGGTCGAGGACCTCAAGCAGGGCAGCAGAGGGGTCACCCCGGAAGTCGGCGGTCATCTTGTCGACCTCGTCGAGGAGGAAGATGGGATTGACCTTCCCAGCGGTCTTCATCCCCTGAATGATGCGACCCGGCAGGGAGCCGATGTAGGTGCGCCGGTGCCCACGGATCTCCGCCTCATCTCGAACTCCACCGAGGCTCATGCGGACGAACTCGCGGTTTAGGCTCCTGGCGATCGACTTACCGAGGCTGGTCTTGCCCACACCAGGGGGCCCAACTAGGCAGAGGAGGGGGGCCTTGTAGTCGCTGTCTTCCAGCCCCTTGGTCAGTTGACGCACTGCGAGGGATTCGAGGATGCGATCCTTCGGCTCATCGAGGGCATAATGGTCCTCGTCGAGAATGACCTCAGTATGGCCGATATCGAGGTGCTCCTCATCCGCCTCTGACCAGGGGAGGTCGAGCAGGGTGTCGAGATAGGTCCGCACCACCGTCGCCTCAGGCGAGCCACTGGACATCTTCTCGAGCCGGTCGATCTCCTTAAGGGCGCGCTCCTTAGCGTGCTCGGGGAGGTCCTTCTCCTCGACCTTAGTGCGGAGTTCCTCCACCTCGGAGACCTCGTCGTTGCCCAGCTCTCGCTGGATCGCCTTCATCTGCTCCCGGAGGTAGTACTCACGCTGATTCGAATCCATCTGCTGCTTGACCCGGGCACTGATCTGTTTTTCGGTGTCGAAACGATCGAGGTCACGGGACAGAAAGCCGAGTACCAGCTCGAGTCGGGCGGCGACGTTGGGCTCTTCTAGCACCTGCTGCTTGTCGGCCACCTCCCAGGTGGCGTACTTGGTGATGACATCGGCGAGCGGCCCCGGCTCCTTGAGCCCCTTGAGGTTCTCGAGATGAAACGAGTCGAGCCTCAGGTTCTTGTTCTGCTGAGCATAGTCGGAGAAGACCGATTTGGTCTGGTCGATGAGGGGCTGGACGTCACCCCCTTCTCGGTCGGTTCCGGTCTCGGCGATAGTACTAATCCTGGCCCTGAGAGCGGGGCCGGGAATGTATCCGGTGATCTGAGCGCGCTCGCGCCCCTCTACCAGGACCTGAAGGGTGTCGTCTGGAAGGCGGATCACCTGCTTGATAACGCAGAGGGTTCCGACCTCGAGTAGGTCCTTGCCGGTAGGGGTGTCATTTCTGGACTCGCGCTGAAGCACGAGCAGAACGCGATTGTCGGAGGCCTGTGCCTCCTCGAGTGCCCGTTTGGATTGCGGCCGGCCTACATCGACATTTTCGAGCGTCCGGGGGAGCACGACGAGGCTACGCAGCGCGATTACGGGGAGCTCCCAGTCCATGGACTTAAGTAAATCCTGAGTAGCGGATACTTACCGTAAGGTAGCTGACGCTCCTTGGTGGATGTCCCTTTGGAAGGCTGTTGATTGAAAGTGCGTGGGGGTTTCCGGCAGGAGACGTTGGGTGAAGTCTTTCGGAGAAGAGCGGGATGGTCGTTTCGTAACTCTGGCAGGCGTTGTCATGCACCGCTTGGTACTCCAGAGACAGTTGGCGAAAGCTGTCATCGCCTTCACTTCGCCGTGGACTAAAGATCATGTGCGTCGGGCCGGTACCCCCTTAGCCAAGCGAGCAGACCGTCGCGACCGGTGTGAACTGAACGCTGTCGGCGCCGTCCGCAAGGTGGCGACCGAGCGACTCCTCAGTTCGCGAACGGGCCTAGCCCACGTGATCAGGTGCCTGTGGATCAGCAACGCAGTGTCGAATTCGCTAGGGGAGAACGGAAACTGCTCCTGGTTCAGGATCTGGAGCCAGCTTGGGCCCTGGAGGGGGCCGCAGTCGACGAGCAGTTTGGCACCCCATAGGCTGAACTGATGGCAGTTCCCCGTGATGGTCTGGTTTGCGCTGGCGCTGATCAGTTGTGTGCTATTTTTGGGGATGTCTTCACTAAGGGGTATCACCTGCGCTGGAATCCAAACACCCTGTCTGGGATAATCTCGACGGACCCTCCGAGCGGGGGTGGTCAAGATAAGCCACTACGGTGCAGAGATTGAGAGCCGAAGAGCTAATGTTCACCTCACTACCACCGATCATGATTATGATGCCGCAAGGCGTTCCCCACTAGCGCGCAGTCGCTGGCCTCGAGACGACTCGATCAGTGCAGTGATCTATGATGCCGCAAGGCGTTCCCCACGCTCCTTATCAGCGAATCGGATCACCTTGTCCTCGATCGGTGCAGTGATCTATGATGCCGCAAGGCGTTCCCCACAGCGGCAGCGCGTCGGTCAGCAGCTCGAAGCGCTCGGTGCAGTGATCTATGATGCCGCAAGGCGTTCCCCACCGCTGGTAGAGTTGGCTCAGGGCAGCAAGTAACTAGTGCAGTGATCTATGATGCCGCAAGGCGTTCCCCACTGTCTAACTCGTGTCATCTGTCTCCTTCCTGGACTGTGCAGTGATCTATGATGCCGCAAGGCGTTCCCCACTACAGACTGCGTGCCCACGTCCTGAGCGCCGCTTCCGTGCAGTGATCTATGATGCCGCAAGGCGTTCCCCACTCATGATTTAACTCACGGGTGCGATTATGACACAGTGCAGTGATCTATGATGCCGCAAGGCGTTCCCCACCCGAGGCCGTAGACGTGATATTTGTCGGCGCGTTGTGCAGTGATCTATGATGCCGCAAGGCGTTCCCCACTCAGCAGCGCTACCCACGAAGATGCCACCGACACGAGTGCAGTGATCTATGATGCCGCAAGGCGTTCCCCACATCGTCGATGAGTGTCACTACCTGAAGAACCCCCAGGTGCAGTGATCTATGATGCCGCAAGGCGTTCCCCACGCTGAGAGCCGCTCCCTGGCCTCGTCCTCATCGACAGTGCAGTGATCTATGATGCCGCAAGGCGTTCCCCACCTCCTGGATGAGCCGGCACAGTGGCCACCCTCCACGGGTGCAGTGATCTATGATGCCGCAAGGCGTTCCCCACCGGCTCGGGATCGACCTCCCCAGCCGCAAGACGCAGGTGCAGTGATCTATGATGCCGCAAGGCGTTCCCCACCAGAGGAGGTCAGCATATTCACCAGGATGAGTGACGGTGCAGTGATCTATGATGCCGCAAGGCGTTCCCCACGGGATGCTCACCTCCTGGGAGAGGTGGGAGATGGCGGTGCAGTGATCTATGATGCCGCAAGGCGTTCCCCACCTATCAAAACCAGTTGATAATTCCTCCGGTATGACGGTGCAGTGATCTATGATGCCGCAAGGCGTTCCCCACTTGGCCGACAGCTCCCCGATTCGCACCCGGCCGATGGTGCAGTGATCTATGATGCCGCAAGGCGTTCCCCACTTTAGGGCAATCCCCTGGGTGGGATAGGACAGTGAGGTGGCATGCTCACCGGAACGCAAGGGGGCTGTGCTCGAGCGCATGCTTCCGCCGAACAATCTGCCTCTTCGACAATTGTCGCGGGAGGAGGGGATCTCTGAGGCGA